>NZ_JAVDTO010000017.1:0-136205 GCF_031455875.1 Azospirillum sp. BE72
GTATCGGCCAACTCCTTGACCACTTCAAGCCGGACGAGTGCGCCAACTACTTCCGCGCCGCAGGGTATGGAGACTCATTCTGAAAATGCTCTAGTGGTTTCCCTCCAGCGTCCCAGCAAACCGGGACGGACCCCCGAATAGTGGATCGTCTTCGTCAGGACATAGCAGTCGCTGCGCGGCGGCCGGGCGAGTTCGATATCGAACCGCTGAGCGTATGCGCAGGGCTGATGGTAGGTAAGCCCCTGCCAAGCAACGAGCACCGTTGTCTCGGCCAGGATATCAGCGGGCGCGCCGTGAATGATCGCCTCGGCTTCCCAACGGGACATGCTCAGGAGATCAAGGCGGTTCTGTGCCTTGAGGGTCTCGACCACAAGCCGGTCTGCCTTGGCCATCGTCTGCACCTTGTCCAGGTGATCCCAAGGCTTGGTGTTCTCAACCGGTTCATAGTCCTCGTTATCCTCGTCCCAGCGCCCAGCGATGTAGGTCGGAGCTCTGTCGGCGGATTGCTTGGCGATCTCGACCTCACGAATGAGGGCGAAGGCCACCTTGCGAGCCGCGAAATACTCCGGCGTGCCGGGAATCGGGGAAAGGGTGATTTGATTGTCCATGATGCACCTTTTCAGAAGTGAGGCGCGCCACGGCCCAACACGGGGCACAGGCGCGCCCCCGGTTGGGGTTGGGTCTTTCGTTGCTACGCGCCCGCTAAATCGCGATGCGCGTCACCGTAGGTGAAGAAGGTGTCGACCATCGAAACCGCTCAAATGAGACAGTAGGCCAAGTCAACTTTGCTGAATCATCACAGCATTGAATTCTCTGCTGCGGATTCAAGTTGCTGCGATTGGCCGCGAACCTCTCGGAACTCCTCCGGCTCAATCGCCATAAACGAGAGAAGGATGTTGCGACGATTGGTCATATCCGCGGCAATGCGCGGCTTCTGTCCAAGGTACCCTTGCAGCATCCACTCGTAGCTGGCGATCATAAAGTTCGCGCCGGAGCGGAACTTGCGGACCAGGTCCTCCTCATCAAAGGGGCAGAGGTGGAGAGTCGGGTCGCGCAGATCACCGATTATGTCGAGCAGCTTCTCGAAGTCACGTTGGGCATGAAAGTAGACGCGGCCCAACATTTCCCAAGCACGGAGCTCGTTCATGATCCAATGGAAGATGCTCATCGTCTCTCTCCGACGGTGGTGGGAGAGGACGCTCGGTTCCCGACGGGGACGATGCGCCCCCAAGAGGACCGAAGCTGAGGCTTCGGCGAACAAGCGCCGGCCGAGCGGTCGTGCGGAAACGACGCGCTAGGCAGCACCATTTTTGGCGTTGAGCGGCTACGCCGCTCAACCAACTGCGCCGGGTTCAGGGGCGCGCAGATGGTCCTTACCGCTTGAGCATCGGATACTGCTCAAGCATTGCCGCCTCGCTGCCGAAGCAGCTGAGCGACCAGGCAATCGCTTCGATCGTCTCGTCCAGATCCATCGAGTAGACGAGGATCTCGGAGGCTTCTCGCAGCACCAGCCAGTAGGCGATGTCGCCGTCCTCGTCGCTCGTGGTGACGAAGCAGACATTCGCATCGCCAGACTTGTAACGCTGCCAGTCCGCCGCAAACCGGGCGTTCAGCTCAGCGTTCTCAAGGTTGCTGGTGACGTTGGACAAAAGAACAGTCATGGTTTTCTCCACTACGATGATGGAAGATAAACCACGCCCCTTCCGGGAAGCGTGGTCCCGGATGGGGATGTTCATCGACAAGCGCACAAGAAGAGCGCCTCGACATCTGCTGAAGCGACGCCCTAAGGCGGAGCGCTTCATGCATGTGTTCTGGCGAGTACCAGAACATAGATGCTGGTTATTTATAGTGCCCAACTAGCACTTTTTAGATCAACTAGCTTCCAGCAACATGCATGGAAACCGACTAGATTCGTCGCGACAAGCATACGAATCAAAGTGGCTTGATTTTACGGTAACGAGTTTCGTTCCGCTAGTACCAAATGACGATGATTTTCATCGCTTCTCGGCTCGCTGCTGAAAGCCCAAAATGTGGTTGTTTCCAATGCCTTTCTCCGGCGCAAGGGCAATCCATTGCCGCTATAGTGACGCTGGACGACGAACCACGCGCTTGCATGCTATGGGCCACATAACTGACGAAGAACGAGAGATCATCCGCAAGCACTACCCGACCATGGAGCGATCCCAGCTTCAGGTCCTGCTGCCTAAGCGGAGTTGGAATGGCATTCGATCCGAGGCGCGACGCATGAAGCTTCGGCGCAAGACCAATCCGGATCGCAAGTGGAAACCGGACGAGGACCGCGTACTGCAGGAGATGGAACCCGCCGATGCTTGCCTGATTGAGATCGTCGCCGCACTGCCTGGGCCCCACCGCATTGGCAACATCGATCGCTCACTGGAACTCGGTTTGACTGCAACGGAGACAGGAGAGTCCGACGTTAGGATCAACTCGCCCGCCCCGCCTACCGGGTGGACCACCGGCGAGTTTCTGGTGTTGCTGGACAGCTATCCGTCGCCGGACGTGATGATGGATGACATCGTGCGCCGGCTGCCAGAAAAGTCGCTGTCCCGAATTCGTCGAGCCGCCCGCGAGGCCCATCTTCGCCGACCCAGGAGTGCCCAGGCCACGGCGGTATCAGGTCGCCATGCCAAAAACGTCTGGAAGGGCGACGAGGACGCACTCGTGCTCCGGATGTGGAAGAGCGCCACGCTCAAAGAGATCAGGCGCTTGCTGCCGCACCGGACGGAAGGGGCAATCGCGAACCGTGCGCGGAAGCTGCTTCGACGGGGACGCCCCCAAGATGCCACCCCACCATTTGCCAATGTGGCCTTTGCGGCCGAGTGAGCGCACCTCCGAGCGAAGGGCACCGGGTCCGACCTACCGTCGGACGTTCTTTCTCGCCCACAGTTCCACAACGTGACAGGCCTAAGGCCCCACGTACGGTCGGAGCTAGTGGGGACCGGCCCAGTTGGTATAGCGGGAAATCAGACGATCTAATGTCGTGCCCGACCGTGCGCTGGACTGTCCGGCGGCATCAACGCGTGCGGCCGAAAGCAACGGCAATCCGTCGCACCGGCCCGTTGCCGCCGACCTTCAGCACCACACGCTGCCCCTCTTGCATGCGCACCGTTTCTTCGACCCGGACCTGATCCGGCTCCGGCGCCTTGCTCAGCTTTCGCTGTTCTACCATCACGTCCGGTCGGCGGAGCGCCGCCGCTTCTACCACCAACTCGACAGAGGCGTCGCGGGAAGTATGCGGCGTCACTCGCACCGCAGTGATATGGCCGGTACAGACGATCGCCGGCGGTGCGCCATCCTTCCCGGCCAGCGCAAAGGTCCGCTTCTCGATGGAGTGCGCAGACACCTCCGCGTTCGGCTGTGTGATGAATGGCACCTGTTCGATGACGCGGTTCGCGCTGTCAAACAGCGTCACCTCGACGACAAGTGAGGCTGCCGGATTGGACGCATAGTCCTGAATGCCCGCTCCGCTCTCTTGGCCGCATCGGCTTGCCAGAGAACCATCCAGAGGAGCAGTGCCTGCCGCCTCCGCGACATGAAGGGTGGCGAGAAGGGCGATGGCCGCGACCGCAAGCGCGCGTGTCATCTCGTAAGCTCCCGAGGCAATTCCAATTGAACCGCCTAGCAGCTTCAAACGCCGTTTCTCTACAGAGAAAGGCAACGGTTTTCGGTGTCTTTCGGCGGCGCGCCAAATTGGTCAATGGCGCTAGTCTTCCGGCAACGTGACTACCCGGAGATGAAGAGTGAAGCGCCCCCTACTGACCCTGCCCGTCCTTCTCGCACTCTCCGTCGCCGCTCCTGCGTCTGCAGCGGACGTCGACGGCATCGTCGACGCTCTGATGAATCGCGTCGAGCGGCTTACCCAGCAGAATGCGAAGCTCACCATTGAGAATGAGCAGCTGCGGCAAACCACTCAGATCCGAGACCGCAGCGACGCCATGCCCGCGAATACGGGGCAGGTCCTTCGTAAAGCCGCAGAAGCTGCCGCGGTCACCCCGTCGGCAGCGGTCTCAACGAACACAGCCCTCGACGCGAAGCAGCTCGACGAGGTGCTGCGCCAGTGGGTGAAAGACAATGCGGGCTATGTGTTCGAGAGCGTCAACAAGCACTTGGCTGAGCAGCAGCAGGCGCGTGCTCCGAAGTCGGAGAACTTCGCGGCCCGTGCGTCCGAGCTATTCGAAAAGGACGCAATCAAGG
Organism: Azospirillum sp. BE72; assembly: GCF_031455875.1. Classification (NCBI taxonomy): domain Bacteria; kingdom Pseudomonadati; phylum Pseudomonadota; class Alphaproteobacteria; order Rhodospirillales; family Azospirillaceae; genus Azospirillum; species Azospirillum sp. BE72. Next base: position 4,216 of record NZ_JAVDTO010000017.1, read on the forward strand.
CCGGTGCTGTGACCGGCGCCAAGGTGCGGCTGGTGATGTTCGCAGACTACAACTGCACCTACTGCAAGAAGGCCCAGCCGGTCATCGACGAGCTTCTTGCCAACAACCCGGACCTTCAGGTGGTCTATCGCGAACTGCCCATCCTGTCTCCGACCTCCCGGCTCGCCGCCCAGGCGGCACGTGCAGCCGCGCTGCAGGGCAAGCACAATGACTTTCATCGCGAACTGTACAAGCTGACGGAGATCAGCGAAGCGAGCATCCTGCAACTGGCCGCCCGCTCGGACATCGGATTGGACGTCGAACAGCTGCGGAAGGACATGACGTCGGAGAAGGTGGCCTCACTGGTCACCAACGACTTCAATCTCGGCCAGAGCCTGGGGATCCAGGGCACTCCGTTCTTCTATCTGGACGGCGGCGCGACCATGCCGGGGTACGCTCCGACATCCCAGATGCAGGCAATGATCGATCAGGCCCGCAAGAAGAGCTGAGCCAAATGCCTCACCTCCGCACGCTCGCCATCGGCTTGTTGCTGATGGCGGCTGCGGGCTCCGCCAGCGCGGCGCCCCAGCAGAACCCATGGAAGAGCACGGAGGCGGCGACGCAGGCGGTGGCCGTTGAAAAGGGCGACCTAACCATCATCCTCCGGGTGCTTGCCAGTAGCGTCAGCACCGCCGAGTTTTCTGTCGCGATGTCGCCGCTGACAGCGGAGGTGCGGTCTCGCTACAGCGGCCAAGAGTGCCTCTTCTACGAAGAGGTGACCAACTCGCCATTTGCCGATAATCCCTACTTCGCGCCTATCGCCGGTCAGATCGTTCAAGATGCCTTGCCGGCCAAGTACCTCAACAACAAGGTCGTGGGCAAACTCGCGTCATATCTAGCGTACATGGCGGCCACCAACGACCCGCCTGCCTGTGTCTGCGAGCCGATGCCGGTTAAAGAAGTGATCGACCTCTGCCGCAAGCGGTTCTATCCGGCGTCCCAACGGGACCAAGCCCGCTACGACAAGGCGATGCTGCCCCCGTGACGCGGGCAGAGCTGAGACATGACGAACGGCCGGGGGGCACATCCCCGGCCGTTCGCATTTCAGCGCAGCTTGTAAGCTCCGGTGTCCCATCCCGACGCTTGCACGGGCCGAGGATCGGTGCCCAGCCACCCGGCCAACGGGTTCACGGCATCAAGAGCCCCGCCCAACTCGCCGGTGGCCCAGTGAACTGCAACGGCAGTCGTGCCCGGCCGCGTGTGTTCGAAGTACATGCCGACACCGACACCGATCACCATCATAACCAACGGTGAACGCACGACCTGCAGGAAGAAGGCGAACAAGAAGGTTCGCAGGATCATGTTGACCATCGGGGTAAACTCCAGTGCTTGTTGCCGGCATCCTACCGGGACGCGCAGCCGCTTCGCGCCGGGGAAAGGCGACGGATTTCCACGTCTTTCAGCGGCGCGATAGAACCAGCCGACGCTCTAGGATCGGCGCAGTTGCCGCAGCTCTGCGACCCTTCCCACGGAGTAATCATGCCCCCCCGGATCCCTGGTCGGACCCGATCGACCACAACAGCTCTGGCCCTGCTTGCGCTCACAACCGTCGCCGCGGCTCCCTTCGGCTGGGTGACGGTCAACAGCGCCTGCATCATCGTGGAAGAGGGCGCCGCTACACCCTTTGCATGGATCGCGTTGGTGCTCATTGGCCTGCCCTTCGCTGGCTGGTGCCAGCGCTTTCTGCGCTGCCTCCTCTTCGCGCGCCAGCGCGCCGCGAAAACGCTGCGAGCCAAGGTCATCACCTTGCGTATGGTCGAGCGGAACAAGAACGTTTCTCCGGCCGAAGTGGCGCTTTACCAACTGGTCAGGAGCATGGCCGAACGAGCGGGCCTCCGGGCCGCGCCCATGGTAGGGGTCGTGCCCAGCGACGACATTAACGCGTTTGCTATCGGCCGGCGCGGCAGCTATCTCATTGCCGTTAACGTCGGCACGGTTAACCGGCTATCAGTTGACGAGCTGGCGGCAGTCCTGGGGCATGAGGTCGGGCACGTCGCCCACGGAGACTCGTTTGTGAAGACGCTCGCCCTGGCGGTCCAGGACAGCATCGCGACGTTCCTGATTTCGCCTTTGGCCTTCGCCCACAGCCTGCTCCGCGCCTCGCCTGCCCTGCTGCTGCTGTTGAGCGCCGGGTTGCTGTACGGCATCTGGCATGGACAACGAGATCTTGCCATGGCGTGCGCGGCCGCCCTCTTCCTTCCGCAGTTGGCGTGGATCGTCCTGCTTGCGTGCCGCGCGCTGATTGCCCATCTCGACCGCTGGCGCGAGTTCCACGCGGACGCTGCTGGCGCGGCCCTCACATCACCGCACAGTATGGCGGCGGCCCTCGCAAAGATAGCCGAAGACGGGTCGGGCAAGCGCGTCGTGACCAACCCTCTACACTCCCCCGCCTTGGCTGGGTTCGGGATCAAGGACACGATCTTGTTCGCGGGTCTGGCCGGGAGGTTGTTCGCCACCCATCCCCCCATCCAAGATCGCGTGGACGCTCTCATCAGCGGGCGGTTTCGCTAACGGCGGGAGTTAGGTGCGAGGTCATAAGGCGAAAACGAAAAAAGCCCGTCCGACGTCCGGACCGGACGACTGACGGGCTCTCGGGTTTTGGCATCACGGCTGAAGAGTAAGCCGGAGAACGCCGGTGTTGGGGACACGGCAAACCGCGCCACCAACACCATGCGCTACCAGTGCAGGGAAGACGCACCTTTGAACCACTGGCGCACCAGCGCCAGGTGATCCTCCGATGAGCCTTCGAAGCCGGCCAGCTGGGTGAAGGGATCTGCATCCCCCCGCCGCCGGCCTGATGCGGACCAGACTAACGTCAAGGATCATGCTGCAGCTTCGTCAAAACTTGACGAAGCTGCGCAGCCGCCCCAGGAGACCGGTCCATGGTGCCGCCGATCGCATCGACGGTTCCGCGACGAGGCCGCGAACGCCATCGCTCTGCGGTGTCGGACATGGACCCTGGACGTAGGTCGGTTCGAGGTTTCCCTCATCCCGATCCACGTACCGCGGACCCGCGTCCCCGACAGCCATCGGCATGACCGCCCGCTGTTCCGTGCGGAACCGAGGGAAGCCAGCCTGACCGTGCATGACCCAGACATCGTGCCAGTCCACCCCCTTCGCATCGTCAGGGATCGACAACGACGGCATGAAAACCAGGGCCTTCCGGCCCATGTCCCATGCGCTCGCCTTGAGCCGTTGTGCGGCCTCACGGCCACGGCCGCTGCGATCCAGGTCGCCCCAGACCACGATCTGCTCCACACCTTCAGGCGGAATGAACCGCTCCATAAGGTCGGCACAGACGCACGGCCACACCGTCATGCCGGTCGCCAGATGCACTGCAAGGGCCGTTTCAAAGCCCTCGGCAACACCGAGCACGCCGGCTTGCGGTTCACCCATGCGGATGAAGCCACCACCGTCCACCATCATGCCGTCAAAGCGCGGATGCTCGACGGGCATGACCAGAGAGCGGTCGTTCGGCAGCGGAAAGACCTTCTTCGGTTCCTCCACCGGAGCCTTCTCGCCGTTCTCGGTGAGATAGGTCCGGTGGATGGTGGCGGGCCGCCCAAGGGCGTCCGACACGCCCATCAGCAGAGCTGGGAACTGACCGACCACCACGCCGTCATCGTCGACGTAATCGAGCGACGGATGGAAGCGGAAGTTCTTCAGACCTGCGATGGGTTCGATGGAGAGCTTGCGCCGCATTAGGTAACGCATCAATGGCGCCGCCAATGGATCGGTCACCGGAACAGCCTCCCCCCACGCCCGCCGCAACAGGTTGCGGATGAAGGTGTCGTTCGGGGGCTTGGCCTCGACCTTCGGCCGGGCACGAGGCGGCGGAGCGTCCTTGCGGACACGACCGCTGCCCACATCAAAACCGACGACTTTCGCGACCTCCTCCAGCGTCTGCGGAAATGTCCAGCCTTCGATCGCCATCAGCAACCGGAAACCGTCCGCAAATTTGCCGCAGGTATTGCATACGCCACCGCCCGAGGTTTCCGCGTCCTTGAAGAACCGGAAACCGTCACCCCTGCCGTTGCTCTTGCTCGTGCCGTGGATCGGGCAGACGGACCGCCCTCTTCCCGGCGCCTTCTGAAAGATCCGGCCGTCCAGCCTGTTGCCGATCAGTCGCTCGTGAATGTCCATCCAACCGTGCTTTTGCGCAGCGTTCCGGACGTCATCAGCTTTCAGCGTGCTCACGATTGTTCTCCTACGACACTCGGCAAAGACGCACCTTCCCCCTGGCGGGGAGCAGAGCGTCCCCGCCGGGGTTTCTTTCAGTTGTGGGAAGCGATCAGGCCGAGCTTGGTCGCCTGATCACGGAACATCGCCCGGAGTTCATCCGGGTCAGCTCCCAGCGCCTTCGCGCAAATGCGAAAGCCAAAGGGCTTCTCGCCGTCGCTGTCGATCCACTCCCAGGCTTCGGCCCGAGTGCGTTGACAACTACGACCATCGACTGCCGCCGCCATCGTTTCGAGCAGGATCGTCTCGCAAAGCGCGACGAGGTCCTGATCGGTCCAGGCGATGTCTAGCAGCCAGTCGGCCGGCGCCACAGGTGGCGCACGTTCGTTGGTCAGCATGAGGTCTCTCCTTGCTGTGATCGGGAGAGACCTGTTCCCCTCCGGGGTCAGTCTCCCCGGGTGGGTTGGATCTTGTCAGGCACGCCTACTGCAGACGCGGGTAGGACGTGCTGTTCAGGAAAGCTGCCCAGGCATCCGGCCACCTTTCGAAGGTTCCGGGTGCCCGCTGTTCGGCCTCATCGACAAAGCGAATGAAAGCGCAGCGGATCGTGTCGATCTGTTCGTACTGCATTTGGCTGGTAAGATGGGCGAGCGTTCCGCTCGCCAGCCAGCGGACTTGCGTCGTGACAGGTTCCACGTATGTCCTCCTCGCGTTGAAAGGGAGGCGTCTCCCGGCGGGGAGACGTACTCCCCATGGGACCGGTGTATGGCTGTCAGGCGGCAACGGCAATCCGGGAAGACCGAAGCCGGGTTTCCGACGCTGACAGGATCGTGTTGACGTCCCCTTCGCGGAGGGTGGCGAGCGCACTCGCCGGATCCCTCACGGACGTTTCACGGAGTGTTGTAAGAATGGTCAGCAGGCTCTGGGCCGTCTGGATCGCACCATCGTGGCCCATGACGCGGACACACAGATGGAAGCACTCTATGTTGCGCAGTGCAGCTTCCGGGTAGTCGTCCACGTCAAAGCATGTGACAACCCGGCTGGAGACGACGCTTCCCTTATCGAAGCGACGGATCAACGAAATGCGCGGAGCATCGCTGCTCAGCACTTCGCTCAGGGACAGACGATTCTCCTGGTCATCCAGGATCTCATAGAACCACTTGCTCATGGGAGTCTCCAAAACTGGTTTCGGTAGGAAAGCCAGGGGGAGAAATCCCGTGTCCGGGGATCGTTCCCCGGGAGGGTGGTCGTGGCGACTACTGGCCCCTGGCGGCTTACAGCTTGGAAGGCACGTTGAACATGCCTTTGACAGAGGGCGGCACGGCTGGCGTCATGAGGACGATGGCCGGAGTGCAGCCCGCAAGCGTCGCCGCGGCGGCGACCAGTAGGATCAAATTGCGCATGAGAACCTCTCTGCCGAAGGCGGAGGAAGCAGACGTCCCCCGGTGGGAGGCTGTGCTCCCTGCGGGGAATCTGCCGAGGCCATCAGGCCCGGCGCGAGTGCCGCCCAGCAAGGGGCGGCTTGAGTGCTGCTTATTTATCGAGCCCAACTAGCTCGCCAGCGGCGCTGGAACTCACGCAACCGCATCAAGCAGGAAGCGACAAGTGAACCCATAATAGCCAGGGTCAAGGCCGAGCGATAGAGGCAAAAGACGATCTTCTCATTCATCGTTCAACGCTCCCGCACGTGCCCCCGAGACATCACCCGGCGTGGAAACAAAAAAGGGGGGATGCCGTAGAGCATCCCCCCTTCCCGTTTAACCAATCACGGGCTTGGCCAAGCAGGGCTGCCCCTGCTGGACAAGCAGTTCCTCGACCACCGCCGCCGATAATGCGGCACGGGCGGTCGCGTCGCACCACCCCTGGATCGCTGCCCGAACGTCAACGTCCCCTCGGTGGCCCTTCACGAACTCGGCTCGGAGCGTGATGCCGCGGTTGCGGACCACCTCCATGACCTCGCCGTGAATTTCCTGATCGGCGGTGCGGTCCTCGCGAACCCGTTGCGAACCGCCAAGCACGCCGAGAGCGTGTTGGTTGTCCGACTGCACCGTTACGATGTCGCCGCGACAGAGCCTCAAGTCATGGACGGCGGCGATGACGCCATTGCCCAGAGCTGTCAGCTCAGCCTCGCAGGAATCGCCGGCGGGTCCGTGACCGCTGTAGCGGAAGACCCTCCGTCCCGATCGTACCCACACCGCCCAGCCTGCCCGCAGCCGCTTCCCACAGAAACTGGCGTCGGCAAAGACGGTTACTCGTGTTGCTCGCCTCTCCATAATGCACCTGTTGGCGCAGGGAGACGCCCTTCCCCTGGCGGGGAGAGGGCTCCCCGCCGGGGTTCGGGTTGATTGAAGGCCAGCGCCGAAGCGCCGGTCTATGGTCAGTGGCCGCTGACCGCGTTTGCAGAGCCCCAACGAAGCGCGAACTCCGTCGGGGATACTCCTTGGTCAAGCGCGTCGGACAAGGCGTCCGGGTCCACCTGGGCATCGAACGTGTCGACCCGCCAGTGCCTGAGCATCGCCCCATCCACGGCTTCCACGTACTCCTGGAAGCCCATCTTCGAAACGTCGGTCTCGCGCTGTGTCCACACCTCGTCCACCGGACCGGTCAGGTCCACCGGGGCCAGATGGCCATAGGCGGGCGTCGCAAGTTGCTCGGCCGGAACTACGGCCTGGGTCGATATCTTCATGGCTTCCATCCTCCTGGGATCGAAGAGGGAGGCCGCCCCTGAGGGGATCGGCTCCCCTCGGGGTCAGGTCGTCAGGCTGCGGCTCGGGTATGTCCCGTGCTTAGGCCCGCTTGGCGTTGCTCTCACCGCGCTCGCGTTCGGCGAGGTGGGCGGTGAGGGCGCGCTGCGCGTGGTGCTCTGCCAGCGTGCTGGCGCGGAACCGCTTGGTGATGTCGCCTCCGGGGTCGTGGACATGCTTGGCGGTCAGGGAAACACCCTTTCCGATCAGCATCGCCTTCACGCCCGCCAGCGTGGCGGCTTCATCTATGCGGTTCTCGCGCAGGGTCTTGTGTCCAGACAGGACATCGACCGCGTGCTCGCTTGCGGACTGCGCCACAATCATGTCACCGCGCTTCAGGTCGAACTCATCCACCGTCAGATGGATGCCCAGGGCCAGGGCCTCGACCGAAGCGTGGTCACGCGTGTGGATGTGCTTGTCCCAGACGCCCCGCTTCTGGAGCGTCTTGGTATTGTCCCGCGCGTAGACCGACCAGGCACCGAGTTGGTGGGTGGCGTCGAACGCCGCCTCTCCAAACACCGTAACCAGTCGGCCCCGTTTCGCACGCCGATCCAAATGGGGTTCGGTCGGCGGCTGCGGGATCACATCCTTGTTCCGCCGCTGAAACAGCCGGCGGAAGACCTCCTCCAGGGCCTTCGTCGGGTCCTTATGGTCGCGAAACTCCTTGAAGAAGAGCCGCAAAACCGTGACGCAGACGAAGGCCACAGCGGAGATCAACATCTTCTCGATGAGCTCCATGCTGCACCTCTCGTTCTTTGGGGAAAGAGAGGGGGAGATCGCCCCCGGTGGGGAGCGTTGCTCCCCCTCGGGGTTGCTGGACCAAGGGCGAGACTGCTATGCAGCCGCCGCCGTGAGAGCCTTGCGCGTGATCTCGAACAGCGCACTTCTCAACTCGGTAAGGTCCTGGATGACGACCGCGGTCGGGAATAGTTGCCGAACGCGGTCGATCTGGATGCCGATGCCGATCACCTCTATGCCCGAGGCCTGACAACGCCTAACCATGTCGATGACTTGGTCTGAGTTGTTGGGCTCGCCGTCGGTCACGATCAGGAGCAACTTACGCTCCTCCTTGGTCGTGTTGACCAGCTGCGCGGCGGCATACCACATGGCTTCCCCCAGAGGGGTTCCGCCGGCCGGGGCCACCGCGAAGTTGCCGACCACCTGACGCACCTTCTGTCCATGCTTCAGAAGAGGCAGAACGCCAATGGCGCGCTGGTGATCTTGATCGTAGTCGCTCCGGCTTGCCGGAAAGGCTGTGATCGCGGAGTTGACGCCCGGGATGGCTTCGAGAGCCGTCGCGAGGGCAACCGCGCTGTCGATCGCCACGTCCAGCCGGTTCCGACTGGCCCCTCCGTTGACATGGGCGGCTTGCGTCGCCATGGAACCGGAGCGGTCCACGAGGATGTGGATCGCGGCGTTGGGGGCACGGGTGTCCGTGCGCTGCGTGAAGACCCGCGTGTCACCCGTCAAGATCCGGGTGATCTTTCGGCCGTTCACCGCACGGCCACGCCGGCGGGTGATTTCGTCCTCCCGTTGGCTGGCTTGCACCAGACCCAACAGCTGGGCGCGTACCCGACCGCTCGTGCCACGGACGCGGGAGACGATCCCCTGTCCGACGAGCGGGTTGGCCTGCACCTCCTGCGGCTGAGCCATGGCCGGAACCCGGCTCTGCACAGGTGCCTTGGCAGCGCTGTTGGACAGGTCCTTAGCCGCCTTTTGGAAGAGGTCTTTCGACCCCACGTCGTCGGCCGAGGCCGACAGAGCCTTCGCAATCGCGTCGGCTCCGTTGGGATCGTAATCTCCACCCTGGTCTGAGCCAGAGCCGCCCGCATCGCCGGCATCACTGCCGGCCGAATTGGGTCCTGAGCTATCGTCGCCATCGTCGCCTTCTCCGTCACCGGATTGGTCGTCGTCGGTTTCGTCGTCGGTGTCCGAGCCGGACCCCGTGCTATCGTCACCATCGTCGCCCTCTCCGTCACCGGATCGACCGTCGTCGGCTTCGTCATCGGTGTCCGAGCCGGACCCCGTGCTATCGTCACCGTCGTCACCCTCCCCGTCACCGGATTGGTCGTCGTCGGCGCTGTCAGAAGCGGCTCCAGGCGTCGCACTGTCGCCTTGCCCTTCATCATCGCCGCCACCGTCGCCGTCGGCATCGCTGCCGGCGTCGTCAGTTGCGCCACCATCCTCGGACGTGCCGCCCTTGGACTTGCCGGAACCGTCCGTGGCATCGTCGGCATCGCTACCGTCGTCATCGCCTTGGGCGTCCTGCTCGTTGTCAGACCCGGACCCGCCCTGCTGTTGCGGAGCGCTCTGGTTCTGCTGGTCCTGCTGCTGGTGTTGCGGCGGCTGCGGAGGGGGCTGGCGAGCCTTATCCTCCTCTTGCTTGAGCATGGTGAGGATGAGGTCTACGAGATCGAGGGCATCCGCAGTGCTCTCCAGGTTTTTCACCTCAGAAAGCAAAGCGTGAAGCCTGACCATGGCACCGGCCGGGAAGGTCTGTCCCGCTACGGCCTCGCTTTCGTCCGCGAGCGATTCCAAGGCCTTCTGGCCAAGCATATCGCTTCGCAGTCGTAGCAGGCAGTAGCCGGACAGGATATCAGCCGGGTGCTCCTTCTCGTTGACGGCCCTCATTTCGCCGCGGCGGATCAGATAGTCGATCACCTTGGCAATGGTTCTGCGAGTTCCCGGATAATCAACGGCGAGCGCCGCTTCGATCCGGACATCCTCAATGATGTTCAACAGCTCCCGACGGAGCGGCTGGTAGTATGCGCGATGAACGACATTCCAATCCGTGAATTGGATGTGCCCACCGGCCTCATGCGCGATGACGCCGTACGCGAGATCGCACAGGTCCGGCTCGTCGGGGTCGAACGCCGGCACGTAGACGCGGTTTCCGTCGGTCATCATCTCGTTGCCAGAGACAATGACCTGTACCCCGAATTTCTTGCCCAGCGCCGCTGCCACAATGGGCAGCGAGTCATAGAGCGTGCGAGCCTTGCGGGACGTCTTGGCCGGCTTGGCAGCCAGGCCTGTCCCTTGCGTGGTCTGATTGACCGTCATTCTCGTGCCTTTCGCCTGGGGGGCGAAGGAGCCCCCCTTGGCGGGGGAGAAGTACTCCCCCGCCTTGGGTTGCTTAGAAGAAGAAGGATTCGACAACCTCGACCGGTGCGGCCGTCGGCGGGATCATGTCGGGGAGCTTCCCGTCATCTTCCGCCTCGTCCAGGTCGTCGGTTTCGTCCACCTCGGTTTCGACCGCCGCCTCAACAGCAGCCGGCGCGGCCTTGGGCTCGGTCTCCGGTTCCTCCGGAGTTTCACTAGCCGCTGGCGCAGCTTCCGCCCCCAGGGGTACCGGCTCGGCGCCCAGGTGGGCATCCTGCTCTACCGGCTTCTGGTCGGCTTCCTGCGCGAGTTCAACCGTCGCCGTGACTGCCTCAACCGGTGCGGTCGGGACAGCCTCAGCGGCGGCGGGTGTAACCTGAACCGCCTGCTCTGCCTGTGCTGGCGCCGCGGTGTCGGAGTTGGACTCCTCGACCACCACGCCATCCGTGGCAGGAGAGGCGCCGTCATCACCATCCCCGAACAAGCCATCGAAGATGGAGAGGTCTGACAGCCCTTCAGCCACCGTTGCCTCCACCCGCACGGGCGTGGCGTGGACGACAGCCTCTGGCTCGTCCACATCTTCCTCTTCCGGGAAGTCAGCATCAGGATCGACGATGTCCCCATCCTCGACAGATGCAAAGAGGTCTCCGATGCCGCCCGTCGCCGGGCGGCTCGCCGCATAGGACCGGATCTTGTCGGGGTCCGACAGGATCAGAATCTTCGCGACGACCTCGTGGTAGACACCGTTCTCGATGTTGCCTTTCTCCGGAAAGCTGGCGATCAGCTCGTCAATGCCAGCCACCATTGGAGCCACAGCGCCATCCAAGAATGAAAGTCCGTCGAGCTTATCGCGCATCCGCTTGAGCGGCCCTGCGATACGCCGTGACAGGCTCTTCTCCGTCCGGGAAGCCACCGACTTCTCATAGAGTTCGTTGGCCTCCTGTGCGACCTCAGCCAGAAGCTGATTGCCCATGCGCGCAACCTCGCGGTCCAGCGAGCCGCTCTTGTCGGCCGGCGAGATCCGGAAGGTGCTGTAATCGGCCCAAAGTCGATGACTGACCGCCGAGGCGGGCTCAATGGCCCGGCGCAGCGCGTCCTCGAAGTTGGGATGCTTGGCGATCCACTCTTCCACCTCCTTGTCGTATTCGGCCAGGAAGGTGCTCTTCTCGCCGAGAAACTCCCGAACGATCTTGTCCAGAGCTTCGGTGACCGCTTCGGTCTTCTCGCGTGGGATCGCGTAGCCGCTTAGGAAGCGGATGCCAACGCTCTCCAAGAGGCGTTCCATCTGCTTCTTCAGCTTGTGGAAGACGTTGAGCCGATCAGGGTCCATGACTTTCTTGGAGCCCAGACTGGCAACGTCTTCAGAAGGCAGTTCACCACCCACGCCGAGGTTCAAATCTTCGGCCCGGAGCTTCTTGCGTCCGGTCCAGATCGTCACACCCAGCGAGAGGATGTCAACTTTATCAAGGGTCTTCATGATGCAGCCTCGTTGTGAAACGAGGCGCGGACCCACTCCTCCCCTGGGGGCGAAGTGAACCGCGCCCCATTGGGGAAGGATGTTCTGGGTGGCAGAGCGGGCTGTAAGCCCGCTCAGAACCAATAGTCGGCTTGGCCGGTGTCGATTTGTGAGAGCTTGATCCGTTTCGGGATCAGCCCGGCATCTTCGGCAGCCGGCGTGATGAGATCGACCGAGGATTCGAAGGTGGCGAGCAGAGCCGTCTCCTTGCGCAGGTCCTTGTCGATGGTGCCACCGTCCGCCTTGACCACGTTGACCGTCACGTCCGCAGACGCGACCAACCGCATGGTCAGGAGAAACAGGAGGGCGCCGACGCCGTTGGCCCGCCGCAGCGAGCCCGCGTGCCGCACCCTCCCGATGCCGGTGTGGCCGTCGAATGCCGGCGTCCAGCCCTCAATCACCGGAACCCCGGTCGGGATACCCTCACGGGTGCTCCACCGGCATTCATAGTGATCGGAGAGCCTACCCACGGCCACCTCCATCACCTCAAAAAGCCGCTGCCAGGAGGCAGCGGTGATTTCGAAGAAGATGTCGGCGTCCTTCATGGTTGCCGGTCTCGACGTAACCTCCTCGGCCGCGGGGATTTCCGCAGCCGGGTTGCTTTGCAGGTCGGTGGGCTTACCGTCGGCGCCGAAGGTGCAAGTGCCCAGGATCTCATAACCCTGTTCAGTCTGCTCCCACAGTCGCCGACGCCCCTCCGCCGCCGCGCCGCTGGATTTCCAGGACGACTTGGCGATGGGCTTTTTCTGCATGGCCTGTCCGGTCTTGCCGAAGCGCACGAACAAGTCTCCGCCGATCACGGCTACAGCCCAGTCTTTGGAGGTGCCGTCGGAGCGGTTGAACCGCGCCAACAGCCAGCGCTCGCCCGCCATCAATTAGCCTCCCAGAGATCGCCAAAGACATCGGCTGCGATCTGGTGGATCGCCTGCCGCTGCTCAGGTTCCGCCCGGTTGCTGAAGGCTCGCTCGAGAGCAAAGCCGACCGCGTTGGGAGCCCCCTTGAAGGCGACCGTCAGCCGTGCCCACCGCACGAGAGAGCGGGTGGACATGGTGAGGGAAAGCTCGGAGCCACCGTCCTCGCCGCCCAGGAACAGGCGACGGATCTCGTTGGCGACCTTGATCATGTTTTCCCGGATAGCCTGCGGCACCTTCGGCGCCACGCGCTCCAAGATCGATTCCTCGATGTCCGGCTCCAGATAGCCCACGCTGATGAAGCGGAAGCGATCCAGAAAGGCGGGATCGAGAACCTGGATGCTGGTGGCGTAAAGGCCCGAGGCATCACCCGACCCCATGCTGTTCGCCGTGACGAACAGCCGGAACTTCGGGTGGGCATGGATCACCTCGTTGGTCTCGGGGATCACCAGTGGCGATCCTTCCAAGATGTCGTTGAGACCGACCAACTCGCCGGCATCGCCACGGTCCGCCTCGTTGATGACGAGAGCGTAGCCGTGGGTCATGCAGACAGGCAGCGGCCCGTGAACAAATTTCGTCTGCCCGCCGACGATGGCCTGATGGCCAACGAGATCGGCGAATTCACGACGCTTGTGCCAGGAAAAGCACATGGTCGGCCAATTCAGACGCGAGAGCGTCTGGGTAACGATGGACGTCTTGCCGGCTCCGTAGGGGCCACCGATCCACATTGCGTCTCCCATCGGATCCGCAGCAAAGGCAAGAATGTCCCGCAGCTTGATGCGATCGAACACATAGAGATCGTCCCGCTTTGGGATGAGAGGGTTCGAATCGTCGGCGAAGCCCTCGACCGTAAACTGCGGCGGAGCCTTCGGCTGATCGAACGTGTCGCGAACGCTGAAGTTCTTAAACATGATGCACCCTATCTTGAGGAAGTCGGGGCGCACCATGCCCCGGAGGGGAGCATGTCTGCGCCCCAGGTGGGGATGAACTTGAGTTGCGAATTACGCGGCCACGGCTACAACCGGACTCACGCTTTGGGTGTCCGCCGGCTTCACCTTCTTGACACTTACCTTGACGCTCTCCGAGGAGGCGCCACGGAACTTGTCCAGATCAGCGTCGCTGACGGCAACCTTGTGATGCTCCAGGAGGGCCGTGTAATCGACCCGTCCCTTGGAGATGTAGCGGGTGATGAGGATGCCCGATGCTTCAGCTTGGGCGAACTGCCCCATCTGCTTGATCAGCCGCTCCTTAGCGGTGTCCTGCTTCAGGGTCAGCGCCGCGATCTCGGCCTTGAGGGCATCGATCTTCGCACTAGCATCGCGGTACTCCGTCGCAGCAACTTCCCACTCCTGCTTTTCCTCGTCGGACGCTGGAGAGTAGCTGTCGCGGGCTGGATCCTTCTTCGGCTCCTTGCGGCTTTTCACCGCTTCCATGAAGGTTTCGGCCTTCTGGAGCATGTCGGCGATAAATGCCTCGTCCCGGTCGACACGGAATTCGACAGCTTCGTCAACGACGAGGCTGCCATTTTCCTTCTCGATCACGCGACCAAACACCAGATAGCCGTGGTCCGTGCCGGCCACGAAGATCTGAGCCTGCACCTGGCAGGAATAGAGGCGAAACGCAGTCGCGTCCTCGCGGAGCGCCACCACCTCATCGAACACCGAGTCCGACGGTGCCTTGAGTTCGACGGGGATTCCGTCATCGCTCAGGCCGTCGAAGCTGGCGCGGATGAAGGGATGGTCCGCTTCGGCGCAGGCGGGAAAAAGCATGGTGTCATGCTTCGCCTCGAACCACGCGCGAACAGCGGGCTCGCACCGCTTGCCATGAGCGACGAACATGTTGCCGCTCAAATCCTCCGGAGGAATCTTGCCTGCCTTCTCCGCCCACAGGCGCCAAGGCGTCTTGTAGGGGCTAATGCCGAGGACCACGGCGATGTCGGAAGCCGACACGCCTTGATCGCGCCATGCCAGCCATTCGGCCGAGCCCTGGCGAAGGTTGACGATCTTCATGATGCACCTCTGCAAGGGCGGAGGCGCACGTCTCCCCGGTCGGGGCGTCGTGCGCCCCAGCGGGGTTTTCGTCGTGAATTACGCTTGCCAGTCTGTCCCCATGCCCCGGTTTCGGGACATGGGCGAGTAGCGAGCGAAATGCTCGTCCGGCAGCGAACGGATCGCGGTCACGCCGGCCGATCGCAACGCCGTGGTGGCAATCGCGGTGATGTCCTCGAAGGTGAAGACTTGCGTCGTGGCTTTATGCCCCAACGCCCGGTCCTTCATAGCCTCGGACTTTCTGATGTTGCTGAGCATGCTGCTCTCCTCCGGGGTAGGCCCCGGTCAGGGTGTCATGCTTCCCGCGCTGGGGGCTCGCGCGCCCCGGAACAGGAATGGATGTGGACAGGGCCTACCCGGCCTGCTTCATGGCGGCGGCAGTAGCGGCCGCTTCCGCCTGGGCCAGCTCGACTTCGGTCTGAGCGTACTCGAAGTCGAGGTCGCTCAGCTTTCCGTCGTTGCGGAGCTTGGACAGGTAGTCCTTCGCTCCCGTCCAGGCGCCGGCGGCACCGGCACGCTGGATCAGCTCCATCGTGGAAGCTCGCACCTTGTCTGACACGGACTGGGAGCGCTCGGCATGCCGCAGGACATATTTGGCGTAAGCCAAGTCGTTGTCCTGCAGCCGCTCTGCGGCATACCCGACGGCCGTTTCCCAGGCACCATTGGGAAGCGCACGGCGCACCAGCTTTCCGATCAGCTCCTTCACCTCGGCGCCGACCTGAAACAGATCGGGCTTCAGTTCCGGAACCGGCTGACCGCCAAGGACCTCCCCCGTTTTCGGGTCGATGTCCATGACGGTCGCGGACTGCGGCACGCCACGCTTGGAGCGGCGTGGGATGTCAGCCTCGTCGGCCTCGATCACCTTGCCATCCATCTCCTCCGCACTGTAGCCGCCGCATTCCTCAGGGAAGGCGGCGCGCAGCGCATCGGCTTTGGCGCATTTGGCGAGTTGGCCCTTTGGCCGCTTCACCCACATATCTGTGGGGAGAGCGCTTCGAGAGCGTTTCCGAGAGTAGGTCTCCAACCAGAAGATCTTCGCGGTGAACGGGCACCGGACACCGCTGACGAGGCGGTACACGGTGACCTGGCACCATTCGGGGAACTTGAGGGTGACCGTCTCGGTCTTCTTCGAGCCACGTGGACCGTCTTCATCGTTCACCTGGCCGGTGAACGTCTCCGTGATCTCCGGCCCATAGATCGGGGCGTCGACACCGGCGAACTCGCCCGTTCGGGCGGCCGTGGTCTGCACCTCGTTGATGCCCGGCCAAACCGTCTCCACGGACTTCCCCAGTGCGGAGCTCCACATGGGCACGATTGACACGGGGCGCTTCATGATGTCGAGCTTGCGGGCTTGGCAGTAGGCCACCGCGAGCAAGATGCCCTCAGCGCTCTTGGCGGACGGGAAGGTGGATTCCACCAGTACCCGCCAAGTCTGCTCATTGACCCCGTAGCTCTTTGCTTCCACCGGATACGCGATCCGCGGTTGCAGCGAAATGACTTCGCCCATCTTTCTGTCCCTCTCAATTAAATGAGAAGGCGCCACTTCCCCCTGAGGGCGAGCGGCGCCCCCTATGGGTTGTGACGGTCAGTTCAGGTCAGCGCGAGACGTCGTTGTCCTAGTTGGACGAAGACGGAGCCTCGGCGGCCGGCTTTGGCCGGAACGGCTCGCACGGATCGGGTTCCCCCGGCTTGCGAGCCACGTAGCCGACGCCCATCGCTTCGGCATCGCATTTGGTCCTGAGCAGCAGGTTTTCCTGTGCCTTCCGGAGTGTGTCCGCCTCCCCCAGCGCAAACAGGAAGCCTGCGACAAGGTAGATCGCGTAGAGCGCGATCATGGCGAGCACGAAAGCCTTCAGGACGGGTTTGATGATCTCGGTCATGGTTTTGCGCCTCCTAGCGCAATGCTGCAGAGGCACACTCCACGCCCCACGTTGGGACGAGAAAGTGCGCCCCAGTGGGAAGGAGTAAAGCAGATCAGCGGTTGTCGCTGAGCCGCACGGTCATCGTCATCTCTGCCTGTTCGACGGTCTTGACGATCGCATACAGGCTTTGGTGGACAGTCACCCCAGCCATAGCGGCCACGATGATGCCGAAGACGATGTTCGGGAGAACCCGCATAACGACCTCCAAATCGGAGGACACGGCATTCCCCTTGGGGACGCTAAGCCGCGCCCCTTAACTTGAAACCGCGAGCGAAATTAGAACGGGATTTGATCCCATCCATCATCACCAGCGGCACTGCCTTGGCTGCGGTTTGCCGAGCTTTGGGATCGAGAACGATCCTGGCTGCTCTTGCGGTCGGATCCACCTGGACGACCGGCGGCACCCTGGCGATCGGAACCACCCTGGTGACCGGGCTCGCCGGCGGGACGCCCGCCATTGGTTGAGCCGTTGCTACGACCGTTGCCAGCGCCGTTGTCGGATTGCCGACCCTGACTCTGACCGCCGTGCAGATCGAGTTCGCTCACGCGAACTGTGAGGGCCTTGTCCTTGCTGCCGTCGCGACGCTCGAATTCACGAAGCGTGACTTCGCCGGCAATGGACACTTCCCTGCCCTTCTTGAGGAGGGTGGCGAGTTTTTCAGCTCGGGTCCCCCAGATCGAGCAGTCGACCCACTGTGTCGTCTTGTTCTCTCCGTAGCCAATATCATTGGCGACGGCAAAGCTGAGGACTTTTTCGCCGCCCTGCGTAGTGCGCAGTTCGGCGTCGCGGCCCAAACGACCATTGAAATGCCAGATGTTCATGATGCACCTCATCCTATTTAGGTTGCGATGCACGGAACTCCTCCCTTGCCCAGGGTGGAGACTTGTCCGTGCTGGTTGGGGAAGGTCAGGCTTCGAGATAAGGGCGGATCACCGCCGGTACCGCATGAACGGTTTCGGTGTGCAGCCCCGTGTTGATCGCATCCGAAGGCACGGCCAGCCGCCGAAGAGCGGAGTGGGCAGTGCGCCATGGATAGCGACCCGCTCGGTAGCCGGCGTAAACGTCGGCTGCCAGGCTAAGTTTGAGCTCGGAGGACTGGACGCCCTCAAAAGCACAGAGGTTTAGGGACATGATGCGCCCTCATTCCATGAGGATGAAGGAGGCGCGTCCCGACCCCACGCGGGGAGGGAGAAGCCTCCCTCTTGGTGGGAACACGCTCGGCGGCAAACCGGCGAGCTACATGCTGGTTGTTTTAGGACCCCAACTAGGTCCCCAGCTGAAGCCGGGCACTTTGGCATCGCTGCATCAAGCAAGCGGCGCTAAGTGGAGCCAATGTACCGTGCCGACACTGGCGGCGATAGGCCAGAAAGACGCCGATTTTGCGCGTCTTTCAAAGGCGCGGAATAGCCCTCTGGTTGATTAGGCTGTGGAGCACAGGTCCACCACTCCCCGGAGTATTCATCACCATGGAAAACGCCGACCAGCAGCCGGCACAGTCGGTTGCGTCGCCCCAGTCCCGTCCGGCCCGGAATTCGAAGGACGCGCAGAACGAAAAGGCTTCACAGCGTTCCGCCGGTACCCGCCGGCAGCCAGGGAAGGGCCGCTTGTCCACCCGCGCGCCGCGGACCCACGCCGATTACTCCACGCCGGTCCTGCACAAGACACTCGCGCTGAAGACCCATCAGGCGCAGCAGGTGGAATCCCGGATCCTCGCGACCACCATGTCCTCGATGTACATCACCGAGGTCGTGCTGCGCATCATCGGCGATTCCAAGGAAGCCGAAGCGGTTTCCGAGATCATCAACAACCATCTGAAGGTCGAGGAGGAAGCGCTCCGGGCTACCCTCGCTCAGCTTGAACAGGTCCGGTCGTCGAATATGGTCGATTTCGAGCCCGAGTACTCGAAGCCGATCTCCAAGCCCCTTGAGGTCAGCTCGCCCCAAGCAATGCGCTTCGTGCTCCTGCTGGAAGGCTACGATAAGCTCATCCGGGTGGTCGACGGCCTGTGGTTCGCCGGCCTCATGGATGGCAAGCAAAAAGCAACGGCAACGTGGGAATGGCAGCGTCGCCTGGTGAGGCTCGGCAACAACGTCATCGCTCTGGAGCGTCGCGCTCGCGCCGCGGCCGTTCGCAAGAACAAGGGCGAGGAGGTCAGCAAGGTCGTCGGCGACACGGAGACGGCCACGGTGTCGGACACCGACGCAGGTGGCAACAAGACAAAGCGCGCCTCCAAGGGCCAAGCACCTGCCCCTCAATCCGAAGATGATGTGGCATCGGGTCCCGCTCCGGTGGCCGTCGCCATGGCAGCGGTGGCGGCGACAGAACCGACCGGCGCCGGTGTGGTCTCTGCCGCGAAGATCGCGGCAGCGCCGGCCGAGTGATTGCCCCCTTACCACCTGACGACCGGAGAAGAGGGAGCCGATCAGTTGGCTCCCTCTTTTCATGGCGCTACGGCGACATGGCGTTAGCTCATGCTCAGGCCCACCGTTCGGCGTGGACGGCGAAAGGCAAAACCCAAGCGGCGTGGCTTCTGAGACAGTTGGATCTTGCGCGTACGGCCGGGCCACAATAAGGTTCCGGTGCCCTCTCGCAGGGCAGTGTGTTGGGGAACACACTTCTTATGATGCACCTTGGGAAGGCGTGGTCTTCGGGCCACGCCTTTCTGGTTTCTGGGCACGACATCCTGCGGACAGGCTGATAAATCGGGATGAGCGGCGTCTTCTAAAGAGCAAGGACGGCCGCCGCTCGCACAGTCTCAGTCACTAGCTGATGTCCACCCCGCCAGCAGGATAAGCGGCAGTGGGTGGCTAAGCGTCGGCCGCGCCGGGAGTTCGCGCGGGGCCCTTTCGCTCTCGGCGCCGCAGTTCTTTTTCGACAGCATCCCGCACAAAGTCAGCGCGATCCTCACCAGTTGTGAGGACGCTTTTGATCCGCTCGAAGGTCCCTTCGGCGAAACGGGCAACCATGTCCTCGACGTACTTCTTGGGGCGGGCCATGCCCCGCCTTTTCGGGGATATGTCTGATTTCGTCAAGGCGATATCTCTTTCATCCAGTTGATGAGATATCTTAAAAGGCATTAATAGATATCTCTTAACGACCGATAACAGATATCTGTTATTTTAGCAAGAATGTTGGTCTGCCGACCCGCATTCGGCAGTTACGAACGAGCGGGACCGAAGATCCGAGGTTGTTGCTAAATTCTCTGATGGGACCGCGGGCCGCTCGGACGTGCGGCCATGGACAATGCCGTTGCGGTATGGCGGCTAGTTGTCTGGACGGTTGAGGGAGCCATGTAGTTGCTCAGACGACGCGGTTCACCACAAGGCACATTGAGGCAGCATTAGGCGGTGCCGGCTGGCTCGGCCAGCACCTACGGCCGTGAACAGGCGGAGGGACCGGCCGACGCCTTTCCACGCAGGAAAGCACGCAGGCTTGCGCCCTTGCCTGCCGGCCCTCCGGCCCTCCTCCTTCAGCCGCCGCGCAGTCGGCACATGCTCACCATGCCCAGCGGCCACTATCATCTTTAGCAACCATGGTTACGCGTTGTGCCGAGGCAACGTCACCAAGGCGCAGCGTTACCGCTCCTTAGCTTTGGCTGCCCCCTTCGGGCGGGGTCGCTAAGCCGGCGCCCCACAGTGTGGCGGACCACACGTTTGTGCGGTCTCGCTAGCTGGTTAGTTTCCAGGCAAGGGCTTGGCTTTCAGTTCGGTTGTTGCGTCTTTGCGTGCCTTGTCGACGTCGATGCCACCGACTCGTTCCGTTGCGCGCTGGGTGGTGTTCACCCGAGTTCCGACATTGAAGTTGCTCCCGGCACCAGTGAGGTTGTCAATGTTCACACTCGATTCCGAGGGCAGGTGTCCAGTTTGAGCCAGCAGCCCCAGCCACTCGTCAAGATTGATCTGCGACCAGTCGATCCGCTGGATTTCGTCGGTCGTGATCCCGCGGCAGTCTGGCTCCTTGGGAGTGCCCCAGGACAGGCCGAGCTGCGGTCGTGCCTGTTCCTGGATGATCCGGGATAGCGGCGAGTTGAAGCAGCAGTAGGATTCCCTCTTCTCGATACAGACGCCCAGCACCTTGCTGTTGCAGTAGCTGCCAACTTGGTGGCAGTTCTTAAGTTGCTTCTGCGCGTTAAGCTCGAACTCTTCCTTCTCGCATGCCCAGATAATCTGAATCAGGATCATCACGATCTGGTAGACGGTATAGGCAATCATGATCCAGCCGAGCACCGACCCGATAATCGCTTGGCCGCCGCCCAACTGCAGAGGACCCTGCGCAGTCCCACCAATGAACGCTGACCCTCCGGTTTCTGCGACCGAAAAGAGGCTGTTGGCTGCCGCGTCACCGAACACCTGAGCAGTCCAGTCGCCCACCTTGTTCAACAGGGTCTGTTGGATGGAACCGATGAGCGTCTTCGACGCAGCGTCCGATGCGACGCTCTCCGTTCCGCCCCATATGTTCTCCCAGCCCTGAACGAATGGCTTGTTGATCTCAGTCCAGGCGCTATCAATCGGCCCGGTGAGCGTCTCGTAGGCACCGCGCAGCGCATTGCTTTTGTCCAAAGCGGACACAGCACTGTCTAGCTTGCCGACCGCCAGAATCAACGAGATATAATCGCCTAGAGATACTGTAGAGGTTTCCTTGCAGCAATCGACAATGCCGCCTACCGCCTTCTTACATGTCTGGGCCTTTCCTTTAAATATCGTGCAGCTTCTGTTTTCCTCATTAGAGTCTTCTTTGCATTCGGCATCCATTGCCATGAAGCGGGCAGCCGACAAGGTGGCTGCCGCACGGGCAAAGTCGTTGCTCAGTTCCGCCTGGGGGTTCACGCACTCTGTGCCCATGCACCGGATAGGTCCAGGGCAGCTCGTCGTCGTGTTGCGGGTAACGGTCGGCACTGTCGCCGAGCTTCCGCAGTCCCATTGCTCCTCACGCACATAGCAGACCCCAGAGGCGCCCAAAGCCCCTTCAAGGCAGCTCGACTTAATGAAACCGCATGACGGATTTGACTCGAACGCTGCACAAGATTCGAGGTTCTCCCCGTTGGTCTTCGGGCATTGCTGCTGCCCCTGTGCGTCGGTCCAGCAATCCATCTGTCCTTTGTAAAAGTTGCATTGGGCATCTACTGAGGCGCGGCGGCACAGCGGAGACGTTCCGGCAGGCATCGGCGAGTTCGCGAAATCGGTCGGGCACAGGCGAATGCCGTTTATAGTTGCGCACCCTGAAGCGTCAGTCACGGGCATGTCAGTGCATGTCACAGTCCCGGAACAGAAGCCATCGGACACCCCTTGAAGCGCCGTCTTGCATTCAGGTGGATAATACTCGCTCTTCGCAAGGATCTTTGCAGGGTCATAGACAATGCGAATTCTAGCGTAACCTTCTCCCTTGACGCCTACAGACACGCGCGTGCGCATCTCTAGCTTCCCGCTCACTTTGAAGAACGAGGTAACATCGAGATTTGGCGTAGCCTGCCACTCTGTACGCAGTTCACACGGCCCTTCCGTCTCTGGAGCGAAGCGCCAGTCTGGACCTTGCCATACCTTAGTATTTCTAAGATAAACTTGCATGTAGTCATCCCACTTAGCGTGCTCAAGCGTAGCGCTAATCACCGCATCAGGGTTGAATACATCCACCTCAATAAACTCTTCGAAGATTGTACAGTTGCCGGATAAGTAATTATCCCCGACTGTGCCAATCCACATATCTACACACCCGGGACCGCAACTAGCTAAATTGGCCGGTCCACCGGTGTGCTCAAGGACACCTACACGGTAATCATGGATAATGGAGCACTTCTTGGTTGTGTCTTGAATCCTCTCGCAGGTCTTGTACGCCGGCACATGGACTGAATAAGACCCTTTGCTAAAGGTTGTATCTGTCGAGCAGTCGGCGAAATCAGCAGGTAGGTTGTTCCAGGTGAAATCGGACTTAGCCCAGAGCGGATCGTTGTCGAGGTTCGGCCTCGTCACGTTGGACGATCCCACCAAGGTTCGATACGCGTCGCCAGTGCGGCTGCCCTCGGTCTTCAGGCGCTTGTGAGCATCCGTGCCAGCGTTGATCATGGCGCTGTCGTTGCCGTAGAGCGCCTGGGTGGTGTCGGCGTTCTGGCCGTTCGAACCAGGGAACATATCGCCAGAGGAGAGCGAGAGCGGCTTCGACGAGTTCGGCCACAGAGTGACCTGACCATCCTGTTGAGCCGAGAAGAGGTCATTCACGTTCGGGATGGAACCACCTACTGCCCGGCCGGCGGCGGCGCCGGTGGCGATGGGATCTGCGGCCAGGGCGATCGCGCCAGTCTGCACTGTCACCAGCGCCGAGACGACAATGGCCGCGATCGGCTGGGCGAGCCAAGACGTGCGTAGCAGTTTCATGGGGGTCTCACGCGGACGAAGAACGAGGCGGACGCGGCGAAACGCCACAGAGTTTTCCGCCTCCAGTTATCGCCTATCGCAAACGTCCTGCGCGCCGCTGAAAGACGCGTGTTTTCCGCGTCTTTCGCCCCCTCGCTGTCAAGCCATTCTCTCGGGTCCAGGAACCCCTCATGGCATTCTGCTAGAGGGCGTCACCTCAGCGGTGCTTTGCACCCACCCGGCGGACGCAAGAGCGTCGCAACTAACGCGTTTCATGTAACAAAGCGGTGTCGCGCCGTTCTGCAATTCAACAGCAGTTTACATGAACGATGAGCAACAATCGACCCAACGCCACAGAATAAACATAGTATCTTCACCGACGGCGGGGATCTGTTTTCCCATCCCCCAACGCCAATCGGACTCCCCAGTGACATGATCACTTCTTGCTTCTGGCAGCGGGAAGAACATACTCCACCTATACTGCGACTTGGGGAACATAGGATCGATACGGCCGGCGCACAGCGCGTCATCCCCCATGGTCCGCCAGGAGAGCCCGCGGCGATGAGCCGCCGCAATGGACCGCGCGGCCAAGAGGTTGGTGTTTTCCGCCAAGGAGCCCAGTGCCTCGTCCCATCCCGAGAAGGGATAGATTGATGTGCTCCAGGCGCCAGCGCACCAGAACATCTTCGTAATCGGCCGCCCAGCCGTTGCGGCGGCAGCGTCCGCCACACACGCAGACTGCGTGATGGGATCGGCGACGGCTGCGGCCTCGGGCTGCGTGAAGAATGCCAACTCCGAGTTATTCCAGGTCGGGTCCAGCTCGGAAATCATCATGAGGTCAAAGTCGAAGAAACCGTCGCTGACGCAATTGTTGTCGACGAACAGGTCGAGCATGATGAGCAACGGAAACGCGTATGTGTGATAGTGATAGAAGGCACTGTCTCCATAGTCGAGTTCCGAGTTGCCCTTTGTGCCCTGCATGCGCCGGGAGATCGGCAGCGTAATTCCCCCGAGCGCCATTGAGCATCCAGGCTTGCGCACCAGCTCCACAATTCGCGCCGGCTGCCACATGGAAATGGTCATGCCCGGCTTCGGCAGCCCCGCGCGGTCGTTGCACAGGCACAGCGCCTTTTTGGTGGCCCCTTCCGGCACTCGGCTGTTTCCCCCGCCCAGGGGGATGCCTGAGACCTTGATGGGGAAAATGCAGCTCCAGCAAATGTCGGTGAGGAGCTTTCCCGAGAACAGTTCAGAGTTTTGGCAGGCCGGGTCAGCTAAAGCAGACGACATGGGGCTTGCGACGAGGCCAAGGGCCAGAGCGGCGGCGGCGAAAAGGCGGCGCATCAGGGCTTGTCCTTCTCTGGAGGAATTTCGGTGACGACGAAGGCGCGCCCATCGGACTCGATCAGCGCCGGCACGCGCTCTAACCTGAAGCGGGATTTGATGTCGGGGGTCAGCAGATAGACTGGGCTATCAACACGCTGCTCCAGCTTGTCGAGGCCCTCCCAGCTACCTTCCCGGTCCATGGCCGTCATGACCAACGTGACGCGCCGCCTGCCCTGCACCTCGGCAGCGAGCTTGGCAGCTATTGCCACTTGGCCAGGAGAGCGGGCGTCGAAGACGACCAGCCGCTGTGTGAAGGGCAGCTTATCGAGCGGGTTGATCCGGCGTCCCGCTTCGACGAGGACGCGCCCCTGAGCATCGGTGATTGGCTTGGTGACCACGACGGTCGGATCTATAGAGCGCACCCGCCGTTCCGTTGCCTCCGGCAGCTCGTCGAACCGGGCCTTGCTCCAGAACTCATCTCGGGCTCGGCGCTTGTAGCCCTCAAGATCGAAGTCCTTGGCTTTCACCTGCAACACCTCGATCAGATCGGGCTCTACGACCTCAACTGTGGGGCCGAGAACGCCAAGATCACCAGTCGCGCCCGCCCTCACCTTGTCGACGATGAACTCCGGAGAGCTAAGGCCGGTGGCATGGGCGAGCACATTCGCACCCTCCGTGTACGCGACCACCGGTGCCGCCGTAACGGACAGTTCACGAAAGACCGTTGGATCGATGATCACGTTCGGCAGCGGGTCCATGTCCCGCAGCATTGCGTGAAGCCGGCGGACGCCCTGGCCAAATGTCTCACCTGGCAGAACGCCCCTGAAGACCACCTGCACGTCGTCGCGGCCGGCGACGCTTTGGAAAAGTTCCTTGAGCGCTGCGTCTCCCAGCGCCCAGGATGCCAGGATTTTCACCCGCACCCCCTCGTCACGCGGAGGTTGGCCCGCGACAGGCCCAGTGTCAGGCATGGACATCTGTCGCTCGGCGGCTTCCTTGCCATAGAGCCACGCCGGTGGTGGCTGGGTGACTGCCTGCTGCTTGATACGCTGCGCCCGCTCCACAATAGCTCGGATCTCATCGTCGCTCGCGACTGCTGGCGTGGCCAGGATGGTCGCGCCGAGGAGCAACAGGGCGAAACTGCGCATGGACGGTCCTAAATGTGAGGGGATGTTGAAACGGCCGCCGCGGTCAGGCGGGGCGGCGGCACCAGCAGGTCACTACTTGCGCAAGCTGGCAGGCGTGCTGCCGCTCAGTCCCAGATAAACCAGAACTCCAACCGCGGCGATCACGGCGACGATGGCGGGCGGCGCCGCAGCCCCAAAGGCGATTGGAAATTCGGTGCTCTCTGTTCCCGTCCAGATCAGGTCGGCCCAAAAAAACAGGCCAGCCACGACCATGGCGGCAACGACAAAGGAGCCGACCAGTGTGAAGGCAAAGCCAAGCAAGGTCATGGTTTTTGCGAGCATCGGATTCTCGAGAGCATCGGGAAAGGGTTCCCGTCCAAGGCCCTCAAGACTACCGCTATCCGCGATCTATCCGCGCCGCTGAAAGACGCTGGAAATCGTCGCCTTTCGGAGGTTCCCGCCATGATGTTGGCAGGATGACGATCACCGACAGATCGTCGGTAAACTGGCCCCATCGGCTCTGAACCGCAGATGCGAGCGCAGCTGCAGGGCTCCGGCCCTGTGACAGCTTCAGGAGCGCCAAAGCGTTCTCCGGCCACAGGTAGCGCCAGAGCCCATCCGAGCCGATCACAATAGGATTGGTGATCGCACCAATCACGGTGGGAGCGGGAACGGTGATCCCGGCGCCTACCCTCTGGTTCCGCTCGCCCCCTGAAATCTCAACCGGGCCGTACTCATCTCTCGACCACGTTTCCGAGTCCCCTACCCTCACAAAGGTCAGCCGCCCGCCGCCCAAGTACCCGAGAATGGCTGTCGTGGTGCCAGCATCCGACCCGCGCAGGACCGCGTCAGCGTCAACAAGGATTGCAGCAAGATCATTTCCGGACGGAGGTCTCTCCATGGCTTCCAGCGCCCTTTGGACCGCCCTAAACAGGACGCGGGGAGCGCGGCACCCACGAGGCCCAGCGCCATCGGCCAAGAGCAGCAGAAGGCCATCTGGCGCCGGCAAGCAGGCGGCGATGTCGTCAGCGACGGCAGCGCTGGTCATCGGACGGACACACACCGTCACCGAACAGCCGTGTGGTCGATACTGCGCGTCCGCCGGCGGATCGGCGGGGAGAGCAGTGTTTGGCCGGTTTGGAGCGCTGGCGAGAGGCCCTTCGAACACTGGCTCCGCCGTTGTGGTAAGACGCCGAAGAAACGCGAGCATAAGGGACCTGTTTGTGCAGCGAGTCAGAAGAGGCGGTACGCTCGTCCAATGATCTGAGCGGCTGGTAATTCACCCCAGTACCGGCTGTCGTAGGAGTCGATGGTCCGCCCCATCACCCAAATCGATCCAGGCGACACCACCAGGTCGCGCACGAAGTCGCCTGCGGGCCGGCCGAGCGTGCGGGCAAGGGCCAGCCCCTCGCCCACCCTGGCTCCGTTGACAGTTACCGCAGCCTCATTGACGGCGATGCGATCACCGGACACACCGTCGATCACCTTCACCATCGTGGTGCCGTTCTTGAAGTAGGGCGCGAGCCCACTCGCCGCGAAAGCGACGAGCTGCCCACGCTCCACACTCCGATCCCAGCGATCGATGAGCACCACCCGCGTATCCGGCAGGCACCGGGAGATTTGCGGGTCGATCCCGATGCGATAGCGGTCAGTAACATAGGCGCCGGCGGCGTAGAGCGCCGCCAGCAGCGCTCCTGCTTTCAGGGCGAAGCGCCCCCACGGCTCCCGCTGGCGTGCGGCGGCGCCTGTCACTCCCTCTTCTCCTGGCTGCCGGGCTGCAGTGCCGGCTGCGACACCGGCTTGGCGCCGGCTGGCATCATCATGGCCTCGTCCGGGGCGGCAAGCACCGACTGGCCATCCAGAACGATGTAACCACCCTCCTGAAGCCGGCGAATATCACCGCGGACGCGACCCATCGCTGTCTCGATGACGTCGTTCGGTTGCCCCTGCAGCGCCGCTGCCATTTTCGTGAAGTCGACGACGATGACGGGAGGACGGGCTGCGATCTCCGCTTCCAGCAGTGCCACCCGATGCCCCATCCCGAGGTAGGCGACACCGACACTCACCACCACGGTGAGCACGAAGCGGAGCATGCCGTCGAGAATGTCCGGCTTGCGGCCCGCATTCTGGCGCGCCGCTGGAGCCGGAGAGGGCACACCGTCAGGTCCGGTGCTGGAGGCAGCCTGTGCGTCAGGCGGCGGAACGGCGGTTTGCACCATTTCTCTCCTCGATGAGCATGTAAACTGCATCCCGAACCGAAACACCCTGCGCGCTCAGGCGCTTAATGGCGTTCACCTCCTCGGCCTTTGTCGAGTAGATCAGCTGGCGGAACGGATCGACGATGAGCCGCCCAATGCCGCAGCCGTACGACGTGATGGCAAAGATCTCCGAGTACTCGCCCGGGACTGTGTGGACGGTTTTCAGCAGCTCATAACCGCCCTCGGTGAGCGGCAACCGGCTCTCCTTCTTCAGCGCGTCGATCGCTTCGGGCTTCTGACCCAGCAGGTACATGTTCGCGCTGTTCTCGACGATTGCCCGACCGGTCGGCGCTGCGTAGAGGTCGCCGACACCTTGCGTGATGGTCACGGCCGCGCCGCCGTATTTCCGGAAACGCCGGTAGCCATGCTCAATGAACTTGGCAACGTCACCCTGCATAAGCAGGTCCCATGCCTCGTCGATAATCACGAGCTTCGGACGGTCGCGTTCGCCGAGGTACATTTCCTGCTGGATCTGGTAAATCAGCTGCAGAAGGACGACCTGCTGGAGGTGCTTGCGCCCCTTCAACTCTTCGAGTTCCAGCACGGTAAACCGGTTGTTGAACGCGACGTTGTTCTTACCGTTGAAGTATTTTCCGTACTGTCCGCTTCTAGAGAAGCTGTAAAGCTGATGCCCGAGATCGCTGATGCGATTGTCTTCGCGTGCCTCTCCTTCTCGCAGGAACCACTCGATCATGTCATCCACGACCATCTGGTTCCCTTTAGCCTCCCATGTTTCGTGCAGCGCCCGTTTCATTTCCTGGGTCTGCAGATCACTGAGGCCTTCGGTCGGAGCAGCCATTGCGGCGAGAAGACCAACGAGAACATCCTCCTGATCCTCGAAGTCCTCGCCATCTTCGATCGCTTGAATCAGCTCGAAAGGATTCAAGCAGATTGAGGTGCCTTTGCCGAAGTGTATGAAGTCACCATCAAGCAGTTCGCACAATTTCTCATAGGATCGGCCAACGTCAATCACCCATACGCGCCCGCCCATCGATAGCGTTGACGAGATTAGCTCGTTAGTCAGAAACGACTTACCGGAGCCACTCTGCGCCGCAATGGTCGTGTTGTAGTTCGATGTGCTGTCGTACAAGGACAGTGACATCAGCTGGCCGTTGCGGCTGATGAGATTGAGAACCGGCGTGCCCGTGCCTCGCCAATCACCGAACACCGGCAAAAGCGGAACGGCCTGACGCGTGGCCATGGTTTTGTAGCGGAACAGCTCTTTGATTGCCTTCTTCTCCGCACCGAACGGCAGAGCGTTCAGAAAGATCGGGAGGCAGAAGAACTTGTCGGGCAGCAGGTTGTAGCCCATCTCGCCCCAATAGGCCTGAGCGCTCGACACAGCGCCTGTGGCGGCATCGTCATCGTCAGCAAACAGGGTCATGGACAGGCTGAGGCGGCAGGTCCGGTCACCGTCGTCCAGCGCCTCGAACAGGACGTCAAAATCGTCCTTCCTGTGCGCCAGCTTCGGCACGAAGATGCGCATGCGGCCAATGGCTTGATTGGTCGCCCATTGACGCTTCGTTGAAAGGCCCGCCTTGGCTTTCTGCGGGTCCGGATAATGAAGGCTGGCGCTGATCATGAAGGGAACGCGAATGCCACGAATCCCCTCCCACATGTCACCGATGAAGTTGGCTGCCTGCCCGAAATAGATGCGCTGCGGAAAGCGCTTGATCGACAGCGTGCGGACGCGGGTTTCGCCCAGCGACAGCCCTTTCGCGCTCACCTTCAGGTCGGTCTGATAGTCGAACACCTGATCCCGCAGCAGCTTGTCGGTTTCGATTTCGCTCGTCCCATCCAGGCGCCAGGAGGCATCCTTGCCCTGGTTGATGAGCGGCACCATCACGTCCAGCCATGCTTGCGACGTAAGGGGGATCGGCGAGAGGCCCACCGACTCAAGGCTCTTCTGCACCGTCACCTTCTGCTCGCTGGCCCGGTCCAGCTCGGCCTGGGTGGGTTCATGGCCGGACAGCGGGAGTTTGACCGTGACGAGAAGCTGGATGTCACGAACACGCAGCCCGCTGCGCTTCTCCACAGGGTCATTGACGCCGGCCGTCAGGAACTTCGCGCGTTGCTCGACCGTCTCCAGCAGCAGCGGGTCTTCCTGCCCGGCCCGGAGTTGGCGCATGTGGAACAGGGGCGGTTGAATGTTCTGCGAACCGAGCAGAATGAACTGGAGGATGGTGTCCGTCGGCCACGCATCCTTTAGCATCACGTTGAGGCGTTCGGCCGCCTTAGGATCACCAGAGGTGAGCGGTCGGCACATGAACCCAAAGCCGATGGTCTGGTCTGCGCAGTAGAAGATCTCGCTATCAGGCTCGTAGGCGAGCGGCATCAGCAGCTCGCCGCACCGATCGGCCTTGTAGCGTTGGTTCAGGGGCATTAGATGCGGCCCTCCAGCCAGCTGTCGAGGTCCTGGGGAAGCCCACCCTTGGTGCGGCCGTCCGGCGCGATCATGAAGGGAACACCCTTCACACCGACAAGCTGCGCCGTCACCAGTCGCTTCTGGATGGGCAGCAGGTTGCAGTTTTCGTTCTGCGGCAGGCTGTCGCGTATCGGACCGGCCATCAGCGCCGCAAGCGCCGCAGCAGGGTCGGTCGCGCAGGACACCATGCGCGTCAGCCGCTCGCTTTCCTGGCCGAGAACGGGGACGACGATGACCTGGAACGTGTACTTGCCTGCCAGCGCGGGCATTTGCTGCAAAACGCCGTGGCAGTAGGGGCACTTGGGGTCGACGAAGATCGTCACTTCCTTCGCACCGGAGCCGTAGCGGAATGCGCCCAACTCAGCCGGCGTCACACCCAGCTTGGAGAGCTGGACGCGGCTCGCGTTGTCGCGGAGGTCGGCCAGGCTGCTCACCCGCTTTCCAGTCCAAGTGTCGTAAAGCTCTCCGCGCACCACATAGCGGCCATTGTCGGAGATGAACGCCATCCCAGGAAAGCCCTCGCCCTCAACGGCGGTAAAGCCGCCGGAGGGGAGCTTTTCCATTGCCGTGATTCCGGCCGTCAGGGCGTTGCGATTGAGCTGGGCCTCGGTCTCGGCCGAGGCCGGTCCCAAGCTGCAGGACAGGGCCAGAAATGCGACCGAAAGTCCGAGTGCGAAGCGCACGGTAGTCCTCCAAGTGCAGGAAACTTCTGGCTTGGAGGCTACTCATTTCGGCTGTTTCTTCGCGCCGTCGAAAGACGTCTAAAACCAGCGTCTTTCGACGGCGTGACCATCCTTGACAACATGCGCAGATGATTGCGCGAGAGGCGGAAAAGCCTGGCGTCCTAAGCCGGAGCTTTGCCTCGCATCCTTACCGCTTGGGGGGAGCTAAGGAGTTGTCGGCGGGACTTCCGGCGGTTCGACCTCGGCCCCAGCAGTCACCTCCGGTGATTCCGCTCCGGAGTCATCAACCCCCCTCAGCGTCACAAGCGGGGTATCGCTGCGAGACAGCTTTGATACCGAGATCCGGTTGGAGTTGAAGGAAACCGGCTCGCCATCGAGCGTCCAGCGGTACCCTACGATGCGTCCGTCGTCGTCGCGGCAATCGGCATAGTAAATCCAGCCACTCGTCCACTCCCGCATGGTGGCGGTGCAGCGAGGCGGTGTGTTGGCCACTACGGTGACGGTCTGCGTGGCCCCAAAGCTCCATCCCATCAGCGTCTTCGCTCGCGCCTCCACCGTGTGCGTACCCTCGCCCAGGCTCATCTTCGAATAGGACCCGGCAGGCCCGGTCGGCGCGCCGTTCAGATAGTAGGCGAGCGATGTGATCCGGTCACTTGGATGGCCCCCCGTAATCGATGGCTTCAACGTTAGGTCCAGAGGGGCTCTGTAGTATGGGTTGGACGGAGACACTGCGAGCGTCATGTTGTAGTTCGGAGCGGCAAGCATGTTCACCGTCGTGGTCACCGTCGACGAATTGCCGCGAGCGTCGGAAACGGACGCAGAGAACGGATAGGCCCCCGGCGTCTCGGTTCGGACAACTCGCATCGTCTGGTTGGCGTCTTCGAGCAATGTGGCGGCCGGCGGTAGCGTCCAGCTGTAAGTCGGGTTGTCCAGCTGCATCGGCCGTCCGATCTGGCGCAGGCGCACCGTCACATCCGCCGGCGCATACTGTGAGCTTCTGGTCGGCTCCAGGCTGAACTCCGGCCAGACGTACTCCCAGACACGCACGCGCTTGTCTTCGCTGCCCAAGGTACCGTCGAATCCGACAATCTCAGCGTGGTAGGTGAGCGTCACCGTGTCAGCTGCCAGGTTCTCCGACGTAGGCCCCCAGGTCAGCAGCGGCCCATCGACACGAGTCCCGTCGGGAAGTGTCCACCACCCACGCAGTTCCACATCCATGTTCCGGTAGGGCAGGCCCATCACGCCGCGGAACGTGCCGGTCTGCGGGTACTCGACACGCGCCGGGCCAACGATGCGGATCATCGGCGGACGAACCGGCACGAAGTTGACGCGCCGCCGCAGTTCACGCCACGCAAACGGGTCGTCGGCAGGCGCGTCCAGCATACGGGCGCGGGCGACCAGAACCATGCGCTCCGGCTCGTTGCGGGTGACGTTGAATTCCAGCTTGCCGGGGGTGAAGGATTTCCCGGCATCCAGCGACCACTCGACCGAGACTTGCTCGTCGGTTACCGGCTCGCCCTTGTGCGTGAGCAGCAGCTTGTAATGACCATTGCCGCCGAGGAAAACGTGCTCGGGGCCGTCCAACTTGCCCTGCGGCACGTCGTAAGCGATGACATGGATCGGGTCTGTCGTGTGTTCCGCACCGGAGAACTTGTTCTGGAGGACCGCACGCACATCGTACTCACCTTTCGGGAACGTGTACGACAGGCGCATTTTGTTGTTCCGCATTGGGGGAACAACGCTCCACGTCGATCCACCATCAGCGCTCACCTGCCAGGTCACGGTGCCCAGGGCAGTAGCATCCAGGCGGTGATCGAGGGCAAGACTAAAGATGGAAGTGAGCGGTGCTTCACCGGTGATCCGGCGTGCCGTCAGGCCGGCGCCGATCGCACCGCCCTTGACGACGGTGAGGTTCAGCGGCCGGATCGCAAATTCGGTGCGCGAGTATTCCGGAACCGGCGACTTGACGCGCGCCTCAGCCGTGAGGCGGACGTAGCCGGTGTCGAAGGTGCCCTCCGGCAGCGTGAACGAAACGTCGCCGTTGTCCGCCGAGACGAATTCGGTCAGCGGCTCGGTCGTCTGATAATCGATGTACTTGACGAGGCGGACCTCCCACACGCCCATCGTCTCGGCATTGTAGCCCGCCTCCTGTTTGTAGACGTCCCGAATGCCCACCGCGACCGGCAGGTCCTGGGTGTCCAACATGAACGTTGTCGGCACCGTAACGACGGGCTTGATGTTGGCATTAG
Organism: Azospirillum sp. BE72; assembly: GCF_031455875.1. Taxonomy (NCBI): domain Bacteria; kingdom Pseudomonadati; phylum Pseudomonadota; class Alphaproteobacteria; order Rhodospirillales; family Azospirillaceae; genus Azospirillum; species Azospirillum sp. BE72. The sequence continues at coordinate 37,087 of NZ_JAVDTO010000017.1, forward strand.
GAACAGCGAGCAGTTCGAACGTACGCTCGGACTTGTTATCGGGCATCTGGGAGTAGCGGGCCTTCACGGTCCAGGGTGTGCGGCTCCACAGCTCCGCCTCTACCGCGTTCAGGCGCCGCTGTATCTCCCTCGTCTCTCCCCAGGGGGAGGCATCGAACTCACCATCCTCGATCACCTCGCCTCCGCGCACGACCGAGACACGGTAGACTGCGTTAGCTCCTTTGATCACGGAGTTGCCGGCGTAGCCGCCGTCACGCGAGACCGCGTAGAGACCGTCTTTTAGAACGGTCAGCATGTCCTCCGTGATTGCCGGCACCGGGGGCTCAATCACGTTATACGCAAACGATCCTTCTCCAGCCGGGATCTTGGAGCCCAGCGGGGTGATGACATCGACCTTCCGCCGCACCTCCTGAGTGCCGGCCTGCTCCAGTGCCCCCTTCAAGTAGGGGCGCACCCAATACTGATCCTGGGACAGCGTGTTGGGCAACGCCGTCCATGTCAGTGCACAGCGCACCACCGCATCGGAGGACCGATACTCTGCCCCCTCATAACTCCAATACGTGTCGCAGGCCGGTCCCGCTGACTGCTTCAACATCACGTCCAAGGGCTGGACCAGCCGGTAGGCGCGATCTGACGAACGCTGCGGCTGGTAGGCGAGAAGATTGCCGATGGGCGTAACAGTGAGCGTCGCCGTACCCGACGCTACGCGCACCTGCACATCGTTGGGATCGACCAAGCTGATCTTGTAGCCGACGTCGTACGCTCCGTGGACCCACATGCGTCCCTCTGCCATGGGCGTCAGCGCGGTTACGGGCTTGAGGTCCGTCGGCAGTGGTTCCCACTCAACGAGACACTTCGGCGCGGCCAGTGCGTCACTGGATCGCGCGGTCGAACGGCTGGACGTCAGTTCGCATCGGTTTCCAGCGACCGGCTCGACCTTGAGCTTCGCCATGTCAAATGCCTGACGCACGGACCAGGACTCAGCCTTCATGGCAACATGCGGCACCCAGGTGTTCACCCGGAGATCAACGCCAGGGCTGTTCGGAGCGACAGTGGTGATCCAGAGCCGAGCCTGCCCTTCCCGCCCGTCGTCCGCCGCCATCATAGGCAACGAGAGCTTTCCCGACGCGGTGGAAAAATCATAGGAGCCGATCGGCACACCCACATCGCCGGGATTTATCCTCACGCCGGCAATCACCAGCGAGACATTTGAGTCCTTGTGCATTGAAACGCGCATCTCGTGCGTGCCGCCAAGCGTGACCCCATTTGGGAGTTTCCAGGCGTCTGTGGTCAGCGGATTTAGACGAGCGCCGTTACGGAAGCTGTGTTGAACCCCTGGGATCCAGATTTCGTTGGCGGCCGCTGTCACGACGGGAACGGTGGCTGGCGCGTATGTGATCGTCCACTCCCGGGTGGCCGACGCCCCATTCCCATCTCTCGTCGTCGCAGAAAGCTTGTAATCACCCACCCAGGAAGACGGGAGAGGATTATCGGTGATGATCTTGTAGCCCTCGGCGCGGTTGGCGAGGGTCAAGATCACAGGATCACCAGTTACATTGGTTCCCGGTCCGATTACTTTGAACGACGCGGCATCGCCCGCACGATGCTCGATGTGAGGCGCTGTGCCGCCATAACTCTCAGCCATTGCAACGCCGCTGGTGATCAGCAGAACAGCGCCGATAGTCGTCACAACGGCGAGGGCTGTGGACCTCAGCCGGTTGGCGTGTTCATGGAGAGGAGCGCCGCAAGACCGTGCCCGCGATATGCACCGTCGCCAGGACTGAGGCCAGTTCCCCCTGTTCGCGGAAGTCAACGATTGCACAGCTTCGAATCTCCTTGCCATTCGGCCCACGACCCCAAGAGCAGTTGCAGCCGACACAGCCGCGGCGCAGGTTGTTGATGCCAGCCTGTCGAGGGCGCCGCAGGTGTTGGCGCAGTCCCCCCAGTAGACGGTGTGCGAGTTCACCGCTAGGCAGCGCTTATTGGCAGCTGCCATTGCACTGGATCCGACCATCATTAACGCCACAGCAGATGCTGTTCCCTTCAGAGCAGGACGTTATCCATCCGCCGCGGTACTGCTCGCACGTAGACGGCGTGGCGATCCAATTACCGCAGGAGTCTCCATAGGTGGACTGGCACCAATACCGGGCGCAGGCCTGGCCCATATTTCCAACACAACACCCATGCGTGTTGCAGCTCTGAGAGTCGTTTGGCCGGCTGCCCCAGCCGCAGTTGCCGCCATCGACCGACGCACCGTCGGAGCGTCGGCACCAAACCGAGCGCGACTGGCTGCCGCCGCCGCACGAGGCAGAGCAACCGCCCCAGCCGTCCGCCACCCAGGAGTACGAGCAGCCTGAATAGTTGGTGCAGCTCTGAGAGTCGTTTGGCCGGCTGGCCGAGCCGCAGTTGCTGCCATCGACCGAGGTTCCGTCTGAGCGCTCACACCAGACCGAGCGGCTCTGGCTGGAGCCTCCGCAGGCATTGGCACAGGCTCCCCAGTTGCCGCTCCGCCAAGCGTAGGTGCAGGTGGCGTAGCTGGTGCATGCTTCCACCGTTTGCGGTTTCCCGGAGCCGCAGAAGCTGTCGGCAACGGCTACGCCATCAGAGCGCTCACACCATACCGACCGTGAGCGGCTGGACGTGCCGCAGGCGTTTTCACAGGCTCCCCATGCAGCGGTCTTCCAGGCAACGGGCAGAAAGCCCGTAGCTGTCCCTGCGAGCGCAACACTGGGCTGGTTGTGGTTCGCGAGCAGGAGCGTGCCGGCATAGCTGCCATTGCGATCGGCGCGTGCTCGGACCGTGACATCGCAGGACGCGCCTGCCCCAAGAGACTGTCCCGAGCACGCGTTGCTGACGAACTCGAAGCTGCCTGGATTGTCTCCACCGAACAAAGCCACGAGCATGTCCGTGGACTCTTCGGTGGACGTGTTGGTGATCCGGAACGTGGCCGGGGTCGACACGCGCCATTCCCCTTGGGTCTGCCCGGCGACGTTCAACGATGTGGGTGCGCCCGCGATGGACGTGATCGTCAGGTTGGGCAGATCGAAATGCCGCGCCGTGCCCGACAGCGGCACGTCCATCGTGTAGCCGCCGGTGCTCAGGCGCAGTGTCCCGGACAATGGGCCGAACCAGCTGGCGCGCGGCTGCACTGTCACCTGGCAGGTGCTTCCCGCATCGCCCGGCGGCCCGAGCAGGGCGCCGGAGCAGTTGTCGCCTGTGATCGTGAAGTGTTCCGCCCCGGCGCTGATCGTGGCGGCGAGCGGCTTGTCCATGTAGAGACCCAACGCCTCGGCCCGCCCGGCGCTGCGCCCGCCATTCTGCAGCATCACGCCTGTCGCCGCCGCCGGCGCACCATCGACCGAGAGCACCAGATCACGAAAGTCCGTGATGGTGACAGCGCCGCCGCTTACCACCGCGTCCGGCCGCGGCGCGGCGGGGCTGACAACGCTCGGATACGTCGCGCCCTCCGGCCCCGTGGCCTCCCCTGCATTCTTCACCCGCAGCTCAAGCGATGGGCCACTCTGCGCCCAGGAAGCGAGCGGCATGGCGATGATCGAGAGCAGCAGGGCCGCGGTGACTTTTCTCATAGACCCTCTCCAGCACAGCCCGAACCTGCCTGCCGACGGCGGCTACGCGCAGCCTGGAGAGTTCCACAACGCAGCCATTTTTCGCGCCGCTGAAAGGCACCTAAAACCATCGTCTTTCGGCGGTGTCGCCGCTCTTAGCGTAAGCGGAGGTTACGAACCCCGGAAGACAGGCCTTGCGATAGGCAATGCCGCCACGGCCGGGCACAACTCGCCTTAGTAGCGGAAGTCAACGGTCGCACAGGATTGAATGTCCTCACCATTCGGCCCACGAGCCCACGAGCAATAGCGACCGACACAACCACGGCGCATGTTGTTGCCATCATCGCAGACCCAGCGGTCATAGTTTCCAAATGCGTAGCCGCCGGGCCAGTCGTGATCGCCGGCAATGGCACAGTTCCCCTCAAACGTCTGCCGGCCAGCGTATGGAGTGACGTTGATAAACTCGATGCGGAACTGGCCACATCCTTCGGGCGCCGGAACGGAGGAGGGGAATTGCATCGCGATCCTTGGGCAGGCATGCGTATTACACTGCTCGCTCGACGCCGGTGCAGACCCACAATAGCTCCCATCCACTTGCTCGCCATTTGATCGGCGACACCAGACCGACCGGCTGCGCCATCCGCCACCGCACGACGCGGAGCAACCTCCCCAATCGCCCACCTGCCAAGCGTAGGTGCAGGTGGCGTAGCTGGCGCATGCTTCCACCGTTTGCGGCTTCCCGGCCCCGCAGAAGCTGTCGGCAACGGTCACGCCATCAGAGCGCTCACACCATACCGACCGTGACCGGCTGGATGTGCCGCAGGCGTTGTCACACGCCCCCCATACGGCGGTCTTCCACGCCACCGGCAAGAAGCCCGTAGCTGTCCCTGCGAGCGCAACACTGGGCTGGTTGTGGTTCGCGAGCAGGAGCATGCCGGCGTAGCTGCCATTGCGATCGGCGCGTGCTCGGACCGTGATATCGCAGGACGCGCCTATCCCCAGGGATTGCCCCGAGCACGCGTTGCTGACGAACTCGAAGCTGCCTGGATTGTCTCCACCGAACAAAGCCACGAGCATGTCCGTGGCCTCCTCGGTCGACGTGTTGGTGACCCGAAAGGTGGCTGAGGCGGACACGCGCCATTCCCCTTCGGTCTGCCCGGCGACGTTCAACGATGTGGGTGCGCCCGCGATGGACGTGATCGTCAGGTTGGGCAGATCGAAATGCCGCGCCGTGCCCGACAGCGGCACGTCCATCGTGTAGCCGCCGGTGCTCAGGCGCAGTGTCCCGGACAATGGGCCGAACCAGCTGGCGCGCGGCTGCACGGTCACCTGGCAGGTGCTTCCCGCGTCACCCGGTGGCCCCAGCAGGGCGGCGGAGCAATTGTCGCCCGTGATCGTGAAGTGTTCCGCCCCGGCGCTGATCGTGGCGGCGAGCGGCTTGTCCATGTAGAGACCGAGCGCCTCGGCCCGTCCGGCGCTGCCCCCACCATTCTGCAGGGTGACACTGGTCACCGCCGCCGGCGCACCATTGACCGAGAGCACCAAATCACGAAAGTCCGTGATGGTGACGGCGGCGCCGCTCACCACCGCGTCCGGCCGCGGCGCGGCGGGGCTGACAACGCTTGGATACGTTGCTCCTTCCAGCCCCGTGGCCTCCCCGGCATTCTTCACCCGCAGCTCGAGCAATGGGCCACTCTGCGCCCACGCGGCGAGCGGCATGGCGATGATCGAGAGCAGCAGCGCCGCGGTGACTTTTCTCATAACCCCCTCCAGCACGGCGCGAGGCCGCCATCCGAGGGCGGTTACGCGCAGCCTGGAGAGTTCCACAACGCAGCCTTTCTTCGCGCCGCTGAAAGGCACTCAAAACCATCGTCTATTGGCGGTGCCTCCGCGCGTCGCGTGAGTGTCCGCCTGCTACTGTGGGGCTCCGAGCGGACATAGTAAAAGGGCGCCTCCGGTGTGGAAGCGCCCTTGTTGCCTGTCCACCCGTCCGTGCAGATGTCCTAGATGGGCAGCACCGGAGTGGTCGCGACCACTTCCGAGACTTGCACGGGCAAAGTACCGGTCATGATCGAATCGATCACGGTGGGGGTGTTGTAAAGACCCATGCCCGAGCCAACTCCGAGGCCCAGCGGCATCAGGCTCTGGCGAGCGACGCCGCCGACCAAGCCGACGACGACCATGGAGCCGGCGATGATGCGGCCGAGCGTTCCTTGGGTCCAATCGGTCAGCGTCAGCCAGATGTCGTCGAACGCCGTGCCGCCTGTGCCAGCGAACACATCGCCCGCGGTAAAGGCGACGATCAGCGCGAGCGCCAGCGCGACCTGCGTGTTGGGGTGAATGCGGTGCTTCATGGTCTTGCTACTTCCCTTGCTTTACGGGGATTGAGGAAACGTGCTCCGACTTGTCCGCAGCTTTTGCCGGCCGGACCGGGGCGCTATCGTGGGCCGGCGGCTTCGCCTTGGGAGCAGTCGCTTCAAGGGGCCGGAAGGCCGACGGGGAACCGGACGCCGCGTCGGGCAGACCGACCTGCCACTTGCGCGGCTCGACCTCGCTAAAGACGAGGCCCGGCATATGCAGATCACCCTTGTTGTCCTGATACGGGGCAATCCAAACACGCATGACGACAGCGGGTGTGCGGATCGGCACACGGCCATCGTCGGTGTAAGCCACGGGCGTCGCGCCGTAGCCAACCGGAGAGCCGCCGAGTGCCGACGGGTCGGACGCTGCCGCTTTCCGCATGGTTTGGACCAACCCGGTCTCCGCCGCGCTTTCCGTGTTGCGCTGGGCCTCCTGGCTTAACGTCAAGCCGTTCACCGCATCGCGGGTATTTGTCAGCTCATAGACCTCCCGGGCGCTCTTGCAGGAGACACCTTGCGGCATTCCCGAGCAGCTGTAATCGCCAGCCCCGATCCCGAGGTTGGAGCACGCGCCAAGGAGGAGCGGCGCCAGGCAGGCGATAACCTTCGAGGAATTTAGGCTCATTTCTCGCAACCTTGTTTCGGGGGCAGTTTGCCGCGTTCTGATTTTTCTCGCGCCGCCGAAAGACAACGACTTTCAACGTCTTTCTCAAACATCAACGTGGCCCATTACCGGCCATACCGCCGGCACCGTTGCCACCAAACCCGAACATCGACCCCAGGAGCCCGGAAGTTCCTCCCGCGGCGCCGGAGCCTTGTTGCCCTTGGCCCGGCAACCGCATGTCCTGGAGCGCCTGCTCCTTCCCCTTCTTCTTGAAGGTCAAGCTGATGCCACGAGTTGCGATGAGGTCGATCTTGCGGCCTGCATCCACCTCGATGATGGGAAAGATGTTGGACGCCATGTCGAGATAGAACTGAGCGATCTTGTCGAGCGCGGACGATGCGCCGCCGAAAGCAGCGGACCGCAGCGATTGCTCACCCGCAAACACGTCAGCATACTGCGACTTGCCCGTGTTGCTGGTTGCCAGGACCGGGACCGGCTTCACATCGAACGCTTTGCTCACACCATCAAGAAAGCCAGCCATCAGCGCGCGGCCGATCACCTGTCCCTGCTTGCTCACCAAGCGCCCGCGGATGCCTGCCTTACCGTCTTCGCCAACGGCATAGGCCGGGAAATTTGCTTCGAGCACCTTCCCTTGCTTAGTGACGCAGCTGATCGTCTCTCCGCGCAAATACGCGCGCTCAGAGGACAGATCACCGAAGCCCGCAGCGAGCAGGAAGCACTCCTTCACGTCCGCCTTCCAGCGGTTCGGCAGGATGGCGTCATGCTTAATGCGCAGGAGGGCGGGAAACGGCTCCTTCCGGGCACTGTTTCCCGTGGGGGCATCCATGCCGGTGATGAGGGTGCCGGAGAAAATGGAGCCGGACGGGAGATAGTTCTGCGCAGTTTCCTCCTGGATCTCGTCCACCGGGGTCTCTGGCACCTCCTCAACCACCACCCGGATGTCGCCGGCAGCCTGTGACCCGGATGCGGCGGCGTTGGTACGCTCGACCTTGGCACCGTCAGCTTGCCCCTGCCCTGAAGGCTGGCCGCTCTTTTCGTACATCTCTGCCGAGCTCGGCGGTGCGGTAGGCGGGCGAAGAGCTGCGGGCGTCGGCCCCGGACGCTGCGCCATCTCGGTAGGCGCACGGCCGATAGGCGAGCGGCCGCCCTGCGCCGGCACCGCGCCTTTCTCCTGATCCGCGAGCTTTTGCTGAAGGTCGCCGACACGCTTCTGCAATTCCTGAAGCTGCATATCCGACGCAGACCGATCCGGATCGCTGGACTGCGCCGGTTCGCGCTGCTTGCGTTTCAGGTCCTCCTCCAGGCGCTCGATCTTCTGTTCCTTCTTCGCCAAGTTGGTTTCGAGGTTCTCGATCCGCGCGGCCATGCTGTCGAGAGACACCTGCCGCGTGTTCTTATCGAGCAGCACATTTTCCTGGATCGCGTTCGGGTCCTTGCGCGACGCGCGGACTCGATCGCCCGGCTGGAAAATCGCGACAAGCGTGATCAAGCACGTCGCGATCGCACCGACGGTTACCACCCGACGGAGCGTCGGATTCGCGTTCCGCCAGTGCTCAGTGATATTCAGTACGCTCACCGGACCGCTCCCGCTCGTGTCAGCAGCGACGGCCGACGCGCGTCGGTGTCCGACGGCAGTGCTGGGCGACGGATCACGAAAACCTCAGTGGACTGACCGGCGGCGAGAACGTTGTTCGGCCAATATGCGACCGCTGCGACGTTCGGTCCGGCACACCAGGGCTCGGCCAGTTCGACGGACGATCCTGACTGGTTGGAGACAACGCCGATGACGACCTGCAGGTGTGACCCTTCCATCACCTGACCGCCACCAAACTGGAACGTGACACCGGCCGGCCCGGTACACCCGACGGTCTGTTCGCCACGCTCCATGTCGCGCATTTGATAGCCGCTGGGCACGGTGCCGAGTGCAATCTCACGCATGATCGACCGGATCGTTTCGACGTACGGCTGACTCTCCTCCCAATGCTGCGCCTTCTTGTTGCCAGCCACGGCTGCGCCGGCCGCGCCAACCCCGCCGGCGGCAAACGAGGCATTCCAGACACCACCGCGAGGCAGCTGCAGCTGGATTTCGCGCGGGGGAACGCGCCGGGGCACGAGGGCGAGCGGAATCGCCACGGACTCATCTCCCTTCGGCGTGATGAAGATCGTCGCAGGCGAAGTGGTGGACACGTAGACGACGTTTCCGGAAACCTTGAACTTGGCATCGCTTGTCGTCATGACCGCCGGTTCGGCAAACGGCGTTACGATGCGGTTCGCGTGCCCCTCCGCCACTGCCAACAGCTCCGTGGTGCCAGGGCGGATGGTGATAACGGCCGGCTGGGTCATCGCAGCCAGATCCTCGGGCGGTGGAGCCGCGCTTGGAGCAACGACACTGGAAGGCACGGCCGGAAGCTCCACTGCGCTTTCAACCTTCGGAGCCGCCGCGGTGCCGGACCGAACCACTGCCTGCGTCGTGGCGGGAGTGGTCGGAGATGCCGAGCGCGGCGGGGTCGTGGCGACCGGCGTTGCCGGTGCAGCACCCTTGGAAGCTTGAGAAGGCAGCGTTACGTTGGGCTTCCCACCGCGCGCGTCAATCTCCTCCTGGATAGCCTTCTGCAGGGTGTCCAACTCGGAGGCCGGAGCGGCGGCCTTGGAACTATCGTAGGCGGCCTCAATCTCACTCAACGGCGCCACCGGAAGCTCCGGAGTTTGCGCCTGTGCGATCTGGTGTCCGACGAGAACGGCGAAGGCGCTCACGCTGGCCAGGATAATGGGCTGGACCCGCTTCACGGCTTGTTCTCCTGGTTCTTGCGAGCCTTCAGATCTTCGATCCGCTGGGCACGCTCCTGAATTTGCTGCCGGCGCTCCCTCTCTGCGGAGGTCTGCGCGGCTCCCGCGTAGTTCGTAACCGAGGTGATCTGTGGCCGGAAGTTCCGTACGGTCCACGTGTACTCGTAGGTTGCCTCCTCACGCTTCTCATCGGCAGAAGGCCCCGTTACGACGCGATATCCGGTGACGAAATACTTGCTCGTCTCCCGCTCATAGATGATTTTGCGCGGATCGAAGCGTGCGGTGATCCGGTTGTGTTTGATTTCGTCGATGGTGCTTTCCACAGACTTCATAACTCCGTGGAAGATGTCCGGAGCCAGTAGGGGCTCCAGACCCTTGCGCACGAAATCCGCATTCGCTGGCGTGATGTTGCCGAGCAGCATGGACGTCGACCACGACCAAGCCTCCAGATAGTCCTGATTGGCGGACGATCGCGAAACCTCGACGGCCTTGGTCAGTTCCGGCGGGGCGATCACCACCGTCTTGTCTTTGGCGATGGCGTTGATGGCCAGCAGGAGGGCGACGCCGAGAAGGCCGAGGTTAGCTGCCCTCTGGAACCTGTTCTCAGCTCTGGCCCCCTGCCAGGACGCCAGAAAATCCTTCAAATGCATCTGTGCGTGTCCCGGCTCAAGGCTTGTAGTGATCGGCGAACGGATTGCGGATAGTGCGCGCGCTCGTGGGCATCAACCCGATCCAATAGAGCAGGTGCTGCAAGTAACCGTCCGGGTGCCCGTCGCGAAATCTCTTGTAGAGAGACGAGGCGGCAAAGCCGAGCGCCGTCATGATCAGCACGTTTCCAGTGAAAATACCGATGACGTGGAGGAGCACGATGGGCGCAAGCTCATCGGTGTTCCACAGGAGAACCGTTGGTGGTTCGTCGATTTGTCTCGGAAGCTGTACCGGACCCATGTGCCAATCCCCTTGCACGTCTGGCGCATTTATGCCCGTTTTCGGCGCGGCTTCGCGCCGTTGAAAGACGCTGGAAAACGCTGCCTTTCTCGGTTGCGCGGACCAATCGGACGTGCTCCGCAAGGGCGCGTTCTTACCTCGTCCATCTCCGACGAGGACCGGCGGCTCCGCCAATGACAAAGGGCCGGAGACAAGCTCCGGCCCAGCCGCTCAACCCATCGCGCCAGATGCAAAGGTCGGGGGCGGTCAGATGCGCTTCATCGTGTGGGACGCCACCAACATCAGCAATAGACTTACGGCGATGAAGAAGAACGGCGCCAGCAGGGGCGGGATCGGCACCGGTAGGAGGAGCGCCATGGGCAAGCCGACCAGCAGCCACTTTGCGGTCGCCGCCGCATAGCCGTGCACCAGCGGCGAGGGGTAATCGAACGTGTACTGTTTGCGCCGCCAGCTCATCATGCCGTCTAGGACCGCCGGAACTAGGAACAGCGGCACCACGGGGAGCCATAGCACCACGGCCGCAAGCCGGACGAACAGCCGCTGCAGCGATCCGAACACAGCATCCAACCCGGCCTTGATCATCGGAAAGTAGAGGTTCGCCCCAAGCGCTTCCAGGCCGCGGCTCTCCACGATCTTGTCCTGCGTCGGCAGGAAGAACTCGTAGACATTTCGCTCGACCCCGGTGTCACGGAAGATAGTCGCATAGGCACCGAAGCCGCTCTTCTCGATCCACAGCGTCGCGTTGAGGCCGAGTTCGGCGAGGGACCACTGACGCTCCACACGCGTTAGCCAGTCCAGGGCGTCCCGTCCCAGCATCGGTGTCAGCACGGCGATCATCACGAACTCGCCCAGGATAAGCCAGAGCAGCCAGCGTGCCCAGGTGGTGTTCTGTGATTCAGCCGCCATGGCTGGCCTCCTTGAGGATGTCGCGGTGCGTCGCCGTCAGGGCGAAGTCAGCAACGGCCGCGGTGATCTGTGCCGCCGTTTGGGTGCGGTCGCCGGAGCGTAGGGTGTAGCGCGCCACGTCCCGGTGGGCTGCGCCTAGCCAGAGCAGCATCGGAGCCCCCCGACCAGGAGCCCACGTCCGGTCGCCGCTGTCCGTCACAGTAATCCCGGCGAGCACCCGCCCAACTTCTGAAAATGCGGCGTCGGTGAAGGCGAGAAGGCGCAGGTCATCGCGCTGAAGCATGGCCGCGTCGTAGGCATCATAGGCCCTGTCCAGAGCACGGTGCAGCAACGGAAGTGGCGCGCCGCCCCGCTTGAGCGGGGGCGCCGTAAAGGCGTCCGTGATGTACTCGGCCATCCGCCGCTGTATCTCCGCGCTGCAAGGCCAATCCATCTCGAGCCGCCGAATGACGGCCATGATGCGCTTGCGGTCAGCGCGGAAGGTCCGAAGCATCTCGCATGGATCATCGGATGACGGGCATGTCAGCCCGATCGTCATGGCGCTTTCCATGGCAATCATCGCGCCAGCTACTCCTTGAGAATCGGCAGGCGGCCCTTGAGCAGGCGTCCGCCTGAGACTTTGGCGACGAACTCCAAGTTCGGGAGCTGACCCAGCAGGGCCGGGGTGAACAACTCCGCTTCCTCCTCCATAAGGCGTTCGCCGGCGTTGCCGCCAAACTGCATGGTCTCGTGACCGCCGGTGCCGATCGAGGACCCTTGCGTGGTCATGACGTATTTCACCCGGACGGTTGGCAGACCGTCGGTGATGTAGGTCTGCGTTTCGTTGTCGGTCACGCGCAGGGAGATCAAGTTGTTGACATTGCCGAGCACCTGGCGGGCCTTGGGTTCGGAGCCCAGCCGTGTCACGAAATCAGCGAAGGTCTGCGTGGCGATAAGCAGCCGGAGTTCGGCGCCGCGGCCTTTGTTCAAGATCTGGATGAGCGGGTCGTTGACCACCTCGGCCGCTTCATCGACGAAGATGTTCACCGGCGTGTTGTTGACACCATAGTTGTAGCGGTCGCCGGCGACACTAGCGAGGTCGGCGAGCAAGATCGACCCGATTGCCGAGCCCACCATCGCGTCGGTCAAGCTGTCCAAGCCGATGTAGCAGACTTGTCCCAGATTGATGACGCTCGCCATATCCACAATCGGTCGCTCATCAAAGTCATTGTTGCGGTTTGGCGAAAGCAAACCGCCCATGTGCCCGGATGTAAGCTGCCCAAGAAGAGGCAAAAGAGAGGCAATCATTTTCCCGAAATGGGTCCTGTCGTGTTCGAACATACTGAGCAGACCTTCTAGGTCTGTATTCGGCGCTCGGTGGTGTACCTTCTCGCGATAATACCGGATCAACGCCAGCGCTTTGCCGTCCTTTCCCTTTGCGTTGCTCAGAAATGGCTTTGCCTCATCTTCCCACATCTCGATCTGCTTCTCGCACCAGATCGAAACAGATCTGATGACCAGATCGTCCAGCCCACCTTCCAGATGGGACCGTATATTGACCAGGTTCGGCTGGCGCCCGGTAAGCACCAACCCCTGGACGACATTGTTGAGCGCCATTTGAGCGTAGGACTTGAAGGGGTCCGCCGGCCCCTCGCCGGGCAGCAGGTTGGCGATGCGGCTCGCCAGTTCTGTAGCGCGCGAGAAGTTCTTCATCGGGTCGATGCGGGCGCTCTTTTCCGGAAAGCCCGGATGGAACCAGACGAATTTCTCCGGCTTTCCCAACGCCGCGCAGGCCCGCTGCGCGTTCTCGCGCAGTTCCCGATCGCCCTTTGGGTCGATGATGATGACCGATTCACCGCGCAAAATGGCTTGTGTGACGAGCAAGTCGAACAGCCGGGTCTTGCCCGAGCCTGTCGTTCCAACGACCAGCAGGTGTCCCTTCGTATCGTTGATCGGAAGCTGCAGGTCTTCCTCGGACATGGAGACGCCGTGGATCCACGGGGCCCCCATCTGCTCGACCTTCGGCAAGATCTTCGATTTGTCGCGCTTCAGGATCTCGTAGCACAACTGCGTGTGCGGCTGATCCCATTCGAAACCGTTTCCCAGCCAGATGGCTCCGGGTTTCATGTGCGCCTGCAGTTCCTTGATCGACGCGAACTTGAGACGCTTTCCAGCAAGACGGGCCTTCCTTTGGTGATGGCGCCACGCCTGGTAAGCACGGTGCACGCCCATGCCCCCGCCGAGTGCCGCCATCCAGGCAAAGGGCGAGAGTGGAAGACCAGAAGCAGCGCCAATGGTCAGGCACAGGGATGCACTCGCACCCCATCCCGCAGCTGCGGCCAATTCGAAGTTTGGGCGCCACGGCATTTCATAGGTCTCAACCACCCCTCGGCTCCTGAGTTGTAATCATGTAGTCATTGTCGGTGCGCTGCACTCCCGCGAGGCTTTCGAAAGCGGGTCGGAAATTGCCAACTCCGATCTGCCGCTTTTTAGCAGCGGCCTCAAGCACATGCGCCGGCACTATTCGCCAATCACCGTGATCTGTTACCAAATCAGGGCACGGGCTTGACCGGCACCACGCGAGGAACTCCTTTGCTATTAGCGTGCGCTTGTCTTCGATACTCTGCGTGTACCCTTTTTTTTGTTCTGCCTTGTGAAAGAGCGGCGGCTTATCTTGGCTTCGCTCGACGCCGGGTTTGCTGCCGGCTTCTATGTCCGGCGATCCGCGCGTCGTCTGCATTGGACGCGGAGCGTTCTGTTCGTCCTTGCTGCCGTGCAGCGACGATAGAGCCGCCGATTCAGGCTGTGGCTCAATCACAGAACGGCTTCCATCGCCGGCAATGGCCTCCACCAGTGTAGTAGTGTCTTTTCGGGTTCCCGCGCCTACGAAACCGCCGCGATTGTTGTTTGCCGGTCCCCCCGTCGTCTGCATCGGACGCAGAGCGCTCTTATCCACGCTGCTGCCTTGCTGTGAGGGTTGAGTCGCCGGTGCAGGCTGTTGCTCAATCTCAGGACGGCTCCCATCGCCGGCGACCGCTTCCACCAGTGCAGCAATGTCCTTCCGGATCACGACGCCTTTGATGCCGGCGATCACTCTGATCGATGTCACGGCGTCCGGATGGTCTTTGACGATCCATCCCGCGTCCCTGAGCAGGCTCGCCAGTTCGACAGGTTGGGCATCAGGCTCGCCATCCGTTAGCTCAAATCGCAGGTAAGGGACAAACCCCTCCGGCATCTTCGCCATAAGGTGCTCGTCGACCTGCGCGAGGCTTTCGCCCCAATTCGCGCGTCCGCCGGCGATATCCTCGGCCATCGCGACCAGGAGCCGACCAGCTTTGCCCTTGCCGAACAGTTCGCTTCGCGCTGTGGGCGCGACGGCCGCGGTTTTGGAACTCGTCGCGGGGGGCTTAGCAGGTGGAGGAGGCTCGGCATTGCTCACGGCATCCGCTGCACCGGATCTCGGTTTAAGTGAGGCTTCTTCATCCCCGGTCGTGTGCCAGAAACCATCGTCCTGAGGTGACCTGCGAGTACCGGGCTGGAGTGGTGCCTTGCCGGTTGTCACTTTGGGCGTGCTTTTGGGGGGCGCACCTACCACTGGCTTGCTGACCGTCACGCCAGGGACGTTAGCCTTCCCGCCTGGTGCCTGCACAATGGGTTTGCTCACCGTGCTGTTCGACGCCACAGGTCCTTGGACCGGTTGGATCACGGAAGCCGCGGGCACCGCTGCCTGGGCGGCTGAAGCGGCTGGCGCGGCCAGCGCGTTGTGGACGGCCCCACAGTCGGCACAGGTCCATGCCGCGCCGGCTGAAACGGGGTTAGGGTGCACAACACCGCATGAGCCGCAGTGGACGCCAGCAGCCGGCGGGGCCTTGGGTGCAGCCGGCGAAACCTGACCTTGCGTCTGCACGGCCGCGGCTGGCAACGCCGCCGCAGGCGAGCTCGTGGACGATCCTGTCGAACCCGACGGTTGCGGAGGTGCTGGCGCCGGGTCAATCTGCGCGCCAACGTAGGGTGGAGGCTCGGAGAATAGCAGCGAGGGCGCTTGGAGGCGCAGCATCAGCAGCCTCACCGGGTTGCCGTTGTTGGTCAGCGCGTCCGGACAAACCGGCCAGTACCGGTACACCTGGTTTCCAAGCTTCTTGGACACCGCCAGATCACGCTCGACCATTACGTCTGCAAGCGTATCAGGATTTCTCGGAATTCCCTGGATGCGGTCGGTTTGCAGCAGCTCGATGATGTCTTCGACCGCCTTCTTCCAGACCACGAACACGCCGTCCGTCACGCCATCGGAAACCACCCAGACCCGCGCCCCCGGTTCGTTGATCTTCCATGTGCCGTCGGCTAGAAGGCGCCGCATGGCATCGAGCACAAATTGCTCGACGGGAACGCCGAACCCCGGATCGCGGATCTTCCCATGGCCGGTGGCGACGAGGTCGCGCTCAACACTGGCGGAGTCCGCCTTGGTGACAAGATCGACGAGGAGGTGCTTGAGCTTTTCCGACCCCGATAGATAAAGGTTCAGAGTCTGGTTTATGTCAGAGCCCCCTTCGTTAAGCCAGTGAACCACATGCTTGGGAATCAGACTTTGGGCAATGGAGCCCCCCAGGATGCGGTGTTCATTACCCCGGTTGCGCTTCCAACGCAGGAAGTAGCGTTCAACGCCATGCTTATTGGCCCACTCGCTGATCGTCTCCGAGTAAGGGCTCCACATGAGCGAGCCATCGGCATTGACCACCTCGACATCCGTGACCGGCTTGCCGACGTCATGGAGGAGGCCGGCAAAGAAGATCGCAGCCTGCCAGCGGATTTCTACGCGCTTGCGTTCGAGGGGGGTGCCCTCCGGCATGAAAATGTGTGCGCCGCTGGAGCGGCCTGCGGAGAACGCCACCTCAAGCCCATGCCGGAACGCACCACCAGCCCCTTTGTGATGATGGTGCTCCGAGGATGGCAGAAGGTGAATATACGAGGCGAAGCGCTCGATTACCGGCAGGATGATCCGGTTGTAGTCCTCATCCGGAAATGAAAACGTCTGCCGGATCTTGATGAGCATTTCCGGCTGCCGGCGCATGAGGCGCTCGGTGCTGTAGACTGGGAGCCCCTTCTCGTAGGGAGGATAGCGCGGCACTTCCTCGTCGACGTCAATTTCCGGCTTCGACGCGAGCGGCGCATTGGCGTAGTAGCCGGGGAAGGCCCAGCGACGCGCTTTGTCAGAGAGGTCTGAAATTAACTTCTTCATGGGGATCTCTGTACCAAAGTCGATCTTGGTTTCTCGCCACCGAAAGACGCTGAAAATCGTCGCCTTTCGGCGGCGCGCGCAGATGCCGATCCCCGCTACTCTCCGGGGCGCTCCCAAGGCGATTCAATACTGAGAGGTTCCTTTGCGCCTAACCATCTACGCATCCGTCCTGCTTGCAGGAACTGTGCTCGCAGGTTGTGCGGAAACGACCGCCCAGGCCCCGTTGGTGATGGCGACCGCGCATCAGGTGGCCGAAACCACGCCCCCCCGTTACGAGGCTCGCGTCGGATGGGTCGGCGCACGCCGGGGGGGCGCGGCGGTCAGGGGTGAGGGTTACGAGCACGTCATTGCGATGGACGCGGCCTACACGGTGGCTCCGCTCGGGGCCAACTTGAGCAGTGGCACAGGCGCCGCTGGGTCCGACCTGGACATCAAGAGTGTCCTGGCTCGGTTGAACGCGGTCAACACCGAGGCGAGTGGCGCCAAGACCGCAATCCAGCGTGAACAACTGCCGGCGCCTTCGTCCAAGCCGATTAAGCTCTCAGCGGGCCGCTCAGGCATGGTGCCGCCGGCCAGCCGGTCGATCGACACGCATCGCTCCGCATGGGCGAAGTTCTGCTCCGGTCAACGCCTGACCGCGGATGAGTGGACCGTGATCCACAACACAGCCGGGCCGCCCATGAACACTCTGGAAGAGAAGCGCCACAATGGATGCGCGGCGCTGCGCAACGACTTCCTGCCGGCGGCGGAGCGTTCGGCCTCGACGAAGGGCAAAGGCTAAATAGGCGCGCCGCCTACTGGGGAGAGCCAGCTGGCCGGCCTCCCTGGTGCCCGATCAGGTTAGGGGAGTTCAGCCTGCGAAACGGTGTCAGCTCAAACCGGATTCGCTTTCATAAACTCGTTCTTGATGAGTGGAACCCAGAGGTGGAAGTCCACACAGTCCAGCGACACCGCCGGCATCGCCGTGCGTGGGTACTTGTCCGCATACTTGCTTCTGGCAAGGGCCAGCCAAAGCTGGCGTTGCCTAGCAACCATCCCGCCCAGCGCGAACATGACACGATACACCGGTTGGTCCAGGTCCCGACTGAACGCTGTTGACCACACAGAGGCGTCGCCCTCCCGGGCCTCCAATACGAGATCTCCGAACAGGCTGTTCAGCCATCGTTCGAACACCCTTGGCGGTCGTTCCGCCTTTATTCGATGCCTGACGCACCAGGTGGCCCACAGGTCGATCAGGTCATCAATCGGTGCTCCAGGGAACTCCTCCCGATATCGGCTCCGCACCCGAATCCCTAGCTTCCCAGCAAATGCCGAAGGGGGAGGCATGCTCGTTTCAGTGGCCCCTGGCAGATCAAACACAAGCTGGCCTGTAGGCTCCTCCAAGAGCGGACCGGTTTCAGCTGGCGGCAATGCGGAAGCCGGGCCTTCGAAAATGAAGCGGATGTGCGTGCGCTTCTTGGTTCGCTCCTGCAAAACCAACTCGTACCGGATGTTGAACGCAGCGTGTTGGTTGATTTCATCCACGGCAACCTTCAACACCCGACGTTCGAAGGCGGCCCATTTGTCGTAGCTCTCGGCGGCAGCATTCAATACCTGCCTTAGATCTCCAGCAGGAACGGTCCAAGACAGGGTCTCGCGGTCAGTGTTGGCGCACAGAAGCTGATAGAGACGGTGGCTGTAACCCGACGTCAGTTTCGCAAGCACCTTGAGCTGAACAAGGAACCGCTCCCCCTTCATCGACAGGAGCTTTTCGACCTCAGGGCTGAAGCGCCAGTAGATGACACCATGGCTCTCCGGAACCTCCGAGAGCGTGATCAAGCTGATGTTCCTGTGCCGAAGGGTGTTATCTCCCGGAGCGAAATACCCGATGGTGATGACCGAGCTTTGCAAGTTCTTCGCTGCGGCCAGAATTCGGCTGTTGCTCTTGTGGCTTTCCCATCCCATCGCCCGCTTAACGTCGGTAGCCAACGCCGAATAGACGCGGGTACCAGGAGCCGCTTCTCCCGTCGCAGCGTCGCTCAACACCGTATCGGAAGCGTGGGCCAACATGGCATCGAGGAGCTTTCGATCCACAACCGACAAATCCGGGTCCAGGACCTCGATCAGCTCGCGGACCTTCAGGAAGCTGGGATCGCCGTGCATCCAGTTGGACACAGCGAGAGGACTCCGCCTCGGGCCGTTGACCGCTGGTGCCGCCTGCTGGACGCGTAGCTCAGCCGAAGTGTCCTCGGCATCCGCGGCCGGCGTCACACGCTTGGTTCCCCTCTCCATAGGCCTTCATGTCTCGATTGTGCCGGTTGGACCATAGTGACGCGACGGAGGCTATGATGGCAACGGGCTTACAGGGGCTAACAAAGTCGAGGTGACGCAGCGGGGGGCATAATGGCGGCACAAGCGCTGCCTTCATAGCCTCCAACACGTCACCGTGACACAGCGGATGCTATAATGGCCGCCCACACGGTGCGAGGGCGGCAAGGGCCTTGCGGCTCCAGTGAAACATGCTCCGGAACGCCATCATGGCCTCCGTTGCGTCACGGTGACGCGTTGGAGGCTTTCCCGGTGGAATGGCCGACGCCAACACAGCCCCAAGCATGTCACGGTGACGCAATGGAGGCCATAATGGCGCGCAGCCACGATCACCAGTCCAGCGGTGACGAGATAGAGGCTATGCTGGCCATGCTGAACGCAGACAGACGCGCCACGATAGCCCCCAGCACGTCACAGTGACGTAATGGGGGTCATGATGGCGGACGTGAGTCGCGCCAACATAGCCTCCGCTTTGTCACAGTGACGTGTTGAAGGCTATGAAGGTATATCCAGCAATGGCGCCACGCCATTATAGACCCGACGACGTCATGGTGACGTGTTGGAGGCCATGATGGCTTAGTGACTGATCACCGGTCCTTACTGCCATCCCTCAGGTTGGCGCTTCGATCTGCCTGACCCCAGCAAACCTCCTCAGTGTAGACCACGTTCCATTGGAACGTCGCTCGGCTTTCTAAAGCTGAATTTCGTGGCCGAGACGATACACACGACACACGCTAAGCGATACGGGGTAAAAACACCGAAAATCGACGTCTTTCTCGGGTGTCGCGGCGCTTGCAAAACGGTGCCTAATATGTTGCGGGCTGGGTTCTCCAGCCACCGTGATGGAGGTTTTAGGAAGAGTTGGGCTTGCCGAACCGGCGCGCAGTGTCTGGCTACTGCTCCGCCCGAAGGCGGCAACGGCCCCAGAAGGAGCCGAGAAGTCCAGGATTGGTCCGCTGCGCCGCTATGGCCTCCAATCAGTCATTCACATCGCGATCTGCCGCACGGCGGCCGAACGTGCCGCCATTATGGCCCCCACTTCGTCACCCCGGCGTCGCGTGAGGCAGGATTGTCCGGCGCGCCGCCATCATAGCCTCTTATGCGTCACCACGATGCGGATCTGAGGCTAGCGCCCGCTCCCCGCCCACAATCGGGGCTCCGGAAGCGAGCGGGTGGCTCCTGGCCCTGGGTGACGTAGCATGGGGTATAATGGCGGGATTACTCGCTCCCACTCGGACAGCAGCCGCGATTCCGTGTGAGTCGCTGGGGGTGACGCGGTGTGGAGCATACTGGTGGGGCCAGATTCCCGCCATCACGCTCCACGCGGCGTCACGGTGACGGACCGTGGAGCATCATGGCGAGCCGCACTCAGCCGTTATGCCCCCTTCAACGTCACGGTGACGGATTGGAGGCCATAATGGCGGATCCGTCTCACGTCGATCTGTGTGAATCGTAGCATTGCCGTTTAGTCCGAAAGGAAGAAGTCGCCATGAACGTCACAGTGTAATGCCGGGCTCCCATGCGGGGCCTTTCGTATCAGACAGAACTCGAAGCTCGGCGATGCCATCCACCCAAGTTTAGAGACTTTGGGAACGATGGTCTATTGCCGCACTTTTATAAAATTGGAGCAACTGCATGGAACACGCTTCCAAGCAGAGGGTGGGGCTTGTGCCCGCACGTTACCTCGACCATCCTGATGTTGGGGTTCTTGAGCTTGGTGTCCTGACGGTCCTGTCCATCCATGCGGACCGCACCGGACTGTCCTGGCCGTCGCAGACGACGATCGCAACCAAGCTCAAGATCAACCGATCGACGGCGAACAGCGTGCTGGCGAAACTCGTTAGCTTGGGGTTGGTTGCAAAGGGCCAGCATCCCAATCCGAAGGTCCGGGTCTGCACCTACCAGCTCGCGGGGCACGAGGTCCTGCTGAACGGCTTTTTGGGCAGCCTGCACCATGCTGTCGACGAGGTGCCAACCACTGTTGCCGACGGCGACACAGAACACCCCGAACATCTCCATCAAGAATCTCTCTCTCTTGGGCGCGCGAGCGCGCCGGAGGGAGGTACCGGGGTTGACCGCGACGGCACTGGGAACCCGGCCGGTGCAACGCCTCCGTCTCCAATCGACGACGGCTGGGCGCCATCGCAAGACGACCTGTCGTTTGCCTCCACAACCCGTCCCGATCTGACCTCGGACGACGTGGCAATCGTCGCCCGGAAGTTCGTCGGCCACTACCGTGGCCAGCCCCTGCCCGACCCCTCGTCCATCTTCCGCTGCTGGATCAGGAAGGAAATCAAGCGCCATGACCGTTCCGCCAATCAAGCTCCCTTCCGCCCCGCGTCCGTCCACGACACCGGCCGGCCAGCGGCGAGGCGAGGTGGTGCCATTCCAGCGGCTGCCGGCCAAGCCCGCTTTGACGCCTGGGCTAGAGCGGCTCTTGCGCGCCGAGCAGGTTTCACTCACGTCAGCTGAACCGGCAAATCCGAAGGACGCAGCCCAGCACCGGATCGAATTTCTCGGGACCGCTGAGAAGGCTTGGCGAGCCAGCCCGGTTCCGGCGGCCGAGCGCGCAGCCGCTGAAGAAGCTATGGCGGCGTTCGACGAATACCTGCGTCCTCAGGATTGGGAGACCAATGCCCGCGCCATGCGCGCCGTTGCCGTGCTGCTTTCCTACTATCGGCAGCCTGACCGGGCTCTGGAGATGGAGGAAGATATCGCCGGGCAGTGGGGCGAGGACATTGAGGAGTATCCCCTGTGGGCCGTGGAGGAAGCGTGCCGCATATGGCGTCGCACCCCTGATAATCGACGCGCGCCCTACCCTGGCGAGATCCGTGCGATGTGCGAACGGCTGGTCGTACAGGCCCGTCAGCAGCGCGACCGGCTGCGTCGCTGTCTGGAGATGCCGTCGCTGATTGCCGCACCAAGGCGTTTGACGACTGCAGAGCGCGCCGCTCTGGATGAGCGCCGGCGGGCCGAGCGCGCCGCAGAGATCGCTCGATTTGACGAGATGAAGGCCCGGCTGGTGGCCGAAGGCAAGTGGCCGGGCAGTGTCGCGACCCCAGCTTCGACACCAGCCCCATCGTCCGACTGCGACACGGAAACAGAGGCTGGTAGTACGCAGCCGGACACCACGGGCAGCTTCCAGCGTCTGTCCGCAGCTATTTCGGCTCCGGTTCGCTCTGCCATTCCCACCGCGGCCGAACCCGCTCCTGCAGGGACCATTCCCGGCCGTCCGACAACGACCAGCAACGCTGACGCGCGGGGTCCAGCAGAGCCTGGCTCAATCGGTGGAGGGATTGCGGCGCGTCGCACGCCGGACAGTAGCCCTGGAGCTCGGGCTTTGCCTCCGCGTGCCTTGGCGGCCGTAGCACTGACAGGTCTGGAACGGTCCGCAGCAGCATCGGCACGGCCCGCCGATAGGCAGCATAGATTTCCGGCACCTTTGCCAAGTCCTTTGCCAGGAGCCATCCCTTGGGGGCAAACATACCAAATGGCGCGTTCACAAAGCTCACCAGCAGCATCTGGTTCTGAAAGCACTTCCAGCAGTTTGATGGGGAGGCAACCGCTGACAGCGATAGGGTGTGCGCGGCGGGCTCGTGCAGATGCACCCGACGGCTCAGCAACAACGTCACGAAGTCGCTGATGGGGGTCTGCCGGCCATCGCCCGGATCAATCCATGGCGCCAGGACGCCGTCGCGCAGCGGAACCAGTTGGAATAGCGGCAGATCACGATGGGGCTCGTAGTCGGGCAGGCTGAAGCCGATCAACCACGCGCCACGCACGCCGTCGGCCGCGTAGGCTGCTTGCCGGCGCTGGATCTCGTCCAAGGCACAGCGAGACATCTGGATCTCGATAGCGCCCCCCCACCCTCGTGTCGGGTGTCGTACCAGGACATCAGCCCGCCAGCGGCCATCAGGTCCGCGTGCTTCCGTCGTCACGGTCAAGCCGAGCCCTTCAGCTGCGCGTGCGGCCAGCGTCTTCGCGACTATATGCTCAGGTGACTCTCGGTGTTCGCAGTTGGTACCGGGAGCGTGACGAAAAAACCTCCAGCCGCGCGAGCTGACCACTGGTACGACAGGGGTGGAGCAGCAGCTCGCCGTCAGGCCCAGGTCCCGATACGTGACTTTCAGCGCATCCCACTCCGCCTCGGTCATGGACCAGGCAGGGAAGCGAGCGCCGTCGGTGGAGAAGGCCAGGAGGGGCATAGCTAGGGAGTCTATGCCGGAAGCAGGGGCGGGGCAAAGGGAAGACTCCGGTGCCGGCGTTCTGCCACTGGCGGAAGTCGACGAGCCACGCCCGCCGATGCTTCGTTGCTTCAGCCTAATCGCAGGCTTGTCCAGGAATAGGGTGGCCGTGCTCATCCACCCATGGTCCGGCGTCGTCCAGCCCGGCCATTATTCCCTTGGGTCCGTGACGCATTTCATCCGCGAACATCCGGGCCTCGTCGGGGGCGGCGTCCGGACCAAGGTTGTATGCAACCAGAAAGAGGCGACCATCATCGTCAAGGCGTACATCGACCCAATCGGGACCGCTCTTGATCCGAACAACGGGTGCCTTGATGTGAAAGGGGGGCGGCAGGATGGGATTGGTCACGTCATATCCTCCTCAGTATGTCAGTCCAGCCAGTGCGCGGCTGATACGAAGAATGTGGCGTTCGCCGTCGCTGTGATCCCCGCGTCTAGGACCACATCGCCATAGCCACCGATCGCTGGGTCAATCGCCATCCGAGCAGCAACTAGCGCTTCGCTATAGGTCGGGAACACGGCGCAAAGGGCTTCAGGTTGGCGGCTGTAGAACATCGCACAGGTTCCCGGATGGCTCTCCGGGATCCGCGACGTGGCGATGTCCCCGCCGATTATCTCGCTTATCCTAGCGACGACGTGCGTCGGCGCAGCGCCTTCGTGCCGGCGGCCAACGAAACCGGCGATGCGGGCGCACGCCACCTCCACCCGGTGGCCGATCCGCAGGTGGGTGAGGGCCAAGCGCTCGCTGGGGCTTAGAAGGGTGCGCCTCATCGGTCTGCCGTTCCTTCCAGTCGAGAGGGCCCCCGATGCGTGCGATACGGGGAGCAGCCACGGCCGTCGCTTGTGTTCGTCTTCATGGTCTGGATGTCGGCAGGGATCACGATCGCCTCGGCTGGAACACGCTCTTGCCAACCGGTGTCGATTCCCGACGCCAGCGGACGCGATCAGAGCGAATTGTTCAACGTACCAAGAGGCGTTGGTAACGCGCGCTTGCGAAAGACAACGCTTTCGGTCGTCTTTCGCGTGCGAGCCTGGAACGACAATGTTCAAGAGCTTGGTCTTGATCATTGCAGGAGGCTTGTTTCGTGACCGCGCGCAGACCGTGCATCAAGACAGAACCATCTCCATTGTCTCACTGAGACGCCAAGTAAAATTTATGTGCGCACAAAATCATCATAGCATCCTTCATGGAACTCACGGGAAATTCCGCTTCCACTCGTTCAAATATTCTTGAAACTCGTACAGAGCGCATATATTGTTGCCTCGTTCGGCGCTGATTGCAGCGCTGTCCCATCGGCCTCCCCACCCGGTGGGTTCACTCAAGAGGTGCATCATGTCTGATTACATGCCAGCGGCCATTACGATCGGTGGCCCGCTCCCTCTTTCTCTTCGCGCGTCTCTTGCTGGTATTATCGCCGAGCAGGGTGTCGGGCTCGAATATGGAGAGGGACCGCTTCTGCAGGAGGAAGTCCTCACTCTGATTGACGAGGCGATCCGTTTGGGCGAGACGCTCCGCCTTTGTGACGATGAAGCGGCGAACGGCGAGTTCCAAACGCTGGAGGCGTTCCTGCGCTCGCACGGCGTTGCCTACAAGCGCACGTCCGACGCCAAGTATGAGGCGGATGGGCAAGCGATCCTATTCGACGGGGCCAAGATCATCGCCCACAAGGCGAACCAGCGCGGCAAGGTGACCGCCGCCTACCGGGACATTGAGCAGGCAATTGCCGAAGGGCGCTTCGAGGCGCTGCTGGCGGAACTTCGGTTGGTCGAGGAAGGTCTGCCGCCGCTTACCGATGCCCCGTCGCCCGCCGCGTCCGATGTCGGCGCCCAGGCGATCTTGCTGGCTGCTTGAGCGGGAGAGAACGATGAAGACGCTGCACGCTCATCACATGACCACGATCGGCCTTATCGCGGGTGACCCGACTTCGGAAGCCACATGTCTTGCCGTCGGCGACGTGTCGGAGGCCATGTTCAAGGAGGGAGGCCATCCCGGCAACCTCTTCGCCTATGTGCCGCAGGGCGGCCATGCCACCGTGATGAAGGCCCTCGGCCTGTCCCCCAGAGCTTTGGCTACGACGTTCGCCCAAGCACCGGCTATGCGGGATCTGCTGTTGTTAATGGAAGGCCGAATCGCTGCCTTTTCGGATCTCTGCGGTGCGGTCCAGTACACGGACACTGCGGCGGTGTGGGAGCTATTGGACGGATTTCGCGACATGATCGGTGCCACGCTGGGCAAGCGCGGGCCGGTGGACGACGAAGCCCGGCGGCATTGCGTGCTGAACGAGCCCGATGCTGCTGTCCAAGTTCAGGCTGACCGTCTGACCGTGACCGTTAAGCGTGCCGATGATGGGGTTTCGGTCTACGTGACCGGACCCGATGGTGGCGACATCACATCCACCTGGGCACTGTTCTCCGATGCAACGGATGGCTTCGAGCGGGAGGCAGCATAATGGCCGAGATCATTGATCTCGGCTGCCTCATCAACGCCGCGCGTGAACATGATCTGCCGTGCGTGGACACCTGCGTGCGGGCCATCGAGTAGCTTTTCCCGGTTGGGCAGTCTGGACGGTGAGCATGTCTTGCCGTCCCTTCCCCTCCCCTCCCCTCCCCTCCCCTGCGCCAGAAGGACGACGCCATGCGTGGCGAGCATCACCACCCGTCCTATCGGGATCGCTTTCGGGCGGCCGACAAGGACATCGAGATCCAGGCCAACCACACGCGTCGGAGCCGGATGCCGCGAGGGCACGAACTGTCCCAACAGATCATGCGTGCGCAGGCCTTCCGCATGGTCGAAGAGGAAGATCGCTCCTGGCACATCATCTATGGCCGCGCGTGCGTTGGCGTGATTCGCGAGAACGCGAACGGGTCCTACTCCTGCGGGATGTTCAACGAGCCTGCGCATCGGTCGCCGAAGAGCGCTCTACGCCGATTGGCCTGCCGGGTCCTGCGTATTGATCCGAACGCCATTCAGGACGACGGCGGAAAGCCCGGACGGTGACGTCTCACGGGGCTGCGAATTCCGACATCATCCGGCCATCCATTCCGATTTGATCCCGGCCACTGATTCCGACATCAAGTCGGCCACCCGTTCCGATCGGCTTCCGGCCACCGGTTCCAATTGGGATCCGGCCACTCCTCTGGTTGTGGAGGGGTAGGGGCTGGGATGACAGCTTGCCCAACAGGTCAGCATCAACCGATGCATCGCTCTTTCCGTCCCAAGCAGGAACGAAGGCACGATGCGAAAGAAGAGGCTGACGATGAGGCAAATCCGAGAACTGCTGAGGCTCAAGCACGACTCCAGGAAGCTGAGCGACCGGGCGATCGCCCTTCAACTCGGTGTCGCGCGCAGCACCATCCAGGACTACATGGCCCGGATCACCGGCGCCGGACTGGACTGGCCCTTGCCTGAGGATCTCACCGACGCCGTGCTGGAGGAGCGTCTGTTCGGGCGCCCCGACACCCAGACCGGGATCCGGCGGCGCGTTGAACCCGATTGGCCGAGTGTCGCCCGCGAACTCAAGCGGCCGGGGGGCCATCTCCTCATGCTCTGGGAGGAGTATCGCCAAGCCCACCCCGACGGCTACGGCTACAGCCGGTTCTGTGACCTGTACCGCGAGTTCGAACGCAAACTGGCGCCGACCATGCGCCAGCATCATGTCGCGGGCGACCGGGTCTTCGTGGATTACTCTGGCAAGACCATTCCCATCATCGACCCGATCTCGGGCGAGGTGCGGACGGCGGAGTTGTTCGTCGCGGTGCTGGGCGCCTCCAACTACACCTACGCCGAGCCGACCTGGAGCCAGAGCCTGCCGGACTGGATCGGCGCGCATGTCCGCATGTTCACCTTCTTCGGCAAGGTGCCCCGGCTCGTGGTGCCCGATAACCTGAAGGCCGGGATCCAGCGCGCCTCCTTCTACGATCCCGAGGCGAACCCGACCTACGCCCGGATGGCCGAGCATTATCGTGTCGGCATTCTCCCGGCACGCCCGCGCAAGCCGCGCGACAAGGCCAAGGTCGAGGGCGGCGTTCGCCTGGCCCAGTCCTACATCCTCGGGCGCCTGCGTAACGTCCCCTTCTTCTCGTTGGCGGAGTGTCAGAAGGCCGTCACCGAGGCCGTGGAGCAGATCAACACCCGCGTCATGCGCAAGCTCGGCGTCACCCGGCGTGACCTCTTCCTTCAAATCGAGCTTCCGGCGATGACGGCGCTGCCCGAGACGCCGTACGAATATGCCGAGTGGAAGCGGGCGCGCGTCAATCTCGACTACCATGTCGAGGTCTGCGGCTTTCTCTACTCGGTGCCTCACGCCCTGATCCGCCAGGAGATCGAAGCCCGCGTCACCGCCAACACGGTGGAGGTGTTCCATGCTGGCCAGCGGGTAGCCGTCCACGTCCGGCGTTTTGGCGGCGCCCGCCACGCCACCCACCCCGATCACATGCCGAGCAACCACCGGTTCTACGCCGGGTGGAGCGAGGCGCGGTTCCGGCGGGATGCCGCCGCCATCGGCCCCAACACCGAGGCGCTGATCCTGGCTGTGCTGGCCAGCCGCCGCCACCCCGAACAGGGCTTCCGCTCCTGCCTGGGCATCCTCAAGCGCCTGCGCGGTGTCGATCCCGTCCGCGCCGAGGCGGCCTGTGCTCGGGCCGTCGAGATCGGCGCGCTGTCCGCCACGAGCCTTGGCTCGATCCTGGACAACAACCTCGACCGCAAGCCTCGGCGCCAAGCCGCCGATGCTCCGCCCCTGCTGCACGCCAACATCCGCGGCGGCGGCTACTTCCATTGAGGACATCAGGCATGCTGAACCATCCCACCCTGGACACCCTCCATGCCCTTGGCCTGCACGGCTGCGTCAAGGGCTTCAAGGCGCTGGAGGCCGACCCGGCCGCCACGGCCCTGTCACATGCGGAGTGGCTGGGTTTGCTGCTCGATCACGAACTCACCCAGCGGCGTCAGAAGCGCTTCGAGGCGCGGGCCAAGCGCGCCAAGCTGCGCCAGGAGGCGGCCGTGGAGGACGTCGTACCGGGCCGGACGCGGCCTCGATCGGGCGCTGTTCCTGAAGCTGACCTCCTGCCAGTGGATCCGCGACCACCGCCATCTGATCCTGTGTGGGCCGACGGGCATCGGCAAAAGCTGGCTGGCCTGCGCGCTTGGGCACAAAGCCTGCCGGGAGGACTTCTCGGTTCTCTACCACCGCGTTCCCCGGCTCTTCGCCGCCCTCGATCTGGCTCGGGGCGATGGGCGCTACGCCAAGCTGCTGGCCAGCTTGGCACGCGCCGACCTGCTGATCCTCGACGACTGGGGGCCGGAGACCCTGACGGCGGATCACCGGCGTGACTTGCTGGAGATCGTGGAGGACCGCCATGGGCGCGGCTCGCTTCTGATCACCAGCCAAATCCCCACGGACCGCTGGCATCAGGTCATCGGGTGCCCCACCTTGGGCGACGCCATATTGGATCGCATCGTTCACGCGGCGTATCGCATCGACCTCACGGGCGAGTCGATGAGGAAAACCCAGCAGCCGAAGGACTTCGACTGATCCCGCAGGCGCCCGGCGCTCGCCCCCACTTCCCACAGGCCCCTCCCAGGGGCGCCGCTGCGTTAGCTGAGGAGGGCACTCCGCGGCGCCCCTGGGCCCCTCCCGTGGAAAGTGGGGACGACCGCTGCGAACGGCACAACCTTGACCAGAAATGTCCCGTCATGGGATGAAGCACGTGACCTGTTGAAGCGACGTCACCCACCTGGCCGACTTCCGATCGGTACAGGTGGCCGGGATCAAATCGGAACAGGTGACCGGATCCAAATCGGAATCCCTGGCCGGATAAATCGGTATCCGCACGGGGCCGACATCGGGCTTTACGCGACACCCTTTCCATCCCCCAACGGGGCGCCAAGGAGCGGCCCCCAACGAGGATACTGTGAGCGCCAATCTCCCCCCATCCCTGCCGTCGAAGTCCGACTTATACCGCCGCGCCTAAGCATTGACACATTGGAGCCACGGGTAACTTGTGAGGGAGCGCAGTCGCTCCGGTGTGGCGGTGAGGGCGTTCCAGGCATCACAGCAGGCCTGGACGACGGCGCCGTAGTCGTCCAGGAGCCGGTGGGACAGAAAGCGCTCGCGCAGGTACAGCCAGACGCGCTCGACCGGGTTCAGTTCGGGGCTATAGGGCGGCAGCGGTACAAGCGTGATGTTGCCCGGCACGACGAGCGCCCGCGCTCCATGCCAGCCGGCCTGGTCGAGCACGAGCACCGCCTGGACGTCCGGTTCCAGGCTGCGGGAGAAGCCATCCAGGAACAGGCTCATGGCGGTGGTGGAGACGGTCGGCATGACCAGCGTGAAGTCGGCGCCGCTGGCCGGGCAGACAGCGGCGTAGAGATAGGCCGAGGTGAAGCGCTTGTCGCACAGCCCGGCCGGACGCTGCCCGCGCTCCCACCAGCGGTGCGCGGTGCGGCCCTTCTGGCCGATGCGCGCTTCGTCCTGGAACCAGAGTTGGAGGCGACGCTCCGGATGCGCAGCGGCCGCGGCCTTCAGCGCTTCGCGCAGCCCCTTTTTTGGAAGGCGGCCTGGGCCTTGGCGTTGGACTGCGGATGGCGGGGCCGCGTCTTCTGCTTCGACAGGTTCAGCCGACGCACGATGCGCGACAGACTGGCCGGATGCAGCGTCTTGGCGAAGCGTTCGGCGATCACCTCGCACAGGATCGGCAGGGTCCATTCCACGCAGCCGTGCCGTCTCGGATCGGGGCCGGCCAGGATGATGGCCTTGAGCGTCGCCTGTTCGCCCTCGCTCAGCCATTCCGGCCGGCCGGGCAGTGGACGATCATAGAGCCCGGCGACGCCTTCGGCGTTGTAACGCACCACCGCATCGCGCAGGGCTTGGCGGTCCATGCCGACCAACCGCGCCGCTTCCGCCCGGCTCACCCCGTCGAGCGCATGGGCGATGGCGAACATCCGGGCCGCCACCCGCCCTTTGTTCTCCCGCCGCGCCAAGGCACGCAATTCGCTCGCGCTCAGGTCTTCCCGGATCGGCAACGCCGCTGGCATTCGCTCCTCCCCATCGCGATGGGGTATCGAATCACGGATTGCCGGCCTTGGGAATCCCTCTCAGTGAGTCAGCGGCTCCGCTCACCGGTATGATTCACCGGAGGGACCACAGCGACGAGGTTCGCCATGGCCGCTCCGGTCCCGCTGCGCAGCGATTACGATGCCGCCGTCCTGCGGCGGCTTGCTCGTTCTTCTCACGATCCCGGCCAAGTCCGCCGGCTCCTCGCCCTGGCAGCGATCTATGACGGAGAACCGTGATCGACCGCGGCGGAAATCGGTGGGGTCAGCTTGCAGACGGTGCGCCACTGGGTGCTGCGCTTCAACGACGCGGGAGCGGCGGGCCTGTTGACCGGCAAGGCACCGGGCCCGCAGCCACGTCTGGCGGAGCATCATCGGGTGGCGCTGCGCCAGATCGTCGAGGAGGGGCCGATCCCGGCGGTGCATGGGGTGGTGCGCTGGCGGATCATCGACCTGTTGCAGTGGCTCTGGGACGAGTTTCGCGTCTCGGTTTCGAAGCAGACGCTGAGCCGAGAGCTGCGCGCCCTGGGTTTTCGCAAGCTGTCGGCCCGTCCCCGCCATCATGCCAAGGATCCCGACGCCGCCGAGGCGTTCAAAAAAACTTCCCCACCCTGCTGGCGCAGGTCGCAGCGCAGGAGGCTGCCGGCAAGCCCATAGAGATCTGGTGGCAGGACGAGGCCCGCATCGGTCAAAAGAACAAGATCACCCGCCGCTGGGCGCGCCGTGGCACCCGGCCGGCAGCGCCGCACGATCAACGCACGCGCTCGGCCTATCTGTTCGGCGCGATCTGCCCGGCCCAGGGCAAGGGGGCGGCTCTGGTGCTGCCCCGCTGCACGAGCGAGGCGATGGCGCTGCATCTGAAGGAGATCGCCCGCGCTGTGGCGCCCGGCGCGCATGCCGTTGTGCTGCTCGACCAGGCAGGTTGGCACACTTCGGCCAAGCTGCCGATCCCCAACAACATCACCCTGCTGCCGTTGCCACCGAAGTCCCCCGAGTTGAACCCTGTGGAGAACATCTGGCAGTTCATGCGCGACAACTGGCTCTCCAACCACGTCTTCGCGTCCTACCAGGACATTCTCGACCACTGCTGCTTTGCCTGGAATGCCCTCGTCGAGCAGCCTTGGACCATCATGTCTATCGGACTGCGCGACTCGGTACATGTCAACGCGAATGAGACAGCTGGGATTTGAGTTCAAGCTCGGGACACTTGTGTGATTGACTGCACCAGCAAGCTGGTCGCCGCGTCCGTCTGCTTGCAGGATGCCGGCGGGCTCAGGTCGCGCAAGGCCCTTCCGTCCCGCCCCTCAGGGCGGGTCCCTCGAGAAGGGCCTTGCCCGCCCCCTCGCACGCCGGCGTGATGGATGGCAGGCCGGGACGGCGGGATGGCCGATCTCCAGCCGAACACCGGGATGACAGGACTGAGCATCAGCTCGCCTTTGGCTCGGCCGGCGGGTTGATCCACACGGCGGCTGGCGGTGCCGGCGCTTCAGGCGGCTTGCGGACGAAACGCTCGGGATGGCGGCGATGCCCCTCATCGAGCACCGCCTGACGCGCGGCGCAGATCGCAGCGGTGTCGCCATAGTGCACCTGGTGCGGGGTCATCAGCGCCAGCCCGGAATGTCGATGTTCGGTGTTGTACCAGCCGAAGAAGGCGCGGCAGAACGCCCGGGCATCCTGGATCGAGCCGAAGCGGTCCGGGAAGGTGTGATGGTACTTGAGCGTCTTGAACTGCGCCTCGGAGAACGGGTTGTCGTTGGATTGCTGTGGCCGGCTGTGGCTGCGTGTCACGCCGAGATCAGCCAGCAGCTCGATCACAGCCTTGGCCTTCATTGCCGCCCCGCGGTCGGCGTGCAGCGTCAGCCGGTCACGGGGGATGCCCTGCTTGCGCACCGTCTGTCGGATCAGCCGCTCGGCCAGTGCCGCGCTTTCCCGGTAGCCCACCGTCCAGCCCACCACGGCGCGGCTGTAGATGTCGAGGATGACGTAGAGGCACAACCAGGTGCCCTTGACCGGGCCCTTCAGCTTGGTGATGTCCCAGCTCCACACCTGGTTGGGGCCGGTGGCGAGCAGTTCGGGCTTGCTGTAGGTCGGGTGCCGGCATTGTTGGCGGCGCTCACGCACTTCATCGTTGGCGGCGAGCAGGCGGTACATGGTGCGCACCGAGCACAGGTACTGCCCTTCATCGAGCAGGGTGGCGTAGACCTGGGCCGGGGCGGCATCGACGAAGCGGTCGCCATGCAGCAGATCAAGCACGCGATCGCGCTCACCGCCGCTCAGCGCGCGTGGTGGAGGGGGCCGACGACTGGGAGGGCGTGGTGGACCGACCCGGCGCTGCCGGTCGCGATAACGATAGAAGCTGGCGCGCGGCACGCCAAGCGCCCGGCAGGCGGTAGAAACATCCACCCCTGGAGCCGCCTGTTCAATGGCATCCATCATGCGTATTTCGGCGAATTCGCCCAGGCGTTTCGGTTGAAAGCGCCCACCGTTTCGGCGAAACCGCCCACCCGAATTGCAAGCTGGTGGGTGCCGGGGCCGAAGCCTGGATTTACGTTATGAAGGTTGTGGGTTTGGTTGCCAAGCACCGGCCTTAGGTGTCAGGGGTTTCGCTGGCGGCATCGGCCTTGGTGCGGCGCATGGAGTCGCCATGCAGGTCGATGCGGTAGGCCCGGTGCACGAGGCGGTCGAGGATGGCGTCGGCGTAGGTGGCATCCCCAATCATCGCAGGTTGCCACAGTTGTTGATCGGCTGGTGACTGAGGTCACGATCGTGGATCGGCGACATTCCCTTTACGGCCAACGCTTTGAAGTCGTAGCGGAACCGTCGCCCCGCGGTCCGGACTGGGTAACTGTCGTTCTCCCCGACGGGCGACACCGACACGTTCGCCGGGCGGCTACCGATCTTGTCTCGGTCTTGGAAGCGGTGGAGCGCATGCCGGCCGATCGGGTTGATGCACGCATCACCGTGCGGACGCTGCTGCCCTTGGCCGAATGCCTGCGGGCGCTGTTGAAGGTTTCGAGAGAGGAGGTCGCCGATGAGTCACATCGCTTCGGCGCCCCGGACCCAAGCCC
The DNA here is from genome assembly GCF_031455875.1 of Azospirillum sp. BE72. NCBI lineage: Bacteria > Pseudomonadati > Pseudomonadota > Alphaproteobacteria > Rhodospirillales > Azospirillaceae > Azospirillum > Azospirillum sp. BE72. The sequence continues at coordinate 70,167 of NZ_JAVDTO010000017.1, forward strand.
ATCTGCCGCCGAAGCCACCGGCGACACCCACGACGCTGTGGTCGGCACTGCCACCGGACACGCGCCGGACAATCGCCGCGGTGTACGCCAGCATGATGGCTCGGATGCACAGGCCGGATACTCCCAGCGTTCCAAGGGTGCATCATGCTGACCGCGACGCGTCCCCATGAGGATCTGGTCACCACGGCGCATCGTGCCAAGCTGGCCTTCATTTATGTGCGGCAGTCGTCAGTCGGGCAGATCCGCCAGCACCAAGAGAGCACTGAGCTGCAGTACCGGTTGGTCGACCGTGCCCTTCATCTCGGTTGGCCACGGGAGCGGGTCCAGGTCATCGATGAGGATCTCGGCTGTTCCGGCGCAAGCAGCGACGGTCGGCAAGGCTTTCAGAAGCTGATCGCCGAGATCGGCCTTGGTCATGCCGGCCTCGTGCTCAGCCTGGACGCCTCTCGCTTGGCCCGCAACAACCGTGACTGGTACCAGCTCATCGAACTGTGCGGCCTCTTCGGCGTGCTGATCGCCGATGGCGAACGGCTGTTCGACCCGGCCGCCTACCACGACCGGCTGCTGCTGGGCCTGTCCGGCATCATGAGCGAGGCGGAACTGCACCAGATCAAAATCCGGCTCCACCAGGGTGAACGCCAGAAGGCGGAACGTGGGGAGTTGCGCCAGCCGCTGCCAGCCGGATTGGCCGAGGACCGCGGCGGCATGATTGTCCTCAATCCCGACGAGGAGGTTCAGGCGCGCCTGAACCTGGTGTTTCATCTCTTCCGTGATCTGGGAAGCGCCCATGCGGTTATGCGGGCGCTGCAGCGCGCCGGATTGTTGGTGCCAGTACGCCCGTTGCGGGGCCCCGCACCGCACGCGGTGGTGTGGCAGCCAGCAGACAGCAGCCGGGTGCTCAACATCCTGAAGAACCCGTCTTACGCCGGCGCCTACGTTTACGGCCGCCACTTCCAGGACCCGGGCCGTCGTCGGGCCGGAGTGCCGCGCAGTGGAACGGTGACGCGGCCGCCGGACGCATGGCCGGTGTGCCTGTTGGAGGCTCACCCCGGCTACATCGGTTGGGAGGAGTTCATGGCCAACCAGAAACGGCTGTCGGACAACATCAACCGCTACAGCGCTGGACACCGGGGCGTGCCTCGTAAGGGCATGGCTCTGCTGCAAGGGATCGCCGTGTGCGGACGGTGTGGGCGTCGGATGGGTCTGGGATACTCCGGCCCCCACGGCGAGTATCCGGTGTATCGCTGCGGCGCCGACAAACATCAGAGTGGGGCTCCAATGTGTCAGGAAGTCCGCGCCCTGGCGGTCGATGCCGAAATCGAACGTCTTGTGTTGGAAGCGCTCACGCCCGACCGGGTGGCCCTGGCCATCGCTGCGCTGAGCACCCTTGACGAGGAAGCCCGTCTATTGGAGCGGCAATGGGCCCTCCGGCGTGAACGGTCCCGGTACGAGGCGGAGCGTGCTCGTCGACAGTACGACGCAGTCGAACCGGAAAACCGGCTGGTCGCCCGGTCCTTGGAACGGGCCTGGGAGGAGCGGCTGCGCGCCATCGAGCAGGTAGAGACGGAGTACGAGCACTGGTGCCGGGAGCAACCCTTGGCCCTGAGCGATGCCGAACGCACCGAGATCCTGGCGGTCGGGGCGAACCTCTCGGCCGTATGGCACGCGCAGACGACCACGGCTGCGGACCGCAAGCGCATCGTGCGCTTGATCATCCAGGAAGCCATCCTCGACCAGAAACAGGTTCCCGGCCGGGTATTGATCCGCCTCGTGTGGCAAACCGGGGCAGTCAGCGAACATGATCTGCGGCGGACCGTGCACTCCTACGACTGCTATGCCGGGATCGAGGGGTTGGAAGGCCGCGTGCGCGCTTTGAACGCCGCGGGTAAGATGGACGGAGAAATCGCCGAGACCTTGAATGCAGAAGGGTTCCTGTCGAGCCGTGGAACGACGTTCGACCATGGGCTCGTTTTCCTGCTGCGCAAGCGGTGGGGCATCGCGACGGTGAAGATCAACGGAGCTGAGGCCAATCCGGTCCGGTGGCCGGATGGCAGCTACTCAATCCAGGGCGCAGCCAAAGCGCTCGGAGTAACGGCCCAGACGATCTTGAAGTGGCTGAAGTGTGGCCGTCTGTCCGGGCATCAGCTCGCCAAGGGCCTGCCCTGGCAGATTATGCTCGAGGAGGAGCGCATTCCGGAACTCCGTACTCTGGTTCGACGCACCACCCCGTCCAGGAGGAAGGCATTATGAAACAGTTGGGTCGCCGATGAGCCGATGCCAATTGGCCACGGGAACTTGGGTGGCCAGCATGGTTGCGGCCCGGTCGTGGCGGTCGTCGATCACCTCCATCAGGTCCAGACGCTGAGCCGCGGTCAGCTCGGTCATCGCCCAGTCATCCAGGATCAGCAGGTCGAGCCGGGCGATCCGTCGCAGCAGCCGGGCGAGCGAACCGTCCAGGCGGGCGGTGGCCAGATCGTCCAGCAGGCGGGTCAGCCGGGTGTAGAGTACGCTGTGGCCTTCCCGCGCCGCCTGGTTGCCGAGTGCACAGGCCAGCCAGGTCTTGCCGATCCCGGTCGGGCCGGTGATCAGAACCGGCCGGTTCTCCTTCACCCAACGCCCGGTGGCCAGCTCGCGCACAACACCGCGATCGAGCCCACGCGGGGTGCGCAGGTCGAGGTCCTCCAGGCAGGCAGTCTGGCGCAGCCGGGCGCGTTTCAGCCGGCTGGCGAGCGCGGTGTTGGCCCGCTCCGCCGCCTCGCGTTCGATCAAGGTGCCCAACTGCTCGTCGAAAGCCAGTTGACCGCGGTCGGGCAGACGCTCCAACGCCTCCAGCCCCTTGGCCATGCCGTACAGACGCAACTGGCGCAACCGCTCGTGGTTGACGTGCTTCATCATCGTGTCTCCATCAGTGATAGTAGGAAGGGCCGCGCAGATTGGCGTGCTCGCCGGCACCGGCCGTGTCCGCCGCCGTGGCGGGGGGCGCCGCCAACCAGCGCTGGACGTAGCGGTAGGATCCGACATTGGCCTCCAGGGCCGCCTGGCAGGCTTGCTCCAGCCGGTCGGTGCCATGGGTGGCGGCCAGGCGGATCAGGCCGATCCCGGCCCGCACCGCCTGTTCGGGATGATCGGCGCCGGCCAGGATGCGCGCGAACAGCAACGCGGCGGCCGGGCCGATGGCGGCCAAGTCGGCCTGGATGGCGTCGGGGGTGAAGCGGGCGACGGCCCGGTGGTTGGCGGGGCGATGGGCGTCCAGCGTCACGGTGGCGCCATCCTGCCGCCGGACATGGCAGGCCATCCGCTTGCCGCGCAGGAAGACGCTGATGACGCCGGCGGTGCTGTGCACGTCGACCATCTTGCCGATCAGCGTGTGGGGCACCGAGTAGACGCCGCCGTCGAGGGCGAGATGATAGTCGGGCGGCACCTTGTGGCGAGCCCAGGTGCCGGGCACAAAACGTTCCGGCGGCAAGGGGCGCAGGGTCGGCTTCTCCTCGGTGGCGAACAGGCCGGCGCGCGTGTCCTGTGGCCTGCGGCTCAAGGGAGCGGCGTTGAGGGCGGCCAGCTTGTCGCGCAAGGCTGCGTTGGCGGCGTCCAACGTGGCGAAGAGCGTATCGCGCAACGGAGCCAGCACCCGCCGCTCGACCTGCTGCACACCGTTCTCGGCGCTGGGCTTATCGCGTGGGCGCCTCACCCGTGCTGGCAGGACGGCGGTGCGGTAGTGCCGGGCGAGATCGTGATAAGCCGGGTTGATCGCCGGATCGTAGAAGGAGGCGTGGCTGACGCCGACCTTGAGATTATCCGGCACCAGCTTGCCCGGCACGCCGCCCAGATGTTCGAACAGCCGGACGTGGGAGGCCAGCCACTCCTCCGCCTGCTGGGTCCAGGTCGCCTCGGCATAGACGTAGCCCGAATACGGCAGACAGGCGACAAACACCTGGGCCTGCCGCGCCTCGGCGCCGAGCCCGACGCTCAGCGTCATCCCGGCGTAATCGACCTCGATCGCCGCCCCCGGCCGATGCTCCCGGCGCAGACGCGGCTCGGCATGGGCACCCTGCCATGCCCGGAAATGCTGGACGAATTGGGTGTAGCGATAGCCGCCGGGATGGACCTCCAGGTATTCCTCCCACAGCAGCCGCAGCGTTACGCCACGGCGGCTGAGTTCACGGCTGATGTGCCGCCAGTCGGGTACCGGGCGCGCCGACGTGACCGGAGGCGGGAACAGCCGCTCCTCCAACTCGACGTCCGTCCAGCCCAGCACATCCGCGTACCGCAGCCCGGAGGCCCGCAACCGCTCCAGGTAATCGCGCACGGTGCTGCGCGGCAGCCGGCAGGCATCGGCAATCTGCCGTTGGCTGGCGCCAAACTCATCCCGCAGACGAAGGACTTCTCTGATCCGCCGCATGTCCGACCTCGTTCGGGGCATCCCGATCCTCCTTGGCCTGTGCCGTGGAAGAATCATAGGGATGCCAAAGGCTGGTTCGGACCCCGACACCACCACCCCTACGGGTGGGCGAATTCACCGAAACGGCTGGGCGCTTTCACCGTTCTGCCCGGGCGCTTTCCGCCGTTCCTACTGGGTGCTTTCCGCCGAAATATGCACATCACTTGCGCTCGCCGCGGTCCACTGAGGCGGGCAAGGTCTCCAGCAATTGCGCCACTTTTTTTTGAAGTTCAATGACCGCCTCGGCGCGGGAGAGCTGATCACGCAGACGCGCGTTGTCCCGCTCCAGGCGCTCCAGATCGGTCTTGAGCGGATTGGCTGCCGGGGTCTTCGGCCCCGGCTTGGCCGGGGCGAGGCCGCGCAACTGTCCGGCATCGCGTTGGCGGCGCCAACGGGTGACATTCGAGGAATACAGCCCCTCACGGCGCAGGATGGCGCCAATCTCCTTCGGGCGGGCCCAGTCGATTTCCTCCAGCACGCGCAGCTTGTCGGCGACGCTGAAGGTGCGGCGCTGCGGGCGCTCGCTCACCTCCGGGTCGGGAGTGGACACAGGGGTGGAAACAGGGGTGGAAACAGGGGGGGAGTGTCGGTGTGCTCATCAGGTCCTCAACAGCGCCCTCTACCGATCATTTCAGCAGGCGGCTGTCTCACTCGACGTTGGCACAGAGGGCAACTGGATGTTCGCCGGTTCCGATGCTGGCGGGGAGCGCGCCGCGGCGATCTACACCATCGTGGAATCTGCCAAGCTCAACAGCCTCGATCCACAGGCCTACCTACGCCATGTGCTCGGCTGCATCGCGGATCACCCGATCAACCGCATCGCCGATCTCCTGCCTTGGAACATCACCATTCCAGAGCAGGGGTGAGCGGCGCCGGCAACCCATTCACGCCGCAGTCGCCAGACGACGCTTACCCTCCTTCAACCAGTCCAAATCTTGAATCACAACTGCCCGTCCATGGGAATCCCCGATTCAGATGCCCGGCAATCCGCTCTAATCAAAACCGATCGGGCTGTTCGAGCCGCCGTTCGAGCCGCAAAACGTCGAGCGACACTCTTACGCTACGACTGACCGAGCCACATGCAGCAGGACAAGGTAATTGACGTCCGCCGGACATCGAAATTGTCGTTGCACACAAAGGTGTTGCAGGCCATGCGGCCTGCAACACTACTCTGGGCATCATCTCTTCTACTTAAAATCCGAACACGAGCGGCGTGCTCCGTCGGAAACCGACACGGTCCGCTGGGCTCGACGGCGCTACTGAACCGCCTCTCGTATCTGCTGCTCCATATCGGGCGTGACCTGAGCCGGTCGCGCAGGAAGGGGCTGACTCCCGCGCTTGCCATTGTTCCCAATGTCGTCAATGAGCAGCTTCATCTCAGCGATCTCGCGAACCTGTGATTCGATGATTTTATCTGCGAGCTTGCGCACGCGGGGGTCACTGATGCTGGCGTTGCTTGCGTTATTGATGGCGATTGAGTGGTGCGGGATCATCGACTTCATGAAGCTGACATCGCCGATCAGGCCCTGACTGCGGTTCACGTAGAGGAGTACAACTCCGACCAGCACGGCTCCGACCAGTACGGCGATCTTAATGGCCATCCCCCTGTACATTGACCACATGAAGCCCAGCATCACGATAGTCATGACGCACCCCATTACTAGCGAGGAGACCAGCCGGTTTACGCTGAAAAGCGCGTGATCGAGCGAATAAACAAGCTGGTACATCAAAAAGAACATGATGAACGTTGAGGTTGCGATCATTGCCACAAACCGACCCCAACCCATTTTCATCATGTTCCTATGGTGATTTTGCTCGTGCGACATTGCGGTTTCCTCTACCCCATTCTGCCCAATGAGGGGGGAACAAAACCCCAATCATTTTTGTTCCCGCGCAGCTTTTCATTGTCGTGGCGCACCGCTCCACGAACTCTGCCAGAGCGAGCATGAGAGTGGCTGGGTAAGACGGGCTGCGGATCAGGCGTAGGGATCGAAGTAGACGATGTCTTCCATTCGGACCTTGCCCTTGGCAACGCCCAGGCGCTCCGCCGGGGTCAGGCCGTCTTCACCCGTGAAGCACCAGTTGTACCAGACCCGGAAGATGTCGAGGTACTTGCCGACCATCGCCGGATCGTAGGGCGCGTAGCCGTGCCAAACGCGCCGCGCCCGGCGCGTCGGCGAGATCGGGCGCTCCAGAAGCCGCAGGCGGCGCCGGACCAGCATGAAGAAGCGGTCGATGGCGTGAAGCGAGGCCCGATTGAACAGATGGGCCAGGCGGTCCAGAGCGTCGGCGCCGTAGCCGTTCAGGTCGGTGAGCAGCACGACCTTCTTCTCCGGCTCGGCCATCGTCGGGAACGGGTGCTTGATCCACACGCCGTCGAGCCTGCCATGTTCCTCCGGGCTGGCGTCAACGACCGCCTGGATGCGCTCTTGCATCACCGCGACCTTGACGTGTCGCACCTCGGTGGGCGTTGCCAAGGCTGGGTCCAACCCTCTTGCCGTCAGCGCCTCGTCCAAGCGCATCTTGGCCTCCGCCGTGGCGGCGCCCTTCTCGTCCACCGTCCGCTCCTTGGCGATGGCGACGAAGAAGGCATCGACCCAGCGGTCCCGGATGCCGTCGTGGAAGGCGGCGAAGCACGCCTGCTTCATTCCGGCGCCCTGCGCTTGTCCAATTCCGGGGCGTAGGCCTGGATCCAGCGATAGAGCGTCGTGTGATCGACCTGTACACCCAGGTCGGCAAGCATCCCCTCCAGATCGCGATAGCTGATCGGGAACTGCAGATACCAGCGCACCGCCCAAAGGATCACCGCTGCCGTGAACTGCCGCCCCTTGAACGGGCTCTTCGTGCTGCGCATCACCGTTTCGCCTCAACGTCGAAAGGGCTGGGTTTTACCCGATCTCCGCCCGCCGGCAAACTTTGCAACGGAACCCACGCCGATGCGTCGCATATCAGATTGCTTCTGGACTGTACCGAGGTCTGCCAAACGAGTGCCGATTTCATGATCCGCGATTCGTCCTTCCACGCGAAGACTTGTGGGGTCTGCGCGATCATATGCGAGGTTTGCGCCCGAGATTGCAAAGACAGGGGTGACGAGTATCTGCTCACCCGGTTGGCAGCAGCTGAGCCGTTAAGCGACGACGAAGGTTCCTCCGACGAGTTCGCGGATGGCGGTCCAGGCGGACTGGCCTTGGCGGCGCGCGGTTCCAGTCACGGAGCGATAGCCGGCGTGGATGCCTGGCCCCCAGTCGGAGCGGAAGCCGTTGGTGACTTTGCGGAAGATCACCGACGGGCGGATTTCCTGCTCACTGCCGTTGTTAACCGGCATGCTGCTTCCGGCGCCAGCCGGTTCTGGCAATCGGACCGAGGTCGCGGTATCGATGGTCCACCGGGATAGGGGCGCCGGGAGCATGAAACGGCGGCAGGCCGTCCCGACCATGAGCTGTGAGCTCGCGTTGTTACATGGCCGCCCCCTACGACTTGCCCGGTTGCGCTGCGAGCGCGGATCCGTAGATGTCGTGCAAGCCCGCCAGCTCCCGAACCAGCACCGTAAGGAGGGAGCATGCGCATTATCGGAATGGATATTCACCGCTCCTTCGCCCAGGTCGCCTTCCTGGTGGACGGCCAAGTGACGAAGGAAACCAGGGTCGATCTCGCCCATGACCGCTTTCTGAAATTTGCCAGGACCCTTGAGAAGACGGACGAGGTGGTCATCGAGGCGACCGGCAACAGCATGGCCGTGGAGCGTGTCCTGCGGCCCTTCGTCAAGCGGGTTGCGGTGGCCAATCCCCGGCTCGTGCGGGCCATCGCCTTTGCCCGCGTGAAGACTGATAAGATCGACGCGGCGATCCTGGCGCGCCTTCATGCGGCGGGCTTCCTACCGGAAGTTTGGGTTCCCGACGATGAAACGATCCGCCGTCGGCGGACGGTCACGGAGCGGATGGGAATTGTCGAGCACATGGTGCGGACGAAGAGCCGCATCCATGCCATCCTGCACGGGAACTTGATCCCGAAATACGAAGGCCGCCTGTTCACCAAGGCGGGCCGGACCTGGCTGGCCGGCCTGCCGCTGTCGCCTGAGGAGCAGGCCCTGGTCTCCCGGCTGGTGGCGGAGCTGGAACGGGTGAGCGCGCAACTGGCCGAACTCGACAAGGGGATCGCCCAGCAGGCGCTGGACGATCCGCAGGCGCGCCGGTTGATGACCATCCCGGGGGTGGGCACCGTGGTGGCCCTGACCGTTCTGGCGTCGATCGGGACGATCGCTCGCTTTCCGACCCCCGAGAAGCTTAGCAGCTACTTCGGCCTGACCCCAACCACCCACCAGTCCGGCGACCATCCGGCCCGCCACGGGCATATCTCGCGACAGGGCAATGCCGCGGCCCGCGCGATGCTGGTTGAGGCCGCGTGGTCGGCGAAGATGGCGCCGGGGCCGCTGCGGGCCTTCTTCAACCGAGTGCAGAAGAAGGCTGGAGCTGGTGCGGCCGCAGTGGCCACCGCCCGCAAACTGACGTTTCTCATCTGGCATGTGCTGACCGAGGAGAAGGACTACGCCTACGCCCGCCCGGCGTTCACGGCCATGAAGCTGCGCAAGGCTGCCCTGAAGGCCGGCGCCCCGCGGGAATACGGCAAAGCCGGGCCCAGCCGGGACTACTGGATCAAGGAAATCCGGCAGCGCGAGGCGGAGTATGTCGAGCGTGCCGAACGCGCCTATGAACGGATGGTGGACGCCTGGACGGACCGACCATCGGGGCGTGCCGGATGACGCCCCCGGCGTCAAGGCGGCCGCTCCGCGGCCCCGCGCTGACGCGCGGCTGCGGCCTTGACCCCGGTTTCGTCATCCGGCGTCTGGCCAGCATGCGGTCGACGCCATGCGCCGACCGCATCGGTCGGCACGACGATTCGCACTTCTCAACATCATCCGTGGTCGGCGGCACGCGGCGGTCGGCGAGGAAGGCGAAGAACTTGCCACGCCACGCCTTGATCTGGCGCTGTAGCTCGCGACCGGCCGGATGGGCGGCGGGGACACCGAGCAGAACGTCGAGGCCGCGCTCGGCCTTGGCAGCGTAGGCGGCCAGCGTGCTCTCCTTCAGGTCCGGTCTTCGTTTGCCAACCCGAATGGCCCAGCGCAGGTGATCGCGGATCTTCGGCGCCACCACGCTGTCGCCGCAGTCGATGGCGTACTGCACGTCGCGCAGCACGTGGGCCAGACAGACCTGATGGACCCGCCCGAGTTCCTGCTGTCCGGCGTAACGGTCCGAGATCCACACTTCAGGCCGATGCTCGCCCAGCACCGCGGCGGCCACCGCCCGGCCGCGGCTGGGGGCGATGGTGTGCAACACGGCCGCATCGGAATGGAAGACCCACTGCCACTGCGTCACGCCGTTCACCCGTGTCGTGGTCTCGTCCGAGGCGATGATGGAAGCCGTCAGGAGCTTGGCCTTGATCGCCGCGCAGGCCGTGTCGAACGCCGGGCCCATGCGGTGGAACGCGTTGGCGATGGCACCCTCGGAGATGCTCAACCCGAACAGTTCCTTCAGCATCCGCGCTAAGCGCTCGAAGCCGACATGATGGCTATGGTGCAGATAGGCCAGCAGGGAGCGGATGCCGGGCCCGAACGGCGTGCCCGGCAGCATGGCGGCGGGCGGCTCGGCCCGGTAGCGCCGCCCGCACTGCCCACAGCGGCCGCCGAACAACTCGACCCGCGTCACCACCGGACGAACCTCGGGCAGATCGATGTGATCGTAGCGGTGCCGGCACCGCTGCGCCGCCGGTGACAGCGCCGTTTGGCAATGCGGGCAGTTCTCGGCCAAGCAGCGCTCCGTACGATCGGGATCGGACGCGAGCGGCCGGGCGACACCGGGACGCGACGGCCGCGCTTTGCGGTGCCGCTTCGTCTTGCGGGCCTTGCCCCCGGGGCCGTCCTGCGAGGGCGGGATGTGGGAATTCGCCGAGGTCTTCTTCGGCTTGCCGACCAACGCTTCCAGTTCGGCAATCCGCGCCGCCATGCGCTCGATCAGCGCCGCCTGCTCGGCCAGCAGGGCGTCCTTCTCGGCCTCACTCAGGCGATAGCGCGGCGGAACCGTCATCCCGCCTTTGACTCACGTCCGGCCCACCAAACGCAACACCGGATCGCCAACCACCCCCAATGCGCGCAGCGCCCGGGCAAAAGCCCAGGCTCAGCCAGCCCCGTGAGTAGTTACGGTGACGACGCCCAGATGAAGCGGTGCGCCGAGGCCTGTCGCAGGTGCGCGGAGTCCTGCCGCCAGATGGCGGCCTGACTGGGTACGGCCGCCGAGCCCTGATCGGACAATTCCGGGTCGGTGCTCGCCTCACCGGTGGTTACGAGCAGTACCGATCCAGGTCAGACTCTGAACCTCCAAGTCCTTTACCCTCGGTCGCCCTCAAGCGCCGTGAGTTGGATATTGACCTTCCAGCGATAGGAAGCCGGAGACTGGGGGTATTCGCTAGCCAGGAGGACACCATGCTGAGGTTCAAAGTCGATGGAATGACCTGCGGTCACTGCGCCTTGAACCGCGCCGGGTTTGTCGGAGGCCATTTGCGTTGAGTCACGCCGCCATGGCGACGTCCTCAGTTTGGGCATAATAGCGCGCTTCGGCCTCTGCGGGAGGAATGTTGCCGATGGGCTCGAGCAGGCGTCGGTTGTTGAACCAGTCGACCCACTCCAGGGTGGCGAACTCGACAGCCTCCAGAGAGCGCCACGGCCCACGGCGCCGGATCACCTCGGTCTTGTAGAGACCGTTGATGGTCTCGGCCAACGCGTTATCGTAGGAATCGCCAACGCTGCCCACGGAAGGCTCGACCCCAGCTTCGGTGAGACGCTCGGTGTAGCGAATCGCAACGTATTGCGATCCCCTGTCGGAGTGATGGATGAGGCCGCTGCCATTGGCGGGCCGGCGGTCGTGGAGTGCCTGTTCGAGCGCATCCAGAACGAAGCCTGCATGGGCTGTGCTGGACACCCGCCAGCCCACGATCCGGCGCGCGAAGGCGTCGATGACGAAGGCCACGTAGACGAAGCCCTGCCATTTCGATAGTGGAGTAGGAAGCGCTGAAGCGCTTCCCCTCCCCGAACCGTACGTGCAGTAGAGTAGGGCGTCGGCGAGTTGCCATCCGGTACTTTTCCGGCGCCCTCTCTCCAAACCGGACGTGAGTCTTTCGGTCTCATCCGGCTTTCCAGTGCCTCGTCCTCTCATGCCATCCAGAGCGATCTCGGTGAATATCCTGGTGGCGGCGACAGGACGCCGCCTTGCGGAACCCCTTCGCTCGACGCCACGAACAGGCCACGATCAACGTGACCTGCTTTCAGGAGCCGCCAGAGCAGATCCATGAACCGATCATCCCGTATCCGCCGCCGGACGCACCGAACCAGCAGCCGGTGGTGAACCGTGTCGAAGTAGCTCGCCAGATCGCCTTCGACGACCCAGCGGCCCCTTGTTCCGGCCTCACCATCCTGCAACTGGAGCTTTACGGTCCGGACAGCGTGATGCACGCTGCGTTCGGGTCTGAAGCCGTAGGAGAGGCGATGGAAGTCGCTTTCCCAAATCGGCTCCATGGCCATCAGCATCGCACGCTGGACGATGCGGTCTCTCAGGGTCGGGATACCCAGTGGTCGTTTCTTGCCGTTGGCTTTGGGGATATAGATGCGCTTGACCGGCTGCGGGCGGTAGTTCCCCGTCAGCAAGTCCGTCCGCAGGCTGGCCAGATGTTCCGCCAACTCAGCCTGCATCCGCCGCTTGTCCATTCCGTCGATGCCCGGTGTCTTGGCGCCACTCGACGCCAGGACGATCCGGGCAGCTTCGGCAAGCCATTCCCGGCCATGATCGTGCCCCTGGGCGTGGTGTCTGAGGGGGTGTAGGTGCTCTTCGGCGGGTCGAGGCCGCCGGTCTACTCCGCTGCGATCGACAGCGGGTCAGTGGCTGAAGGGTGGCACAGCTCGTTCAGGCTTTCCATGGTCATGTAGCGCCGGCACACCGCCCACTCATCGTGCTGCTCCAGCAGCAAAGCGCCGATCAGCCTTCGAACCGCCCCTTCCCCTGGAAAGATGCCAACGACATTGGTGCGCCGCTTGATCTCGCCGTTCAGGCGTTCCAGAGGGTTCGTGCTGTGCAGCTTGGTGCGCAGGTCCTTGGGAAAGGCCATGTAGGCCAGAACGTCGAACTCCGCCTCGTCCATCAGCGCCGCCAGCTTGGAGAACCGCGGCCGCAGACTGTCGGCAACCCGGCGCCACTGCTCGTGCGCCGCCTCGGCGGTCTCCTGGGCAAATGCGGTGCGGATGGTGGCGGCGACCATCGTCTGGTGCGCCTTGCCCACGCAGGACAACAGGTTCCGCATGCAATGCACGATCCGAACGCAATCGACAAAATCCGCTTCAGCGTCTCCGTGGCGTTTGCCTGGCCAAGTCTCGCCAAGCCGCGGCGTGCACGCTCTTGACCAATGGGTAAGGCTGTTGGAGGAACACCACAACCGAGGTGCTGTCCCATGCCGCGCCGCTGCCGGTCTGCCGGCCCATCCGTCTGGACGATTCACTCCGTCTTTGTCCAGCCTCGGGATGGACCCGACCGGTTGGCTGATGCCTATCGCCGGCTCCTCGCTGTTTCTCCCCGTATCCTTCCTGAAGAGCAGCCGGCCGGTGCCCCAGAACCCGCCTCGGCTGTCAAAGGAGAGCCACCATGCGCGCCGCCATCTACGCCCGCGTCTCTACCGAACGCCAAGAGCGCCAACAGACCATCGACAGCCAACTCGCTGCTTTGCGGGCATGGGCGGACGCCGGTGCCCACGAGTTGAGGGACTGTCACATATTCCGTGACGAAGGCTACAGCGGCGCCCGGCTTGACCGCCCGGGCCTGGATGGCTTGCGGGACGCCGTTCGCGATGGCGAGGTGGAGGTCGTCGCCATCCTCGCTCCCGATCGCTTGTCCCGGCGCTATGCCTACCAAGTGCTTGTCTTGGAGGAATTCCGACGGGCGGGCTGCGCTGTCGCCTTCCTCAACCATGCGATCTCAGACGACCCCGGTGACCAACTCCTCTTGCAGATCCAAGGAGCGGTTGCGGAGTATGAGCGGGCCTTGCTGAGCGAGCGATTTCGGCGGGGCAAGCTCCAAAAGGCGCGTGCCGGCCAGTTCATCGGCGTCCATGCGCCGTATGGCTACCGCTATCTGCCCCGGCAGGAGAAGTCGGCGGGGCGGCTCATCGTCGATGAAACCGAAGTTGAGACGGTTCGCCAGCTCTACGCCTGGTTGACCGAGGAACGCATGACGCTGCGCCAAATCCTCAAGCGCCTAAACTTCGGACCGTGGTTCCCACGATGCGGACGGCGGCCATGGTCGCCGTCGACCGTCCATCACATCTTGTCGGACCCTGTTTACATCGGCACTGCCTACTCGAACCGCTACGAATACGTTCCGGCCAAGAAGCCCCGCTCACGCAAGCCCAGCTACCGGGGCGTGGGTTGCCGGCGCTTGCGCCCCAAGGAAGATTGGATAGCAATTGCGGTGCCGATCATCATCGAGCAGGAAACCGGGGAGCGGGCTCAAGCCCAGCTTGCCCGGAACGCGGCCCTGTCGTTTCGCAACAACACGAAGTACGACTACCTTCTGCGTTGTCTGCTGACCTGCAGCGCCTGCGGCTTAGCCATGTACGGCATCACCCGGCACTTGGCGGGAAACATCGAGCGTCATTACTACTACTGCGCCGGAAAGGATTGCGTGATGACCGCCCGCGCTCAGCGTTGCCCGCGTGCTGGCGTCAAAGGCGCCGATCTCGATGGAGCGGTGTGGGATCACGTGCGAACGCTGCTGGGAAACCCGGAACGCCTTGCCGCCCAATTCCAGCAGTTTGTCGGCGACGCCGACCGGAGCGCCGCCCAGGAAGCCAAGGACGAGGCCCGTATCCTGACGCGCCAGAACGGGCTGAACCAAGCCGATCGGCGCCTGCTCGACGCCTACCAAGCCGAAGTGATCAGTCTGGAGGAACTCACCGAGCGTCGGCAGCAGTTGGCCGATCAACGCAGGGCCCTTGATCATCAACTTGAGCAGCAGCGCGATCTACGCCGCCAACGCACCAAGGCGCAGGAAATCTTCACCGACCTGACGGCGTTCTGCGAACGCATCCACGGGCGCTTGGAAACCGCATCTTTCGCCGACAAGCAGGCAATCGTACAGCTCGTGATCGAGCGCATCATCGTCCACGACGATCATTTGGAGATCCGCCATGTCATTCCGCTACACAACCCGCCACCCGGACGGGGACCCATCCCCGCCGCCGGGCCGAATGGGCGATTGTGTTCGGATCGTGTGAACGCGGCACCGCTGGAGTGTCGCCCCCAGCACCTTGGAAGCGGCGGCCTTCAGCCCGAGATGCGCGTCGGCGATCACCAGTTTCACCCCGCGCAGACCCCGGCGGGTGAGCGAGCGCAGGAACTCGGTCCAGAAGGTCTCGGCTTCTGACAGCCCGAGCCCCAGCCCCAGCACCTCGCGCCGGCCATCGCTGTTGACGCCGATGGCCAGTATGGCGGCCAGCGACACGATGCGGCCGTCCTGGCGCACCTTCACGTAAGTGGCATCCAGCCACACGAACGGCCAGTCACCCTCCAGCGGCCGGCTCAGGAACGCCTGCACGCGCTCGTCGATGTCCTGGCACAGGCGGCTGACCTGGCTTTTCGAGATGCCGGTCATGCCCATCGCCTTGACCAGGTCATCGACGTTGCGCGTCGAGATGCCCTGCACATAAGCCTCCTGGATCACCGCGATCAACGCCTTCTCTGCTGTGCGCCGTGGTTCCAGGAAGGCCGGAAAGTAGGAACCGCGCCGCAGCTTGGGGATGCGCAGGTCGATGGCCCCGGCGCGCGTCTCCCAGGTTCGCTCCCGATAGCCGTTGCGTTTGGTCTGCCGTTCGTCACTGCGCTCGCCATAGCCGGCGCCGGTCAACGCCTCGACCTCCAGTTCCATCAGCCGCTGAGCGGCAATGCTGATCATCTCGCGCAGAAAGTCCGTATCGGCACTCTTCCCAATCAGCTCCTGAAGAGCGATCCTATCCTCGGTCATCGTGGCCTCCGTCACAGTTGATGGTCGTCAAGCAACCTCAACTTAGCCGAAGAACACGGTGACCGCCCGCTTCCGAACGGCCGGCCCGCCTGCGCCAGCTATGGGGGAGCGCTCCGGCGGGCCAGCCTCACGCCTCAGACACCACGCAGTGGGACGCGATCGCGTCGATCGCGTCGCGTCGATGAAGGCGATCATTTCTTGAACGGGCGGTCGAGCTCCGCCTGGGCGAAATACGCCGACGCCTTGCGTAGGATCTCGTTCGCTTGGCGCAACTCTCGGACCTCGCGTTCCAGCGCCTTGATCCGCTCCTGTTCCTCCGTCGTCGGCCCGGGCCGCTTGCCTTGGTCACGCTCGGCCTGCCGGACCCAGTTCCGCAGTGTCTCGGGATTGCAGCCGATCTTCGCCGCGATCGAGCTGATCGCCGCCCACTGCGAGGCATGCTCGCCATCGTGCTCGAACACCATCCGAACCGCGCGCTCGCGCACTTCAGGGGCGTATTTGGGTGATGCAGGTTTCGTCATGATGACCCCACTCTCTCAGAAGATGGGGCCTCCAGGAAACCCGATGCGGTTCACTGATGTACCTGCGTCCCCTGGTGCATGGCCGTGCCCTCCTGGGCGGCCACGCCGGTCGTCGTCGGTTGACCCGTGGTCTGCTGTGTCGGCGCGCAGGCGGAGGTCAGGGCCGCGGTCAGCACGGCAATCGGTTCGGAGCCCGTCGTGAGGTCTCCCCCGAGTTGCGATGGAGGGAGCGCTGCTTTACTCTGGGTTCAATCACCTTGAGAGAAGGAGCCCTCCTTGTCCGACCCGATGCGCGCGTTGATCCAACGCTGGCGTGAGGATGCCGGCGCGACGTACCGGACTTGGTTCCTGTGGGACGAGCGGGTGAAGAACTTCCGGTCGATCCGCCGCGGCATCCAACAGGTCGTGACCGACATCGAGACCAGCACCTTCGGCAACGCCTATCGCGGCTCGTCGCTAGAGACGGTGGTGCACTCGATCGCCGAGCAGCGCCAGATCTTCAAGGGAGCCGACCACGCTTTCCTGTGGAAGCCTAAGCTGCGCATCCCGGACATCTATGAGAACCCGGACAACCAGCGCGCCTTCGGGCGGCTGCTCGACGCCTGCGTCTGCTGCAACGCCGAACCGCAGATCCTCGCCGCCATCCGGCAGATCGACGCCAGGCAGATCAAGGGACTTGGGCCGGCGGTGGCGAACCTGCTGTACTTTCTGCACCCGACCCTGGTGCCGCCGTTCAACACGGCCATCGTCAACGGCTACAACGCTCTGACCGGCGCAAAGGTGAAGCTCGGCCGGTGGGATGAGTTCCTGGCGATGCGCCAGGGCATCCTGGCGCTGAACGCCGAATACCGCGACCTTTTGTCCAACGATCTTGGGGCCATCGGCGGACTGCTGTTCGACGTCGGCTCCGGACGCTACGCAGCGCCGCCGCGCACCAACGATGCCGCCGCCCGCTCCGCGTGGGAAGCCGACCTCGCCAAGCTGCGTGAGGAGAGCGTCAAGGCTTCCAAGGCCGCGGCCGCCGAGCGCGAGGGTGACCGCACGCACACCGAAATCCAGGGCTGGCTGCGTGATCTGGGCAAGGCGCTGGGGTACGATGTGTGGATCGCCGCCAATGACCGCAGCCGGGCCTACGACGGCGGCAAGCTCGGTGAGGGCTGCCTTGAGCGGCTGCCGGAGGCGATCGAGAAAGCGCCTGGCGCCGACGCCATCCGGCTCATCGACGTTCTTTGGCTCGACCGGGGCAAGGCCCATGTTGCCGCCGCCTTCGAAGTCGAACACTCGACCTCGATCTACTCGGGCGTCGTCCGCATGCTCGATCTGGCACTCGGCACCGAGGCACATGCACTGGAAGGAATGTTCCTGGTGGCGCCGAACGGCCGCGAGGACGAGGTCCGTGCCCAATTGACCCGACCGGCCTTCAGCCGCGTCGCCGACCTCCAGGTGCGCTACCTGCCATACGGCGAACTCGAGAGCCACCGGGAGTCCATCGCCCGCTTCGGCTCCGGCATGAAGGCCATCAACGCCATCGCCCGCACTCTGGTCTGAACCGATTGCGGTTCTGCCATCAGTGGCGAACCTCACCCCTCGCCATGGCGAGGTGGTGCATCTGGTGATGGCCGCCCTGGGCCATGATGCCGATGAACCCAAGCCTCCGGATATGCGCCGTCTGCTTGGGGTCCAGGGCGGTGACGGTCAGCGCGATGCCGGTCGCCACCGGCTCGGCCTTGACTGTCCAGCCGCTCACACCATCGATCTCGTGAGCATGCGCCGGTACCATCCGGCGGATCGCCTCCAGGGTCCGCCCGTCACCGGTGACGGTATAGCTGGCTCCGCCGTCCACCAGCGTCGCAACAGCTTTCGCATTGAGCGTGACTTCATTCATGTCGACGAGGTGATGGCGTAGCGCCTCGATATCCACCCGGGCCCAATCCGAGGCCGGGTCCTCTTCAAGGATGCGGACGATCTCCTGAATGGTGCCGAAGGCTTCGTGTCCGCCCATAGTCGGGACTGCGCTGGGTGGAGACACAGGTGCGTCAGCATGCCGGGCGGCATGGTCCATCGGCATGGCGGTCTGAGCCGCGGCGCTCCCAAGCCCGACAGCGGTGACGAGGGCGAGGGTGATGGCGAAGGTCATTGCGGTGCGGATCGGCATGGGATCCTCCTGGTGGATGAACTCCCTGGTTGGTAGCCGGGCACCCAGCACCCCGATATGATTGCAGTCATATGGCGGTGGTTTCGCGGCAAGGCGGCTTTGAGAATGCAGGGAGCAAACGTATGGGTCGGGCTCATCGAACCACAGCGGCTCCATCGTCGTCGCCTTAAGCTTGGCGACGCGTTATTCTGGCAAGGGGATGCGACCGTGGCGGTCTTCCATGTCGACCGAGGCCGGGTGCGCCTCGTGCGGCATCTCGAGGGCGGTTCATCGGTGACGCTGCACGTTGCCCGCGCCGACGAGACCTTTGCCGAGGCCACCCTATGGGCGGAGGCCTACCACTGTGACTGTGTCACCGAGGTACCATCCGAGGTCACGGTGATCCCCAAGCCGGACCTGCTCGTCGCCCTGGAGGGCAACCCCCAAGCCGCGCTTGCCCTGGCGCGTGGGCTTGCTGCTCAGGTCCGCGACCTGCGCAGCCGGCTGGAATTGCGGAATATCCGGTCGGCGTCGGAGCGGGTTATGGCGTGGCTTCGGCTCCAAATGTCGGGCGCTCGGCCCATGGTGCGGCTCGACCGGCCATGGACGGAGATCGCCGCCGATACCGGACTGACGCACGAGGCCATCAACCGGGCCTTGGCCGTCTTGGAGCGTACGGGGCGGCTTGTCCGGGAGAGTGGGGTGGTGACGCTCTCCGCCGGTCCGGGACCGGCTGGGGAGGTTGCCCCGAAGAAACGATAACGAATCATGTCTCCACCACCTACTTCCCGGCTGGAGGCGTCCGCCTTCACCCGGGTTTCGAAACGCGTGGTCCAGTGTGGTTAGGGTGATGTCCTGCAACTATGACAATACATCCAGCTAAGCGGATGGCCTAACGAGCAACACGATTGTCCCCCTGCCATTTAAAACAGGGAAGGGCCAGAATTGCGGTAAGCGCCAGAGCCGGGCTAGCTCTGGCGCTTTCTTTCAGGCTTCAAAGGAGCCAATCAACACGATACCGAAAACAGACAAGCTATTCTCTTCATACGTTATCTGATCATCGGGCATTTGCGGAGAGCCCAAGTTTACCACGCGCGAAATTCAAGTACTGTTGAGCTTTGGCAGATTGCCCCTGGCTGAAAAGCGATTCAGCAACCCTAATATGTTGTTCCGCCACAATTCGCTCGCTACGGCCGATCCAAGCCGGAGTATTAACCCGCAATGCAGCCTTCGCCTCAGAAAGTTGAGTTGAAAACGAGTCATCGGCGGTATTTTGTACCGATGCTGCGATGCCGACATTCGTTCCGAGAACGAGTGTCGCAAGAATGGTGGCCGCTGCCATCTTTCGGAACATCATGGTCGATTCCACTTCGCGTCTGGTTCTTGCATTTGTTTGTGGCACAGCAGAACCGCTATTGGTCCTGCGCACTACGTTCATATTTAATACGCTTTGATTTCTACAGTAGGACGGAAATGTAACAATTTATTACGGTTACAGACTACGATTAGAGGATCGCGAATCTGTAATAACACAAACAGTTGGGCACACCCTGCTTTTATCTGGGCTTCGTCTTGATTCTTAACGATCAATAAAAATTACTTATGCAGGCCTTTCTCAGCATGCCAAAGGAGTTAAATATCCTGAAAAGGCAGCGCGATCGCCCCTTCCGCCTCGGGGCGGATGGGGCAATGATGACACAAGCCCTGCCGGTTCTCGCACCATTGGATCTTCAGCCGAAGCCGGACTAAGCCGCCTAGCGTCAGCACCGTACGACGGTTGTCGTAGCGCATCGGAATCGAGGCCAGCGGTGGATATGAGCGGCCGGTTCGGGATGCCTAACAGACTGTCGCCCTGTCGGTACACGTGTTCGATCCGGCTCGCGTACGCTATTTCGCCAGGGCCAAAGGTCAGCGAGCCAAGAACGACACGATCGACGCCGCGTTGATTGCTGAGTTCACCGCCTCCCAGGTGGCTCCTGCCACCACGCCACGCGACCCGGCCCGTGAGGAACTGGCGGACTTGGTCAAGGCCCGACGCCTGTTGGTCGACAAGCGCGTCGATCTGCGTCACGCTTCGGCCGGCGCGCCGGCGATCGCGCAGGCAGTGTTGGAAGAGGCCGTCGAGGGGCTGACGGCGGCGATTGCGACGCTGGAAGCCGAGATCCACAGCCGGGTCGAGGCCCAGCCGGAACTGGCTGACCGAGTGGCTGCGCTCCAGACCGCGCCCGGCGTCGCGCCGGTCGTGGCCACCACACCCGCGATCCGGCTGCCGGAGTTGGGAAAAACAACCGGAGAACGCATGTCCGCCTTGGTCGGTGTTGCTCCCTTCGATTATGACAGCGGCAAATCGCGCGGCCAGCGTCACATCGCCGGCGGACGTGCCGCCGTTCGGCACGCCCTCTACATTGCGGCCGAAGTCGTCGCTACCCAAAGTAAGAGCGTAATCGTCTACGCCCACTTACAGTTGAAATGACGTGGCAAGCCGTCGAGGGCAGGCGCTGACTGCCTGCATGCGCAAACTGATCGTGCACCTCAACATCATGCTTGCCAAAGGTCAGACTTGGGAGGCCCACCCCACCTGACGACGCCGACCGAATGCCAAGCACACCGAACCGCGGGCGCGAACCGGTCAAGGCCGAAACCGCCCAAAGGGCGGGCGCGCCTCGGCGCGCGCCTTGACAGGGAGCACACACGGTTCATTGCCTCCGTCAAAGAAGACGGTTGCTACAGCCCCGATCTCAATCCCATCGAGATGGCTTTCGCCAAGCTCAAGGCTCATCTCCGCCGCATCGGCGCCCGCACTATTGATGAGCTGTGGAGGGCTGTCGGCTCCATCTGCAACCTCTACACACCCGAGGAATTCTGGAACAACTTTAATCATGCAGGATATGCGTCAGATTAAACGCTCGAAACTCCAATCTAAAGCCAATCGATCGCTGATACCGGCAATTGAACATTTGATTACCGATAAGCCCCAGTGAAGCCTTCTGTTCAGGTTTTGGGCACAGAGACAAAAAATACTTTGAAGGATTGATTGGCCTTTTAGACGCTGCACTGCTCAAGGTCAGCACTCGATCCATGGCAACAACACGGTCACGCGCAATCCACCCTCTGCGCGATTGCTGAGTACAATATCTCCCCCATGTGAACGGATCGCTGAACGCGCAATGGTCAATCCCAGGCCATATCCTCCTGTTTCACGGCTGCGCGAACGCTCAACACGATAGAACGGCTGAAATACTCTATCCAGCTCAGCTTCTGGGATGCCCGGGCCATGGTCGATGATCTCCACCAGGACATTCCTGGCGGTCACGCTCGCGCAAACCTGAGCTCCATTGCCGTACTTGATGGCATTGTCGATAAGGTTCATGAATGCACGCCTGAGCGTTACCGGTCTGCAATTCACCGTGAGATGACTTACGCCGACATAGTGTGCATCACCGCCTGCATCATTCAGGGCGTCGCATATCGTTGCTAGGGTAACTGCCAGGTCAGCGAGCGCGGTGTCTTCCTGCTTGTTATCGTCACGCAGGAACGACAAAACCGCATTTATCATCTCTTCCATGTCCGCGATGTCTGATAGCATCTTTTCATGCTGATCATCGTCTTCGATGTATTCGGCTCGAAGGCGCAATACCGTCAACGGAGTACGAAGATCGTGGGAAAGAGCAACGAACATTTGTGTTCGATCAGACAACAGGCGTTCGATACGTCGCTGCATTTCATTGAATGCGCGTGCAGCCTGACGTACCTCGCTTGGTCCGACTTCCGGTAGAGGTGGCGCAGCAACATCGACACCAAGGCGCTCAGCCGCTCGGGCCATCGTTTGTAGCGGAGATGTCGAATACCGGATCAGAATGATTGATAGGATGAGAATGGCAAAGGCCATCAAGCCCGTGGAGAGGAGCAGACCGTGCGGTGTGGCAGGCGTCGGCTCAACCAGCACACATTTCAGATTCAGCCAGTCGCCGTCAGGCAATTGAGCTGAAACGAGCACGAAATGAATGGCTTGGTTTGCGTGCTTGGCACCTTCGGCCTCTTCGGCAGATACCAGCCTCAAGGGCAGCTCGGGGTGATCGGGGATCGCTCGGCGCAGTGCGTCGCGTAAGGACGCGAGGTGCTCGTCGACGAGGTTCTCCTCAGAAACAAGAGGCACCCTGCTCCAGTGCACGTCGAGCCAAGCTCCGGACAGGAGTTGCGCCGCCCGCTCGCGTTCCTCCGGGGTTGCCTTCTGGACTGCCGAACGTGCCGCGACAATTCTCTCGACCATTTCGTGTTCGACGGAACTGTCGAACTGATCGATGAGATCCATACGGTAGGCGCCCAGACTGGCAAAGTGTGAGAGCATCAGTCCAACCAGCATGACCGCTATGGTTCGTGCCGCGGTGCTATCGGGAAGCAGGCGCAGGTTCATCAATGGCGTTCCACCGGAATCACAAACACATAGCCGGCACCGCGCACGGTTTTGATCATGCTGTGTTCCGGGTCATTATCGATTTTCCGCCGCAATCTGCTGACCTGGACGTCGATTGTGCGATCGAATGCCAATGCTGTGCGGTTGCGGGTGATGTCGAGGAGATGATCACGGCTCAGAACGCGTTGGGGGCTTTCGACAAACGCCGCCAGCAAGTCATACTCGCCACCGGTCAGTTCAACCAGCGCCCCGTCAGGTGAATGCAATTCACGGCGCACGAGATCAATAGTCCAACCGGCGAAACGCAAGATGCGGCCACCGCTGTGCGAGGCGTCGAATGTCTCCCCAGAAGCGTTTGTCCGACGCAAGACTGCCCGAATGCGAGCGAGCAGTTCACGTGGATTGAACGGCTTGGTGACATAGTCGTCCGCACCAATTTCCAACCCGACGATCCGGTCCGTTTCTTCAGCCATTGCGGTCAACATGATGATCGGAATTGCCGAAGTCGAACGCAGTTCACGGCACAGCTTCAGTCCGTCATCTCCTGGCAGCATCAGGTCGAGCACGAGCAAATCGACTGAGGAGCCGCAGATACACTCGCGCAACTCATAACCATCGCGGGCGGTGGTGACCTTGTACCCCTGCTTGCGAAGAAAGCGGCCCAGCAGGTCGCGGATCTCCTGATTGTCGTCAACAATCAACACATGTTGCATGCTCGTGAGACCTGGCTTGACCCTGATGCCCGAGGAGGAGGACGCATCCGGCCGAGAGCCGGAAATCGGTGGGTCGATGTTTCATTCTGTACCAAGACATCGGGTGTGCTGAGGGCATGAGGTGGTGGGCCGTCACCTGATCACCCTCATTCTGACGATGTTGAGGCCGCCGTGAAGAGGGGGCCGATCACCTCAGCGATCGACCCCTTCCGGATTAGAACCAAAAGCGGACGCCAGCCAGCAAAGCCAAGTCACTTGGATCTTCCCCGTGTCGACGAGCGATATTGGCAGTTTCGCCGAGCTTGCGCTCCCAGCTGACCCCCACGTATGGAGCGAACTCCTTGACGACCTCATAGCGAAGCCGCAGGCCAAGCTCAATGTTGCTGATGCCTCGGCCGAGGTCCAACTCGCGCACGCGTTGTGCGGAGAGGTTGATCTCGGCCAGTGGCTGCAGGATCAGCTTTTGCGTGATAAGGATATCGTACTCGGCCTCGATCCGGCCGCTCAGATTACCCTCGTCGCTAAGAAATGCCTGAGCAGTCACGTCGAAGTAGTAAGGTGCAATTCCCTTGACGCCAGCCACAGCATAGGTGGTCTGTGGTTGCGGGCGGACGTCATAGCGAATGCCGGCTTGAACATCCCAGAACTCGGAAACCATACGGCTATAGAGAAACTGGAACTCTGCCTTCTCGACACCGCCTTCGACGGGCTTGCTTCCCCGGGCGTTCACCCAGAATTTATGTGTGTCACCGCCGATCCAGCCGCGTAATTCCCAGTCGACAGAGTTCTCACCATCCCTCCAGCGATGTTCGAGCTGGTCGACAAGCAGCGTCGCCAGGACAGGAGGTTCCTCGTGGAACTGCTGAGCCTCATGCTCCTCACCCGCGCGGGCAGGGCCGGAGAGGCTTGCCAATGTGAGCATGCCGGCGAGGAGCACGGCCTTATGCTGGCCAGCTTTTATCAGTCGCATCTGTTGCTCCGGATCAAAGGCTTGCTGAACGGCGCTCGACGATGAACCGCGTCATCATGCCGGAGGCCATGTGGTAGAGCAGGTGGCAGTGGAAGGGCCATTCACCCGGTTCGTCAGCTGTCAGTTGGACACTGACCGTCTTGCCTGGCGGCACCAGGACGACGTGCTTTCTGGGCAGCCGGCCCGCCTGTCCGTTCTCGAGCTCCATGAACATCCCGTGCAAATGCATGGGGTGCGCCATCATGGTCTCGTTCACGAAGCGGATGCGCACACGGTCCCCATAAGCGACCCGGATCGGCTCTCCTTCGTCGAACTTGTTTCCATTCAGGGTCCAGATGTAGCGTGACATCATCCCACTGAGGCGAACCTCGATCTCGTGGGTCGGCTCGCGGACATCCTTCGCTTTTGTCAGCGATTTCAGGTCGGCATAGGAAAGGGCTTTTGCGCCCGGCGGAGTGCCTGCGTCGGCCCACCCCATCGCCTGGTCGTTGCTTGACGCAGCAGCCTTGGCCATGCCCTCCATAGAGCCGTTGTTCATGCCTGGCATGTTGCTGTGATCCATGCCGGGCATCGCGCCGGCTCCCATGCCAGCCATCTTGCTGTGGTCCATACCCGGCATGTTGCTGTGATCCATGCCGGGCATCGCGCCGGCTCCCATGCCGGCCATCTTGCTGTGATCCATACCCGGCATGTTGCTATGGTCCATGCCAGGCATCGCGCCGGCTCCCATGCCGGCCATCTTGCTGTGGTCCATACCCGCCATGGCCCCATGATCCATGCCTTCATGGGACATGCCCATGTCGGCCATCGTGAGAATGGCACGTGGGCGGCGTTCGGGGATCTCGCCCTCCAACCCATCGCGGACTGCCAGCGTCGCTCGGGCATATCCGGTGCGATCGATCGGCTCGGCAAAGAAGGTGAAGGGTTTGTCGCCTTGAGGAAGCACAATGACGTCGTAGGTTTCACCGACGCCGAACCGGAATTCGTCAACCTTGACCGGTGCCACGTTCTGTCCATCGGCGGCCACCACGGTCATAGGAAGGCCAGGGATGCGGACATCAAAGATCGTCATGGCGGAACCATTGATGATCCGTAGCCGCACTCGCTCGCCCGGCTTGTAAATGGCAGTCCAGTTGTCCTTGGCGCCTTTGCCATTGACCAGGAAGTGGTAGCCGGTAACGTCTGCAAGGTCCGTAGCGTCCATCCGCATCTCGGCCCAATCCAGACGGTCCTGCACCGTGGTGCTCCAGCCATCGCGCTGAGCATCCCGGAAGAAATCAACCAGTGTCCGCTTCTTATTGTTGTAGTATCCTTCGCTGACCTTGAGATTTCGGAGAACCGAGTTGGGGGATTCGATCGTGTGATCGGAAAGCAGAACGACGTATTCGCGATCAGCACGAACCGGATCACGTTCCGCCGGTTCGATCACGATGGCGCCGTACATCCCTTCCTGCTCCTGCCCAGCGGAATGGCTGTGGTACCAGTAAGTTCCCGCCTGCCGAAGTTTGAAATGGTAGGTGTAGGTCTCACCCGGCCGGATCGGCACGAAGCCGTTGAAGCCGGGAGCGCCGTCCATGACACCCTGCAGCAACAGGCCATGCCAGTGGATCGAGGTCGGCTCATTCAGCCGGTTGGTCACACGGATCACGACCTCCTGGCCTTCGCGCAGCCGGAGGGTGGGGGCCGGGATCGAGCCGCCGATAGCAATGGCATTGCTTGTTACGCCGTCGACAGTGATACGGGTGCGCTCTACCGCGAGGTCGAGCGTCTGGTCCGCAGCTGCGAAGGAGTGACGACCTGGATACGCCGTCACGACGCCGGCCATGCCGGCCATGGCGGCGAGCTTGAGCGCGTCGCGGCGTGTGAGGAAGTTCGACGTGCGGTCCATGCGGCCGTCCTCAGCGCGTGAAAGCGATCTTGCCGACCATACCGGACTCATAATGCCCCGGCATGTTGCAGGCGAATTCCAGTGCGGTGTCCTTGGTGAACTTCCAGGTCAGTTCCTTGGTCTCTCCAGGGCCGACCAGCGCGCTGTTGGGATCGTCGTGCTTCATCTCGGCCATGCCCATCTTGGAGTGGTCCATGCCGCTCATGTTCTTGTTGATGCCCGTCGCGGTCAGCATCCCATGCTCCATCATCATGGCCATTTCCTTCTGATGGGCAGCGTGCATGTCGGCGGTACCGATGTTGAACTCGTGCAAGAACTCTCCTTTGTTCTTGAGGACAAAGCGGACCGTCTCTCCCGCCTTCACCTGGACCGATTCAGGCTTGTAGTAATTGTCGCCCAACTCGACCTGAATGGTACGCTTGGCCGCCGAGGCTTTGGCGGGCTCGCCAATTGCCGCGGTGGTGTGGCCATGTCCCGGCTCACCAGCCCCGGCGAACGCCGTGCCAATGAGCGACAGGAAGGTGGCGCCGGTCAGCAGGGCGGCGGCGGTGTTCAGGGTACGGGTGTGCAGACGCATTATAAGTTCCTTATGTTTTCGCTCGCAAAGCGGCGAAGAGAGTTGTGATCGAGGTTGCGGCCGCGGCCGGTCAAACTGGACACAAGTGAGACGGGGGAAGACAACGGGTCTGCTCGGGGAATCCCGAGTTCACGCGCGAGCGTCAGAGTGTGTGGATGTCGAAGGAGCAAGCGCTCGATCGGTTAGGCGTGCGCCGGACGACAGCAACGAAGAGGTGGTCGCCAACTCCAAGCCCGGGGCTCGGTCGCCGGCTGCGATGCGGTCCATACCGGAGCGCTTGCGCGCAAGCGACGCTGGTCCGCAGTCAGACCGGGCACCTTGGAGGGCGTAGCCGGGGAGATACGGAACGATCCCGGAGGAGGTCGTTCAGGACAGTCGATGTGCGAAGGGACGTCACTCCCATCGGGACCATCAACGGGGCCACGGGCTCTATAGCCGTGGCTCCGCAGGCCGTCAGGCAGCACCCTCGCTGAGAATGCGCCGTATCATCGGCATCGTCTCCGCCAGGTTGTCCGGACTGGTTGTGATGGTCGCCGTGAGCCATGTTGAGCGCTGCGTCATCGCAACCAGACGTCCAATCGTCGGCGGTACTGGTCCATTCAGCCTTGGGCAGTGCCTGTTTGGCGGCGGCTGGGGTGGCGATAGCCCCCCACATCAGGAGGAGACTGGCCAGCACAATCGCTATGAGGCGTGTGAGGCAGGTGTCCACGTTTCCCTTCCACCAACAGTAGAGCCCAAGGCCGATTTCTGCGATCATATGTCACATGGATTGGGGGCAGCAAGCGGACTCACGTTGCGAAGTGTTACAGCGAACCACGACCGAATGACACGCCGCGCAGCTCCATCTGGCGTGAAAAAGGCACATCGGCGGCAAAGCTGTCCAGATGTGTTGCCGAAGCAGGGGATGACGCTGTTGCCTGGCTACCGCTGTAACAGTCAGGGAGGTTCCAAGTCCTGCAATGCCAAATCGGCCAGCAAGCATGGCCGATTACTCGTGCAAACGTATTAGGTTTTTTGCGCAGCATTGCCGACTCCTGCAGTTATGTTTGTGCCTCAAGCAAGCGAAGCCCGCCTTTCTGTTATATCGTTAGCCGCATGCACTTCATCTGTATAGCAGAAGATATTTTCCTTTTGACATGAAGCCGATTGTGAAACAGGGCATCTCCTTTGTTACAAAGAGTAACAAGTCCTCCCGCCGTCGGGATCAAGTGAGACTGCGCATGTTTTGCAGGTTCACACACAGACGCAGGAGGTCGACGTGCCCGACGAGTGGACGCCTAAAGGCCATGGCAGCGCTGCTGCAAACAGTGAGCTTGCCGCGAAATACCTCCAACGCGGCGGCTTGACATTCGACTTTGCTTCCGGTGACCAAGATGTCGAGTACCGCATTGCAATCGGAGAGGACGGACCGACCACGATCAGAGGCGATGAGCATCGTGACTATTTGTGGGGCTTGGCGGGCTCCGACCGATTGCTTGGTGGCGCCGGCGACGACGTCCTGCATGCCGACCGTGGGGATGATGTCCTCTTTGGCGGTATGGGATCAGATGCCTTGGACGGCGGTCACGGAGACGATAGCTTGTATGGCGGCGCTGGAGCCGACAATCTGATCGGGGGAGACGGAAACGACCTTCTTGACGAAGGGCCAGGACACAGCATGGTCACAGGGGGGATGGGCAATGACACTCTTATTGGCGGTGCCGGCCCCGACGCTTTCACCATGGACCGAACCAGCGGTGACGATGTAATCCGCGATTTCACCGCCGGCCCCGGAATGTTCGATCATCTTGCTCTTCGTGATCTGCGATGGGACGATCTGACCATCGAGGGCGTCGATGGCGGCGTCCTTGTCCGCTGGGAAGGCGGTTCTGTTCTGCTGGAGGGCGTTCAGCGTTCTCAGCTGGCGCAGGACGACTTCATGTTCGCTGACGCGCCCGACTTGCCACCTGGTGCCAGGAGGCCGGATGGCCCTGGCGACGAGCGCATCGTGACAACTGCCTTTCCTGAAGCTGGAAAGGGGGCGTGGATCGGTGGTGAGTTCGATCGAGCCGCGGATAAAGCTCTGAAGGACGGCAGCGTGTCCTTTGATTTCCATGGCGATACCACGTACCGGCTGATCGCCGGGCGCCCGACGGACGATGATCGCGGTGGTGGCGAGACCTCAGATCATATCTTTGGCCGGAACGGCGACGATCGGTACATCGGGTATGGCGGTGATGACGACCTGAACGGAGATGCCGGAAACGACCGGCTGGATGGTGGTTCGGGCATGGACCGCCTCGACGGAGGTGTGGGGAACGATACGCTGTTCGGTGGCAACGAAATGGACGAGCTGATTGGTGGGAGCGGCAAAGACTACCTGGATGAGGGGGCAGGTCACGGTATGCTAAACGGCGGCATGGGCGACGACTATCTGGTAGGTGGCCCCGGAGCTGACGCGTTCATGGTGATGGCCGACAGCGGCAATGATGTCGTGGCCGATTTTGAGGCTGGCGGCGCCGCGCAGGGGGCTTTCGATCACATCGCATTCCAAGACATCATGCCCAACCAGGTGAGCGTGGCTGAACGAGAGGACGGTACTCTGGTTAGTTGGAGCGTCGACAACTCTCCAGGGCCTGACGGCTCGGTCCTTCTCCTCGGGGTGGCCGCAGGGGACCTCCGGCAAAGCGACTTCATGTTTGGTGAGGCACCCGGGTTCGTAAATGGCGTCAGCGATGCAGGATCCTGGTACATTTTCTCCTGAGACGCCCTGAAGCTTATCCAGGCGCTGTGCACATTGCGCGGCGCTGCCTTCCGGGGCTCGTTATGCATGCCAAGTTGTTGCTGTCATCCGTTTCCGGCGGAAGTCCAGGCAGCCAAGCCCTGCCGGGGCTTCCGTTGTAAAACATGCAGGGATGGACCACCATTCTACCGGCACTATCGGACGTCTCGGCAAATCGTCGTTCGTCAGGAAGATCTCTGCCCGAGATGGTGGTTGTGCCGATACCTGGACTAGTGACGTGTGGTTGCTCTCAACGGCGACGGAAAGCCGTCGCTGCGGTTCCTTCGGGCTGGCGCCAGCTTCAGCATCTTGTCATCCGTACGTGAAATTGCTCAAAACAATCTGTTACCATGGCCGAGCACCACCAGTCGCCCTGTCTGAACACAAGGACAACACACGTGGTTCGGGCAAAGCCGGATTGCCAGACTGCGTACCGGTCGGCCATCTGTCAGCGCCAGGGAGATTGTACCGCCACTGCTTCCGGACCGCGATTTGCTATGAATTCCACGCCTCATATCCTGATCGTCGATGATCACCAGGAAATCCGTGACCTCCTTAGTCGCTTTTTCCTCCGTCACGGGCTCCAGGCGACGGCGTGCGCCGACGGTATGGAGATGCGGCGCACGATCGGCTGTACCCGCGTCGACCTCATAATTCTCGACCTGATGCTACCTGGCGATGACGGACTTACCCTCTGCCGTGAGCTTCGTGCCCCAGGCTCGGTTCACCGTGACCTGCCAATCATCATGCTCACAGCCATGAGTGATGACGCCGATAGGATTTCCGGATTGGAAATCGGCGCCGACGATTATGTTCTCAAGCCATTCAATCCCCGCGAGCTGCTTGCGCGGATCAAGGCGGTTCTTCGACGGACATCCTCACCGGGTGTGGATGTTGTCTCCGCACCGAAGGCCATACATTTTGCTGGTTGGACCTTGAACCTGACGCGACGCGAGTTGCTGTCCCCGGAGGGCGCCATCGTCGCCCTCACCGGTGCCGAATATGACCTGCTATTGACCTTTGCAGAGCGCCCAAATCAGGTTCTTGGCCGTGACAAGCTGCTCGAACTTGCCCGAAACCGGCTTCATGCCTACGACCGCAGCGTCGACGTCCAAGTAAGTCGCCTGCGGCGCAAGCTGGGGGATGACGTCTCGGCCCATCCTCTGATTAAAACCGTCAGGGGAGCCGGCTACGTCCTCACCGTCGAGGTTCAGCGATCATGAGCGCTCTTGGGCCGATATTCCGCCGGATGTTGCCGGATACCATCACAGGCCGGGCTGTCGCCATTCTTCTGGTGGCACTCACGCTGTCGCACTTGGTGAGTATGTGGTGGTACCAGACACGGCTGTCCGACCAAGCCGACTTGGCTGACGAACGGATCGCTGCCGAACGCATCGCTGCGGTTAAGCGAACCGTGATTCTGGTTCCGCCGGACGATCGGGAGAAGACGGCCCATCTTCACTCCGGGCGGGGCCTTGACGTTCATTGGAGCGCCATTCCACTGGTACAGCAGGATCGCTCTCCTGATGAGAGGCTGGACCTGCTGACACGCCGGCTGCAGCAGTTGGTTCCCGACCTCGACGAAGAGGGGTTGCGCGTAGCTTATGGCGCGAAGAACGACGGGGCAGACCATGTGATGCAGGTCTCAGTGCAGCTCCCCGACGAAAGTTGGATCAATGCACGGGTAACGACCCTCGGGTCTGCAGCCATAGCCGACTCCCATCTGCTGGTGCCGACCGCCCTCATGGCTCTGGCGATCTTTGCTGTGTCGGTGTTCCTGGTGCGCGTCTGCACCGCCGAGTTCAAGGCACTGACCAGGGCGGCCCGGCGTCTCGGAGTGGACGTCAGCGCACCGCCGCTGCCGGTTCGAGGCCCTGAGGAGGTGCGGGAGGCCGCACAAGCGTTCAATGAAATGCAGGAGCGCATTCGTAGCCTGCTGACCGACCGAACGCAGATGCTGGCGGCTGTTTCTCACGACCTGCGCACGCCGATCACGACGATCCGCCTACGCGCCGAATTCCTTGAGGAGGGAGAGGAACGTGATCGGATTTTGGCTCAGCTGGATGAGATGGAGGAGATGGTATCGGCAACCCTTTCTTTCCTCCGCGATGACAGGGGGCGTGAAGAGGCCAAGGTGTTGCACATCGGTGCGTTGCTTGAAACGATCTGCAACGATCTGTCGGACACCGGACGTCCAGTAAGCTACGACGGCCCCGCCGATGTGACGTTCCAGGGGCGGCCGGTTGCGCTGAAGCGCGCTTTGATCAATCTGATCGACAATGCGGTAAAATATGGTGGTCAGGCCATGGTATCGCTGAGGGCGCACCAAGATCGTGTGGTTATTTGGATAGAAGACGAGGGACCAGGCATCCCTGAAGGTGAATTTGAGAGAGTCTTTGGCCCGTTCTACCGAATCGAAGCCTCGCGCAACCGTGCGACCGGAGGCTTTGGATTGGGATTGACCGTCGCTCGTTCTGTCATCAAAGCCCATGGCGGTGAAATTACTCTCATCAACCTGCCAAACTCAGGCTTACGGGCAGAGGTCTCGCTGCCCAGGGTGATCTAACCGGGACAGGCGGGGAATGTCCGGAGGAGCCCCTGCTCAACGCGACCCATCCGTGTCGCCTCCCCGGTGCGGAAAGCAAAACGCCAACCCCTTGCGAATTCGGATGAGGACGTTGATCAAGATCAACGCCGACCCTGGCCAACTCTGGTGCAATGCGTGAGGCTCATGGGGTAAATTCCTTTTACCCCGCGCAACATGGAGATCCAGATGCGGGTGGTCCGCAACTTGTTGACGGCATTGACGCTGACCCTCGCCCTGCTGATCGGTGTGGCGGGCGGTGCGGTGGCGCATGCCGTCATGGCCGACCACCATGACGCGACTCCGGTCAGCACAGACCAGGGGGCCGCAGTCAACGAATCCCAACGCCCCTGTGGCGACTGCCCTGATAGAGCGGAGCCGCGTGGCATGCCCATGGCGACACCCTGCTGCCCGGGGCTGGCACTGCCGATGCGCTCCGAGGTGTTGCACACCAGATCCGTCGACTGTGTGGTGTGGCATCCGAGCCGGGCTCACGCTCCCGCCGCTCGTCTCATTGCACCGGAGCCGCCCCCTCCCAAGTCCGTTTGACGGTTGCAATCCGCTCTGCGGCGCCGCTTGCCGGCCGGCAGCTGCTATCGTCCTCACGTGATTTGAAGGAGCCCGTCTGCCTCCAGCGCTACGCGCAGAGGGGCAAGGGCAAGGCATAGCCATGATCAATCGACGTTATCCAGGGCGGCCGCTCACCGTGGCCGCCACGGCGCTCGTCCTGCTGCTGACAGGCGCGGCGGCTTCGGCCGCCGAGCATGACAGGACAATCACCCAGCTCATCGAAACCGCTCGCCGCATGAACCCAGAAGCGGCGGCGACCGCCCTCGAGACCGATGCCGCGACAGCGCGTATCACATCGGCCGGGGCGCTGGATGACCCCAAATTCAAGGTCGAGCTTGAACTGCCACGCAGCGGGTCCGGCTACCTGCCGCGCTACCGCGCCGGGCAGGAGCTGTATCAGGTCCGCCAGATGTTCCCGTTGTGGGGCAAGCGCGACCTGAAGCGCGAAATCGCATCCGCCGACAGCCGCAAGGCAGCCGCCGCCCAGGCCGAGGTCGCCAATCAGATCGCCTACCGCGTCAAGGTTGCCTACGCCGAGTACCACGCGGCCCATCTGGCGGCCGACGAGACACGCAAGCTGCTTGGAACCGTCCGGCGCTTGTCCGACCTGGCGCGCGCCCGCTACGCTCAGGGCCCTGGCAAGCAGCAGGACATCACCGGCGCCAACGCCGAAGCCGGCGCGCTGACCGCCGAGCTCGCGCGCATGGATGCCGACCGCCATCGCGCCCAGGTGCGGATCAACGGCCTGCTGGCCCGCTCGCCCGAAACACCCTTGCCGGCGAAGCCTCTGCCCCGGCTGGTGCCGCCGCTGGAAACCCTGTCAGCCGACGCGCTGGTGGATCGCGCACGCGCCGACTTCCCGGCGGTCCGTGCCCAATTGGCCCAGATCGATTCGGCCGAAGGGACCCGCCGCCTCGCTGAGAAGAACGGCTATCCTGACGTCGAGCTGGGCCTTGGCGCGATGCGGCGCGACGGCCGCTTCGACGGCTACCAGGCGATGGTCGAGTTCAATATTCCGCTCTATGGCGATCGTCGGCAAGCCGAGCAGCGCGAGGCCGCGTCAATGGCCGGCGCGGCGCGGGCGAAGCTGGAGCAAATCCGCCTCGATGTCGCAACCGACGTGCATGAGGCATACGCCATGCTGGCAGCCCTCAGGGAACGCAAGCGCATCGTGCGGGAGATCACGCTACCGCAGGCGCGCATCGCGCTGGAGGCAGCCTCCCGCGGCTACGAGTTGTCGCGCGAGGAGTTCGCCAACCTCCTGCAGGCCGAGCAGACGCTGCGCCGCGCGCTGGTCGAATTCGTGAATGTGACATTCGAGGAGCAGGTCCGGCTCGCCGAGATCGAGCGCCTGATCGGAGGTGAATTGTGAACCGCTCCCCAGCCCTACTCGCCGTCCTGATGGCCGGCACCATTGTCGCCGGAATGCCAGCTTTCGCACAGTCCTCCGCTGGAGCCAGCCATGCCGGCCACGGCGCTCCTGCCGCGGCACAGCCCGCCGGAGCGGGCAAGGTCCTGTATTACCGCAACCCCATGGGCCTGCCCGACACCTCCCCAGTGCCGAAGAGGGACAGCATGGGGATGGAGTATGTGCCGGTCTACGAGGGGGAAGCTGCTCCGGTATCGGTAGCCGCGCCGGCGCAGAACCCGGCCGGTCCGCGCAAGATTCTGTATTACCGCAACCCGATGGGCCTTCCGGACACCTCCGCGGTTCCGAAGAAGGACCCGATGGGCATGGACTACGTGCCCGTTTATGAGGGCGAGGACAGCGCTTCGGGGACTGTTACCATCAGCTCTGACAAGGTCCAGAAGCTTGGCGTACGCACCGATGCCGCGATGCGGCGGGCGATCTCCCGCCAGGTTCGGGCGGTCGGCACCGTGCAGGTTGACGAACGCCGCCTCTTCGTCGTCGCGCCGAAGTTTGAGGCCTGGATCGAGAGACTGCTGGTCGATACCACCGGCGACACCGTCCGCAAGGGCCAGCCGCTGATGGAGGTCTACAGTCCCGAGCTGGTCCTGGCCCAGCAGGAATACCTCGTCGCCCGGCAGGGCGGTGCCCAGCTCGCCGAAGCTTCGCTCCAGCGCCTGCGCAACCTTGATGTCCCCGAGGAGGAGATCGACCGGCTGCGCAAGACCGGCAAGGCGTCACGGACTCTGACCTACCGCGCGGCCGCTGGCGGCGTGGTGCTGGAGAAGTCGGCCGTGCGCGGCATGCGCTTCATGCCTGGCGAAGCGCTCTACCGTATCGCCGACCTGACGCACGTCTGGCTGGTCGCCGACGTGTTCGAGCAGGACCTCGGTTACGTCAAGCCGGGCCAGGACGTCGACGTCACCGTCAACTCGCTGCCGGGCAAGACCTTCACTGGCAAGGTCAGCTTCGTCTACCCGACCCTGACGGCGGAGAGCCGCACCGGCAAGGTGCGTGTCGAACTGCCCAACGCAGACGGCCTGCTCAAGCCGAACCTCTACGCCACCGTGCACTTGAACGCCGACCTCGGCGCCATGGCCGGGCTGGCCGTACCGGACTCCGCACTGCTCGACACCGGCAAACGGCAAGCAGTCCTGGTCGAGATCGGCGAAGGCCGCTACGAGCCGCGCGACGTCAAGGCCGGCGCCCGTGCCGACGGTTACGTCCAGATCCTCGCCGGGCTGGAGGAGGGTGAACGCGTGGTGGTGCGCGCCAACTTCCTAATCGACTCCGAGAGCAACCTGCGTGCGGCCCTGAGCGCCTTCGGCGGCAGCGGCGGCCAGCATCAGCAGCATTAGGCTGGCGGAGGGTACCCCCATGATCGCCGCTATCATCCATTGGTCCGCGCGCAACGTCGCGCTGGTCCTGCTCAGCACACTGTTTCTGATCGCTGCCGGCCTCTATTCGGTGTCTCGCATTCCCTTGGATGCGCTGCCGGATCTCTCCGACGTTCAAGTCATCCTCTACACCGATTACCCCGGCCAAGCGCCGCAGGTGGTTGAGGACCAGGTCACCTATCCGCTCACCACCGCCATGCTCAGCGTGCCCAAGTCGAAGGTGGTGCGTGGCTTCTCGTTCTTCGGCGCCTCCTTCGTCTACGTCATCTTCGAGGACGGTACAGACATCTACTGGGCGCGCTCGCGCGTCCTGGAGTATCTGAACTTCGCCGCCAAGCGACTGCCCAACGGCGTCACCCCGACGCTGGGGCCGGACGCCACCGGCGTCGGTTGGGTCTACCAGTACGTTGTGCTCGCCAAGGACCGCACGCTGGCCGAGCTGCGCACGCTGCAGGACTGGTACCTGCGCTACCAGCTGACCAAGGCCGAGGGCGTGGCCGAGGTCGCCAGCGTCGGCGGCTTCGTCCAGCAGTACCAAGTGGTCGTCGACCCCCAGAAGCTGCAAGCCTATGGCGTGCCGTTGGCCAAGATCGCCCAGGCCATCCGGACTTCCAATCAAGACGTCGGCGGCCGCGTCGTCGAGATGGCGGAAACCGAGTACGTGGTGCGCGGGCGGGGCTACCTGCGCGGCATCAAGGACATCGAGGAGATCGTTCTCAAGGTCGACCGCGGTACGCCGATCCTGCTGCGCGACGTGGCACGGGTCGAGATTGGACCGGACGAGCGTCGCGGCCTCACCGAACTGAACGGTGAAGGCGAGGTGGTCAGCGGCGTCGCGCTCCAGCGCTACGGCCAGAACGCCCTGAGCGTCATCCAGAGCGTCAAGGACAAGCTGGCCGAGCTGAAGGCCGGCCTTCCGGAAGGCGTCAGCATCGAGAGCGTCTATGACCGCTCCGAGCTGATCCTGCGGGCGGTGGAGAACCTCAAGGGCACGCTGATCGAGGAGAGCGTCATCGTCGCGCTCGTCTGCATCGTCTTCCTGTTGCATGTCCGCAGCGCGCTGGTCGCTATCGTCACCCTGCCGGTCGGCGTGCTGATCGCCATCATGGTGATGGACGCCATGGGCATGACCTCGAACATCATGAGCCTGGGCGGCATCGCCATCGCCGTCGGCGCCATGGTCGATGCCTCCATCGTGATGATCGAGAACGCCCACAAGCGGCTGGAGCATGCGCCGCCAGACGCCAACCGGGCCAAGGTGCTGATCGACGCGGCGGTGGAGGTCGGACCGGCGCTGTTCTTCAGCCTGCTGGTGATCACCGTCTCCTTCCTGCCGGTGTTCACGCTGGAGGCGCAGGAGGGGCGGCTGTTCAAGCCGTTGGCCTTCACCAAGACCTTCGCCATGGCGGGTGCCGCGTTCCTGTCGATCACGCTGGTGCCGGTGCTGATGATGCTCTTCGTTCGCGGCCGCATCATTCCCGAGCGCAAGAACCCGGTGAACCGCGCTCTCATTTGGCTTTACCGGCCGATGATCCGGCTGGTGCTGCACGCCAAGATCCCAACCATTCTGATCGCGCTGGGGCTGTTGGGTTGGTCTGTGGTTCCGGCCTCCAAACTCGGCAGCGAGTTCATGCCGACGATCAACGAGGGTACGATCCTCTACATGCCGAGCACACTGCCCGGCCTCTCGATCACCAAGGCAGCCGAACTGCTTCAGACCCAGGACCGCATCCTCAAGAGCTTCCCCGAGGTGGAGTCGGTCTACGGCAAGGCCGGCCGTGCGGCCACCGCCACCGATCCGGCGCCCACCGAGATGTTCGAGACGGTCATCAACCTGAAGCCACAGGCCGAATGGCGACAGGGGATGACCTATGACAAGCTTGTGGCCGAAATGGACAAGGCAGTCCAGATGCCCGGCATCTCGAACGCCTGGACGATGCCGCTACGCGCCCGCATCGACATGCTCTCCACCGGCATCCGCACACCGATCGGCATCAAGGTGTTCGGCAAGGATCTGGAGGAGATGGAGCGGCTGGCCCGCGAGATCGAGGCGGTGGTCAAGCAGGTCCCCGGCACCACCAGTGCCTACGCCGAACGCATCGTCGGCGGCTTCTACCTGGAGATCGACCCGAACCGCGAGCAACTGGCCCGCTACGGCCTGACCGTCGGTGACCTGCAGGACACCATCCTGACGGCACTCGGCGGCGAGATGGTGACGACGACCGTCGAAGGCCGGGAGCGTTTCTCCGTGAACGTCCGCTACCCGCGCGAGCTGCGCAGCAACCCCGACGCCATTGCCAGCCGCATTCTGCTGCACCCGGAGGCCGGTGGGGCAATTCCGCTGGGCCAGCTTGCCTCGGTCCGGCTGACCAAGGGGCCGGCCACCGTGCGCACGGAGAACGCCTTGCTGTCCGCTTACATCTACGTTGATATCCGTGATCGCGACATCGGCGGCTACGTCGCCGACGCCCGCAAGGCGGTGGCCGAGCAGGTCCAGATGCCGGCCGGCTATTACGTCACCTGGAGCGGCCAGTTCGAGTACATGGAGCGGGCGGTGGAGAAGCTGAAGATCGTCATTCCGGTGACGATCGCCATCATCTTCCTACTGATGTACCTGAACTTCCGGCGCATCACCGAGACGCTCATCGTCATGCTGTCGCTGCCTTTCGCACTGGTCGGCGGCGTCTGGTACATGTCCCTGCTCGGCTTCAACCTGTCAGTGGCGGTGGCGGTCGGCTTCATCGCGCTTGCCGGTGTGGCTGCCGAGACCGGGGTAATCATGCTCATCTACCTCGACCATGCGCTGCAGGATATGAAGCGCCGTCGAGCAGCCGAGGGGCTGGCGATGACCAAAGCTGATCTCTACGAGGCCATCATGGAAGGTGCGGTCGAACGCGTGCGCCCGAAGATGATGACGGTCGTCGCCATTATGGCAGGCCTGCTGCCGATCATGTGGAGCCATGGCACCGGGTCGGAGGTGATGCAGCGCATCGCCGTGCCGATGATCGGCGGCATGATCTCCTCGACGGTGCTGACGCTTCTTGTGATCCCAGCCATCTACGCTCTGGTCAAGGCTCGCGAAGTGGGGCGCCCCGCAGGCGGCACGCCATTGCCAGCGGCAGAAGTCCCCAACCCCCAATCCAAAAAGGAGCTTGCCCATGTCGCGTAAGATTGCTCGTACTGCCTTGCTCGTGGCGGCCGCCTCGGTCTCTCCGGCAATCTCTTGGGCACAAATGGATCATAGCGGTCACGCCACCCAGACTGCCCAGCCGCAAGCAGCTGGCACGACCGGCAAGGTTAACGCCGTTGATCCGGCAAAGCGTGTGGTGAATCTCTCGCACGGCCCAATCGCGGCCCTGGGATGGCCGGCAATGACCATGGACTTTGCCGTCGCGCCGAGCGTTGACCTCAAGGCCTTGAGGCCGGGCGCGGAGGTCGCGTTCACCGTCGGAAAGGATGCTGCCGGCATGTACCGGATCGAGACACTTACCCCGAGGAAATAGGCTCATCCCCAAGCCCCCTCCCGTCGACACGGTTTCGGTCCGATGCTGTGCCGACGGGACGGCACGATGATGTATGAGGACGGTCATGACAATGAGACGGCGGAAGAGGAAGCCGACGACCGCGTCACCTTATGCCCGAGGAGTGGTGTTGCAACGGATGAAGGCCGCACGCTGGGGCGGGCTGCTCGCCGTCGCCCTGGTGGGCTTCCATCTGACGGCAGGCCTGCCGCTATTCGATGACGATCACGCCTCTGCCGCGGAACTCACAGTCTGGAAGTCATCCAGTTGCGATTGCTGTGGCAAATGGATCGAGCACATGCGGGCAGCAGGTTTTTCCGTACTCGTCCACGACACCGAGGACGTCCGATCGGTCAAGATCGCCCACGGGGTTCCGGAATCGCTGTGGTCCTGCCACACCGCTGTGCTCGATGGCTATGTCATTGAAGGGCACGTCCCGGCCGAGGACGTCCGACGGCTACAGGCGGGACCGTCCGGGAACAAAGGACTGGCCGTTCCAGGAATGCCCGCAAGCGCACCAGGCATGGACCAACCCGGCCAACCCTATCAGGTCGTGACCTTTGGGCCGAACGGGAGCGGCATCTATGCCAACCATTAGCAGCGAGGCTCACAGCGAGGACGTGCTTGTGACCGGCAGAATAGGCCTCGACACCGCTCCAGACCTGCGTGAACGCAGCGCAGGTCAAGCACTAACCGAAACGGGAATGGACCTTGTTTCTCTTGCCCGGCACTTCCGCTATGCATTGGCGCAACTGCCACATGCACGCGGCGGTCTCCGTCCGGCCGGCGCAACGAATGTACGTCTGCTGGCGCCCTTGCTGGACGAGGTCACCAAAGCACGACGATGCGGCATCCGCTGGCAAGTGATCGCGGTCGAACTTGCCAGGGCCGGCGTTCACAAACTGAGTGGAACTCCATTCTCCGCGGCGGATCTCCGCTCTTATGTGTGGCGCGCATCTCCTCGGAAGGAGTAAAGCCGAGGCGATGCTGGAGGTGTCGCACGCGTCACGAAGGCTCCGGTCAGCAACCGTCGGAGTGCACATGGGTGGCCTGTGGCTCTCGGGCAATTGACCGGGATCAATGCGCTTGGTACAGGATGCATTAGTATTGGCTGAGCATCGGACAGGCTGCGGTTCGCAGAGTGGCTGGAACCGCTGGATCGGTGGGTTCAGCATTGGGCGGCGCAGCCGGAACGACGAGGTGATCCGCCATGTGGCAGCGGACAAGGGTAGCAATTGGGAGGGTGGTCGTGAGCCTGCTGGTGCTGGCCACACTGCTCGCCTATGCCGCTCCGATCCAGGCGAACGCCCCATCGTTCTCCCCGGCCATGGGCACGCTAGCGCAAACGTCTGAACAGACAACTGCTGCGTTGATTTCTGTGATCGTGGAGGACGGGCACGCACTTTGTGGTGACATGGACCTCACCGGAGGCGCCTGCTGCAGCTCCGTGCAATGTGTGACGATGCATGGTGGTCTGCTCCCGGCTTCCTTCGAGCCACTTGCTCCGCTCTTAGTCGTCTCGCGCCCCATACCCTCCCTAGCGACACCTGACGGGATCGGCAGCGACCCCGCCCTTCGCCCTCCGCTCTGAAGTTCCGACATCACGAGTCCGTCCGCATCCGCTCAAAGGCCCGCTTCGGCAGAGGATGCCGACGTCTCAGCCTGACCTCTCGTTAGTGTGGCCGGACCTGCTAAGCAGCCAGCAGAAGACACTGACGGCGCGTCTCGAAGACTTGCGATCCCTTGAGACCGTTGGCAGGCCATTTTTAACCGTGTTTCTGACGAGCGGAAGGCCACGGCCAACCAACTTTTCGCCAGCCCCTTATTGAGCGAGGAGGCGATGATGCATGATCATTCCCAGCATGATTCTGAACACCAGGCGCGTCTTCCCTGGTACAGGACTTGGATCGGTCTGGCTGGTCTTGGAACCGGTGCAGCTGCAGCTTTGTACCTGTCCCTCTACCATGTCACCCACGTCCTTGACGTGCTTCCGTTCCTGATACTGCTCCTCTGCCCGCTGATGCACCTTTTCATGCATGGCGGCCACGGCAGCAGCCACAGTGGCGGGCCGGATGAGCCCGGCACGCCGAACAAGGGGGACACCCCATGACACATGATGCTTCGGCTTACGGGTTGTGGCCGCTTGTCATCCTCAACTCGGCCATCTTCATCATCTTTGCCTTCAGCTTCGGAAAGCCTCAGTCGCGCCGCGACTGGCGCTCGTTCGGTGCATTCAGTGCTTTCATCGTGGCGCTGTTCACCGAGATGTACGGCATTCCGTTGACCATCTACCTGCTTTCGGGATGGCTGCAGACCCGCTATCCGG
Organism: Azospirillum sp. BE72; assembly: GCF_031455875.1. Classification (NCBI taxonomy): domain Bacteria; kingdom Pseudomonadati; phylum Pseudomonadota; class Alphaproteobacteria; order Rhodospirillales; family Azospirillaceae; genus Azospirillum; species Azospirillum sp. BE72. Next base: position 111,446 of record NZ_JAVDTO010000017.1, read on the forward strand.
GAGTGGATCTGATGTCGCATGATGCCGGCCATCTTTGGTCGACCATCTTCGGATTCCAGGGCAACCCGCACTTTAACGTGCTGCATATCCTCAGCAATCTGTTTATCCTGGTGGGTTTCATCCTGCTTTCGGCAGCCTGGAAGGTACTTCACGCCGCTCAGCAGCAACACGGTCTTGCATCCACTGGCCCATATGCTTACGTCCGCCACCCACAATATGTGGCCTTTATGGCGATCCTGTTCGGTTTTCTGCTGCAGTGGCCGACCATTCTGACGCTAGCCATGTTTCCGCTGCTCATCCTCATGTATGTGCGGCTGGCGCATGCTGAGGAACGGGAGGCACGAGATGCCTTCGGCGCCAGGTACGAAGCCTATGCTGCCGCCACTCCGGCATGGCTGCCCTCTCTCATCGGGCACAGACCTGCCGGTTCCAAATCGGGTGGTGTAGCCCGCAGATAGGCCGGTGATGGGCGCAAACATGCACTGACCCGCGCTTGTGCTCCGGCTGACTGATGAATACCCCACAAAGTGATGGGGTGAACGACACAGCCCTCCGTTCACCTCACCACGATGATCAACGGATGCCAGTGCGAAAGAACGCACCGTTCATCGGCTCTGGCGTCCCTAAGCGGAGCAGAAAAGCTCCGGGAATGACATGAATAGCATCTTCATGCAGGATAAAGTCCACCAGTTGAGCGACTGGATTCTTCACACGGTATTCCCCAGCCCCTATTGGTGGATACACGTTCTGATCCATGTCATCCTCGTAGTAGCGCCACTCGCTTTCCTTGGCCTGCTATTGACCTGGGTGGTGGGTATCGCCCGGCGTCGGCTGTCCGGCTGGCATCGGGAGATGCCGCTGGACGTGACCTCGCCCTTTCCGCCCAACATGTTCCTGTACATCCTCAAGTATACACGTCGGACGCAAGTGGTACTTCTTGCGGCAGCCCTGCTGTCATTACCGCTTCTCTATGCGGTGCTTGACCTCCCCAAACAAATCATCAACAAAGCACTCAGTTCTGAGGCCGAAACTGTTCTGGTTTCTGGATACGCGCTGAATCAATATGAGTTGCTTATCGTCTTGTGTGCCGTTTACCTTGCTGCTGTTCTGGCGAGCGGTGTGGTGAAATACGTTATCAATCTTCTCAAAGGACAGCTTGCCGAAGGAATGATGCGCCGCATGCGCTTCGCGGTGTTCCGCAGTTGGTCGCGTGGCAGGAGGCCATGTGACCATGCCCAGATCATCCCGTTGTTGGTACAGGAGGTCGAGCCGATCGCTGGGTTCTCCGGCGACACCTTTCTGACGCCTGTTCTGGAGGGAGGCACCTTCGCAACCATCCTGATCTTCATGGTTGTTCAGGATCCGGTGTTGGGCGCCGCCGCGCTCACGCTGGTCCCGCTACAGATCGCCCTGGTTCCGCGTCTGCAACGCCGGGTCAGCGCCTTGGCGCGTGATCGCTCACGGGAACTACGCTCTTTCGGTGCCGCGGTGGCCGAAGCCTCTCCTCATCACCAGGAGAGTCGCCCTCGTCCTGTGCTAACGGTTGCACGCTCGCTAAAACGCATCCAAGCGATCCGGCTCGAAATCTATCGGCGCAAGTTTTTCATTAAGAGTTTAAACAACTTCATCGCACATCTCACTCCATTCTTCTTTTATACCATCGGGGGATATTTGGTGATTGAAGGTAGACTGTCCCTTGGTGCCTTGGTGGCAGCGCTCGCTGCCCACAAGGACATGTCGTCTCCACTTCGCGAACTCCTTGGCTACTATCAAACCATGGACGACGTTCGCGTGCGCTATGAGGATATCAGGCGCTTCCTAGGTGACCAGAACAAAGCCGAGATGCCTCACGGGGCAGTTGCAGGTCCAAGCGCCAGAGACCCGCGGCCGCCGCTGGCCGGCGGATGTGCGATATGAGCCGCACGTTCGCCTGTGGCAGAGCATTATCCTGCTACGGCAACCGGCGCCTCTTTACACAACTCTTTCAGCATGGAGATGCGCGATGTGCGCCGACAAGAAACTCACCGTGATCACCTCGGCGCTGATGCTTGGTATGATGCTCGTCGGACCGACTCAGGCTGCCGAAACCCTAAAGCTGTCCGAGGTGTCGCACCTGCATGGCATTGCGGTGGACCGGGAGGATTCATCCCGCCTGTATCTCGCCTCGCATCATGGCGTGTGGCTGACCAACTCCGACGGCACGGCGACCCGGGTCTCGGACAATTCGCATGACTACATGGGCTTCACGCCCAATCCGGCACAGTCCGGCGCCTTCTTCGCCAGTGGTCATCCCGAGACTGGCGGGAACCTCGGCGTCCTCGTTTCGACGGACGGCGCCAAGACCTGGAAAGCGGTCTCGAAGGGCGTCAACGGGCCGGTGGACTTCCACTCGATGGACGCCAGCCCGGTCGATCCCAACGTGCTCTACGGCCACTACGGCAGCGTCCAGGTCAGCCGGGATGCTGGGAAGAGCTGGGAGGTCACCGGCAAGCCGCCTGCCGACATGTTCGACCTGGCAGCATCGGCCAAGGACGCGAATACCGTCTACGCTGCCACGCGCACCGGCTTGACGGTCAGCCGCGACGCCGGAAAAACTTGGCAGGCTGCCTATATGGTGGCGCGCCCTGCGACCATGGTCACAACGAGCAAGGACGGCACCGCCTACGCCTTCATGGTTGGCACCGGCCTGCTCAAGACAACCGAGCCAAGCTTGGCGTGGCAGCCGGTCAGCAACGGCTTCGGGGATGCGATACTGCTGCATCTCGCGGTCGATCCGATCAACCCTGAGCGGCTCTACGCCGTGACCGACAAGTCGGCCATCCTGGCCAGCCAGGATGGCGGCAAGACCTGGAAGCCGTTCCGGTTTTGATGGCCAACGCAGGGGGTGAGCACCATGCCGATGGTCCGTTTCAATGAACGGCAGCACCGCCGCGATAAGCTTCGGAACGCAGGGCAATCCATCTTGCTGGTGGGGAGCTTGGCGTTGCTCGCGGTGGCGATCGGCTGGCTGCTCGGCGGATGGTTCGGCGTCCTCTGGGCAGCCATCCTCATCGGTGCGACGGTAGTGTTCAGCCCGACTGTCTCACCGCACGCCGTTCTGGGTCTCTACGGAACTCGGCGGCTCAGTCCTCACGACCTTCCGGAGATTCACCAGGTCATCCAGGTACTGGCCCAGCGCGCCGGGCTGCCAAGCGTTCCTGAGTTGCACTACTTCGCGACTCCGGTACCGAACGCTTTCACGGTCGGCTCCTCTCGCAGCAGCGCTATCATCCTGACCGATGGGCTGCTGCGTGCGATGACCCTGCGCGAACTGGCGGGGATTCTAGCCCACGAGGTCAGCCATGTCCGCAACCATGACCTCTGGATCATGGGTTTGGCCGACATTATCAGCCGGGTCACTGGGGCTATGGCGACCATCGGCGTCGTCCTGTTGCTCCTGAGCCTGCTGCAGATGGCGGAGCAGCACAGCAGTGTCCATTGGCCGCTGATTGCGCTTCTCTGGGGAGCGCCCACCATCAACACGCTCATTCAGCTTCAGCTGTCACGCACCCGGGAGTTCGATGCCGACCTTGATGCCGCCGCCCTGACTGGCGATCCGGAGGGGTTGGCCTCCGCCCTGGCGAAGCTCCAGCGATACGGCTCCGGCTTCTGGGAACGTATCCTCTGGCCAGGACGGCGAAATTCGCATCCATCCGTGCTGCGCACCCATCCGGAACCCGAAGAGCGCATCGAGCGGCTGCTTTCGCTCCGACAGGCTAATGCAGCGCATCCCACCGTTGAAGCTCGGACGGTCGGAGTCCCTACACATTGGACGCAGCCAACCCATCGGCCTCGTTGGCGCGTGTCCGGTCTCTGGCATTGAGGTTCACCATGCGGTTTCCTAAGAGGGCAGCAATTGGCATTGGCTTGGCCTTGGGCGCGGCCATTGTGGCAGCTGGCGTTGTTCTGTTCGCCGGTCCGAAAGGGGGCGCCGATCCGACCGACCCCACACAAGTCGCCCGCGGGAAGGTGGTGTACGCCGAACAGTGCGCGTCGTGCCATGGGGCTCGGCTCGAGGGCCAGCCGAACTGGCAGAGCCGCAAGCCCGACGGCCGTCTACCGGCGCCCCCTCATGACGCTTCCGGCCATACGTGGCACCACCCGGACGCGGATCTCTTCAAGATCACCAAGCAGGGCATCACGGCGTTCGCCCCGCCTGACTACAGCAGCGACATGCCTGCGTTCGGCCGCAGCTTGAGCGATGCCGACATCTGGGCAGTTCTCGCCTTCATCAAAAGCTCCTGGACGGAGGAGATCCGTCGCCGCCATGCCGCCATGAGCGAGCGGTCGAAGAAGTGAGGAGAGAAAGACCTCAGCCTGCACATCGGCATTGACCTTCCAGTTGCTGGAAGGGGGAGCATGGGTTTCGAAGTCACCGCCACACCAGGAAGCGGGGGCGCCGCCGCGCAACACCGCGTTACCGACGCCGAGCCTGCGAAGGGAGAAGCGAACATGAACGACCTGCACCATGGCCATGGGCATCAGCCCGGACATGACCATTCTGGTCACCATCATCACGCAGGAGCCGACGACCATGGGACGGTCAAAGACCCTGTCTGCGGCATGATGGTCGACCCGGAGAGGACCGCGCACCACGCGGAGCATGACGGGCACAGCTTCCACTTTTGCTCGGCGCGCTGCCACGACAAGTTCGTCGCCGCCCCGGAGCAATACCTGAAGCCGGAAGCCAAGCCCGCGGCACCGGAGCAGGCCGGGCAAGCCTCGTCGCAGAAGGGGATCATCTACACCTGCCCGATGCACCCGGAAATCCGCCAGGAGGGGCCGGGCAACTGCCCGATCTGCGGCATGGCTCTGGAACCGGTGGGTGCCAGCCTCGAAGAGGGGCCGAACCCGGAACTCGTCGACATGACCCGGCGCTTCTGGATCGGCTTGGTGCTCAGCGTGCCGCTGCTGGTCTTGGAGATGGGCAGCCACATTCCGGCCCTTGGCCTTCATGACCTGGTGCCGCCGCGCCTCTCCATCTGGATTCAGTTCCTCCTGGCGACGCCGGTCGTGCTGTGGGCCGGCTGGCCGCTGCTGGAGCGCGGCTGGCACTCGTTCCGGCGGCGCAGCCTGAACATGTTCAGCCTGATCGCGCTCGGGGTCGGCGTTGCCTACCTCTTCAGCTTGGCCGCGACCTTTCTGCCCGATCTCTTCCCGGGTAGCTTCCGGAGCATGGACGGGGTGGTGGCCGTCTACTACGAGGCCGCCGCTGTCATCACCGTGCTGGTGCTGCTCGGCCAGGTGCTGGAACTGCGCGCCCGTGAACAGACCGGTGGCGCCATCCGGGCGCTGCTGAACCTGACGCCCAAGACGGCCCGCCGCATCAAGGAGAGCGGTGAGGATGATGAGGTTTCCCTCGACCAGGTCCGGGTCGGCGATCGGCTGCGTGTCCGTCCCGGCGACGGGGTGCCGGTCGACGGCGAGGTGCTCGAGGGGCGCAGCGCCGTGGACGAGTCGATGGTAACCGGCGAGAGCATGCCAGTGGAGAAGGAGCCCGGCGCCAAGGTGATCGGCGGCACCGTGAACCAGACGGGCGCCCTGGTGATGCGGGCCGAGAAGGTCGGCTCCGACACCATGCTGTCGCGCATCGTGACCATGGTGGCCGAAGCCCAGCGCTCTCGCGCCCCCATCCAGCGGATGGCCGATGTCGTGTCTGGCTACTTCGTCCCGGCGGTCATCCTGGTCGCGCTCCTCGCCTTCGGCGGCTGGATGGTCTGGGGGCCGGACCCCGCCTTCGCTTACGCGCTGATCGCGGCGGTCTCGGTGCTCATCATCGCGTGCCCCTGTGCCCTGGGGCTGGCGACGCCGATGTCGATCATGGTCGGGGTGGGAAAGGGGGCGACGGCCGGCGTGCTGATCAAGGACGCCGCAAGCCTGGAGCGGTTCGAAAAGGTCGACACGCTGGTGGTCGACAAGACCGGCACGCTGACCGAGGGAAAGCCGCGGGTGACCGCGGTCGTCCCGGCGGCTGGCATCGACGAGGCGGAGCTTCTTTCCCTGGCAGCCAGTCTGGAGCGGTCAAGTGAACATCCCCTGGCGGCTGCCATCGTCGCGTCCGCCAGGGAGCGGGGGTTGCCGTTGCAGGAGGTCACCGACTTCGGCTCGGTGACCGGCAAGGGTGTGGTCGGAAGGGTTGGCGGCCGGGAGGTCCTGCTCGGCAATGCTGCGATGATGCGGGACCGGGGCGTGGTCCTGCGCGACCTGGATGCACGCGCCGACGAGCTGCGGCGGGAGGGGGCGACGGCTCTGTTCGCCGCGGTGGACGGCCGCCCCGGCGGCGTGATCGCGGTGGCCGATCCGATCAAGGCGAGCACGCCGCATGCACTGGAGACGCTGCGCGCCGATGGGGTGCGCATCGTCATGCTGACCGGCGACAACCGGACCACCGCGGAGGCGGTGGCACGCCGTCTGGGCATCGACGAGGTCGAGGCCGAGGTCCTGCCCGACCAGAAGCATCAGGTCGTGCGGAAGCTGAAGGCGGAGGGCCGCGTGGTCGCCATGGCCGGCGACGGCGTCAACGATGCTCCCGCACTCGCCGAAGCGGACGTCGGGGTCGCCATGGGCACCGGAACGGAGGTGGCGATCCAGAGCGCCGGCGTGACGCTGGTGAAGGGCGACCTCGCCGGCATCGCCCGGGCCCGGGTGCTGAGCCGCGCCACCATGGGCAACATCCGGCAGAACCTGTTCCTCGCCTTCGTCTACAATGCGCTCGGGGTGCCGGTGGCGGCCGGCGTCTTCTATCCCTTGTTCGGCTGGACGCTGAGTCCGATCATCGCGGCCGCCGCCATGGCGCTGAGTTCAGTGTCGGTCATCGGCAATGCGTTGCGCTTGCGGATGACGAGCCTTTAGGTATGGGTCTACCACCGATGATTGGCCTTACCCGCGGACCGGTTCAGATCCGCACTCACATGGCGGCCGCCGATCTCAGGCGGGCCTGCGCCGGGCAAGGCTCTCCATCTCCTTGGCCCATCCACTGTAGTTGCGGTGGTAGTCGCGCAGGGCCGCATCGCCCTTCGTCCGCTCCGCCATCGCCTGGAACAAGGGGGCCTGGGCTGCGGCGATTTCCGCGGCATCCGGCCGGCGGGTGGCGGTGAGGAAGGAGGACAGGCTGGTGACCAGATTGCCGCCGGTCGGCTTGGCCGCCAGCTTCGCCAGCTCGTCGACGATCCACGGCATGTATTTCAGCACATAGTCGGCATAGCGCTGGATCACCGGCGCCTGGTCGAGCAGGTCGTCCCGCTCGCGGTCGAAATCCGCACGTTCGAGGATCGCGTGATTGCTGTAGACGACCGGCGCCGCCGCAGAGATGTCGCATTGCCAGCCCTTGCGCGGGATCAGCAGGTCGGCTTGGTCCTTCTCCTCGCGGTAGGGGTAGAAGGGCATGGTGCGGCAGCGCGACGGCTTGTCGTCATGGATGCCGCACAGCCCGTCCTCGCGCAGTTCCGGACAGGGGTAGGAGGTCGGCAGATAAGCGGTCGGCACGATCAGCACCGCCACCGTCTTGCGGTTGGGCAGACGCACCGTCGCGCCCAGCCTGGTCGCCAGCTCGTAGGAGCGGGCGTTCGCCCGCACCGGTGTCCACACCATCGCCAGCGGAAAGCGGCCGGCATGGGCGACGGCGTCCTTCAGCGTCAGCGGCAGCCAGCCATGACAGCACTTGCCGCAGGCGGTGCAGGAGAAACGCGGTTCCATGGCGCCGTCCCTCCGCTCACTTGCCGCAGCAAGCTTTGTATTTCTTGCCCGACCCGCAGGGGCAGGGCTCGTTGCGTCCGACCTTGACCACGCGGCGCGGCTCCCCCTTAGGGTTCACCTCGCCGCTGACATAGAGCCAGTGCCCATCCTCCCGGCGGAAGCTCGCCCGCTCGTGGTGGCGCATATCGTTGCCGTCCCGGCGGAAATGGATCAGGAACTCGACCGTTCCGACATCACCCTCCTCGCTGGCGCGCAGGATGTCGAGCCGCTGCCATTCCGACTCGTCCGCCACCCGTTCGGCTTCGCCACGGTTGAAGTCCTCGCGGATTTCCGGCGCATGGGTGCGCTCGACATGGTCCAGCTCGTGGCGGACGAAGGCGGTGTAGCGCGACCGCATCAGGGCTTCAGCGGTCGGCGCCGGCTCTCCGGCCAGGATGGGACCACAGCACTCTTCGAAGGAGCGGCCGGAACCGCAGGGACAAGACGACATGATTGGTCCTCGGTTGCACGCAATAAGGGACTTAGACAGCGACCACCAGCGCCACGTAACGGGCAGCCTTGCCGATGGTCACCAACAGCAGGAATATCCAGAAATTCTCCCGCAGGATGCCGGCGACCAGGGTCAGCGGATCACCGATGAAGGGAGCCCAGGCCAGCAGCAGCGACCACACCCCCCATTTCTGGTACCAGGCGGTGGCGCGGTCGATCAGCGACGCCTTGACCGGAAACCAGCGCCGGCCGCTGAAGTGGATCAGGTAGCGGCCGAGCAGCCAGTTCACCACCGATCCCAGCACATTGCCGACGGTGGCGACGAGCACCAGCGTCAGCGTCGAATGGGTCTCGGCCATGTGCATGCCGGCCAGCACCACCTCCGACTGGGCCGGCAGGATCGTTGCGGCCAGCAGCGCGGCACTGAACAGGCCGGCCAAACCGGCGAGATCGTCCATGTGGCCTCCGAGGGCATGTCGGCAAAAGGCGGGGCCGGCGCCTGACGGCACAGGCCCCGCCCATGGGCTCACTTCACGCGCTTGAGGTCGCTGTAGGCGCCGCTGGCGGTCAGGGTGACGGTGACGGGCACATCACCGCGGTTGCGCCAGAACCAGCCATGGTGGCCATCGAAGGCGGCCGTCAGCACGCCGTCGTCGCCGGCGATGCCGCGGCCCTTCTTGTAGCTGTGCGTCGCGTTCGGATTGCCGGTCGGCTCGCCGTGGGTGTCATGGTTGACCGTCCCACCCTCGGACTTCCAGCTGTAGGTCAGTCTCGCATCCTTGGTCATCACCGCCTTGACCTCGGCCCCTTCGCCGGGCTTCAGCGTGACCTTCACCGTGTCGGACTGGGCGGCCTGGGCGATTTGCACCGGCAGCGTCTGCGCGGCGGCCGGCGAGACGACCAGCCCGGCCAGGAGATTGCCGATCGCCTCCAGGTCGAAGCTCTGCTTGCCGTCCGGGGCCGCCCCTTGGGCGCCGGGGCGGTCCGCCTCGGCTTCCTCCTGGAGCTGGACCTTGATCTCACCCATCTGGGTCAGACCGAGCACCCGGCCGAGGCCGGTGGGGTCGATGCCGTGTTCGGCCGGCAGCACGGCGGTGACCAGCAGGACCGCGGCGATCGCCGCGGCGATCGCGGTGGAGCGCAGCAGCTGGGTCGAGGACGGCAGTTCGGACACAGGGGGAATGTTGGCGTTGAACATGGTGGCGAAATCCTTGGATCAGGCAGCGACGGCCCAGCCGGTCAGCTGATATCCGATCAGCAGGAACCCGGCGGTCATCATCGCGACGTTGGCGGTGTAGGCATGGCGCAGGAAGCCGTCGGTACGGCGCCAGAAGCCCATGACGATCAGGATGGCGGAGAGCGCCAGCATCTGGCCGACCTCCACGCCGACGTTGAAGGACAGCAGATTCGGGATCAGCCCGTCCGGGGCGATCTCGAACTCACGGATCTTGGTGGCCAGGCCGAAGCCGTGGAACAGGCCGAAGACCAGCGTCGCCGCCTTGGTGTTCGGCTGCACGCCGAACCAGCGGCGGTAGGCACCGAGGTTGTCGAGCGCCTTGTAGACGACCGACAGCCCGATGATGGCGTCGATCAGGTAGGCGCTGGCGCTGGTGTCCCACAGCACGCCGAGCAGCAGCGTGGTCGAATGGCCGAGCGCGAACAGGCTGACATAGATGGCAACATGTTCGAGCTTGTAGAGGAAGAAGACCACCCCGAACAGGAACAGCAGGTGATCATAGCCGGTCACCATGTGCTTGGCGCCGAGATAGAGGAAGGGCAGCAGGTTCATCCCGGAGATCTCCTGGATGTACCCCTTGTCGCCCTGGGTGACACCATGGGCGAGGGCGTCGGCACCGGCGAGCGCCAGAGCCGCGAAGACGAGCATGGGAAGGGCGGCACGGGCCGCGCCGGGGCACGGCGAGCCCCCTCGCAAAACTGGGATCATGGTTCAAATCCGCTGACGGTTCGCTGAAAGGCCACCGCGGCAAGGCGGCGGGCGGAACTCATGCGTGACCGTCAGGCCGGGGTGGGCGATCCCGAGGCTGGGGAGCATGGCCGGCATCCGGATCGGAGGCGACCCGGCGCCATGCATCGGCATCCCCATCGACCGCCGACCGCAGGGACGTGCCGGACATCAGGGTGTCGTGGGAGTGGTCGGCCGGGTTGTGGCCGTGCGTGTGCCCGGCGGCGCGGTCCCGGTTGTTCCCATCATCGTCATGGCTGTGGCCGCCATCCCCGTCCGCCTGCACCAGGATCGAGGCGTCGTTCAACACCCCGCCGGCCGGCACGGCATGGCTTGCGAAGGCCACGATGCCGATGGCCACCACCAGGATGGTGAGCAGGCGCAGCAGGGTTGGCAGGAACGCGGACGACATCGGGACCTTGGCTGAGGGGCGGAACGGGTGCCGGCCATGCCGGTATTGATCCTATCCAGGGGGATAGAGCAAGATCAGGGGCGCGGTCAACACCGCTCGGCATGCCACTCAACCAAAGCACAGTGGGAAGATCGGCAGCTGCCACCATCAGCCTTGACTCTATCCTATCCAGGGGGATACCACCAAGCCATGAGCACGCACCACAGCCACCCCGACATCATCAAGCGTCTCAAGCGGGCCGACGGCCATCTGCGCGGCATCATCGAGATGATCGAAGCCGGGCGGCCGTGCCTGGACATCGCCCAGCAGCTGCATGCGGTGGAGAGCGCCGTGCGCGAGGCCAAGAAGGTGCTGATCCACGATCACCTGGACCACTGCCTGGATGCGGCAATCGATGCCACCCCCGCCCAGACGCGGGCATCGGTCGCCGAGTTCAAGGCGATCACGAAATACCTGTAGGGACTTGCCATGCCTGAGTTCTCCGCCCTCCTGCAGCAAGGCGCCTCGAACGCCTGGCTGTTCATCCCGAGCGCCATCCTGCTCGGCGCCCTGCACGGGCTGGAGCCGGGCCATTCCAAGACGATGATGGCGGCCTTCATCGTCGCCATCCGCGGCACCGTCACCCGGGCGGTTCTGCTCGGTCTGGCCGCCACCGTGTCCCATACGCTGGTGGTCTGGGCCGTGGCGCTCGGAGGGATGTGGATCGGCCGGGGCTGGAGCGCCGAGACGACCGAGCCCTATTTCCAGCTCGCCTCGGCGGTGCTGATCATCGCGGTGGCGGTGTGGATGGCGGCGCGGACCTGGCGGGAGCAGCGGCACGACGGGCACGACCACTCCCACGGCGACGAGACCCACCGCATCGATACCGGCCACGGCGACGTGCTGGTGCTGGAGGTCTTCGAGGATGGCGTCCCGCCCCGGTTCCGTATCCGCTCCGAGCGGCAGGGCCGACAAGCCCCCGCGCCGAACGCCGCCACCGTAACGGTGGAGACGCTGCGGCCCGACGGCACGCTGCAGCAGTTCTCGTTCCTTGATGAGGGCGACTTTCTCGAGTCGGTCGAAGAGATTCCTGAGCCGCACGAGTTCGTCGCCACCGTCCGGGTCGGCCATGCCGGCCATGTGCACGAGTACCCGGTGCGCTTCACCGAGCATGCCCATCGCCATGAGGCGGCCAGCGGTCACCACCATCATCACGGCCATGGACATGAGCACGGCCATGGCGAGCGAGACCACGCACCGGCTGGCGCGCTGGATCTCGGGCAGGTCGGCTATCAGGACGCGCATGAGCGGGCGCATGCTCGCGACATTCGGCGCCGCTTTGCCGGCCGGCAGATCACCACCGGGCAGATCATCGTATTCGGCCTGACAGGCGGGCTGATTCCCTGCCCGGCGGCGATCACCGTGCTGCTGCTGTGCCTCCAACTCAAGGAGGTCACCCTCGGCGCCGCGCTGGTGGTGTGCTTCAGCATCGGTCTGGCCCTGACCCTGGTGGCTGCGGGGGCGATCGCCGCGCTCGGCATGCGCCATACCGAACGCCGCTGGTCGGGTGCCTTCAGCAGCTTCGCCCGCCGCGCCCCCTACCTGTCGAGCGCCGTTATCATCCTGGTCGGACTCTATGTCGGCATCCACGCTCTGCAGGGGCTGGGTTACACGCTGGCCTGGATCGGAGGAACCCATGTGTCGTGACGCCGTGACCCGCGCCTACCGCGCCCTGGTGGCGGATGGGGTTCCCCACCGCCACGCCGTGGAGGCCGCCGCCGTCATCCACCATTGGCACCATCCCGGCACCCCGCTCAAGGAGAGCCTGGACGTGGTCGAGACTTGGGTCATGCCGTCCACGCTGCATTGACCCTCAGAAGACCGGAGGACGCCGGCTCCTGTCCAACGCAAGGGTGAAACGATGCTGACGATCCTGGCCAACCGGAGCTACCGCCATCTGTTCCTGGCCCAGGTGATCGCGCTGGTCGGCACCGGGCTGGCGACCGTGGCGCTCGGGCTGCTTGCCTACGATCTCGCCGGCGCCGATGCCGGCGCGGTGCTGGGCACCGCACTCGCCATCAAGATGGTGGCCTATGTCGGTGTCGCCCCAGTCGCCGGCGCCTTCGCCAGCCTCTGGCCACGGCGGACAATGCTGGTGGCCCTCGATCTCGTCCGGGCGAGTGTGGCGGTGGCGCTGCCCTTCGTCACCGAGGTCTGGCAGGTCTACGGCCTCATCTTTGTGCTGCAGGCGGCATCGGCCGCCTTCACTCCGACCTTCCAAGCCACCATCCCGGACGTGCTGCCCGACGAGGGCGAATACACCCGCGCGCTCTCGCTGTCGCGGCTGGCCTACGACCTCGAGAGTGTCGTCAGCCCGATGCTGGCGGCCGCCCTGCTGACGGTGGTCAGCTTCCACGCCCTGTTCGCCGGCACCGTCGTCGGCTTCCTGATCTCCGTGGCCCTGGTGGTGTCGGTCATCCTGCCGAGCCCGCGGGCCGACGCCGCGGCCCAGGGCGGCATCTACGACCGCATGACGCGCGGCATCCGTCTCTACCTCGCCACGCCGCGCCTGCGCGGGCTGCTGGCGCTGAACCTTGCCATCGCCGCCGCCAGTTCGATGGTGATCGTCAACACGGTGGTGCTGGTCCAGGCGCGCTACGGCCTCGACCAGACGGCGACGGCGGTGGCGCTCGTCGCCTTCGGTGGCGGCTCGATGATCGCCGCCCTGGCCCTGCCGCGTCTGCTCGACACCCTGCCGGACCGCCGGGCCATGCTCGGCGGAGCAACGGTCCTGGTCATCGGCTTGGCCGCCGGCACGCTGCTGCCGGGCTACGGCTGGCTGCTGCCGCTGTGGCTGGCACTCGGGCTCGGCTATTCGCTGGCCCAAACCCCGACCGGCCGCCTGCTGAAACGTTCGGCGCATCCAGCCGACCGGCCCGCGCTGTTCGCGGCACAGTTCGCACTGTCGCACGCCTGTTGGCTGCTCACCTATCCGCTGGCCGGCTGGCTGGGGGCAACTGCCGGATTGGACACGGCCTTCGGCGTCCTCGCCGCTCTCGCAGCGGCGGCGGTCGGGCTGGCGGCCCTGCTGTGGCCGGTGGATGATCCGGCCGAACTGCCGCACACCCATGACAACCTGCCACCCGGCCACCCGCACCTGGCCGGAGCCGAGCACACCGGGACCGGGCACCGTCACAGCCATGCGCTGGTGATCGACGGTGAGCACCCGGTTTGGCCCGAACGCTGACCGCACGCCATGATCACGGATCCGACCGTCACTATCCTGTGGAACGAGGGCACCGTCGGCGAGTGGGGACGGCATTACGCCGCGATCCCGCGCTCGACACTGCCGCAGAGCTTCGGCTACGCAAGCGCGATGGCCAAGACGCGCGGCTACGTCCCGCGCCTTGGCCTCATTCAGCAGGGGGAGCGTCCGATCGGGCTGTTGCAGGTGCTGCAGCGCCGGTCGCTGAAGCTGTTCCGTCAGACCCACATTCACCGCGGGCCGCTGTGGCTAGGCGGGACGCCGACGCCGGAGACAGCCGAGGCGGTGTTCCGTCTGCTGCGTCGGGAGTACCCGAACCACCTGTTCAGCCGCGTCAGCGTCCTGCCCGAATTGCCGGCCTCGCCGGAGATGGCGGCTGTGCTGGAGCGCTGCGGCTTCCGTCGCATCGCGCCCGGCTACCAGACGGTCTGGCTCGACCTGTCGCCGAAGCTGGAGGCGATCCGCACCCGCTTTGCCGGCCCGTGGCGCAAGGGGTTGCGGGCCGCGGAGGCGGCCGGCTTGGTCCTCGATGTCGACCCGGCAGCGCAGAACCTGCCGTGGCTGGTGCGGCAGGACCAGAAACAGGCGCAAACCAAGGGATACCGCAGTGCCTCGGGGACGCTCATCGTCCGGTTGCGCAACGCGCTGCATAAGGCCGGCGGGGTGCTGATGATCACGGCGCTTGCTGGAAAGGAACCGGTGGCCGCCGGACTGTTGTTCATCCATGGGCAGGCGGCGACCTACCAGATCGGCTGGTCCAACGCGGCGGGGCGGAAGAGCAACGCCATGCGGCTGGTGCTGTGGCGGGCGATCGAAGAGCTGAAGAAGCGCGGTGTCACCGCGCTCGATCTCGGCGGAATCAACCCGGACGATGCCCCCGGCGTCACCGAGTTCAAGCTTGGCTTGGGTGGCGAGGCGGTGGAGACGCCTGGGCTGTATCGTTGAGACCACTGGCGGGCGGGCTGCTCCGGCCGGTTTCGCATCTGCTTTGCGCACCCGTCTGGTCGCCGGTATCCGCCTCCTTGCCCAGGATGGCGGACCGGCCTCCTCCGGAGGGCGAACATGCCGGAAAAAGGCGGCGCTGGAGGCGGCAAACGGACTGAAGGACATGGCCGCAGGCGGCATTACCAGTTCAGTATCCCGCGGTTCGAGGTAGTGTAGGACTGAGCATACCAGTGCCGTCCGCAATGGGAACGTCTATCGCGACCAAAGCCCAATCGGCCGTGAGAAGCCAGCAGTCGGTAGAGGATGTAATACAACGCCATCGTCCCGGCAGGCGCCGCCGGAATGCCAAGTTGGCTGAAGATCTGTTTGTCTGGAGCATCGGCAAACCAGTGATCGCCGACACTCGCGTATAGGAAAGATCCCGATTGTCAGAGATTTTGCTGCTGTGCAACAATCAGGTATGCAGGCACGATACCGAATCGCATGGGACGTTACCGGTTGGGTGGTGATCGACATGACGTCCGACCAGATCGCGGAGTACAACGCGCGTCCGCTGATGGGGCTTTTGCCAGAGGATGCTGAGAACATTTGCAGCATGCTAAATGCCAACCTCACGCCCTCCATTAGGCAATTTGGGTAACTTACCTATAAATTCCCCCGACTATTCACATATGCCTTGCCGGTCGAGGGCTGCCGTGTGAGGCCACTAGAGGTGGTCGAACCCGCCTGCCGGCAATGTCTCATGCACTGCGATCCAATTTCGGTAATCTCGGGTCCGTCTCAAACATTGTAGTTCCCGTCTCACCGAATGTGAGCCAGAGCCTGCTTTGCGTCTCAGCCAATCCGGTCCTGGAGTCCGTCAAAATCTCGGGTCCGGCCGCCGATGATCTCGGGCCGCTACATCTATGGAAGGCGAGGGAGACACCTTCACCGGTCTAATCTTCCCGCAACGGAAACGAGCCATTCAACAGGTGCACCATGATCCATGTCGAACGCCGCAGCTTCCTTCGTGGAGCCCTCGCCCTCGCCGCCGCCAGCATCGTCGTTCCGGCCGCCATACAGCCGCTCGCCGCCGCCGGCGTTCCTGAGCTGCGGGTATATCGGGATGCCTCCTGTGGATGCTGCGGCGCCTGGGTGAAGCGGATGGAGGCCGAGGGGTTCCACCCGAGCGTCATCATGGTCGACGATCTCGCGCGCAAGAAGGCTGAACTTAGTCTGCCTGATTCCCTCTGGTCGTGCCATTCGGCGACGATTGACGGTTATGTGATTGAGGGGCACGTTCCGCCCAGTTCCGTGAAACGCTTGCTCACGGAGCGACCCAGCGCCCGAGGAATTGCCGTACCCAATATGCCAATGGGTGCGCCGGGTATGGAACTGGATGGGCGGAAGGAGACCTATGCGGTTATGATCTTCGCCGAAGGCGCCGATCCAGCCGTGTGGGAATGGCATTGATCCCTAACGGGAGGCCCGGATCTCATGAGGCTGCTCCATTTCGTTGCCGTTACCTTCGCCCTCCTGGGGGTGGCGGCGTGCGCCCGGTTTCCGTTGGGCATGTCGGAGTCCGAGTTCAAGGCGCTGTCGGCCGAACAGCAGCTTGAGGCTCGCAGCAAACAGGCGGAACTGGACACGGCCGAGGAACGCCGCCGTGCAGAGGAGCTGGCCGCCCGGCGCCAGGAGCGGGCGGCTTACATGGCGCGGCTCAATGCTGGCGGGGTGTTCGCGGGGCCGATGCTGGGGTCTTGGGGTGGTGCGGTCCCCTACCCGGTTCCGGTGCCGGTTCCCAGCAACCCGATCGCAAGCGCCTACTCGCGCATCCTAATCGTGGGCGGCGTGGTGAACGTGCCGGTCGGGGACGGTTTTGTCAGGACGAGGCGCGACTGGCGACCGGCGCTCCCAGTACCCATCGTTCTGGCTGAGGGTGAAACCGCACTCATTGAGATCGAGCGCGCCGACGGGAAACCCGGTTCGAACACGCTGCGCGTCGCGCGTCTGAGCGGGACAATCATCGTCGGATACGATCAGGAGATCTATCCTCTGGCCGGAACCTATCCGCTCGAAATTAGCGGAGTGATCCGCGGTGCGGTGATCTCAATTGCACCGGGGTGATCCCATCCAGGGGGGCGCAGTGTTGAAGTCGCAAAACGGGAAGAGGACGGCGCGGGAGGCTTCGCCGTCCTCACTCCTTTTGCGGCGCGCTTACCCGGAGCAGACGAGAGCGTTCATTGCCCATTGTTCTGGCTGCGTGCTGGCCGCCAGGAGCGGTATTTATTTTCAAGACCCGGAACCGCATGAGCCGACACTCACTGAATATTTTTTTAGGGAACGCCATTTTCTAAAAGAGACGATGAGGATCTCTGTCGTCTGCTTCTGACGCCGGGGCGTTGACAAATATTCGACCTAGACGGTAGAAAAAAGATTGGAGCAACGCATTTTTGTGCTTGCGCTTATGCGCTCTGTACGATGTATTTGTCCCTGTGCATCGCGTTTCCCCAACGCACTACAGCAGGGACACATACCATGATAAAGTCTATTGCCCTTTCAAATCTCCGCCGGTCGGACCGTAACGTTCGGAAGACCTATCCGTTTGCTGATATCGAGTCTATGGCGGCTGATATCAAGGCGCGAGGTGTGCTCCAAAACCTGATCGTCATTCCAACCGAGGCAAACGACGACACCTTTGAAGTCGTTGGCGGCGGGCGGCGTCTGGCCGCTTTGGAACTCCTGCGGACAAAAGGGGAGATCGACGGGACTTACGCCGTCGATTGCGCGGTCCGGGATGCTGACGAGGCCGAAGAGGTGTCGCTTGCGGAGAACGTCCAGCGAGTGAATATGACGCCTGTGGACGAGTACCGGGCGTTTGCCGCGCTTTTGGAGCAGGGCAAGACAGCTGAGAACATTGCCATCCGCTTCGGACTCCCGGTGCGTGCGGTTCAACAGCGTCTGAAACTGGGGCGGCTTAGCCCACGTCTGCTGGACCTGTTCCGTGACGGGAAGATTGACAAGGAAGTGTGCGAGGCGTTCACCCTGAGCGACGATCACGCCATCCAGGAGCGTGTCTACGACGCGCTCAAGCAGTCTCATTCGCTTCACCCCTACCATATCCGGAAAGAATTGGCGCAAGAGCGGGTGCCGGTGACCTCCAAGCTCGGGACCTTTGTTCGTGCGGACTACGTGGCGAAGGGCCTGCCCGTCACCGAGGATCTGTTCAAGGAGGATGGGACTTACCTGGACGACCGCACCGCCGCCCTGGAGATTGCCACCGCAAAGCTGCGGCGCGAGTGCGACCGGCTGGTTGCCGAAGGCTGGGCATGGGCAAAGCCGATGCTGGAATACGATCACGCGGTGCTCGCGTCGATGCGGAGCACTCGACCGGATCAGGAACGTCAACTCACGGCCGATCAGGAAGACGAGCGCTTGGCTCTGGTCGTTGCGCACAACGAGATCCTCTCCCGCTATCACCCGGAACTCACAGTCGGCAGGCCCGGCGGCGCTGCATCTGTGGAGGATGATGCAAAGTTGGAGGACGACGAAGATGACGGAGACTACGAGGACGGTTTCGATGAGGGCGACGAGGACGCTCCCGAGATTCCGCAGGAAGACCTCGACCGCATGGCCGAACTCAAGCGCCTGATTGCCAGGATCGATGCGTCGAAGGGGCGGTTCTACAGCGCCGAACTGAAAGCCAAGGCTGGGGTGTTCGTGCTGATCGGCAGCGACGGCGACTTCGATCTGCGCGAGGGCTACATCGCTCCGGACGCGACTGGTGAAGGCGAGGCCGCGAACGCGCCGCCCGCTGGTACGCTCACGCAGACCGGTTTCGATAGAAGCACCAGCAAGCCTGCGCGAGGGCCGTATACGGCGGCTCTGGTCACAGACCTGGAGGCTCACCGGACCCAAGCCTTCCAGCTGGCTCTTGCGCAGGAACCGCAGTACGCGAAGAGCTATCTGATCTATACGCTATGGGTAAAGCTCTCCATACGCTGCAACATGGCGGCGGCGTCGAATCTGTCGGGGCATTTTGAGCGGCTCTCGGGGAGCGTGGTGAAGATGGGCGAGACGCCCGCTGGTGCCGCCCTCGCCAAATTGCTCGACGCCTTCAAGAGCAGGATCGAACCGGAAAAGAGCTACAGCGGGCGTGAAGTGTTGCTGTTCCAGACCATCCACAGCCTGTCCGACGCCGACAAGGACGCCGTCTTGGCCGTGCTGTTCGCCCAAACAATCAGCGTCAGCTTGTCCGAATATGGCGGCAAGCGGGATGACGTGGTTGAACATATCGGCACCGAGATCGGATGCGATCCGGCTCGCACATGGAGGCCAACCGCGACGGAGTTCTGGTCGCGCGTGTCGAAGGGGTTCGTGCTGGACGAAGTGGCCGTGGTCGGCAAGGGGGTGCAGACTCTCGCCCCAGCCAAGAAGGCCCAGATGGTCAGCACGCTCGACCGGTGGTTCGGATCGCCCGACGCCATCTTGCTCTCTGAGCTTGGCCCCGTTGCCGCGGACGCCGATGGCCCGATCCCGCAGGACATGGTAACGGGCATCCAGCAGTGGCTGCCGCCGGGCATGGCGTTCGCTGCCGAGGCCGAGGACGTGGCAAGCAGCTCGGCGACCGGCGTGGACGAGGAAGCCGCCTGATTTGTGACTAGGGCGCGTGTCCTCTGGTTACGCGCCCTCCCCCACCAGCTCAAGAGCGAGAAGATCGACATGGACCCCCAGATCACGATCTCCGACAAGGAAGCAGCCAGCCTCCTGGTCCTGCTGCAGTTCCTTAAAACCAGCTCGGCGGCACCGGAAGACGCCGAGTTCGCCCATCCGGAAGGCTCCCTCGACGATGCGGAGATCGAATGTCTTTGCCATCGCCTGGAAGCGCACCGGCAAGCCATCGTCGCCGATATCCAGCGCGTCGGTGCTCTGTCGTCGGACACCGACGCCGGCCCGGAAGATGCCGAGGGAGGCGGTGCCCCGGTGCCTTACATCGTCCGCGTTCGAGCCAGCATTGGGGCGGACTATCGCGTTCTCGCCCGCAGTCCTGGACAGGCTGAGAGGAAGGCCCACCGGATCGCCCGCCGGGACGATTGGTCAACTCGCCTCTCCGACAACGACAGCAGCATGGACAGCTTCGTCGTGATCGACTGTCATCGCGAAGATGAGAGCTGACTTGATGATATGCCCGCGAAAGGCGACGGAAACTGACGTCTTTCGAGTGGGACGAGTCAGCGGATGAGACGCTACTCTTCTAGCCCGTGACTACACACGGGAGCTGAACATGGCCGCTGGCAGCAACACGACCATCGCCAAGATAAGCGGGCGAGCAAAACCCAGCGCGATGGCGTGCCCACGCTGCGGCAGCACCCTCAACGGTGTCACTGAGACCCGTACGTAGGCCGATAACAGCATCCGCCGCAAGCGTGCCTGTGCCGGGTGCCAAGGGACCTGGATGACGGTCGAGCGTGCGCTGAGCACCGGTCCGGGGGGCGAACGCGCTCAGATCGGGCTGCGTACCGTCACCAGCCATGGCGCTCATGCGGCTCCGGATACGCAGATTGGTCCTGTCGCTCCATTGGCGCTTTTTCTTCCATGGTTGGAAGACGATGAGCGTGAGCTTCTGCTTCTCGCGCGCCAGCTCCGGCCCGAGGACCGCCGTGTCCTGGGCGACCTAGCGCGGTCGCTGGGGCGCGGGGCAGTGACCGATGTAATGCCAGATGCTGACAGCGCTTAGAAGTTACGACGTGTGAAGATGCGGGAGTGTTAGAGGTTATCTAGGGTGCATGGCAAATGTCTGAGTAAGACCCTGGGCAAGAATGTATTAGTTCAACGATGAGTGCCGAAGAATACTTACGACAGCGGTGTCTTCGCCACTTGTATGATGCGCTCTGTACGATTAATGTGGCCATCAAGAGCCAAAATCGTACAGGGTGGACCATGATCCCTAACGCCATTCAAACCGACTGCATCCCGGTGGGGTACATCGAGGTCTATGGGCGCAAGAGCAGCGCCAATCTGATCCGCGTGGTCGACGGTGATGCACCTGTGACCACGATCAACTGCATCACCCTGGCGGACGCAGCCGGTAGGCGCGGCCGCCACCTTGCTACCGCCTGATCGCCGCGTTCCGCGTCTGAGGCTGACATGAGCCGTCGTCAACTTCGTCCCTACCAGGTCGAGGACCGCGAGAAGATCCTGCGTGCCCTCAGGCAGCGCCGCCACCCCCTTTACGTCTTGCCGACGGGCGGTGGCAAGACCACCACATTTGTGGAGGTGGCGGAAATCGTATCGGGGGCTGGCTGGCCGACCTTGATTCTGACCCACCGGTGGGAATTGCTGAGCCAAGCGTCCCAGACGCTGCATCGCCTGCGGCTGCCGCACGGGTTGATCTATCCCGGCCGCATGCTGGCGCAGGAAGATGTCTATGTCGCTTCCATCGACACGCTGGCGTCCCGCCTCGACAATTATGCGCCGTTCCTGACGAAGATTAGGCTCGTTATCGTCGATGAAGCGCATCACGCCGTCTGCAGCAAGTACATGCGGGTCTTCGAGGCCTTGGATCGAGCCCTGCGTCTCGGTGTGACAGCGACGCCGTTTCGGGCAGACGGCACCGGGCTCAGCCTCGTGTTCGATACCGCGATCGTGGGGCCGAGCATGTCCTGGCTCACGGAGCAAGGGTACCTCGTCCCCGTCGACATCAATGCCCCTCCCCTGCATCTGGATCTTCGCAGCGTCCGGATCAGCTGTGGCGACTATTCGACGTCGGAGTTGGAACGCATTCTGAACAACCCGGAGGTCACCGAGCCTGCCGTGCAACAGTACGCTCGCCTCGCCTCCGGTCGCCCGGCGATCTTCTTCTGCGTCAGCCGCGCCCACTGCGCCCATGTTGCGGAGCAACTCACGAAGGCCGGGTACGCGGCGGTGCCGGTGGACGGGAAGATGCCGGATGAGGTGCGAAACGCCCGGCTGAAGGGACTTGCCGACGGATCGTTGCAGGCGCTGACCAGCTGCGAGCTCGTTTCTGAGGGCACCGATGTACCGAATGTCGAGGTCGGGGTCCTGCTCCGCCCGACCAAGAGCACGGGGCTCTTCCAGCAGCAGGGCGGCCGGTTCACGCGGCCGTCTACCGGAAAGCGAAGGGGCATTCTGATCGACATGGTGGGGAACACCCTGGAGCACGGAATGCTCGACGAGGAGCTGGAATGGTCTCTCGATGGCGACCACGAGCACCGTGAGGTGGCACCGGTTCAGCGCTGCCGGAGATGCTTCCGGGTCACGCGTATCGACGATAGCCGACAGCACTGCCAGGAGTGCGGTGAAGCCTTCACGGCGCGCAAGCTGGCGGCCCTCCCTGCGCCTGAGGATGGGGAGGTGAATCGGCGCAAGGTGATCGCGTCGATGTCGGACGACCAGCTCAAGACCGGAGGGTATGGCACGTTGATGCGGCTCGCCAGATCCGTGGAAGACCTCGAACGGATCGCTCGAGCCAAGAACTACCACCGCGGCTGGGTGCACCACAAAGCGAAGGAGAAGGGACTCGCGGCCTAGAGCCCTCGGGAAAGACGGTCAAAACCGTTGTTTTTCGCCGACGCGCTGCTGGCGCCTGGTCCGTCATAATGGATGTCATGACCATGAGAAATTCGACAGTGCCCTTCCCCACCCTCGCCGAGATTGAACACAATGTTATTCATAGCCCCGCCGAGTGGGTTCGCGATTATACCCGGATGACCGTCGCCGCCATCGACGGTCCCGTTCATCCGCGTGTCGTGTTTGGACACGGGCCCATGGGTGTGTGCCTGCATGAGATCGCCGGTGAGGTGTGGTGGCTGGTGTTCTGGCGCGACAGCGGACGCCTGCTGTCCTGCTGGGAGGATATCCACCAGGCGCAGACCTTTGCCGACACGCTGATGCGGGTTCCCTACATCGACGAGATGCTGGCCGGCATCGACAGCCCGTCTGGCGATCTGCACCGCTGGCTAATCTCCCTGAAGGATGCGGTGATCCGGTTGTCGCTCAACGGCGCGTCCGTTCTCGATCCAACCACCAATCGGCCGGCGCAGCACTTCGAGAACCGTCACTGCACGTAACGGCCTCTGGAGACACCTCATGCCACCCGCCAACGACAACAAGCCGAACACCCGGACCAAGATGCTCTTCGGCGTTCTGCTCGGGTTCTGGCTGGGGGTTATCGTCTCGTACGTTCCACGCCTCGTTTGACCGCCCCGATGAAGGAAGCCATCACACCATGTGCACGCTGTCCAGAGACGCCCAAGTCGTCGCTTACCGCCTGTTTGGAATGGGCGCCGTGACGACCGTAACCTTCGAGCCCCCGCACTTTATCAGCTCACGTGCCCTAGCGGCTTTCGATGAGCTGGCCAGAGCCGGGATGATACAGCCGTTCGACCCTAAGAAGCTGCCGGAGGGCAGCAAAGGTTGGCAGGCGACACCCCGGATCGGGCGGCCGTGGAGCGAAATCCCGGAGCCTACCGAAGCCGAGCTTTTCCAAATCCTCTCCGCGTGATTACCGCCCCGCCTTTTGTCCCGTCGACACGGACACGCACGATGCCCCGCTTCGCTATCCTCATCGCCGCCGCAATGGTGGCCGCCGCTGCCCAACCGGTAGCGGCCCAGCAACTGCCGCCGGCGGCCGCCGAAATGCGCAAGGGCTATGACCGCAAGGCTTGGGGCGATTGGGAGCCTGTGGAAGGGTGCCTGACGACGCGGCACGCAGTGCTGGCTGCCACGTCGCTGGTTCGGCCGCGGCTCCGAAACTGTAAGGTGGTTGCCGGGCTCTGGCGCGATGCCTGGACTGGTGTGGAAATTACCGATCCCAAGAACACGGACATCGATCACGTCGTCCCTGTTCAGGAAGCGCACGACTCCGGGGGGTATCAGTGGGAGACCGCGGTCCGACACCGGTTCTTCAACGACATGGAGAACCTGGTGGTCACCGGCCGCGATGTAAACCAGCGAAAGGGTGCCTATGGCCCCGAGGCATGGCTCCCTGATGGTGAAACCGAACGCTGCTTCTTCGTTCGGCGCTGGATCTACATCAAGCACAAGTGGCAGCTCAGCGCCGATGAGCGGGAACTCCGGGTCCTGCAGACCGTGCTCCATACGTGCCCGGTCGAACAGCCGGTCACCCGAGGGGGGAGCGTAAACCCGACCGCTCCTATCACAGGATCAGAACTCTATCGCTGACTCCAGGACATCCGGCCCGAGCCAGCGGTTTAAATCAGCCGCCCAGATGGCTCCGAATGGCTACAGACGTCCACACCGCCTGATTGGTGGGCGTCGGGAAAGGACTTGAAATGACCAACCTAACGCCTCCCGCCCGCACCCGTGCTGGGACTCAACGCTTGTCCGTGGTAACGATCGGAAAAATGACCTCGACTTCGGACGCGACGATGCCCAGAGCAGTTAATGCGGCAATCATGACCAGCGACGCCTTCGTCTGTTGGCTGCACACGATGCAGTGGACCCACGCGAAGGCCGCTCAAGAGCTGGGTCTCAGCATGAGCCGCATCGACGAGATGCTACGCGGCGCGAAGCGAGGCACGAACACGCCCACGACCATCCCCGCCTATATGTCTTTGGCTTGCGCAGCGCTTGCGGAGGGACTGCCGCCGTTCGCGTGGGACGAGGAGAAAGGCGTGATGCCGCCGGAGGATTTCGAGCGGTGGCGCGCTGAAATGGGCAGAGAGTTGGACCTGGGCAAGCCAGTTCCCTTCCGGCAGATCGCAGGTATGCTCCGCCTGAGCAGCGTCGAAACGCCGGCTTATTGGGCGCGTGGGGTGCGCAGGGACGGGAAGCCTGCGCCCATCTACCGTGACCGCGCACTGGCCCTTAATGCGCTGCTGCATGGCCTCATGCCCTGGACTGCGGAGCGTTGAGCCTAGAGCGTTCTCAGGTTGCCTGGAATCGCTGAGGGGGATTCCCTTTGCCGCCGTAGCATGATTCGCTGCTCCTGGATTTCCGGTCTGGGGGTTAG
>NZ_JAVDTO010000018.1:0-121481 GCF_031455875.1 Azospirillum sp. BE72
TCCAGCCCATCGCCAGCCTCCCAGCCGTCGAAAACCCGACAGAAGACTGACACTTCTATGTTGCGAGGGACTGACATTCTGACATTGCGCTTACAGAGTTCAAACACATAAGTGCAGTTATGGAAATCCGTGGCCACGCCTCGCACTGGCCACTGCTTTTACCACCTATCATGACCTGTCGGGTGGCTTCTTGCGGTGACGCATCGGACACGCTATTTTTCGTTACAGGTGGCGGGGTCTGTAAGGGATGCCGGGTAGCCTTCGGGTCCGTGGGGCGTGTTTCCCTCCCCAACCGCCACCTGTCTTCCCGTAACGCTCCTGATAACTTCGGGGATCTTCCTGAATTTGCGGATTTGGCGCTCGTTCGATCGATGGAAGGTCAACAGGTAGACTTCCCTCAGGTCTGCCGTGACTTTCAAACTTGCGATCCACCAGTTTGCATCAAAATAAGCCGCAACGACATGCCTCGCCCGGTCCGACCTGACCTCCCCGAAAGCCAAGATGTCGTTCAGCAATGAGAATCCTTCGCTCGTCCAGCGATGATGCCCATGGCTGTCCCTGGTTTCCGATGACAGGAAGAGGCGGGTCGTTTTGGCGCCGAGGTGTTTTTGGATATCGGCCGGCAGGCGCGCCACGACGATGATGCCAGAGGCCTCCGACTCAAGAAAATCCTTCACGCCGCAGCCGTTCCCGCCATCACAGTGAGCGGCCCGATCCTACCCCACTCGAGAAACGCACGAAAGGCGGCGGTTGAATGAACCGCCGCCCTGAACAGCTTCCAGTATGCAACCCAACCACAATTCCCCGCCGGCCTTCCCCTTGGTGGGAAGGCCTCGGCGGAGCATGGGCGTCAGCCGAACCGGCCGGTGATGTATTCGGACGTCTTTTCCTTGGTCGGGTTGGTGAATATTTCTTCCGTGTTCCCGAACTCGATCAGCTCGCCCAGATACATGAAGGCGGTGAAATTGGAGATGCGGGCCGCCTGCTGCATGTTGTGGGTGACGATGGCGATGCAGTAGTCGGAGCGCAGCTCGTCCACCAGTTCCTCGCACTTGGCGGTGGAGATCGGATCGAGCGCCGAGGTCGGCTCGTCCAGCAGCAGAACCGACGGCTTGACCGCGATGGCGCGGGCGATGCACAGGCGCTGCTGCTGGCCGCCGGACAGGCTCATGCCATTCTGGCGCAGCTTGTCCTTCACCTCGTCCCACAGGGCGGCGCGGCGCAGCGAGAATTCCACCCGCTCGTCCATCTCGGCACGGGACAGCTTCTCGTACAGCTTCACGCCGAAGGCGATGTTGTCGTAGATCGACATCGGGAACGGCGTCGGCTTCTGGAACACCATCCCGACGCGGGCGCGCAGCAGGTTCAGATCCTGCTTGGGCGACAGGATGTTGACGCCGTCCAGCATGACCTCGCCGGTCGCAACCTGCTTGGGATAGAGGTCGTACATCCGGTTCAGGATGCGCAGCAGGGTCGACTTGCCGCAGCCAGACGGGCCGATGAAGGCGGTGACCTGACGATCGTACAGCGGCAGCGAAACGTCTTTCAGCGCACGGTAGCCGTCATAGAAGAAGTCCAGGTTGCGGATGCTGATCTTCTCGGGCAGGCCGGCACCGGCGATTGGGCGGTCGGCACCGGCGCTGGGGATCATGCCGGGGGGCATCGCGTGGCTTCCGTGGGCGTGGCTGCCGTGGGCGGGGCTGTTGGCGTCCATGTGGGTCATCGTCATGGTTACTTTCTCGTCGAGCCGAGACCGGCCAGCAGCCGGGCGCCGATGTTGAGGAGCAGGATGGCGACCGTGATCAGCAGCGCGCCGCCCCAGGCCAGCTGGCGCCAGTCCTCATAGGGAGACATCGCGTACTGGAAGATGACCACCGGCAGGTTGGCCATCGGCGCGTTCATGTCCGCGCTCCAGAACTGGTTGTTCAGGGCGGTGAAGAGCAGAGGGGCCGTCTCGCCGCTGATGCGGGCGATGGCCAGCAGGACGCCGGTGATCATGCCGTTGCGCGCGGCGCGGTAGGCGACCATGGTGATCACCTTCCACTGCGGCGCGCCAAGGGCGGCCGCGGCCTCGCGCAGGCTGTTGGGCACCAGCTTCAACATGTCCTCGGTCGTGCGGACCACGACGGGGATGACGATGACCGCCAGGGCCATGGCCCCCGCCCAGGCCGAGAAATGGCCCATGCGGATGACCATCACCTCGTACACGAACAGGCCGACCATGATCGACGGCGCGCTCAGCAGCACGTCGTTGATGAAGCGAACCACCTCGGCCAGCTTGCTGTCGCGGCCGAATTCGGCGAGGTAGGTTCCGGCCATGATGCCGATCGGCGTGCCGACCAGGGTGGCGACCGTGGTCATGATGACGCTGCCGAAGATGGCGTTCAGCAGACCGCCCTCCCCGCCCGGCGGCGGCGTGTTCTCGGTGAACAGGGCGATGTTGATGGCCGACACCCCGTTGTAGAGCAGCGTCCACAGGATGGCGACCAGCCAGAACAGGCCGAAGCCGGCCGCACCGAGCGCCAGGGTCAGCGCCACCTTGTTGACGATGCGGCGGCGGTTGTACAGGCCGCCGGCCGGAGCGGCCAGCGTCGCGGAAGTTGACATGCTCATGGCCTCAGACTCCGGCCTGGCGCTGCAGGCGCAGCAGCATCAGCTTGGCGATCGACAGCACGGCGAAGGTGATCAGGAACAGGATCAGGCCCAGCGCCACCAGCGAGGCGGTGTAGACGTCGCCGACCGCCTCGGTGAACTCATTGGCGATGGAGGCCGAGATCGTCGTGCCCGGCGCCATGATGGAGGAGCTGATGCGGTGCGCGTTGCCGATGACGAAGGTGACCGCCATGGTTTCGCCCAGCGCGCGGCCCAGCCCCAGCATGACGCCGCCCATCACGCCGGTGCGGGTGTAGGGCAGCACCACGTTCCACACCACTTCCCAGGTGGTGGCGCCCAGCCCATAGGCGGATTCGCGCACCATCGGCGGCACCGTCTCGAAGACGTCGCGGGTGATGGAGGTGATGAAGGGCAGCACCATGATGCCCAGGATCAGCCCGGCGGTCAGGATGCCGATGCCGTAGGGCGGGCCCATGAACAGGTTGCCGATGCCCGGGATCTGACCCAGCGTGGAGATCAGGAAGGGCTGGATGGTCGACTGCATGAAGGGGGCGAAGACGAACAGGCCCCAGATGCCGTAGATGATGCTGGGGATGCCGGCCAGCAGCTCGATCGCGACGCCGAGCGGTCGCTTGAGCCAGGCCGGGCACATCTCGGTGATGAACAGCGCGATGCCGAAGCTGACCGGAATGCCGACAGCCATGGCGATGACCGAGGTGATCAGCGTGCCGTAAATGGGGGCGAGCGCGCCGAATTCCTCCGACACCGGGTTCCAGACTTCGGTCGTGACGAACCCGAAGCCGAACGCGCGCAGCGCCGGAAGCGCGCCGTCGATGAGAGAAACCGTGACGCCGCCCAGGATGAACAGGACGAGCAGCGCGAAAAAGAGCGTGGCGTTGCGGAAAGCCGCATCCTGCAGGCGCTGGCGGCGGGCCCGTCGGGCGGTGGAAGCGTGTGCGTCGGTCAAGGTCAGCGCGATCTCGGTCATGGCCGCTCCGTGAGGCGTGCGGTGGGGGCGGCGAAATTTCCGTCCCCACCGGCGGATCATGCCCCCGGGGCGCACCGTCTGACGGCGCATCCCGGGGTCGGGTTGGCCGTGGTTACTTGGCCGACGCGGTCCAGATCGGCTTGCCGTCGGCCTGGATCGACTGCGACCAGGTCTTCTGGACCAAGGAGACGACCGCCTCCGGCATCGGCACGTAATCCAGATCGGTGGCCATCTTGGCGCCGCTCTTGTACGCCCAGTCGAAGAACTTCAGCGCTTCGGCCGAGGTCGCGACATCCTGCGGGTTCTTGTACATCAGGATGAAGCTGGCACCGGTGATCGGCCAGCTCTCCGCACCCGGCTCGTCGGTCAGGATGACGTAGTAGCCCTTGGAGTTGGCCCAGTCGGCGTTCGCCGCGGCGGCCTGGAAGGCCTCGATCTTCGGAACGACGGTCTTGCCGTCCTTGTTCTGCAGGCCGAGATACGTGATGTTGTTCTGCTTGGCGTAGGCGTATTCGACGTAGCCGATCGAGCCGTCCGTCTGCTTGACCATGTTGGCCACGCCTTCGTTGCCCTTGGCGCCGATGCCGGCCGGCCACTGGACGGAGGTGTTGGCGCCGATCTGGGTCTTGAACTTCGGGCTGGTCTTCGACAGGTAGTCGGTGAACAGGAAGTTGGTGCCCGACCCGTCAGAACGGTACACCGGCGCGATGGCGGTGTTCGGCAGGTTGACGTTCGGGTTCAGCGCCTTGATCTGCGGGTCGTTCCACTTGGTGACCTCGCCCATGTAGATGTTGGCGAGAACGGTGCCCGACAGCTTGACCTCGCCGGACTTCAGACCCTTCAGGTTCACGACCGGAACGACGCCGCCCATGATCATCGGGAACTGGATCAGGCCGGCCTGTTCCAGCTCTTCCGGCTTCAGCGGCATGTCCGAAGCGCCGAAGGTGACCGTCTTGGCCTTGATCTGCTTGATGCCGCCGCCCGAACCGATCGACTGGTAGTTCAGGCCCGTGCCCGTCTCCTTCTTGTAGGCGTCGGCCCACTTGGCATAGATCGGGTACGGGAAGGTGGCGCCGGCGCCGGAGATGTCGGCGGCCGAGGCGACCGACAGCGGGGCGACCGACACGGACAGAACGGCCAGGGCACCGAAGGCGGCGCAACGAACGAACGCCGAGGTCATGGTTTTCACGGCAAAACTCCCGATAGGTTTGGACGGTGTCGTTGGGTTTGGGAAAATCCCGGCCTTCGCCGGAGGTCGTAACCCGCCTTCTTCGTCGCGGTGACCATAGCCACCGCTGGTGACGGGTTTGTTTTGTTTACGTGTCAGTTTTATGAAACCGACCCGATCTTGCCGGCTTCGCGATGGTCATCGCGCCGCCCGGATTTCCTGGAGGAACAGATGCACGGCGGAGCCGAGGCTGGTCGCCTCGTGCGACAGGCTTTCCGCAACCTGCAGCACGTCGCCGGCCTGGGCGCGCACCTTGGCCGCGGCTTCCGACAGGCCGGCGACATGGTCTGACGCCGCCTGGGTGCCCACCGCGACCCGGTGGGAGCTGTCGACGATGCTGGAGGTGATGGTCGCCTGCTCCTCCACCGCCGTGGCGATGGCCGAGGCATTCGATTCGATGCGCTGGACGCTGCCGGTCATGGTCGCCACCACCTCCGCCGTCTGGCGGCTGGCCGCCTGTGTCGCGGCGATCTGGCGGGCGATCTCGGCGGTGGCCTGGGCGGTCTGGCCGGCAAGGGCCTTCACCTCCCCGGCGACCACCGCGAAACCGCGGCCCATCTCCCCTGCCCTCGCCGCTTCGATGGTGGCGTTCAGCGCCAGCAGGTTGGTCTGGCCGGCGATCTCGTCGATCAGTCCGACCACGGTGCCGATCTCCCCCGCCGTGCTCGACAGATCGGCGACGGTGGCCTTCACCTGCTCCGCCCCGGCGGCGGTGTCGCCGATGATGCGGGCCGATTCGCCGGTGCGCTTGCTGATCTCGGCAATCGACTGCGAGATCTCCGAGGCGGCGGTCGCCACCTGCTGGATTCCCGCCGCCATCTCGCCGGACAGCTGCATCGCGGCCTCGGCGCGGTCGTTGGCGTTGGCGGCGATGTCGGTCAGCGAGCGGGCGCGCGCCGCCATCTGGCGGGCGGCGTCCGCCAGCGTCTCGACACTGCTCAGAACGTTGCTTTCGAACTGGTCGGCGATCTCCAGCATGCTGGTCCGGCGGGCCGACGCGGCGTTGCGGCGTTCGACCTCCACCTTTTCGTGCGCCTCTTCCATGGCGCGGGCGTTGGCGATGAAGACGAACAGGGCGCGGGCCATGTCGGTGATCTCGTCGTTGCCGTCGGCCTTCTGCTCCACCGTCAGGTCGCCGCCGGCTACCCGGCGCATGGCGTCGGCAAGCGCCTCCATCCGGCCGACGACGCGGCGCCCGACATAGAGGGAGACGATCAGCCCGGCCAGCAGCACACCGGCCGTCGCCAGCAGGATCTGCACCTGGTTGGTGCGCTCCAGCGCGGCATGGGCGGCGGACGCGCCGGCGGCGGTCGCTTGCTCGGCCGACTGGACCAGCCCGTCGACCATCGCGGTCAGGGCGGCGCCGGTGCTGCGGTTGCTGTCGATCAGCGCGGCATTCTCGGCATAGGCCGCCAGTTCGCCGCCGCGCAACGCCAGGATGCCGTCGTCGCCGAAGCCCAGCACCAGCAGCCGGTCGGCCAGCCGGCTGACCTCGGTGCCCAGATCGCCCTGCGCGTCCTGCAGGGACTTGCGGATGGTCGCGGCCAGCGGGTCCAGCGTGCGGCGCGCGGCGGCCAGACGGGCCGGCGTTTCCGCATTGCCGGCCTCGGCCAGCTTGCCGGCCAGCAGGTTGGCGTCGGCCATCAGGCCGCTCAGCACGGTGTAGCGGTGCTGAGCCTCCGGGACCACGTTGGTGGAGAGATCCTGCATCCGCTCCGCGATGGCGTTTCCGGCCTCGGCGATGCGCCCGCGGGAATTCAGCATCAGCGGCAGCATGCGGCTGTTGGCGTCGCGGTCCAGCCGGACGATCTCATCGACCGCGGCGGCCTGGGCCTCCGCCAGCTTGTGCGCTTCCGCTTCCCCGATGCCGGGGGTCAACTGGCGGACGCGGCGGGTGTAGACGCTCTTGTCGCCGTCACCATATGCCGCCAGTTCGTTGATCGCCGCGACGACGGGAGCGGCCGCCTCGCTCTTCGCCAGCGGGCGCAGGGCGCCCTGCAGGTCGGACAGCGCCGAATCGAAGTCGGTGGACAGCGACATCACCTTGGACCGGTCGGTCTCGAAGGCGCCGATCAGCAGCGCCTTGGCCAGCGCCGCCTCCGCGCCGCGCAGCTGGAACAGCGGGATCACCGTCTGCCCCAGTTCGCCGCCGATCGCCTCGGAGGATTGCGAGGTCGCCTCCACCATCGCGGCGATCGCCTGGGCAAGCTGTTCACGCGACGCCTGCATGTCCGGCTTCAGCGCCGCCAGCAGCCGGGCATGGGCGTCGCTCAACTCCGCCAGCCGGGCGCTGCGCTGTTCCTGCAGGCTCAGCCGGCGGCCGGTCGCCGCGCCCAGCGCGTCGATGGTGCCCAGAAGCGAACGGGCGGTGGCCGCCAGTTCGCCCATGCGGCCGATATCGCCATGTCCATCGGCCAGCCGGGCGAGCTGACCGTCCAGTTCCGCGCGTTGCGCCGCCATGGCACTGCGCAGCCGGGCCAGATCCTCCTCGGACGACGCGGCGTCGATCAGCGGCCCCAGCGCCAGCACCCGCGCCGTGGTGGTGGCGAGGCCATGCGCGGCGCTGAGCACCGGCACCTGCGTTCCAGTGATGTCGGCGACATGGCCCCGGACCGCGCCGTAGGACATCCAGCCGACGACCGCCGCGATGCAGGGCAGTGCCGCCACTGTGCCGAAGGCGATCAGCATTTTCGACTTGATGCCGGATCGCCGGCGCTGGTCGGCGCGATCTGCCATGTGGGCCACCCGTGGTCTGGAGGTTGTCCGCACCGGACCCGCGGTTCTCCGCAGGCCGGCCGACGCCATGGGTAGCCCCTCTCTTTGTATGTTTGGGTGACGCTTCGATGAAGTTTTCGCGACGCACAATCGAAATATCGCTGCGCCCGCGAAATCGCCGGTCCGGACGATGGTCGATGGCCGACCATTGGCCAGTCATGGTGAATCGAACGTAAACAGCGCTGTGAAGCAAAAGCGGCGCCCGCTGGTGTGGGGCGCCGCTTTATTACGCGTCTTCAGGGCAGAGCATTCGTCTTGTTGCGGACGTTAAACCGGCGGTGCGGTGCGCCGCAGGCTGTCGCGGTCGGCCGCCTTGTCGAACCAGGACGCAAGCGCCGGGCGGCCTTCGCGCCAATCCTCGTGGCCGAAACGGAAATCGAGATAGCCGAGCGCCGCCAGCACGGCGAGCGTGCCGATGGTGGCCTCGCCGGCCAGCGCCGCCGCGTCGGCCTCCAGCAGGTCGAGCGCGCGGGCGACCGCCTTGCGCTGGCGTTCCATCCAGCCTTCCGATTTTTCGCCGTCAGAGCGCATGGACTCCAGCCGGCGGAGGATGGCGGCGTCGCAGATGCCGTCGGCGATCGCCTGGAACCGAAGCGCGGTCCAGCGTGCCGGCCCTGCCGGCGGGAACAGCGGCGCCCGGTCGCCGAGCGAATCGAGATACTCGACGATGACCGGGCTGTCGAACAGGGTGGTGCCATCCTCCAGCGTCAGGGCGGGAACCTTGCCCAGCGGGTTTTCCTTGGGCAGGTCGGTGTCGGCCGACCACGGATCGGTCGCCATCCGCTCCACCCGATCCTCCAACCCGCGTTCGATGACGACCATCATCACCTTGCGCACATAGGGCGAGGTGGGGCTCCAGCGCAGTTTCAACATGGACGTTCCTTCGACAGTGTCGGCCTTCGTTCTTGTCGGTTGACGGAGGCTCCATTCCATATCCTGCCACCGAACCCCCCGGCAGGGGGAGCCATGAGCGTCCAGGGGCTGTATAAAGCCTGCAATTTGAGGTATTGTCCTCCATAGAGGTAGTCCATTTCGCCAGTCGGACCTCGCCAGATCGATCTGCCAGGAGGGGCGGTTAAGACATCATGGCTCTTGCATTCGAGCGGTTTGCCAAAGAAGCGACAAGCATAAATGAACGCCCACTGTTTTACCTATGGGGGGCGCAACTGGGATTTATCCTCCCGGATATCGTTTTTGTGACCTGCCTCGAGCAATTTCAGCAGGCTCCTTCGAAAGCGAAATCCCAGGTAATTTACGAATGGCTTCTTGATCCAGATACCAAGAAAGCAACCCAATTCAATTGGGGGGCAATGAATTTGCAGTCCGACGGGACGGGTGGATTCAGAAACAAAATCGACTATATCAATGAAGCGTCCAAATATTACATCAGCCGCAAGACGTGGGTGGGAAAGCTCAGGAATGATCGGCAGAGTCAGCTGGGCAACCATCCATCTCCCAGCATGTACGACCTAATACTCAATTTCGCACTTATGAACATCCAAACAGACAGCGGCTCCATTCCGTTCAGGACATTCACTCCGGATAAGGTAGATCGGTCGGAAAGCTACGTGATCAAGGGACTTAAATCTCTGGAGTTGCTGGAAAAAGATTTCCGGAAAGCTGGATTCAACACAGCAAAGATGGGATTTCGCCTGCCTTTTCGATTCCGTTGATCTTTCGTATTTTATCGGCGCCTTCTCCATGCTTGCAAAGCGATGGCTGGCACGCCATTGCCGCACATGCAACGTGAACGGGCGCCGGTCCACCAGAGCCCGCGCCAGCGGTGTGAACTTTCATCATCGACCTGCCCGGCCCCTGCACTGGCGGGTCTTTCCGTCCATCGACCCGCCATGGCCGATCCGCTTTGGCTTGCAACGCTTCGCCTTTGCCGTCATTTGCTGACATTGGCCGGTTGGGCCGGAGTGCATCGTGGACAGGCCGGGGGGCAAGCGCATGAAGGTGATCATCTGTGGGGCGGGGCAGGTCGGGGCCAGCATCGCGCGGCACCTCGCGCTGGAAGACAACGACATCACGGTGATCGACACCTCGACCGAGCTGGCGCAGCGGATGGACGAGAGCCACGACGTGCGCGGGATGGTCGGCTATGCCTCGCACCCGGATGTGCTGGCCCAGGCGGGCGCACGGGATGCCGACATGCTGATCGCCGTCACCCATTCCGACGAGGTCAACATGGTGGCCTGCGAGGTCGCCCATTCGGTGTTCAACATCCCGCTGCGCATCGCCCGCATCCGCAAGCAGGCCTATCTGCAGCCGGAATGGTCGGCGATGTTCTCCGCACAGCATCTGGCGATCAGCGTCGTCATCTCGCCGGAGGTGGAGATCGCCCACAGCATCGCGCGGCGCCTGCGCTCCCCCGGCGCGTTCGAGATGGTGCCGCTCGCCGACGGCAAGGTGCACCTGATCGGCGTCCACTGCACCAACAGCTCGCCCCTGCTCAACACGCCGCTGCGCCGCCTGACCGAGATGTTCCCGGACGTGCGCGCGGCCGTGCTGGCGGTCTTCCGCGACGGCGCCGGCTTCGTGCCCAAGGGGAACGACCAGCTGCGGCTGGGCGACGACGTGCATCTGGTGTGCCGCACCGCCGACATCGTCCGCGTCGTCGCCCTGTTCGGCCATACAGAGGCGCCGGCCCGCCGTTTGGTCATCGCCGGCGGCGGCAATGTCGGCTTCAACCTGGCGCAGATCGTCGAGCGCCACATGCGCGGCATCTCCATCAAGATGATCGAGGGCAACGCGGCCCGGGCGGAGCTGATCTCGCGCTCGCTGCGCTCCAGCACGGTCGTGCTGAACGGCGACGCGCTGGACCACGAGATCCTGGAAGAGGCGCAGGTCGGCCGGGCCGAGACCATCGTCGCCGTCACCAACGACGACGAGACCAACGTCTTCACCTCGCTGCTGGCCAAGCGCGCCGGCTGCGGGCGGGCGATCACGCTGCTGAACAAGACGTCCTACGCGCCGATCGTCGCCGGGCTGGGGATGGACGTGGTGGTCAACCCGGCGGCGGTCACCGTGTCTTCGATCCTGCGCCATGTCCGGCGCGGCCGGGTCGCGGCGGTGCAGACCATCGGCGACAATTTCGGCGAGGTGGTGGAAGCCGAGGCGCTGGAGACCTCGCGCGCGGTCAGCGGCCCCATCGGGTCCATCGGCCTGCCGGCCGGCATGATGATCGGCGCACTGGTCCGCGGCAACGAGGTCATCATCCCCACCAGCCAGACGGCGATCGAACCGCATGACCGCGTCATCGTGATGGCCACCGCCGATCTGGTGCGCAAGGTCGAAAAGCTGTTCGCGGTCGGGCTGGAGTTTTTCTGATCGGCCGTACGGCCCTGCCCGACACGTCAATCCCTGCCCGCCGCCGCCCATTCCCCTGACCAGAGACATCATGCCGAATTTCAGGCCGATCCTGTTCATCGTCTCCATCGTGCTGCTGGCGCTTGCCGCGACGATGCTGATCCCGGCCGCGGTCGATTTCGCCTATGGCAATCCGGACGCCGGGGTATTCCTCTATTCGGCCGCCTTCACCGGCGCCTGCGGCGGCGCGCTGGCGCTCGGCACCCGATGTCCCCTGCATGGCGGATTGTCGCTGAGGCAGGCTTTCCTGCTGACGCCGCTGACCTGGACCAGCACCGCGGCCTTCGCCGCCCTGCCCTTCCAGTTCGGCCATTTTCCGGATCTCTCGCTGAACTACGCCAACGCCTTCTTCGAAACCATGTCGGGACTGACCACCACCGGATCGACGGTCCTGGTCGGGCTGGACCGGACGACGGAAGGCATCCTGCTGTGGCGGGCGCTGCTGCAATGGATGGGCGGCATCGGCATCATCGGCGTCGCCATCGCGGTTCTGCCGGCGCTGCGGGTGGGCGGCATGCAGCTGTTCCGCACCGAATCCTCCGACCGGTCGCAGAAGGTGCTGCCGCGCGCCCAGCAGATCGCCAAGGCGATCGTCGCGGTCTATGCCGGGCTGACGGCGATCTGCGGGGTCTGCTACTGGCTGGCCGGGATGACCCCGTTCGAGGCGGTGGTGCATGCGCTGAGCAGCCTGTCAACCGGCGGATTCTCCACATCCGACAGCTCCATCGGGCATTTCGAAAGCCCGGTCCTGCATTGGCTGGTGACGCTGTTCATGCTGCTGGGCAGCCTGCCCTTCGTCCTGTATGTCCGCACCCTGACCGGCCAGCGCGACGCGCTGTGGAAGGACAGCCAGGTGCGCACATATCTGGGCTTCCTGGCCGCGGTGATTCTGCCGCTCAGCATCTGGCTGGCGCTGAAGCACGGGCACGATTTCCACGACGCCCTGCGGCTGGTGGCCTTCAACGTGGTGTCGGTCGTCACGACCACCGGTTATGCCTACACCGATTACAGCCAATGGGGAAATCTTGCGGTCGGCGTGTTCTTCGGGCTGACCTTCATCGGCGGCTGCACCGGCTCGACCGCCGGCGGCATCAAGATCTTCCGGTTCGAGGTGATGGTGACGGTGCTGCGCACCCATTTCCTCCACCTGATCTATCCCCGCGGCGTCTTCCCGCGCCAGTACGGCAACCGGCAGCTGGACGACGACGTGCTGGGATCGGTGATCGTCTTCTTCGCGCTGTTCTTCACCGCCTACAGCGTGATCACCATCGCGCTGATGGCCCTGGGGCTGGACTTCATCACCAGCGCCAGCGCCGCGGTGACCGCGCTGGCGAATGTGGGGCCGGGACTGGGCGACATCATCGGTCCGGCCGGCACCTTCTCGTCCCTGCCGGATTCGGCGAAATGGCTGCTGTCGCTGGCGATGCTGCTGGGCCGGCTGGAGCTGTTCACCGTGCTTGTGCTGTTCATGCCCCAGTTCTGGCGGGGCTGAGCGGCGCACGTGAGGGGCCGGCCGGGACCGGCCCCTTTCCGCGCTTATTCGTCCGGATTGCGGTTGGCCGCGTGATCCTGCAGTTGTTCGGTCTGCACGGTCTTGCTGTCCAGCCCGCGGGCGTCGGAATGGCGGGACTTGTCGCGGTTCGACAGGACTGCGTTGTCGCCGATGGAACCGGCCGGCAGGTCGGTGGTGGCGCCGGTTCCGGTGCCCTTGCCCTGTCCGCTGGGGCTCATGTGCTTCTTGCTGGCGTTCGCCATCCTTGCTTTCTCCGTCGGTTGGCCGGGGGCGCCGGGAAGTGGATTCCCGGCGCCGCTCGGCTGGTGTCGGCTCAAATCCGCCGAAAGCCTTACTGCGGGTTGCGCGGCTGGGTGCTGTCCAGGCTGTTGGCGGTGCCGTGGGCTGCGTCGTTCTTCATGTCGCCGCCCTTGTTCATGGTGCCGTGGTCGGCGTTGCTGCCGCCGCTGTTGCGCTGGCCCAGCGAGACGGTGTTGTCGTCATACTTGAACTCGGCCATCTGCTTGACCTGATCCTCGGTCACCTGCCGGGCGACGATGCGGTCGCCATTGGCGTTCAGCAGGGTGTAGTCCAGGGCCACCTGCTTGGCGCCAATGCCCAGAATGCCGCCGCGGTCCAGGATCACCTGGGTGGCCTTGCCCGATTGGGCGTCGAGGATGATGTCGGCGACATCGCCCAGCTTGCCGCCGTCCTCGCCATAGACGGCCTTGCCCATCATATTCTCGAAGCTGGTGCTCTGCTGGGCGGCACCGCTGGTGGAGGCGACGTTCGGGCGCAGGTCGCGGACCTGGCGCAGATGCTGCTCCAGGGTCGGCAGGGTCTGCTCGGCGAAGCGCTTCAGGTCGGCGTCCTGGCCTTTCTCGGCCTGGGTGCGGAACAGGGTGACGGCGGTCTGGTGAGCGTCGATCTGACCCTGCAGATAGGCGGAATCGAACTGGTCGCCCTGCTGGCCGCGCAGCTGGTCGAGCTTCTGCTGGTGTTCGGAATCGAGCTTGGTCGGCAGCGTCATCGACTTCTGCTGGGCCATCGCCTTCATGGCTTCCGACGTCTTGGTGTGGTCGGCCACCATGTGGTTGCCGAACTGCTTGACGCCATTGTCCTTGGCATGGTCCTGCGCCAGCTTGCCGGCCTGGATCTCGAACATGTCGCTCATCGCGGCTTTCTCGGCGAAGGTCATGTCCTGCTGCGAAATCTGCCCCTTCTCGGTCACGGTCTTCTGCGGCGTCGGCGTCTGGGCCAGCGACAGCGCCGGGGCGGAGAACAGGATCAGGGCGGCGGTGGCGAGAAGATGATGGCGTTTCATGGCGGCGGTTCCTGCGATTGAATGTTGCCGGTGCACGTTCGTCCTGGCCCTTCCGGGAAATCCGAGGCACCGTTCTTCCAACCTTCAACCGACCACAGCAACCGGCGTTCCCGTCGTCATTCCCAGCAGCCGGGGCAGTGCGGACCGGCTATCCGGATCGTCCGGGGTGCCGCGCTTGCGCTGAGTACCGGAGTAGTGCGGCGCGCCGGGGGTATAGCCGAATGCGTGCTCGGCCTAGGCTACGTGTCCGGGGCAAGAAGGGACGGCTTATATCCCTGGTACGGAGGCCAGTTTGCTTCGTGACGCCCGCCATGTCCTGAACGGCACCCATATCGATTGCGACCTGTGCGTGATCGGTGGTGGCGCCGCCGGCCTGACCATTGCGCGCGAGCTGGCCGGCAGTTCCTGCAGCGTCGTCCTGCTCGAAGGCGGCGGACTGGAGGTCGAGGGCATCTCCCAGGCGCTGTATGCCGGCCGCAACGTCGGCCTGCCGTATGAGCGGCTGACCACCGCGCGCAGCCGCTATCTGGGCGGCAGCACCAACTGCTGGGGCGGATTCTCCCGCCCGCTGGAGCCGGGGGATTTCGCCGAACGGCCCTGGATCCCCGGCAGCGGATGGCCGATCCCACGCGAAACCATGATGCCCTATTACGAGCGCTCGCAGAGCGTGCTGGGCCTGGGTCCGTTCGACTACGACAATGATTTCTGGATGGAGCGGGTCGGCGGGCCGAAGGCGGCGCTGTTCCCGGTGGAAGACGGGGGCGGAGACGGCTTCGAGAACCGCGTCGCCCAGCTCAGCCCGCCGATCCGCATGGGCGAGGCCTACCGCGCGGAGATCGGGCGCGCCGCCAACATCACCGCCTTCCTCAACGCCAACGTCACCGGCCTGGATACCAAC
This sequence comes from Azospirillum sp. BE72, assembly GCF_031455875.1. Lineage (NCBI taxonomy): Bacteria > Pseudomonadati > Pseudomonadota > Alphaproteobacteria > Rhodospirillales > Azospirillaceae > Azospirillum > Azospirillum sp. BE72. The sequence goes on from NZ_JAVDTO010000018.1 coordinate 14,691, forward strand.
CCGACCGCCACCGCGGTGGAACGGGTTCAGGTCCGCACGCTGGACGGACCGAGCTTCACCGTCGGCGCCCGGCTGTTCGTTCTGGGCTGCGGCGGCATCGAGAATGCGCGCATCCTGCTGCTGTCCAACAAGGTGCAGGCGGCGGGCCTGGGCAACGGCAACGATCTCGTCGGCCGCTACTTCGCCGACCATCCGCGCTTCAAGACACCGCCGATCCGCCTGACCCAGCAGGGGCGGCACCGCACGCTCTACGACGTCAGCCTGTGCCTGGCGCGGCGGCGGCTGCGCCGTCCGCATCCGTCGGTGGCGCTGGCGCTGTCGCCGACGGCGGAGCTGCAGGAACGCCACGCGCTGCCCAATTCCCGCACATATCTGGTCGCCTCCTACCATTCGGGGGCGCTGGACGCCTTCAAGGCGATGCGCGACCTGCGGCTCCTGCCCTCGCGCCACAGCTGCCGGCGCTTCGGCGTGTCGGAGGACGAGGCGGTGAGCCTGCTGCGCAATGCCGGCCCGCGCATCCTGCGCAGCATGCCGCAGCTCGCCCATGCCCTGTTCGACAGCATCATCGATCCGGGCTGGCTGTCCCGGCGCTTCACCCTGGAAACGGTGCTGGAGCCGGTTCCCAACCCCGACAGCCGGGTGACGCTGGACCATGCCACCGACCCGTTCGGCTGCAACCTGCCGCGGGTGGACTGGCGGCTGACCGAGCAGGACCGACGGGGCGCGGCCGAGACCCAGCGCCTGCTGCGCGAGGATCTGCTGCGCCGCGGCCTGATCAAAACGGACGGGCCGCAGGACGAGCCCGCAGAAGCGACGATGGCGGATGTCGGCTGGTGCTGGCACCACATGGGCACGACGCGCATGCACGAATCGCCGCGTCACGGCGTGGTCGATGCGGAAGGCCGTGTGCATGGCGTCGGAAACCTCTACATCGCCGGCAGTTCCGTCTTCCCCACCATGGGCGCCGACCACCCGACCATGACCATCGTGGCGCTGGCCTTGAGAATGACCGACCGCATCCTCGCGATGCTGCAGGACGAACGGAGCAGTCCGCCTGCCCCCGCGGTCGCCGCCTCGCTTTGAGCGGGGCGGCGGAGTCCTATATTTCCTCTCCCTGCGGAGAGGAACCGACCGATGGACCTGTTCGACGATGTTCCGGCCCCTTCCCCGGAAGGGATGCCGCCTGCCGCCGGACCGTTGCCCGACATCGTGGCGCCGGGGCTCGATTGCCTGTTCGTGGGCTTCAACCCCGGCCTGCGGTCGGGCGCGCTCGGCCACCATTATGCCGGGCGCGGCAACCAGTTCTGGCGCCTGCTGTTCGAGGCCGGACTGACCCCGCGCCTCTACCGGCCGGAGGAGGACGCCACCCTGCCGGCCATCGGTCTGGGCTCCACCAATCTCGTCGCCCGCGCCACCGCCAGCGCCGCCGAGCTGTCGCGGGCAGAGTTGCGCGGCGGAGTGCCGCGGCTGGCACGGATCGTCGCCTTCGTCCGGCCACGGGTGCTGGCCTATACCGGCAAGGGGGTCTATCTGGCGGCCACCGGCCTGCCCGACGCGCCCTGGGGCGTGCAGGAGCGCGGGCTGTTCGACGGCATCGCCGACGTGGCGGTGCCGTCGCCGAGCGGCCTCGCCCGCCTGCCCTTCGAGGAAAAGCTGCGCTGGTTCCGCGAAGTGCGGACGGAGATCGAGCGGCGGCGGTCCGCTACGTCCGCAATTCCTGGCTAGTCGGTAGAGATAACTGTCCTGACGGGGTGTATCGGCCGGGAGCGGGCGGCTGCGGGGGGCAATCCCCCTGCCCCGGCAAATCTCCGGGAAAGGCGAGGATGCGGAAACGGCCTTGAGCCATGCTGTGCGCCGCATGACCGCCATCGACCGACACAGCATCCCTCACGACCCACTGCCCGCTCCCGAGACCGTTATGGTCGCCCGGCGACTGCGGCGGCGCCTTTGGACGGTGCTGGCGCTGGCCGTCCTGCTGCTGGCCGGGGTTCTGGGCGCGGCCTGCCACCTCACGGTGCTGACGCCCGCCATGAAGGCGGCCACCGCCGCCGCGGACCCCTGGGGACCGCAACTGCCCCGGCCATCCCTTCCGGCCATCCAGTCCCAGCGGATCGCCCGGCTTCTGCGCATCGAGCCGCCAGGCAAAAAAGAACCGGCTGAGACCTCCGTCGCCGCCGGTCCGATGCGGATCGATCCCGCAATAAAGCTGCTGGTGGATCAGGGCTGGCCCGGCCGCCGCCCGGCGGCGATTCCCGCCGCCACGCGGACAGCCGGCATCGCCCCGTCCCCGCAACCGATCTCAGCCCAACCGGTCCCCGCCCAACTGACGGCGGGAACCAAGCCGGCTTCGCCTTAGCTGCCCCGTCTCAGCTGACGATGCCGCCGCGGCTGAAGGGAAGCGTCTGCTGCGGCTGGCCGGTCACCGAGAAGACGGCGTTGGCCACCGCGGGCGCGGCGGTCGGGACGCCGGGCTCGCCGGCGCCGGTCGGCCGTTCGCCGGACGGCACGATGTGCACCTCCACCGCCGGCATGTCCGACATCCGCATCGGCAGGTAGCTGTCGAAGTTGGCCTGATCCACCACGCCATCGGTCATGGTGATCTCGCCGCGCAGCGCATGGCCGATGCCCCAGCCGGTGCCGCCCTCCATCTGCGCCTTGACGATGTCCGGGTTGATCACCTGGCCGCAGTCGATGGCGACGACGACCCGGTCGACCTTGACCTGACCCTTGGCGTCGACCGTCACGTCGGCGACATGGGCGACATAGGTGTTGAAGCTCTCATGCACGGCGACGCCGCGGCCCTTGCCCTGCGGCATGGGCTGGCCCCAGCCGGCCTTCTCCGCCGCCAGCTTCAGCACGCCGGCCAGACGCGGATGGTCCTTCAGCATCTCCAGCCGGAAGGCCACCGGATCCTTGCCGGCCGCCTTGGCGAGCCGGTCGATCATCACCTCCTTGGAATAGGCGGTGTGTGTGTGCCCGACCGACCGCCACCACAGGGTGGTGACCGGCGAGGCGACGGTGTGCGCGTCCACCGCCAGATTCGGCACGGCATAGGCCATGTCCGAGGCGCCCTCGACCATCGTCGCGTCAACGCCGTTCTTGACCATCACTGCCTCGAACGGCGTGCCGGCCATGAAGCTCTGGCCGACGATGCGCTGCTTCCAGGCGACCAGGGCGCCCTTGGCATCCACCGCGGCCTTGATCCGGTGCAGGAACAGCGGGCGGTAGCGGCCGCCCTTGATGTCGTCCTCGCGCGTCCAGACCAGATGCACCGGCGCCTTGGGATAGGCCTTGGCGATCATCACGGCTTCGGCGATGTAGTCGGCGTTGGTGGTGGCGCGCCGGCCGAAGCTGCCGCCGGCCCATTGGGTCTCGATCTTCACCTGCTCCGGCTTGCAGCCCAGGATGTGGGCGGCGACCATCTGCTCGACGCCTTGGAACTGGGAGCCGGCCCAGATGGTGCAGCCACCCTCTGGGTTCAGCGTCACCACGGCGTTCAGCGGCTCCATCGGAGCATGGGCGAGATAGGGGAAGACGAAATCGCCTTCCACCACATGGCCGCCCTTGGCGGCGGCCTCGGCGAAGGCCTTGTCGGCGTCGCCCTTGCCGGCGGCGACCGCGCCCGGCTGGTCGGCCAGCTTGCGGTAGTCGGCCAGCATGGCGTCGGTGCCGCGCATCTCGGACTTGGCATCGTCCCAGGTGACCGTCAGCGCCTCGCGGCCCTTCATGGCGGCCCAGGTGTTCCTGGCGATCACCGCGACGCCGACCGGCAGGCTCACCACCTCGATCACGCCCGGCACCTTACGGGCCGCCGCGTCGTCGACGCTCTTCACCATTCCGCCGAAGCGCGGGCTGCGGGCCAGAACCGCCGTCACCTGACCCGGGCGGCGGATGTCCATGGCGAAGATCGCGGTGCCGTTGGTCTTGCTGATGTGGTCCAGCCGGTGCAGGTCCGGCTTGCCGATCAGCACATAGTCCTTGGGGTCCTTCAGCTTGACCTGCTGCGGCACGGGCAGCTTCGCCGCCGCCTCCGCCAACTCGCCGAAGGTGAGGCTGCGGTTGCTGGCGGCATGGCGGACGACGCCCTTCGACACCGTCACCTCGCCGGCCGGCACGGTCCAGCGGGCGGCCGCGGCGGCGACCAGCATGGCACGGGCGGCGGCACCGGCCATCCGCAGCTCGTCCCAGCTGTTGGCGATGGCGGTGGAGCCGCCGGTGCCCTGGATGCCGAAGAAATGGTTGGCGTAGAGCTTGTTGTCGGCCGGGGCGAAGGCGCCGCGCACCTGGGCCCAGTCGGCGTCCAGCTCCTCCGCCACGATGGTGGCGAGGCCGGTAACGATGCCCTGGCCCTTGTCCAGATGCTTGGCCAACACGGTGACGGTGTTGTCCGGCGCCACGATGACGAACAGCTGCGGGCGCGGGTCGGCCGGGCCGACAGTCTTCGCCGCGGCCTCGGCGGCCAGCGCCGGCAGCGGCACATGCGCGCCGATGACCAGCGCGCCGGCCCCGGCGCCGATGGCCTTCAGGAAACCGCGGCGCGACGGGGCGGGCAGCGGCTTCAGCGCGAGGGGTTCGCCGAACCCATTTTGGGCGGCCTGACGGATCAAATGATGCAGCATGGATCAGGCCCTCATCGTCTGGGCGGCATCCTTGATCGCCGCGCGGATGCGGACATAGGTGGCGCAACGGCAGACATTGCCGTCCATCGCCGCGTCGATGTCCTGGTCGGTCGGGTTCTGGTTGTCGGTCAGAAGCGCGACCGCGCTCATGATCTGGCCCGACTGGCAATAGCCGCACTGGACGACGTCCAGCTTCTGCCACGCCGCCTGGACGGCCTGCGCCGCCTTGCCCTTCACGCCCTCGATGGTGGTGACCTTGCTGTCCGGCCCCAGCATGCCGACCGGGGTTTGGCAGGCGCGGGTCGGCGTGCCGTCGACATGGACGGTGCAGGCGCCGCACTGGGCGACGCCGCAGCCGAACTTGGTGCCGGTCATGTTCAGTTCGTCCCGCAGAACCCACAGGAGGGGCATGTCCTCGGGCACGTCGACCTGACGGTTCTCGCCGTTGACGTTGATGCGAATCATGGCTCTTGCCTCTTTCTCCCTGAACGGAACCGCCGGAGTGTGGTGACGACGAGTCCGTTGCCCGGTTGCGGGCGTTGGCTACGAATTGGAGATTTCTTGATTGTTGGCTGCTGGGTCAGCTCTGCCTCGACAGAATACACCGTCTAGTGCACAATGAAGTAGGCGGCTTTGGTTCATATCGTCATGAAGGCAATTCATAACCCGGCGCTCGACCTGAACCTGATCAAGGTGTTCGACGCGCTGCTCGAAACCCGCAACGTCTCCCGCGCGGCCGAGGCGCTGGGCGTCAGCCAGTCGGCGGTCAGCCACGCGCTGGGCCGGTTGCGCACGCTGGTCGGCGATCCGCTTTTCGTGCGCACCGGCAACCGGATGGAGCCGACGCCCCGCGCCCAACGGCTGGCGGAGCCTCTGCGCGACCTGCTGGTCGGCGCCGCCCGCGCCCTGTCGGCGGAGGAGGATTTCGACCCTCATCGGGAGGAACGGAGCTTCAGCATCTCCACCCCCGATTCCATGCAGGCAGTTCTGCTGACCGGCATCCTGCGCGATGCGGCGGAGGGAGACCTGCGGGTGTCGGTGGCTCTGCGCAGCCTCGATCCCGACGCCATGCTGGATGCGCTGGACGACGGCACCCTCGATCTGGCGATCGGCTATTTGCCGGAAGTACGGCGCTGGCATGACCGGCAGGTCCTGTACCGGGAGACCCATGTCTGCCTGTACAACCCGGATCTCGTGCCGGTCACTCCGCCGATCGGGCTGGAGGATTACACCCGCTATCCGCACCTGATGCCGTCGCTGCGCGGCGGCCTGACCAGCTTCATCGACGACGAACTGGCCGCACTCGGCACCCGGCGGCGCGTTGCCGCCTCCACCACCCAATTCCTGGCGATCCCCATGATCCTGACGCGGGCGCCGATGCTGACCTCCCTGCCCGCACGACTGGCCAGTCTGTGCGCCGACTCGCTGGGGCTCGCCACCAGCCCCCTGCCCTTCGATGTCGGCGATTACGAGGTGTCGATGATCTGGCATCGCCGCAACACGGGTTCTCCCTCGCACAGCTGGCTGCGCCAGCGCATCGGCGAGGAGGCGGCGAAGCTCTGACGGGAAAAGGAAAAGGGCGCGGGGCGGGATGCGTCACCCACCCCGCGCCGCAACCACCATCAGCGCCAGGCGGCGGTGATGGCGGTCTCGATCTGCGGATAGGCATCGGGATCGATGCTCATGGTGCCGGCCGCCGGCGGAGCGAAGCCCGCCATGGCCTGCACCAGCCGGTCCACCATGGAATCCAGCAGCACGGCCCCGTCGGCCGTCTCGATGCTGTCCATGTGATGTTCGGCGCCGCCGTACCAGCCGGCGATGGTCACCTTGTCCGCCGTGCCGACCACCTGCACCTCCAGGTCGTTGCCCGTCTTGGTGAACCACAGCTGGCGGGCGTCGATGCCGGCCTCGAACACCAGGCGGTCGGTGCCGATGTCGCTGTCATTCTCGACGATGCGGTCCCGGTCGTCTCCGCGTCCGAACCGGTAGATGTCGTCGCCCAGCCCGCCGGCCAGCGTGTCGTCCCCGGCCCCGCCGCTCAGCGTATCGTCGTTGAGGACGGATCTGGACACCACGACGCTGTTGCTGGCGAAGCCGACGATGTCGGCACGCCCGTCGCCGTCGACGTCGGCGGTCTGCCGCGGATAGGTGTTCTGGGTGTTCCAGCCACCATAGCCATAGTCGCTGGTGCCCTGGCGAATCCGGCTGAAGGTGCCGTCCGCCTGACCGAACGACACGTAGGCCCCGTTGCTGGCGAAGCCGACGATGTCCATCCGGCCGTCGCCGTTCACGTCCGCCAGTTGGCGGGGATACTGGTCCTGGGTCGTCCAGCCGCCCGTGTTCTTGGTGAAATTGTCGCTGTAGGCGACCTTCATCGGGGCGAAGGTGCCGTCGGCCCGGCCACGGGCGACGAAGACCTGATCGCCACCGAAACCGACGATGTCGGCCATGCCGTCGCCATCGACGTCACCCAGAAGACGGGGATAGTCATTGTTGTTGGTCCAGCCGTAGCCGGTCGTGAAGCTGCCGTTGTAGGCGAGAGTGACGGTCCCGAAGGTTCCGTCCGCCTGCCCCAGCGCGGTCACCACGCCGGTGCTGGAGAAGCCGACGATGTCCGCCCGGCCGTCGCCGTTCACATCGCCGAGCTGCCGGGGATATTGCCCCATGTTGGTCCAGGTCGTGCCGGAGGTCAGATTACCGCTCAGCGCCGTCTGCGCGGTCGCGAAGGTTCCATCCGACTGACCCTGGGCCACCCGCACCACGCCGCTCGCGAAGCCGACGATATCCATCCGGCCGTCGCCGTTCACGTCCGCCAGTTGCCGGGGATTGATGTTCTGACTGTTCCAGCCGCCGTAGGTGGGCGTGAACTCCCCGTTGTAGGCGACCTGAACCGGTCCGAAGCTGCCGTCCGCCCGCCCCAGGGCGATCTGGACCGATGTGCTGGAAAAGCCGACGATGTCCGCCCGGCCATCGCCGTTCACGTCGCCGAGCAGGCGGGGAACATGATCCTGCGTGTTCCAGGTGACGGAGAAGGCACCGCTGAACACCGTCTTCATCGTATCGAACATGTAGGTGCCGCTTCCCGCCCCGCCATCGCCGACCAGACTGTCGTTGCCGTCGCCGCCTTCCAGCACATCCCGCCCGGTGCCACCCACCAGCGTGTCGGCGCCGGCCCCGCCGGAGAGCCGGTCATCGTCCGCGTCGCCTGCAAGCACATCGTTGGCGTCGCCGCCGTCCAGTGTGTCCTGTCCTGTGCCGCCCACCAGGGTATCGACGCCAACGCCGCCGGCCAGCCGGTCGTCACCCGCACCGCCGGTGAGCATGTCGTTGCCCTCGCCGCCGTCCAGGCTGTCGTCACCGTCGCCGCCCGACTGGCTGTCGTTGCCGCCGCCGCCCAGCAGGGTGTCGTTGCCGGCCTCGCCATAGGCAATGTCATAGTCGCCGGAGCCGGCAAGATCGTCCCGGCTGTCCAGCAGGTCGTCGCCCTCGCCGCCATGCAGTTCGTCGCTGCCGGTGCCGCCCACCAGCGTGTCGTTCCCGCCGTAGCCGGCCAGCACATCCTTGCCGCCCTGCCCGTCGATCCGGTCGCCGTTGACATAGCCGGCCAGAGCTTCGTCACCGTCGCCGCCGACCGTTTCCAGCCGCAGCGCGGGATCGGACAGCTGCACCTCCGTACCGTCGTGGAAACGGACGGTCTGCAGATAGTTGCCGCCGTCTCCCCCGCCGCTGAATCGGTTGGAGATGACCACCTGTTCCGGCCGGTCGCGGAAGCGCAACACCAGATTGTTGTCGAAGCGTGCGAAATAGAGCTGGTCGGCTTTGAATCCCTCGCCGAACAGCAGCGTGTCGTTGCCGCCGCCGCCCAGGACGGTGTCCCGGCCGCCGTCATAGACGACCAGATCGTCGCCGGCGCCGGTGTCGATGGCATCGTCGCCGGCGCCGCCCATCAGGGTGTCGTTGCCGGCATCGCCATAGAGGATGTCGTTGCCGTCGCCGCCGGACAGGCGGTCGCCGTCGGCACCGCCAAAGAGCGTATCGTGACCCAGACCCCCCGAAAGCTCGTCGGCACCGGCATCGCCCTTCAGATAGTCGTTGTCCGCCCCGCCATCGAGGCTGTCGGCCCCGTCGCCGCCGAACTGGGTGTCGTTGCCGGCACCGCCCTCCATCGTGTCGTCGCCGGTGCCGCCCTCCATATAGTCGGTCCCGGCCAGCCCTTCGATCCGGTCGTTTCCGGCATCGCCATACAGGGCGTCGTCGCCGCCGCCGCCGCGCACGGTGTCGTCGCCGTCCTCGCCATAGAGGCTGTCGTGGCTGGCGTCGTCGTCGCTGCTGTCGATCAGGTCGTTGCCGACCCCGCCACGGACCAGATCCCATCCCGCCCCGCCATACAGGCTGTCGTCGCCGCCATAGCCGTGAATGGAGTCGTTTCCGCCGCCGCCGCGGATGGTGTCCGACGCGGCATAGCCTTCCAACGTGCGGGCGGTCGCATCGTCCCGGGTGTCGATGACGAGGCCCGGATCGCTCAGGTCGACGGTGCGCCCGTCGGCGAACAGCAGCGTCTGGAGGTAGTTGGCGCCGTTGCCGGCTCCGCTGAAGCGGTTGGCGACGACGATCCGGTCAGGCTTGCCGTCGAAGCGGATATGCAGGTTGTTGCCGTAGCGTTCGAACCGCAGGTCGTCGCGGCTGAAGCCGTCGTCGAAGGACAGCCTGTCGTTGCCGCCGCCGCCGACCACCGTGTCGGCACCGCCCTGGTAGAGCACGAGGTCGTCGCCGGCCCCGGTCACGATCCAGTTGGCGCCGGCACCGCCGGCCAGCGTGTCGTTGCCGTCCTCGCCATCCAGCGTATCGGCATCGTCGCCGCCGGACAGCATGTCCGCGCCGATACCGCCATACAGCGTGTCGGTCCCGGCCCCGCCGGCCAAGCTGTCGTCGCCGGCCTCGCCGAACAGGTAATCGTTGCCGTCATCGCCATGAAGGGTATCGTCGTCCGCCCCGCCGTGCAGGCTGTCGACGCCCGCCCCGCCGCTCAGGCTGTCCCTGCCGGCATTGCCCTCGATGCTGTCGTTGCCGGCGCCGCCCAGGATCAGGTCTTCGCCGTCGCCGCCATAGAGCGCATCGTTGGCGGCACCGCCATAGAGCGTGTCGTTGCCGGTCTCGCCATAGGCGGTGTCGCCGCTGGCCGTCTCGTCCCGGCTGTCGATCAGGTCGTCGCCGCCGCCGCCGTACAAGGCATCGGCGCCGGCGCCGCCATACAGCGTGTCGTTGCCGCCATAGCCATAGATGGCGTCGGTGCCGCCGTTGCCGCGGATCACATCGCCGACGTTGTAGCCCGCCAGCTCATGCCCGACGTCGCTGTCGCGGGTGGCGATCACCAGATCGGTGCGTGACAGGTCCATCGTGCCGCCGTCGGCGAAGCGCAGGGTCTGCACATAGTTCGCCCCCTCGCCGTTGCCGACCGCGCTGAAGCGGTTGGCGACGACGATCCGCTTGGCCAGGTCGTCGAAGACCAGATGCAGATCCTTGCCGAAGCGTTCCAGCCGCAGGCCCGCCTGGGTGTAGTCCTCGCCGAAGACCAGTTCGTCGTTGCCGCCGCCGCCGACCACGGTGTCGGCACCGCCTTCGTAGAGGATGCTGTCGTTGCCGGCGCCGCCGTCGATGGCGTTGGCGCCCGCACCGCCCGACAGCGTGTCGTTGCCGGTCCCGCCATACAGCGTGTCGTTGTCGGAGCCGCCGGACAGGCTGTCGGCGCCGTCGCCGCCTTCGAAGTAATCGGCGCCGGCACCGCCCGACAGCGTGTCATGGCCGTTCCCGCCATACAGTGCGTCGTTGCCGTCCCCTCCGGTCAGCAGGTCGTCGCCGGCATAGCCATAGAGGGTGTCGTTGCCGCCGCCGCCATCGATGCTGTCGTCGTCCTTGTAGCCGTACAGGGTCTCCGCCGTCGCCTGCCCATGTGTTTCCATCACGATGGTCTGGGCCGACAGGTCGATGGTGCGTCCATCCGCGAACTTAACGGTCTGTACGAAATTCGCGCCATCGCCGTCGCCGCTGAAGCGGCCGGCCAGGACGATGCGGTCGCCGGTGTCGCGGAAGATCAGGTGCAGGTCGGTGCCGATGCGGGAAAGATACATCTGCTCCAGCGTCAACCCGGCCCCCAGTTCGAGCGTGTCGCTGCCGCCGCCGCCGGCGATGCTGTCCACGCCGTCACCGGAGGTGAAGCGGATCAGGTCGTCGCCGGCGCCGCCGTCGATGGCGTCGTTGCCGGCCCCGCCGTCCAGAGTGTCGTTCCCGGCCTGACCGTAGAGATAGTCGGCCCCGGCGCCGCCGTCGATCAGGTCGTCGTCGGCACCGCCATAGACGACGTCGGTGCCACCACCGCCATAGATCGTGTCGTTGCCAGTCCCGCCGTAGGATTGGTCGTTGATTCCGCCGGCGTTCGGATCGTCCCGGTTGTCGATCAGGTCGTCGCCGGCTCCGCCATGCATCTCGTCCGACCCCGCACCCCCACGGATCGTATCGTTGCCGGCACCGCCGAGAATGGTGTCATTGTCGGCCCCACCCGACAGGCTATCGTCCCCCAGACCACCGTTCAGCACGTCGTTGCCAATACTGCCGGAAACCGCGTCGTCGCCGGCAGGTTCGCTGGGGGAGGACGCCGGCAGCGCCCCGCCGAGCCCCCAAGTGGAATAGTTCTGTCCGTTGTCCCAAAGCCATCTTGGGGCACCGCCGATCGGCAACCCATTGACCTCGATGCCGGTCACGATCGCTCCACGTACCCAATAGGTTGTGAAGCGCTCATACTCTTCGTGCACGACTTCCAGCGTCAGGTTTGCGGCGGTCGAACGGTCGGTGACCGTCAGGACAAAATCTTGAACATTTCCGTAATACTGTTGGAAATAACTGTAGTACGCAGTCACCCGTGTATCCAATAGCAGCGTTCCATCCAGCCAAACACGCAAGCGCGGCCAATTATATGCATACGGATTTGCACCCACTCGCAGGCGGATTGTGATGGCCTCGTTACCGGTGGTCGATATTTCATCGCCCCACAGACGGTCTTCGCCATTCCCTGCGTTAAGATCATCATTACCGGCACCGCCGAAGATCATGTCATTGCCGCCACCTCCGAGGATGGTGTCGTTGCCCGCCTCTCCATAGGCGGTGTCGCCCCCGGCCGATCCGGCGGCGTCGGCTCGGTTGTCAAGAAGGTCGTCGCCGCCGCCGCCATAGAATATGTCCTGACCACTGCCACCCGTCAGCGTGTCGTCGCCGTCATAGCCGTAGATCGTGTCGTTGCCGGCCTGCCCGTCGATTGTGTCGCCGACATTGTAGCCTTCCAGCTTCTCGCTTCCGGTGCCACCGATCGTCTGGATCGCCAAATCCTGCCGGGTCAAATCCTCCCGCGATCCATCGGCGAACAGCAGGGTCTGCGCATAGGCCGCCCCGTCGCCGGCACCGTTGAAGCGGTCCTTGACGATGATCTGGTCCGTCCGGCCGGTGAAACGTACATGGAGATCATTGCCGAAGCGGGAGAAATAGAGCGTCGCCTTGTCGAAGGACGCATCCAGTTCGATGACGTCGCTGCCGCCGGTGTTGTAGACGATGTCCTGGCCGCCATCGAAACGGATGACGTTGCTGCCCGCTCCGCCATAGAGGGTGTTGTTGCCGGCGCCGCCGATCAGCGTGTCGTCGCCGGCATCGCCATAGAGCGTGTCGTCCCCCTCGCCGCCGTCCAGCCTGTCGAGGCCGTCGCCGCCCTCCAGCCGGTCGACACCGGTGCCGCCGGCCAGCGTGTCGTTCCCGGCCCCGCCATAGAGCGTGTCGTTGCCGGCCCCGCCATCCAACGTGTCGTTCCCGCCATAGCCATGGATCGTGTCGTTGCCGTCCACGCCCTGGATCAGGTCGCCGACATTGTAGCCCTCCAGTGTCTCAGACGCCGCGGTCGCCAGGGTTTCCAGCTTCAGCGTCGGATCGGTCAGGTCCACCTCCTGCCCGTCGGCGAACTGGACGCGCTGGACATAGCTCGCCCCGTCGCCGGCACCATTGAAGCGGTTCTTCAGCACGATCTCGTCGGCCGCGCCGCGGAAGCGCAGATACAGGTCGTTGCCGAAGCGGGCGAAATAGAGGTCCTCCCGCCTCAATGCGGTGCGGATCTCCAGAACGTCGTTGCCGCCCGCGTTGGTGACGGTGTCGCGCCCGCCGTCATAGCGGATCACGTCGTCGCCCAACCCGGTCAGGACGGTGTTGGTGCCCGCCCCGCCTTCCAGAGTGTCCGCGCCGTCGCCGCCCTGAAGGCTGTCGTTGCCGTCGCCGCCTTGCAAGCTGTCGGCGCCGGCGTTGCCCTCCAGCCAATCGTTGCCGGCATTGCCCTCCATCCGGTCGTCGCCGTCTCCGCCGGCGAAGGTCTCGCCCGCATCGCCGCCCAGGATGGTGTCGTTCCCCGCCTCGCCATAGGCGACATTCAGCGCGGCGCCGGTGCCGGTGTCGTCCCGGTTGTCGATCAGGTCGTTGCCGTCGCCGCCGTAATATTGGTCTTTCCCAGCGCCGCCGATCAGCGTGTCGTCGCCGGCCCCGCCGGTCAGGCTGTCGTTGCCGTCGCCGCCCTGCAGCAGGTCGTTGCCGTCGGCACCCTCCAGCCGGTCGTCCCCCGCCCCGCCGATCAGCGTGTCATTGCCCGCATCGCCATAGAGCTGGTCGTTGCCGGCCCCGCCATCCAACGTGTCGTTCCCGCCATAGCCGTGGATGCTGTCGTTGCCGCCCACGCCCTGGATGAGGTCGCCGACATTGTAGCCCTCCAGCGTCTCAGACGCCGCGTTCGCCAGGGTTTCCAGCTTCAGCGTCGGATCGGTCAGGTCCACCTCCTGCCCGTCGGCGAACTGGACGCGCTGGACATAGCTCGCCCCGTCGCCGGCACCGGCGAAGCGGTTCTTCAGCACGATCTCGTCGGCCGCGCCGCGGAAGCGCAGATACAGGTCGTTGCCGAAGCGGGCGAAATAGAGGTCCTCCCGCCTCAATGCGGTGCGGATCTCCAGAACGTCGTTGCCGCCCGCGTTGGTGATGGTGTCGCGTCCGCCGTCATAGCGGATCACGTCGTCGCCCAGCCCGGTCAGGATGGTGTTGATGCCCGATCCGCCTTCCAAGGTGTCGGCGCCGTCGCCGCCCTGAAGATAGTCGTTGCCGGCACCGCCCTGCAGGCTGTCGGCACCGTCGCCGCCATTCAGGCTGTCGTCGTCGGCATCGCCGGACAGGCTGTCGTTGCCAGTGCCGCCTCCGATGGAATCGTTGCCGGCGCTGCCAAGGATCAAGTCGTCGCCCGCTCCGCCGTAAAGCTGGTCAGCGTCGTCACCGCCTTCCAGCGTGTCGTTGCCGTCGCCGCCTTCCAAGCTGTCGGCGCCGATGCCACCGATCAACCGGTCGTTGCCGTCGCCGCCGAACAGAGCGTCGTTGCCCGATCCGCCGTCCAGCAGGTCGTCACCGCCATAGCCACGGATGGTGTCGGTGCCGCCCAGTCCGCTGATGGTGTCGTTGGCGTTGTACCCCTCCAGCGAGTCGTTGAACTCGCTCGCCACCGTTTCCAGCACCAGGGCGGGATCGGTCAGATCGGCGCGGTCGCCATTGGCGAACAGCACGGTCTGGACATAGCTAGCCCCGTCGCCGGCCCCGGCGAAGCGGCCGGTCAGAATCACCTCGTCGCTGCGATTGCGGAAGCGCAGATACAGGTCGTTGCCGAAGCGGGCGTAATAGAGATCGGCCTTGGTCAGCCCGCCGCCGATCTCCAGCACGTCGGCGCCGCCTTCGTTGGTGATGGTCTCGCGCCCGCCATCGAAGCGGATGATGTCGTTGCCGGCCCCGGTGAACAGCCTGTCGGTGCCGCCGCCACCCACCAGCGTGTCGTCGCCGTCGCCGGCCAGCAGACTGTCGTCGCCGTCATCGCCCTCCAGCAGGTCGTTGCCGTCCCCGCCATCCAGCGTGTCGTTGCCGATGCCGCCCAGCAGGCTGTCACTGTCGGCGCCGCCGGACAGGAAGTCGGCGCCGTCGCCACCGGACAGGGAATCGGCTCCCGCCTCGCCATAGAGGCTGTCGTTGCCGGTGCCGCCGGAAAGCAGGTCGTTGCCGATGTCGCCATACAGGGCGTCTGCTCCGTCGCCGCCCTCCTGCACATCGTCGCCGCTGCCGGCATAGAGGCGGTCGTTGCCTGCACCGCCGTCCAGGCTGTCGTTGCCGGTATAGCCGTGAATGGTGTCGTTGCCGCCCTGGCCGCGGATGATGTCGCCGACGTTGTAGCCTTCCAGCGTCTCGCTGGCGTCGGTCGCAACCGTTTCCAGCGCCAGATCCTGCGCCGTGACGGCATAGTCCGTGCCGTCGGCGAAGCGAAGCATCTGCACGAAGCTGGTCCCGTCGCCCGCCCCGCTGAAGCGGCCGGTCAGGACGATCTGCTCCGCCGAATTGCGGAAGCGGATGTAGAGATCGTTGCCGAAGCGCGCGAAGTAGAGGTCGGCGCGGGCGATGCCCGGCCCGATCTCCAGAACGTCGCGGCCGCCCTCGTTGGCGATGGTGTCGCTGCCGCCGCCAAAACGGATCAGGTCGTCGCCGGCCCCGCTGGAGAGCGTGTCGTTGCCGGCGCCGCCGGCCAGCGTGTCGTTGCCGTCCCGGCCATAGATGGTGTCGGCACCGGTGCCGCCATCGATGCTGTCGTTGCCGTCCTCGCCATCGATGCTGTCATTGCCGCCGCCGCCGTCGATGCTGTCATTGCCGGTACCGCCCACTAGGATGTCGGAACCGCCGCCGGCCAGGATGGTGTCGTCGCCGTCGCGGCCCAGGATCACGTCCCGTGCGCCATCGGTGCCGGGATCGTCGCGACCATCGATCAGGTCGTCGCCCATCCCGCCGTCGATCGAATCCGATCCGGTGCCGCCGATCAGCGTGTCGTTGCCGGCATAGCCCAGGATCGTGTCGTTGCCCGCCGTCCCCTCGATCCTGTCGCCGACATTGTAGCCCTGCAGATACTCCGCCGCGGCGGTCGCCACCGTCTCCAGCGCGATGTCGGTGCGGGTCAGCTCGAAGCTGGTGCCGTCGGCGAAGGCCAGCCGCTCCACGAAGCTGGTCCCGTCGCCCGCCATGTTGAAGCGGCCGGTCACCACGATCTCGTCGGCCGGCCGGCCGCGGAAGCGGATGTGGAGATCGTTGCCGAAGCGCGCGAAATAAAGGTCGCCATAGCCGATGCCGGGACCGAATTCGATCCGGTCGAAGCCGGCGCTGTCCAGGATGTAATCGCGGCCGTCGCCGATGCGGTAGACATAGACGTCGTTGCCGGTGCCGCCGTCCAGCGTGTCGTTGCCGATGCCGCCGATCAGCGTGTCGTTGCCGCCGCCGCCGCTCAGCCGGTCGTCGCCGTCCTGGCCCAGCATCACGTCGTCGGTGGCCGTCCCGGTCAGCAGGTCGCCGCTGCCGCCGCCCAGCATCGCCAGTTCGCCCAGCGGCA
This sequence comes from Azospirillum sp. BE72, assembly GCF_031455875.1. Lineage (NCBI taxonomy): Bacteria > Pseudomonadati > Pseudomonadota > Alphaproteobacteria > Rhodospirillales > Azospirillaceae > Azospirillum > Azospirillum sp. BE72. The sequence continues at coordinate 30,789 of NZ_JAVDTO010000018.1, forward strand.
TCGTCGTGCCGTCGGCGAAGCTCAGCCCGGCCAATCCACTGGTGCCGTCGCTGGCGGAGAAATGGTTGACGATGCGGACCTGCCACCCGGTGGCGCGGACCTGCACGATCAGGTCGCCGCCGGAGCGCGTCAGCACCACGTCCTTCCAGTCGAGGCCACTGGGCATCCCCACGATGTCGCCGCTGCCGGGGAACACCATCAGGTCGGTGGCGATGCTGTCGAAGCGGAAGACCGACGGCCCGTCGCCGCCGATGAAGACGTTGCCCGCCCCCAAGTTCCACGGCGCGCCGGCCGAGAAGGTGACCTGATCCAGCTGGTTCCGGAAATGGTTGACCACCAGCACGTTGACCGTGCCGTCGGCCGACAGGATGCGCAGGTCGTCATGCTCGCGCACCAGCCGCAGGTTCGCCGGGGGAATGCCCGCGGTGAAGGCCAGCCGGTTGTCCTCGCCCGCCGGGTGGATCGTCACCGGGCCGCTGTTGGTCGCCACGCTGTAGCTGTTGTTGCCGCGGCTGCCGATCAGGATGCCGTTGCCGGCGACCGTCCAGTTCTGCCCGTCCGCATAGGCGATGGTGGCAAGGCCGGAGCCGCTGCCCGCCACCCCGGTGGGGCCGAAATGGTTGACCGCCACCAGATCGATGCTGCCGTCATCGGTGAAGATGTGCAGGTTGACGCCGTCCCGCTCCATCCGCACCAGCGCCGGATCGACGCCGGGACCGAAAGTCAGCCGGTCGGTGCCGCCGCCGGCGAAGACATATTGCCGGCCCTGGCCGGGAAGCACGGTGAAGTCGTCCGTTCCCTGCTGGCCGAACATCACGTTGTCGCCGAAGACGTCCAGTGTGACGCCGCCGCTGAAAGTGACGGCGTCGAGCCCGCGCGACAGGCCGTCGGTGGGTGCGGTGAAGTGGTTGACCACGCGCACCGTGCGCCCGCTGCCGATGAAGACCACGACCAGATCGACGCCGTCCTGCCGCAGGGTCACGTCGCCGGGCGAGACGTCGGGGCCGAAGTCGATCTGGCTGCCGCCGCCGCCGGCATGGATGATCTGGCTGGCCGGCCCGGTCCTGCCGATGGTGAAGCGGTCGCCGCCCCCGCCGCCGATCAGCGTGTAGGGCGACGACAGGTCGAAGGTCCGTCCGTTGGGGAACTCCAACTGGCCGACGCCGCCGAAATAGTTTAGGACGGTCACCACCTGCTGCGTGCGGTCGATGAAGATCTGCAGGTCGGAGCCGGTGCGGATCAGCCGCACCTCCGTGCTGTCGATGTCGTCGAAGACCACGCGGTCGCCGCCCTCGGCATAGATGGTCTTCGACCCGCTGTCCTCGCCGACCAGGAAGACGGTTCCGCCGGGGCCGCCGAACAGCAGCCCGTCGCCTGTCAGCGGCAGGACAGAGCCGTCGGGACGCTTCAGCGACTCCATCGGCGTGCCAGCGAAATGGTTGACGATGGTCAGCGCATCCGCGGTGCCGTCGATGGTGATGCGCAGATTGTCGCCGACGCGCGCCACGCGGATCTTGGATCCGTCCACCGTGTCGACGAAGCGCAGGGTGTCGTCGCCGATGCTGTCGGGATAGACGATGACGTCGCCCATGCCGCGCTGGATCACGAACTCGTCATGGCCGGTGCCGCCGATCAGCACCCGGCCGCCCTGGATGTTCCAGGTGGTGCCGTTGTCGAAGACCAGATCGCCGATGCCGTTCATGGCGAAATGGTTGACGACGATCATCTCGTTCGGCTGGCCGACGATGCTCAAATGCAGGTCGTTGCCGACACGCACGACGCGGGTCTTGCCCGGGTCGGCGTCGATGGACAGATGCTGGCCGGGCGCACCGGGATAGATGAACATCGGACCCGCGGGGATCGTCTCCGCCCCGGCGCCGCTGATGAAGACATTGATGCCGGCAATCGGCCAGACGACGCCGTTGGGGAAGACGATCTCGGGGATCGTCACCACCCCGCCGGTGGCGAACTGGTTGACGATGGTCATGCTGTCTGTGCCGGCGGTGACCCGCAGGTCGTTGCCGATCCGGGTCAGCCGGACGGTGGACGGGTCGATGCCGGGCGCCACCTCGATGCGGTCGCCGCCGCCCTGGCCGCCGCCGCCATAGACCACGACATTCCCCATGCCGGGCGACAGGACGAAGCGGTCGGCGCCGTCGGTGCCGATGCGGGCATTGGGGCCGCCGACCGTCCAGACCTTGCCGTCGGCGAAGGCGATGTCGCGCGCCTCGTTGCCCAGGAAGTGGTTCAGGACCTTGACCCTGTCGCTGCCGTCGCGCATGACGATCTCGAGATCGTCGCCGTCCCGCCGCACCAGCGTGTTCAGGCTGTCAAAGCCGGTGCCCAGCCGCAGGCGGTCGCTGCCGCCGCCGGGGAAGAGCGAGACGTGACCGATGCCCGGCTGGGCGGTGAAGGTGTCGGTGGCGCTGGTGCCGACCATCAGGCCGGCGCCCCAGATGTTCCAGGTGTCGCCGTCGATGAAGCGCAGCGTGTGCACCCCGCCGCTCGCCCCGCCGGAGAAGTGGTTCAGCACGGTCAGCTTGTCCGGCAGCGTGCGCAGGCCGATCACCAGATCGTCGCCCACCCGCTGCATGGTGACGCTCGCCTTGTCGATGCCGGGACCGATGAGGATCAGGTCGTTGCCGCCGCCGGGCAGGATCGACTTGGCGCCGCCGCCCAGCGTCAGGGTGTAGCTGTCGTCGCCGGCCCCGCCGATCAGCATGGCCGGATCGGACAGGTTCCAGAAGCGCCCGCCGGCATAGACGTTTTCAAGCAGCGACGCGCCCCAGCCGCCGGCGAAATGGTTCAGCACCGTGACCTTGTCCGCCGTCCCCTTCACCGAAATCACCAGATCGTCGCCCTGGCGGGTGAAGCCCAGCGCGGCGGCGCCGATGGCGGCGGCGACGTTCAGCATGTCGACGCCCTTGCCGGCGAACAGGGTGACGGCGCCGTCGCCCGGCTTGAAGGAGAACACGTCGCCGGTGTCGCCGCCGATGCGGAACCCGGTGCCGGGGTCCAGCGGCCACACCGTGCCGTCGGCGAAGCTCAGGCTGCGCAGCACGCCGTTGCCGGCGCCCGTGTCGTTGAAGTGGTTGAGCACCACCACCCGGTCGGTGCTGCCGGCGATCTGGATCACCAGCTTGTCGCCGTCGCGGCGCAGAGCCACCTGCGACGGGGCGATACCGGCCGCCAGCGCCAGCCCGTCGCTGCCGCCGCCGGTCGCCAGCACGCGCTCTCCCAGCCCGGCGCCCAGCTCCACGCTTTCGTCGGCGGCGGTGCCGGCGATCAGGCGGGTGTTGTCGATGGCCCATTCGGTGCCGTCGCCGAAGCGGATCGTCCGGTAGCCGTCCGGATTGCCGTCGAAATGCTGCTTGATCACCCAGGAATCGGTGCTTCCCTCGTAGGAGAGTCGCAGGTCGTCGCCCTCGCGGCTCAGCCGCATGCGGTCGGGGTCGACGGTCAGCGCGAAAGCGACGGTATCGGCACCGGCGCTGCCGTAGAGCGTCGTCTGCCCGCCATCCAATCCGAACACCACGCGGTCGTCGCCGCCGCTGCCGATCACCACGTCGTTGCCGCGCACGCGCCAGCGGGTGCCGTCGGCCAGCTCGACCGCCTCGACCCCGCCATTGCCGGCGCCGGCCAGCGCCTCCGCCGAGAAATGGTTGAAGAGCAGCAGCGAGCGGTCGGTGCCGGCGATCCGGATCTCCAGGTCGTCGCCCTTGCGCGACAGACGCAGGTCGTCGGCGGTCACATCGTCACCGAAGCGGATGACGTTGACGCCGGCATCGGCATGCAGGCTGTGGCTGCCGAACCCCGGTTCGATGGCGACGGTGTCGTCGCCGGTGCTGCCCAGCAGCAGGTCGTCGCCCCACACCGGCCAGACCACGCCATCGGCGAACTCGATCCGGCGGACGCTGCCGTCGCCTGCCCCGGCGGCTCCATTCGCGGCGAAATGGCCCATAATGGTGACGCGGTCGCGGGCATAGCCGTCCTCTCCGGCCGGACCGCCCTGGGCGTCGAACAGGACATGGAGGTCGTCGTCGATCCGCACCAGATGCGCGATCTCATGCCGGAAGCCGGAGCCGAACCGCACCGTGTCGTTGCCGCCCTCGCCGAACACCACCACATGGCCGGCACCCGACGGCGCGGTGAGCACGTCGTCCCCCGCCGTGCCGGTGACCACGAGGTCGCCGAACATCCGCACGCCGTCCTGGACATAGACCGTGGTCGTGCCGCGGCTGTACCGGTTGTAGAGGACGGAGCCGACGGTCTCGGCACCGCCGCGCTTCCAGCCGGATTCCTTGAAAGTCACCAGATCGTCGCGGTTGCCGGTGACGTAGAGCGGTGCGCCGCCGGTGTCGGTGAGAATGCCCTGCTCGTTCAGGATCAGAACCTGGCGGCCGGAATGGGTCAGGTCGACCATCTCCAGGCCGTGAACCCCGCCGACATCGGCGCCGGTCACGACCAGCCGTTCCCCCTCGAAGCGAAGCGTGTCGAAACCGCTGCCGCCGTCCAGGCTGGCGAATCCGTCGTCCAGCACCCGCAAGGTGTCGTCGCCGGCCCCGCCGGACAGACTGTCGGCGCCGCCGCGGCCGTCCAGATAATTGGCGGCGCCGTCGCCGGTCAGGCTGTCGGCCAGCCCGGTGCCGATCAGGGTCTCCACCCCGTCCAGACGGTCGCCCTCGGCATGGCCGCCGCGGCCGATACCGGTGGCGAGGTTGACCGATACCGCCGCGTCTGACGCCGAATAGTCGGCGGTGTCGATCCCCGTCCCGCCGCTGAGCGTGTCGGCGCCGGTCCCTCCGAACAGGGTGTCGTTGCCGCTGCCGCCGCGCAGGCGGTTGGCCCCGGCATCGCCGGTCAGCCGGTCGTCGGCGACCGAGCCGGTCAGGTTCTCGATCCCGATCAGCCCGTCGCCCGCGGCATCGCCGCCTTCCGCCGTCCCGTCGGCAAGGCTGACCGTCACCGCCGCCGCTGAACCGGTGTAGTCGGCGGTGTCCGATCCGTCGCCGCCGGTCAGCGTGTCCGCCCCCGCGCCTCCGCGCAAAATGTTGTCCTGCCCGTCGCCGGTCAGCAGGTCGGCGCGGGCGGAGCCGATCAGGTTCTCCACCCCGATCAGCACATCCCCCTCCGCCGTGCCGCCGAGCCCGGTTCCGGCCGCCAGATCGACCGTCACCGCCGCCCCGGACGCCGAATAGTCGGCGGTATCGCTGCCGGTGCCGCCGATCAGCGTGTCGGCGCCGGCACCGCCCACCAGCGTGTCGTTTCCGCCCGCCCCGTCCAGGATGTTGGCGCCGCCGTCGCCGGTCAGCCGGTCGCCGAAGGCGGAACCGGTCAGGTTCTCGACGCCGGTCAGCCGGTCGCCCTGGGCGTCGCCGCCCGAACCGCTGCCGCTCGACAGGCTGACGGACACCGCGGCGGCCGAGGCCAGATACTCCGCCGTGTCGATGCCGTCGCCGCCGATCAGCGTGTCCGCCCCGCCCAGCCCGGCCAGCGTGTCGTTGCCGCCGCGCCCGTCGAGCCGGTTGGCGTTCGCATCGCCGGTCAACCGGTCGTCCTGGTCGGAGCCGGACAGGTTCTCGACCCCCGTCAGCACGTCGCCTTCGGCATCGCCTCCCGAACCGATGCTGGCGGCGAGGTTCACGTCGATGCCACCGGTCGAGGCCGCATAATCGGCGCTGTCGATGCCGTCGCCGCCGATCAGCGTATCCGCCCCGGCGCCGCCGGACAGCCAGTCGTCGCCGATGCCGCCGTCCAGCCGGTTGCCGCCCGCGTCGCCCGACAGGCTGTCGCCATGGGCGGAGCCGGTGACGTTCTCGATCCCGGTCAGCACATCGCCTTCGGCATCGCCGCCGGAACCGCTGCCGGCCGCGAGATCGACGGTGATGCCGCCTGCCGATGCAGAGTAGTCGGCGGTGTCCGTCCCGTCGCCACCGGTCAGCGTGTCCGCCCCGCCCAGCCCGGCCAGCGTGTCGTCACCCGCTCCGCCGTCCAGCAGGTTGGCGTTCGCGTCACCGGTCAGCCGGTCGTCATGGGCCGAGCCGGTCAGGTTCTCGATCCCCGACAGCAGGTCGCCCTCGGCATCGCCGCCGAGACCGGTCCCGGTCGACAGGTCCACCGCCACCCCCGAGGCAGAGGCCGAGTAATCGGCAAGGTCGATGCCGTCGCCGCCAACCAGCGTGTCGGCGCCGTCGAGCCCGGCCAGGGTGTCGTCTCCGCCGGAGGCGTCGAGGCGGGTGGCCCCGGCATCGCCGGTCAGCCGGTCGGCGAAGGCGCTGCCGGTCAGGTTTTCGATGCCGGTCAGCACGTCGCCCTCGGCGTCGCCGCCTGTCCCGGTGCCGCTCGACAGATCGACGGACACGCCGCCGGCCGACGCCGAATAGTCGGCAAGGTCGATGCCGTCGCCGCCGATCAGCGTATCGGCGCCGGCAAGCCCGATCAGTGTGTCGTTGCCGCCCCGGCCGTCAAGCCGGTTGCCGGCCGCATCGCCCACCAGCAGATCGTCGTGATCGGAACCGGTCAGATTCTCGATCCCGGACAGCAGGTCACCCTCGGCATCGCCGCCGGCCGCCGTTCCCGCCGCCAGATCGACGGACACGCCGCCTGCCGATGCCGAATAGTCGGCGGTGTCCGTCCCGTAGCCGCCGGCCAGCGTGTCGGCGCCACCGGCCCCCGCCAGCGTGTCGTCGCCGGCCCCGCCGTCCAGCAGGTTGGCGCCGCCGTCTCCGGTCAACCGGTCGTCATGGGCCGAACCGGTCAGGTTCTCGATCCCCGACAGCACGTCGCCCTCGGCATCGCCGCCGCTGCCGGTGCCGGCCGCCAGATCGACCGTCACGCCGGTATCGGAGGCAGAATAGTCGGCGGTGTCTGTCCCCTCGCCGCCGGCCAGCGTATCCGCGCCGCCGGCCCCGGCCAGCAGGTCGTCGCCCGCGCCGCCGTCCACGCGGTTGGCGCCGGCATCGCCGGTCAGCCGGTCGCCGTAGGCCGATCCGATCAGGTTCTCGACGCCGGCCAGCCGGTCGCCCTCGGCATCCCCGCCGGACCCGGTGCCGGCCGCCAGATCGACAGTCACACCCGCGCCGGACCCGGCATAGGTTGCGGTGTCGATGCCCTCGCCGCCGTCGATCGCGTCGGCGCCGCTGCCTCCGTCCAGCAGATCGTCGCCGGCCCCACCCGACAGGCTGTCGTCGCCGGCCCCGCCGGCCATGCTGTTGTCGCCACCGTCGCCGGCCAGCGTGTCGGCGCCGCCGCCGGCCAGGATCGTCTCGACGCCGGAGACATGGTCGGCCATCCAGCCGCCATGGCGCACCTCGCCGCTCTGCAGGTCGATGGAGATCGCACCGGTCTCCGCCGAATAGTCGGCGATGTCGATGCCGTCGCCGCCGATCAGCACGTCGTTGCCGCCGCCGCCCTTCAGCACGTCGTTGCCGGCACCGCCCAGCAGGGTATCGGCGCCCAGCCCGCCGGTGAGCGTGTCGTCGCCGTCGCCGCCGTCGAGATGGTCGCCGGTGTAGTCGGCGCCCACCGTCAGCCGGTCGTTACCGGCCCCGCCGATCAGCGTGTCGCTGCCCAGGCCGCCATCCAGCGTGTCGTCGCCGGCCCCGCCGTCGAAGCGGTCGTCGCTCCACACGCCGTCGCCGTCCGTCACCAGATCGTCGCCGTCGCCGGCAGCCACCATGTCCCGGCCGCCACCGCCGACGATGGTGTCGGAACCGCTGCCGCCGTCGATGGTGTCGTCGTTCTCGCCGCCGTCGATCCGGTCGTCGCCGGCCCCGCTGCGGATGCTGTCCGCCCCGATGCCGCCGAGGATGAGGTCGTTCCCGCTGCCGCCGTCCAGCATGTCGCCCACGTCGCCGCCCAGCAGCGTGTCGTTGCCGCTGCCGCCATAGAGCCGGTTGGCGTCGGTTCCGCCATCCAGCAGATCGTCGCCCATCCCGCCATACAGCAGGTCGGCGCCGCTGCCGCCGAACAGGCTGTCGTTGCCGGTTCCGCCGTCCAGCGTATCGTCCTCGCTGCCCCCGTCCAGCGCATCGTTGCCGGAGCCGCCGAACAGACGGTCGCTCTGCGATCCGCCGCGCAGCGTGTCGGCACCCGACCCGCCGCGCAGGGAATCCTCGCCCCAATCGCCGGCCAGCAGGTCGTCGCCAGCCCCGCCCAGCAGCGTGCCGCCACCGCCGCCGCTGCCCAGCGTGTCGTTCCCGGCACCGCCGTCGAGAGTCTCCGCCTGCCAGTCGCCCATCATGGCATCGTTGCCGCCGTCCTGCGCCTCCGCCGCCTCCAGCGCCCGTTCCTCGGCCGGCGACAGCCCGTCGATGTCGGCGGCACCGTCGTTGCGGGTCGCGGTCACGCCGATGTGGAAGACCCGGTCGGTGGCAAGCCCTCCGGCATCGGTGGCGCGGACGGTCACCGCATGGGCGGGAGCCTGCGCATAGTCCAGCGCGGCCCCGGCGGCGACGGACAGAACCCCGGTCGCCGCGTCGATGGCGAAGCGCCCGCCGGCATCGTCGGCAAGGCTGTAGGTCAGCGCGTCGCCATCGGGATCGCTGCCCCGCGCGGTGCCGACGACGGTCCCGGCCGGCGCCTGCTCGGCGACGGCGGCATCCTCCAGCGTCACGGCGGACGGCGCGTCGTTGACGCCGGTCAGCGTGACGGTGACGGTCTGTGCGGTCACCCCGCCCCGGCCGTCCGACACGTCGATGCGGAAGCTGTCGGAGCCGGCATAGTCGGCATTGGGCCGGTAGGTGAAGCGGCCGTCGGCCTCCAGCACCAGCCGGCCATGCGCCGGACCGGCGCCGACGCCGTAGGTCAGCGCGTCGCCGTCGGGATCCACCGCGCCGACCGAGCCGGTGACCTGCATGTCCTCCGTCCCGGTCAGCGCCTGATCGGCGGCGACCGGCGCCCGGTTGGGCGCCGCGACGACCATCCCGGCCAGATCGGCGACCGCCACCGGCCGGCCGTCGACCGTCACCTCCAGCGCGTTCCAGTTGTTGGCGGCCACGCGGATCGCCTGACCGGTGAAGGCCTGTCCGTCGTCGCCGTGCAGACGGATGAAGTCTGCGAGCTGGACGAGATCGGCCGCGACCGCGGCGGTCACCTGGCCGGCGGTCAGCGCCACGCGCAGCCGGTCATAGCCCGCCCCGCCGTCGAGCGTGTCGTTGCCCGCCTGATCCGACAGCACATGGTCCAGCGTGTCGTCGCCTCCGCCGGCGCGGACCAGATCGGTCCCGGCGCCGTCGGCCAGCCGGTCGGCGCCAAACCCGCCGGTCAGCGTATCGTCGCCGTCGCCGCCGTCCAGGGAATCGCCGCTGTAATCGTCGCCCACCGTCAGCCGGTCGTTGCCGGTCCCGCCGATCAGCGTGTCGCTGCCGTATCCGCCTTCCAGCGTGTCGTTGCCGGCCCCGCCGTCGAAGCGGTCGTCGCTCCACACGCCGTTGCCGTCCGTCACCAGATCGTCGCCGTCGCCGGCGGTCACCACGTCCCGGCCGCCGCCGCCGAGGATGGTGTCGTTGCCGCTGCCGCCGTCGAGGGTGTCGTCGTTCTCCCCGCCATCGATGCTGTCGGCCCCGTCGCCGCCGGAAATCAGGTCGTTGCCCGTCCCGACGGAGATCACGTCGTTGCCGGCCCCGCCGTCCAACGTGTCGTTGTTGCTGCCGCCCAGCAGCGTGTCGTTGCCCGTCCCGCCGAACAGGCTGTTGGCTCCCGACCCGCCGTCCAGCCGGTCGTCGCCGTCGCCACCGTCCAGCCAATCGTTGCCATCGCCGCCCAGCAGCGTGTCGTTGCCGGCCCCGCCGCTCAGCGTGTCGGCGCGCCAGTCGCCGGTCAGCAGATCGTCGCCGTCGGTGGTCACGGTGCTGGTCATGGGCTTGTTCTCCGGAAATGTCGGCCCGGTTGCTTCGGGGCCTTGCGGCTGCGGGATCGGGAAAGGTTCGGGACTCAGCGCTCGCGCATCGCGTCGTGGACGTGGGCGAGCACCGGGGAAAGCAGGTAGTCGAGGATGCGGCGGCGGCCGGTCTTCACCTCCGCCGTCACCGCCATGCCGGGAGCCAGCGCGATGTCCTCGCCGGTCTCGCCGCGGATGACGGTGCGGTCCAGCGCGATGCGCGCCGAGAATTTCGGGCCGTCGCGGTCGGCCGCCGTCACCGGTTCGGCCGCCCCGGTGCGTGCCGCCGCCCCGTCCGGCGGCAGGATCACGTCGTGCGAAACCGCCGCGACCGTGCCGGGCAGCAGCCCGTAGCGGGTAAAGGGAAAGGCGTCGACCTTGATTTCCGCCGGCATGCCGGGGTGGAGGAAGCCGATGTCCTTGTTCTCCACCTGCACCTCGACGACCAGGGTGCGGCTGGCCGGGACGATCACCATCAGCGGTTCCGCCGCCGTGACCACCCCGCCGACCGTGTGGACGGAGAGCTGCTGGATCACCCCGCCGACCGGTGCGGTCAGAAGCTGGCGCTCCCGCCGGCGCGCCGCCTTGGTCAGTTCCTGGCGCAAGGCGGCGGCGCGGTTCTCGGCATCGGCGAGGTCGGTCATCGCCCTGCCGTCGAACTCCGCGATCACCCGCCGCCGCTCGTCGCCCAGCCCCTTCAGCGCCGCCTCGGCCTCGGCCTCGCGGTTCTTCGCGGCGACGGCGCCATACTCGACCTCGGCAAGCTCCTTCTCCAGCTCCAGCAGGTCGAAGCGCGGGCTGTAGCCGCGCTGGGACAGGTTCCGCTTGGCCTGCACCTGCTCACGGATCAGCGGCAGGGTGGCAGCCAGCCGCGCCTTCTCCGCGGCCAGCGCCGCGATCTCCGCCCGGCGCTGGCGCTCCTGGCTGCCGATGGCGTCGAGGGCGGCGTCGCGGGCCGTCAGCTGGTTGGCCAGGATCGAGCGCTGCAGCGCCACCAGGGCGGCGTCGGCGGCGTGCGGCGGGTCGAAGCCGCGCCGGCCGGCCAGAGCGGCGCGCAGGCGGGCCGCCTCGGTCTCCGCCACCGCCAGTTCCCATTCGGCGCGCCCGGCGTCGGCGTCGCTGTCGGTGGGGTCGAGCTCCAGAAGCACCGCCCCCTGCTCCACCTGCTGCCCCTCGGTGACGCGGATGGCGCGGACGATGCCCGGCTCCAGCGTCTGCACCAGCTTGTTGCGGTCGCTGGGAATGACGCGTCCGCGGGTGACGGCGGTGATGTCGATGTGGCCGATCCACGCCCACGCCACGGCGGCGACGGCGAAGGCGACGATCAGCAGCGACACCGCCCTGGCGAACGGCGAGGGCGGCGTGTCCATCGCCTCCAGCGCCGCCGGCAGGAATTCCAGTTCGTGTCCGCGGCGGGGGCGGATGCGCGGCGGCGGGGGCGGGTTTGGCGGTGGCGCGGCGGGAGCGGCCGGCGCGGCGTGCGTCGCGACCACGGGTTCGGTCGCGGTCTCAGGCGACGCCATGGCCGACCTCCGCCTCTCCGCCCGCCTGCATCCGCCACAGCGCCGCATAGCGCCCGCCGAGCCGGATCAGGTCGTCATGGGTGCCCTGTTCGGCGATCCTCCCCTCCTCCACCGTGACGATGCGGTCGCAGCCGCGCACGGTGGACAGCCGGTGGGCGACGATCAGAACCGTGCGGTTGTCGCAGATGCGGCGCATGTTGGCCTGGATCGCCGCCTCGCTCTCGACATCGAGCGCGCTGGTCGCCTCGTCAAAGATCAGGATGCGGGGATCGGTGGCCAGCGCGCGGGCGATGGCGATGCGCTGGCGCTGTCCGCCCGACAGGCTGGCGCCGCGCTCGCCGATCACGGTATCGTAGCCTTCCGGCAGGCCCAGGATGAAGCGGTCCGCCCCGGCCAGCCGCGCCGCCTCGACGATCCGGTCCATCGGCATGCCGGGATCGGCAAGGGCGATGTTGTCGCGGATGGAGCGGTTGAACAGCACGTTCTCCTGCAGGACGACGCCGATCTGGCGCCGTAGCCACGCCACGTCCACCAGCGACAGGTCCACGTCGTCGATCAGCACACGGCCGGTCTCCGGGACATAGAGCCGCTGCACCAGCTTGGTCAGCGTGCTCTTCCCAGAGCCGGACGAGCCGACGATACCGACCGACTCCCCCGCCTCCACCGTCAGGTCGATGCCCTGGAGCGTGGGGGAGGCATCGGGGCGATAGCGGAATCCCACCCGATCGAAGCGGATACGGCCGCGGATGGCCGGCAGCGGCAGCCGCCCCGGCTTCGCCGCCGGTTCCGGCGTGGTGTTGAGGATGTCGGCCAGCCTTTCGACCGAGACGCGCGCCTGCTGGAAGTCGTTCCACAGCTGCGCCAGCCGCAGCACCGGCGACGACACCCGCCCCGCCAGCATGTTCACCGCCACCAGGGCGCCGATGGTCAGCGCGCCGCCGATCACCTCCTGCGCGCCGACATAGAGCAGGGCCGCCAGGGTCAGCTTGCTGACGAGCTGGACGGCCTGGCCGGCGACCACGCCCAGGCTGGTCGCGCGAAAGGCGGCGCCGACATAGGCGGCCAGTTTCTCCTCCCAATGGCGGCGCATCTCCGGTTCGACCGCCATCGCCTTCAGCGTCTCGATGCCGGAAATGCTCTCCACCAGGAAGGCCTGGTTCTCCGCCCCCAGGGCGAATTTGGCTTCCAGCCGCCGGCGCAGGATCGGGGTGACGGCAAGGCTGATCGCGGCATAGACCGGCAGCGACGCCAGCACGATGCCGGTCAGCGCAGGGCTGTACCACCACATCACCGCCAGGAAGACGACGGTGAAGACCAGATCGATGACCAGCGTCAGCGCCGATCCGGTCAGGAAGTCGCGGATGCGGTCCAGCTCGCGCACCCGCGCTACGTTGTCGCCGACCCGGCGCGCCTGGAAATAGGGCAGCGGCAGCGCCAGCAGATGGTCGAACAGCCGCGCGCCCAGCGTCACGTCGACCCGGCTGGTGGTGTGCGAGAACAGATAGCTGCGCAACCCGCCCAGCACCGTCTCGAACAGCGACACCACCACCAGCCCGATGGTCAGGATGTCCAGTGTGGTCAGGCTGCGGTGGGCCAGCACCTTGTCGACGACGACCTGGAAGAACAGCGGACTGATCAGCCCGAACACCTGCAACATGAAGGAGGCGAGCAGGATTTCCGAGAACAGGCGCCGGTATTTCAGCAGGGCCGGCACGAACCAGCCGATGCCGAAGCGCACCTGGGCCAGATCCAGCCCTGCCCGCCGGGCCATCAGCACCAGTTCGCCCGACCATGCCGGTTCGACCACCGCCCGCGGCAACGCCAGCGGCTTCGATTCCAGCGGATCCTGGATCAGCACGCGGTCGCCGTCGATCTTGGCGATGATGAAGTAACGCCCGTCGCGCCGCCTGGCGATGGCCGGCAGCGGCGTGGCGGCCAGCCGTTCCCAACGGGTGGTGACGGATCGCGCCTTCAGGCCGAAGCGCTTCGCCGCGCGCAGGATGTCAAGCGTCTCCATCGCCCGGCCGCGGGCAGCCTGGTCATGACGGAGCTGCTCCGGATCGGCGGGATGGCCCATGAGGCGCAGCATGAAGGTCAGGCATGACAGCCCGGTATCCGGAATCACGCTGTCTTCCACCAGACGTGGCATGCCTCATTTCCTGGATTGCATCGCGAGACCATGCTTGCGTCAGCGAATGTGCCGCTCGCGGAAGACAGCCGATAAGCTGCCGTCCCGCCGCGCAGCAGGCCAGCGCGTGCATGCCCACCAATAGATTTCCGATAAACGAGAAAAGTTACCTTTCTGTGCTACTTTAATAACGTTGGCCACTTGCCAAAATCAACGAAAATTGCGTTTGTATTCCGCGCATCTACCTAAGATAATATTCCCTTAGCACTGCGAAGCTAATTTTCGTAAAATTTGATGTGGCCGGCCACTGGAGCATGTGGCGCATGAGTTAGGCCTGCAGACTTCGGTGCTGCGGAACTGGCGGCGGGTTGCCAAAGGCCACCCACCGCGCTCACGGTCCGACGCTGCGGCCACATCCGACACCGCCGTGCCGGCGAAGCCGGATGAGCAGACGGCGGAGATCGCGCGGCTGCGGGCGGCCGGGGATGCGGCAGTCCATGTCGCGCAAGGGCTGCTGCTACGACAAAGCTCCCATGGAGAGCTTCTTCCACACTCTCAAGGTCGAGCTGGTCCATCGTACTCGGTTCGAAACCCGCGACCACCGAACCGGAGCACGATCGCTGGTCCCGGCCACCTTGACCGTCCAAAATGTCGCAGGTTTGGCGGCACGACCATACGGTTGCGGCTGGACCTCGGCTTCCTATGGGCTAAACTGGACGCGACGTCACCCTGGGCGATGTCCAGGTTGCGGCTGGACCACGGATTTCCATCGGCTACACGAGAGCGGCTTCCGACCGGACTGAATTCGGAAGCGCGTGAGGGTTTTCTTATCCGCGGGCAGCCGGTGCTCGATCCCATCCGCGTGGTGTCCCTCGACGAAACCTGGGCCAGCAGCAACATGACCCGGCGCCATGGCCGGTGCGTGCGCGGCCGGCGCATCACCGGCATCGAAAGCCTCTTCAAAATGCCGGCTATGCAACCGCTTCGATCGCGGCAAGGGCTTCGTCGTACTCGCGAAGCGGCAGCTGGTCGAACGATCGCTGTCATGGCTCAGCCGGTGCCGCTGCTTCGCTCGGAAACATCTATTCAGAACAATATCTTTGAATCATGCAAGAGATTATTGGAGTAATTATTTGAAATTATATCTTTCTGCCATGACCTTTGCGAAATTTTCTATGTGATGCGGCTCTGATAAGAAATTCAACCTGACGATCTCTGTTCCCTCTTCGAAGGCAAACAACATGCTTGCTCCGAGCATTACGGGCATTTTCATTGCTTGGCAGAAACTTAATAGGGAGTCCCGCATTTGAACGTGCTTTTCCGGGCGCGTGCCCCAAGGAATACGCATGGACCCTATATATCCGTTAACAATCGGATTCAGCTTGAGGCTTGATCCAGAAAGAAAAGATTCAATTATTTCCCGGCGAGTCAAAATTTTTTCTCTGCAATGATCAAGCATCCCCTTAAATTGGGCCGGAGATTGCGCAAATTCATTAAGAACAGCCAAGCTGAAACCGTCCAACCCTCCGGTTACAGCCCATTGCAGTGACTCATAATGGCTCCTCAAGGCTGGCGGATGAAGCGCAGCGGCAATGCGGAAGCCGTTAAGTCCAAGCGGCTTGAAGAAGCCACGCAGTCGGATTACCGGAGCATCAGCAACAAACCGTTCCGACTGCGACAGCCACGATGGGAAACGCATCTCCATCGCCTCATCTATGACAAGCCAACATCCCTGCGGAATCAAATCGATCAGTTGCTCAACGATGGATAAATTCTGATCGATTCCCAAACCAAATTTTGGCTGCGATATCCAGAATACGGTTGGAGATCTTGCTGTCTTCACATGATTTTGGATACCGCTCAGATATCCGCTGTCGGCATATGTTGGAAGTAGGGTTACATTGAAGCCAAGAAGATTCATCTGATAAATAGAGCCGAAATACAGTGGCGTGTCTGCAACAATATGAGTCACCCCCATATTTTTGAGGGCGAACAAAGTTCCGAGGCTGGCTGTCGTTACGGACGAAAAAATGCTAAAGCTGTCGTGACGGTATTTTCGACGATCCCAGCATTCAAGCAATGAACCGATTCCTGTTTTGGATTGTCCTAGATTATTGCCATGATCGACGTGATATCTTGCCGCGACGAAGGAAGCCGCCGATGTGGTGGTCGGAACGATCTTCAAGCCGGCGTCGGTGTCACGCCACCCCGATGGATCCATGGTTATCGCACCGGATTCGACGATGTCCTTGAAGTATTTCTCGTAGATCTCAGGAAAGTCATCCTGTGAGAATGGCGAAGATGAAGCCGTTGCGACATTGCCCGGCGGCCAAGCTTCGGCAATTTTCCGCCGCATCGGCTGGGATATCCACCTCGCTCTAGATATCCAGGACATGAATGAATCCTTCATTATCTCCCGCGATCAAGCGCTTGCCGTGCGAATCCACCGACAAGGTCGTGAAACCGCAGACACTCTCATAGACCTTCAGGAGTCGATTGTCGGTAAGGTCCCATAGCCGCACGGTTCTGTCGGTCGAGCCAGTCACAATCAGATTTGTGCCGGGCACGAATGCCACCGACCAAGGCCATCCCTGATGCCCGGGGATACGGAGAATTTCCATCCGGTTGACGAGATCCCACAGGATAACCGTGTGGTCGGCCGAACCGGATAGCAGGCGTGTGCCGTCGGCGTTGATATCAATGGCCCACACACTGTTCTCATGACCCACGAGATAATCCAATCTGGCAAGTCTGGGCAGCGTCCACAGGATGATTTCCCCTGTCGACGATCCGGTAGCAACCGTTCCACCATCCGGGGTTACTTTGAGATTCCAGATCCAATCGGGGATATCGGAAGGCGTCCCGGCATTTCTGGAGAGCGGAGGCCTTCTTTCCGTTGTGGTGTGCCAAAGGTGCAAGAGGCCTCCGGATCCGCCATACACGACATCGGGGCCGCTTCCAACCGGTGTCGTGGTGAGAATGATCTCGTTGTCGGCGTTCTTGCTTTTGGGTTGACCGGTAGCGCTCCAATTTTCACCGATCTCCCAAATTCTTACGTTGCCGTTGCCGCAACCGCTGGAAATCCAGCGGCCGCAATGACTCGGCACAGCGGACCAGACGGCCGCGTCATGCGTGCCAAGAACAGCACAGTTCGATGGCTCCATCACATCCAGGATGCGCACATGACCATCCTTGGACGCGCTGACAGCATGACGGCCGTCCGGCAAGAATCGGAGACCGATGACCCAATCGGAGTGCTTGTGCACCCTTGCGGACGTCCACCTCTCAGAATCGGTCCAGTCGGCAGCCTCGTATTCACTGTTATGCAGCCATTTGCTGTTGAACAGCAAATCCTGGGACTCCCTCTGCAGGCCGGCGGCCATCAGGTGATGGAACAAGTAATCGTAGCAGTACTGGTCGAGTGGCCCGGCCGCCCAGTCGGCGCCGCAGGCGCTCCGGTAGGCCTCCACCAGCTCGGCATGGATAATGTGCTGATTGGGGACGGTGGACTTGAGATATTCACCATAGATATCGTGGATCAGATATCGCCCATCACCCTTGTACGGCATCAGGAGAGAAATATCTGTCAGGAGATCAGCTAGGCCCTGGGCAGAAATATATCCTGTGCTGATTGGCTTCCACAGAAGCGCGAGGGTGGTCAGCGGAATAGGGACGTTCGATGGAAAGATGGCGCAACGCAAGAATGCGGCCTTTACCCACTGGTTCTCTTCCTTCAGATCATCGACGCTTGCCCTGAGAGCCGAAGCGACATCGTCATATTCGTAATCAGGCAAGGAGATCCGAAAATCACCGATTGGAGCTTGGTCCAGCCAATCCAGCACGCTCCTCCAATTGCGGTCCCGCCGCTTCGCGCTGCGGCCGATGACCGCAAGCATTAAAGGAAGATGGCCGCACCGCTTGGCGACGAGAGCGAGAATGCGTGCCTCTTTCCCTTCGAGGCGCTCGCTGGCAGTGGCAAGGAGTCGGCAGGCCTCCTCCTGCTCCATGGGCTCGATCGCCACATGGCGCGCCAGTACCTTCTCGCCGACATGATGGTTGCGGGTGGTGATGAGCAAATTGCTGCGGTCACCGATGTCTTTAAACGCTTTAAGGTGTTCTGCATTCCACACGTCGTCAAGGATGATCAAACAGGAGAGGCCTTGAGTGAGTTGGGCGATCTGCGTCCCTGCTTGGCGCCACGAGGGCAGCCGCGGCGGCGGTGCGCCGGTAAGCCATTCGATCAGCTGTTCCGGCAATTGCGTCATGTTCCTGACGTTGCGGCCGACCGGCAACCAGCAAATGCCGTCAGGATAGCGGTCACGCA
The DNA here is from genome assembly GCF_031455875.1 of Azospirillum sp. BE72. NCBI lineage: Bacteria > Pseudomonadati > Pseudomonadota > Alphaproteobacteria > Rhodospirillales > Azospirillaceae > Azospirillum > Azospirillum sp. BE72. The sequence continues at coordinate 48,644 of NZ_JAVDTO010000018.1, forward strand.
CCGCCTGGTCACGGGCGACCGCCGCAGCCAGAGCACTTTTTCCCACGCCCGGCATGCCGAAAAGACATACGGGCTGAGGACGACCATTCGCGCCGGGTGGGATGAGCAGCGCATCGCGAACGTGTTCCGAGTAGGCACCCCGGTGCACATAGTGGGCGGGAAGATGCGGCAGGCTGACCACGCGGCGTTGGCCATGGCTTATGTCCGGCTGCACGGAAATCCCGTCCCGCGAGAGCTTGTCGATCAGGGAGGCTCGATTGCAAGCCGCGCTCAGTGACCCCTGAACGAGAAAGTGGGAGATCAAAGTCGACCACGCAATCGCGGACCCGCCGGGCTCCACGAGCACGCTCCGAAGCAGGGAGTTGGCAGCCTCGCGGTCCCGTCCATTGCATCCAATGTCCAGCACATGAACGAAGAACATCTTCAGGAACCTGCCGAGATGCTCCTCGGAGGGCGCGGTGCCGCATTCCTGAAGCCAGGCCGCCCGCATCAGCTCAAAGAACTGATTGTTTGCCTTCTGTGCGCGGTTGGACAACGGCAGGTTCGCGTGCTGACTGGGGGCCGACTGGCGGAGTTGGTTCAGTAGGCTTGGCAACACCTCCCGAACGACGTTTGCCGATAATGGGTCGACGATAAGCACAAGGCGGTCGCGGTCGGGATTGAGAGGGCCCCGCCGAAGTCCCGCTCCCGAGCCCCTCTGGCAGTCGAGATATTGCCGAACAAGCTGTTGCAGCGCACCAGCAAAGCGGGCTCCTCTGTCCCCCATGGACAGCCCCTTCTTGGCCTGGACAAAAATCCGGCCGCCGCGGTTGGTCGGGACAACCAAATCGTCCACACAGGTCCCTGCCTGACAATAAATTTCCAAAGGAAATGTTGCCGCTGGCAAAGCCCATGGCAAGTCACGGCCGTTGCCCGCCAGCAAGCTCACCGCAAACCAGGCGGCGACCTCGACCTCGAACAAAACCCCGCCCGTGTTGGCCCTGCCACCGCCGTTTCCCGGCCGAAACTTCCTGTGTTTTCCCTCGTCCAAAATCTCCATAGTATTCCATCCGGTGACGGGTTCTGTGCACCAATAGACATTACAATGACTTACAGATAAAGACATAGATGATAAGACTCAGTATGCGACTTATCGACGCATTGATAACATAGGATTTGAATACTTAGGTATGTATCTTCTTGTAATTGACGCTTGATTTTTGGAGATTGCATATATATCGATGGAGATCGAGATCTTAGACTATCAATCGCAAATCGATATTCGACAAGATCTTATAAGAATTCGGACAAGCATCCATGGATATCGTTATTTCTGGTGCATGTGAGAATAATCTCAAAAGTGTAGACGTCCGGATACCGAGAAATAAGCTTGTCATTGTGACCGGAGTCTCAGGCTCTGGTAAATCGTCACTTGTATTTGATACCTTGTTTGCGGCTGCGCAGAGCGAACTTCTCAACTCCATTAACACCTATGCGCGGCAAGCGATGCAGCGATTCAGCCCGCCGCAGGTCAACGAGATCGAAGGACTATCTCCGGCAATTGCCATAGATCAGCGGCCGCTGGCCCGTAACCCCAGATCGACGGTTGGGACGGTTACAGACATTCATTCCTTTCTTCGGCTTCTTTTTTCACGAGTTGGGAATCCAATTCTGTCGGCAGGTGAATTCTCGTTCAACACACCGAAAGGCGCATGCGAGGCGTGTTCTGGACTTGGTGTCAGCCTTGAGGTCGAGAAGGCACTGCTCCTCGACATGAACAAGTCGCTGCAGCAAGGGGCAATCCGCCATCGCACCTGGAAGGTCGGCGGCCGTTACTGGAACATCGTCGCCGCTGTCGGCATGTTCGACATGAACAAGCCCTTGTATCAGTTTTCCAATGAGGAGATGGACAAATTGTTGCATCATCCTCCTTTGGAATACAGCAACCGTGATCCCGGATACGTACAGACCTTTACTTACGAAGGGATCGTCAGCCGTCTGATGAAGCGGGCGTCAGACAGCCGCGGCGGGAAGGAGTACGACGATCAGTTCTTCGTCAACGCTCCCTGCCGTCAATGCGGAGGGTCCAGACTGAACGCTGCAGCCCGGGCTGTGGAGGTCTGCGGCCACAGCGTCGTCGATTTGCTCAACATGGAGGTGCGGGAACTCAGACCCCTGCTGAATGGCCTTGAGGGTGCGGTCGCCCAGCGAATCGTCGGCGCCGTAACCGGACGGCTGGAGCATCTGGAGCAGGTGGGCGTGGGCTACCTCACGATGAACCGCTCCATCGACACTCTGTCCGGTGGCGAGGCGCAGCGAGTCAAGCTTGCCCGCCAGCTCGGCAGTGCGTTCCGCGAGATCATCTACGTTCTCGACGAACCGTCCGTCGGGCTGCACCCGGCGGACAGCGAACGGCTGGTGGTGCTGCTGCGCTCGCTGGCCGCCAAGCCGAACTCGGTGGTGGTGGTCGAGCACGATCTGGCGATCATCCGGAAAGCCGACGTCATCGTCGACGTCGGGCCCTACGCCGGAGCCCATGGCGGGGAAGTCCTCAAAGTCGGAACGCCGGAAGAAATCGCCGAAACGGACAGCCCGACCGGATTGGTTCTATCGGGAAGGCACACGATACCCGTACCGAAGCGCCGCCGCAAACGCACCCAGGCGCTGGAGGTGCGGCAGGCCAACCTCAACAATCTCAAGGGCGTCAGCGCACATTTTTACAAGAGCGTGCTCAACTGCATCACGGGGGTTTCCGGATCGGGCAAGAGTTCTCTCATCAAGGAACTGCTGCGCCAGATACCGAACGCGATCGTCATCGACCAGTCGCCGATCGGCAACTCCTCGCGCTCGGTCGTCGTCACCTACGTGGAAGCCTTCGACGACATGCGGGCCGAGTTCGCCCGCGCGACCGGCATGCCGCCGGCGCTGTTCGCGTTCAACAGCGAAGGCGCCTGCCCAGTCTGCGAAGGATTGGGATACACGCGTCTGGACATGCATTTCCTGGGCGACGTGAAGGAGGTGTGCGAGGCGTGCAACGGCCGGCGGTTCAATGAGAAGACCCTCGGCTACCGCTATGCCGGCCGCACCATCGCAGACATTCTCGACCTGACGGTCGAGCAGGCGCAGGATGTTTTCCGCTCGTCCGAAGTCCGCAAACGCTTCCAGCTTCTCCTTGAAGTGGGCGTCGGCTACCTGCGCCTCGGGCAGAGCCTGACCGAGCTGTCAGGGGGAGAGCGCCAGCGCATCAAGATCGCCGAGCGCCTCAGTAAAAAAGGCTACACCTACGTCCTCGATGAGCCGACCCGCGGGCTTCACCCGGTGGATGTGGGCATGCTGGTCCGCATTCTCGACCGACTGGTCGATGCCGGGAACACCGTGGTGGTCGTCGAGCACGACCTCGACCTCGTAAAATGTGCGGACTGGATCGTCGATCTCGGCCCCGGCGGCGGCATGGAAGGCGGCACCATCGTGGCCCAAGGCACGCCCGAAGAGGTCGCCGCCAATAAGAATTCGGTGTCCGGCAAGTATCTGGCCGAGGCGCTGGGCATAACGACCCGGTGAGCAGCCAATGAGTTTCTACGATGCTATGGCCGAATTCTACGATCCATGGGCGTCGGGCGATCCCGCCTGCGAGCCGAGTTGCGCCTTCTATCGCGGTCTCGGCCTTGCGAACGGCGGAACCCTGGTCGAAGTGGGGGTCGGAACGGGTCGGATCGCCATAGAATTGGCCAGCCTCGGCCGTCCGGTCATCGGGATCGATGCGTCGGAGCCGATGCTCGCCGTCTGCCGCCGCAATGCGGAGGCGGCTGGGGTGCCGGACCGCCTGACGCTCTGCCGCATGGACGCACGCCGGCTAGGTCTCCGCGGCGTAGACCTGCTGACGATCCCCTTTCGCACCATCGGCCACTTCGTCACTCCGGACGACCGGCGCGCGGTCTTCACCCAGGTCCATGCGGCGCTGGCGTCCGGCGGCCGCTTTGCCTTCGATCATTACGTCTTCGACCGGGCCTGGGCCGAAGCGCACGACGCCGTGCCGCGCCTGATGCATGCGTCCATCTCCAGCACCGGAGCGGGCCTCGTCGTCTGGGACACTTACCGGTACGATTTCGCCGCCGGCCGAATGGACTGTCTCATAACGGTGGAACGCACCGCTTCCGACGGAACCGTCGTCAGCCGCCGGCACAACGCCTTTCCCTTCGCATGGGTCGATGCCGCCGAAGTGCGAACTCTGGCGGCCGAGGTCGGCTTCGACATCGAGGCGGTATATGGCGACTTCGACGGCGGTGCTTTTTCAGACGCTTCCTCCAATCAGGTGTGGATCCTTCGCAAGGCGGGGGAGGGCATGGTCCGATGACGGGACGGCCGCTGCCCCCCTATTTCGGCAAATCCAGGGATACCGCAGCGGCGGCTCTCACGATGCTCGTGGCGGCGGCGGGGTTGCCTGACCCCGTTCACGCCGACTGCGCCACGGGACGCCCATTCGCCGTTCAGGCGCCGCTATCCCGCCCGACCTCGTGGCTGACACCATCGGTGGAGCCGCTGGCCGGCCTCGTCAACGGGCTGCGGATCTGTGGCTGCCCACCGGACATGCTGCCGATGCCGTCGGATTCCGGCGCCCGCGAGGGGTTCTGGGCGGCGCAGGCCAAGTGGCTGGCGGGGGGGCCGGTTGCCATCGGCCCCTTGAGCCGCTCCAGGCTCTGGGATTTCCTGGAGGACCGCTATCATGCCGAAGGCGGAGGTTTCGTGGTGATGATCGGCCTCGAAGCGGACGGAACCCTGATCGTCCACGATCCCGCCGGCTTCCCGCTTCGCATGGTGCACCGGGACAAACTCGCCGAAGCCGCCGAACCGGACGGCCGCACCTCCGCGGTGCGGGCGATCTCGGCAGCCGCACCGCCGGCCGGTGACGCGGCGGTGCTGGAACTGGGCATCGCCGTGCGCCGCGCGGCGGCCACAGGCGGCAGCGCGATTCGCGGCCTCGCCGACCGGATCGAGGCCGAGCTGCGGTCGAGCGAGCGAGCAACCCTGGGTTTCGGGATCTCCGGACGCGGGCGGTCGCTTGCCCGCATCGCCGGTCTCCTCGCGGCGTCGGACCTGGGCGCGAATCTGGACGCGAATCTGGGCAGAGCGCTCGATCGGCACCGGCGAGCCTGCGCCGACGCGCTCGACGCGGTCCGCGACACCGACCGGCGCCACCTCGCCGACGCCTTGCGGGACTTGGCGGAGCACGAGGACGGATTGGACGAGATCCTCGAGCGGGGCAAATCCCGCATGACCGGGCGAAGCGTGGCATGACCGGCGGCATGACGATCCCGCCCCTGCCGGCCGGTTGGAAGGACCGGGTGCGATGGGCTGCGGACAGGTTCGGTACGCCACTCTTCGTCTATTTCCACGACACGATGGAGGACCGGCTCGCGACCCTGCGGGCGGCCCTGCCCGACGGCGCGCACCTCTACTATTCCGCAAAGGCGAATCCGAACCCTTGGATCCTGCGCTTCTACACCGACAGGGGCCTTGGCGTCGAAGTGGCTTCGCAGGGCGAACTTTCGACGGCGTTGCGGGCAGGCGTTCCGGCCGGGCGGATCATCTTCGTGGGTCCGGCCAAGACCGACGACGAACTCGCCGCTGCGGCCGCGGCCGGCGTGGAGGCCCTCGTCGTGGAATCGGTGACCGAACTTGACCGCCTTGCCCGGCTGGCGTCCAGCGACGCTCCGGTGCCCGTCGCCCTGCGTCTGGACCTGGGACGATCGGGCGGGCGCCTTGCCATGTCGGGCGATACCCAGTTCGGCATGGATGTCGAGGATGCCGGGCGCGCGCTGAAGAGCGCGCTCTTCCTGCCGTCCTTGCGGATCGTCGGGCTGCATAGCTACGCCGGTACCCAGCAGGCGTCGGTGGAAGAGGTGACCGCTACCTGCCGGTCCCTGATGGAGCAGGCTGCCAGGCTCCAGGAGGCGACGCCGGCGCGCCTGACCTTCCTCGACTTCGGCGGCGGGTTCGGAACACCGATCCGGATGCGCGACCCTTCCCCCGACTGGAGCGGGCTGGGAGCCGCGCTGGCCCCCCACATGGCCGAGTACCGCAAGCGCCATCCCTGGACGGTCCGCATGGCCTTCGAGTCCGGCCGTTTCCTGATGGCTCCCGCCGGCCTCCTGGTCGCCACGGTCCAAGACGTGAAGATCAAGAACACCCGCCGGTTCGTGCTGTTGGACGGCGGCATCGCACAGTTCGGCTTCGATGACCACTATCGCGGCGCAAGGCCGCCGATGATCGAGGTGCTGACGTCCGCCGACGGGCCGGCGGACGCGCCGCCCGTCAAGGCAACGCTCTGCGGCCCGCTGTGCACGCCGGCCGACCGGATCGCGGCGGAGATCGACCTCCCCGCATTACGGCCCGGCGACCGCGTGTGCGTCCTCAACGCGGGTGCCTATGGGTTGACAGGCAATCCCGGCCTTTTTCTCGGCAGAGGCTTTGCGGCGGAAGCCGCGGCGGTCGCGGACCGCGTCCACCTCATCCGCCGCCGGTTCACGGCTGAGGAGTTCGCGGCCCTGACCATTCCGCCCGATGCCGCTCCAGGTGAGGTGAGATAAATGAGCATGAGATTGGAAACCGGACGGGCGACCCCCGCCGACATCATCGACGTGATCCGCCGCGAATTCCAAGATCGCTTCGCGGGCCGGCAGATCGACCCCGCCGCGCACCTGACTTCGGACCTCGGCCTGGATTCCATGGACATCGTGCGTTTGCTGGTGAGCCTGGAGGATCGGTTCAGCATCCGGTTCGACCCGGATGCCGTGGATCTCGACGCCGTCTTCACCAGTCCCGACACGTTGGCGACTCACATCGGCAATGAGTGCGGCGGATGACCATGGACATGAACGACACCAACCCGTTCCTTTCGCGCCTCATGGCCAAGATCCGGGAGCCGCGTCCGCCGCTTCCCCCGAACCAGCCGTTCTTCAACCGCATCGAACGAGTTCCCGCCGGGCTTTACGGCGAGGTCTGGTTCCGCACGGGGGGCTGCCGCTGGGACCGGCAGGGCGGCTGCACCATGTGCAACTACGGCCGGTCCGAGCCGCCGCAGCCCGACGCCATGGTGGAGTCGGTCCGGCAGGCGCTCCTGGCGCTGGAGCATCCGGTCGACGAGCTGATGGTCTCGCCCTCCGGCAGCCTACTCGACCCTGCGGAGGTACCGGAGGAGGCGCGCCGCCGCATCTACGCCCTGATGGCCGCCCATCCGGCCTCAGTGCTGCTGCTTGAGACCCGTTCGGAATGGGTCACGCCGGAGACGGCCGACGAACTGCTTGCCATCCGGCCGCCGGGACGCGGCGTCACCGTGGAGATGGGACTGGAATCGGTCGACCGGTGGGTCCGCCGCTTCTGCATCAACAAGGGCGGTTCCCCGGCCGACTTCGCGCGGGCGTCCGGGCTGCTTCGCGAGCGGGGATTGGGCGTCTACGCCAATGTCTGCCTCGGCACCGCCTTCCTGTCTCCGGCGGAAGCGATCGACGACGCCGTCGCGACCGTACGCTGGGCGCTGGACAACGGGGCGGATCGCGCGGTCGTGTTTCCGCTGCATATCAAGCCCTATACCCTGCTCGACGTGCTGAGCCGCGACGGCGGCTACGCGGCACCGTCATTATGGTCGCTGGTCGAGGTTCTGCACCGGCTCGGTCCCACGCTGGCCGGCCGCGTCGAGATCGCCTGGTACCGCAGCTATTACGACCGGGAAGGCAAGATCACCCGGTCTCCGGACACCTGCCCGCACTGCCGCGACGCAGTCGTCGGGCTTCTCGACGACTACCGGGCCCGACAGGACCACGGCACCGTGGACACTCTGTCGGCTTATCCCTGCACATGCCGGGACGCCTGGGCCGCGTCCCTCGCGGCGACGCATGGTGCGCGCGCCGACCGGGTGGCCACGGCGTACCGTTCGCTGGCCAACGCATTCGGACTGGGAAATTGGCTCGCCGCCAACGGCGGCGATCTGATGGCGGCGCTGTACGGGGCCCCCTCCGGACGGAAGGGGGACTGATCCATGCCGCTGTGGCTCTCCCGACCGACCATGATGCTTGCGCCGGACAGCGGCCGCGGACGTGACGCGCGGTTCGATTTCTATGTCGAAAACGCGGCCGCGCGCCACGGAACGGCCCCGCCCGTCTTCGCCGGTCTTTCCGGGGCCCCGGACGCGGACCATCCGGAAGCCGAGACGCTGGCCGGCGCGGCAGTGCGGCTTGCACTGCTCGACGCGCCTCCGGGCGCCGTGCCGACGCGGCTTCACGATTGCCGGAGCAGCCCTTCGATCGGCAGCCCGGCACCCTCTTACAAGCTTCTCGCCAAAGCGGGCCTGGACCGTGCCGTCCCTCTGGCGTTGCATGGGCAGGGCGGCACCGAGACGATCCAGGCCATTTTCCTGCGCCTGTGCGAGAGCGCCGGCGAGAGTGAACTGACGGTCCTCTCGGGCCTTCACTGGCCGGTCGGAAGCGGGGAGGACGCGGCATCCCGCGCCGCTTCAGCCGCTGCGGCCGCCCTGGTCTGCCCTTTCCCGCCACCTGCGGGCGGGTACCGCCTGCTTGGCGCCGCCGTGACCCGCCACCCGGCAGACGGACGCGCCGCCGCGCTGGCCGCCGTCCTTGGGGAGGCGCTGGAGCGGGCGGGCATGGCGGCCGGCGATATCAGCTGGACCGTGGCGCAGGAGGGAGCGGCGGATCCGCCGATGGTGCTGTCCACCGCGATGCCTGCCGCGCGTCTGGCGCGACGGACGGCGCGGCGCGGCATCGATCTGGGATGCGCCGACCTGCTGGTCTCCTTGCACGAATTGAGTGCGACGCTTTCCGCCGGAACGCCGGGGGCGCTCCTCGCAGCCGGGCAATTCATGTCGGCGGCAGCTTTGATCGTGGTTCCCGAATTGTCGATAGCGGAGCGGTAAGGAAACATGGAAGCACTGCTCAACACCGAGGACGTCGGCCGGGAGTCGGTCCGGATCGTCAACGCCCTGCGCCGTGAACTCGACGGCGTGTCGGCGGTGATCGGTCTGTCGGGCGGTCTCGACTCCGACGTGGTCGCGCGCCTCACGGTGGAGGCTGTCGGTGCGGCACGGGTAAAGCTGTTCACCGTGCTCCAGGAGGGCATGGAGGATCGGCACGTCCGCCAAGCGCGCCAGACGGCGGACGATCTGGGGATTCCGCTGCGCACCGTTGATCTCGGGGGCATTCCCCACGGGTTCGTCGAGGCGATGAGCGCAGCGGATCCGGACGAGGCGTTCCAGCCGGACGGCCTGCTCGACCCGGCCCGGGCGAAATGTTCGCTGCGGACGGTGATCCTGTCCACCTACCAGGACCGTGGCTACGTGGTGGTCGGCACGTCGAACCGCACGGAGATCGAAACCGGCTTCTTCCTGCCGTTTGGGGACGGGATCTGGCATTTCGGCCCGATTGCCCACCTCTTCAAGACCGAGGTGGTGTCGCTGGCGCATGTCGCCGGGACACGGCAGGAGGTCATTCTCCAACCGCCGTCGGCGGGGTTCTGGCCTGGACAGGAGGATCTGGAAGACCTCGCCTACTGGCTCCACAACGGCGGCCCGATCGGTCGCCAGCGGGTGTTCACCGAAGAGGACGACGCCCAGGTCCAGGACATTCGCGCCCAGTTGACACTCGAAAGGATCGACCGGGCGCTGCTGGCCCTTGCGAAAGGCCGGAGCGATGCCGAGGCAAGCGCCGCAAGCGCCTTGCCCCTGGTTCTCGTGGAGCGGCTGCGACTGGTCCGCGAAGGGGCAATGCGCAGCAAGCGGCGCCCGATGGGATGCCGGCTGGATCTGCCGCGATGACCGTTCCGCCACCGGACCGCATCGACGGCCTGCTCCGCCTGCGTGCGGCGGAGCGGCCCCGGTCCGTTCTTCTCGTCACCGGCGAACGTTCGACCACCTACGCCGAAGCCGACCGCGCCGCCGACCGGATCGCAGCCTGGTTGCAGGGACGCGGTGTCACGGCGGGCGACCGGGTCGTTCTTTATGCGGAAAACGGTACGGAGTTCCTGCTGGCGGTGTTCGGCATTCTGCGCGCCGGCGCGGCGGTGGTGCCGATCCATCCGCGGACACCGCCGGCAGGGGTGTGCCGGATCCTCGATCTGGCCGAGCCCGCCATGATCCTTACCGACGGACGGCCGCTGGATGGGGTGGCGCCACCGGAAACGATGCGGCGGGCCGCCTTGGTAGACCTGATGTCGCTCCCCGATGCCGTGCCGCGCCCGGCCGCCGCGGGACCGGCCTGCATCATCTTCACGTCCGGCTCCACCGGAGGTGCCCGCGGAGTGGTCTGCGGTCACCGCGAGATCCTGTTCGCGATCAAGGCGATCAATCGCATGCTTGGGCAGACGGCGGACGACCGGATCTTCTGCTGCCTGCCCTTTTCCTTCGATTACGGCCTCTACCAGTCCTTCCTCGCCGTCGAGGCCGGGGCTTCGCTGATCGTCGAGTCGACCCAGGTGAACCCGCTGGCGATTCCATCCCTGCTGCAACACCACCGGGCCACCGGCTTTCCCCTGGTTCCTTCGCTGGCGACGGCGCTGCTGCGCTCCAGGATGCTGGAGCGCATGACGGTTGGAACGGTGCGCTACGTGAGCAACACGGGCGACATGCTTCCCCGCCGACACGCTGCGCGGCTGTCCGGGCTACTCGGGGCGGCGGTGATGCCGATGTACGGGCTGACGGAATGCAAGCGCGTCTCGGTGATGCCTCCCAGCCGTTTCGCCGACAAGCCGGGTTCGGTCGGCCTGCCGCTTCCAGGGACGCAGGTCACCCTGCGATCTGCGCCCGAATGGGCGGGGCTGGGAACAGATGCCGGGGAACTGCTGGTCCGGGGGCCGCATGTGATGGATGGATACTGGCGCGACCCCGATGCAACGGCACGGCGATTCCGCGCCTGTCCGGCATCGGGGCAAACCGTTCTCCATACGGACGATCTGTTTCGCCGCGATGCCGAGGGGTTCCTGTATTTCCTCGGCCGGGACGAGACGCTCATACGCCGGGACGGCGGGGTCATTTCGCCGGTGGACATCGAACAACGTCTCTCCGACCTCGACAAGGTGGCGGAAGCCGTGGTGATCGGACGCGGCGCGGCGTCCGAGCAGACGGCGGAGGCTTTCATTGTGACCGACGGCGCCGAAGACGCCATACGCAAGCAGGCCGCAGACATCCTCGCGGAAACGGCGGGCTCCGCTCCCGGCTGTGCCAGCATCCACTTCCTACGGAAGCTGCCGCGCACGCTCAACGGCAAGATCGACCGCCGCGCGCTGTTACTCCAGGCGGGGAGGACGCCATGAGCGGGCCGGTCCGCGGCCCCGGCCGGAGCCCGCCTTATCGCGGCACCGTGACGGCGTGTCATTCGCTCGGTCTCCTGGACGCGTTCTGCTCGGCTCCGACCTGGGACGGCCTGTTCCTGTTCGAGGCGCTGACCGGCGTACCGTTCGGCGTCCGGACGGCGGAGACGGACGTGAACCGGCTGCTGGCCCCGTGGATCGATCCTGACCGCGGTCTGGACGTGGCGCTCGACACGCTCGGCCTGCCGTACGAGGTGGAGGCATGGCCGCCGGACGCCGGGGCGGACGCCCCCCTCGGCCTGTTGCGCCGCTGGCTGGCGGAAGGGGTGGTGGTGCTCGGCCCGCTCGACATGTCCGGACTGCCGCACCTGTTCCATGCGGAACTCTTCCGGGGCTGCGACCACTATGTCGTGGCGCTGGCAATGGAGGAGGGGCGGCTGGCCATACGCGACAGCGAAGGGTGGGATATGGCCTGGATCGCCTGTGACGACCTCGTGAAGGCCTGGCGGGGAGACGATGTCGTCGAGGGACGGGGAGCCTTCGTCATGCGTCGGCTGCTGCCTGCCGCTTCTCGCCATCCGGCCCCCCGCTTCCATCCTGATGGGCGGGCGGTCCGGCGCGGACTGGATCGCGCGGCGCTGCTGCTGGAGGAGAGCGCCGCCGATCCATTGGGCGGACCCAACGCCTATGCGCGGCTGGCCGGGCGCTCCGCCGAGATTTCGGCCTGGCCGGCGGCCCGCCGCAGTCTGGGCTACCTGCTGCCCACCCGCATCCAGCGCAACCTGTGCGCCCTTGCTCTTCTGGAGCGTGCCGCGGCCGAACTTCCGGGGGCAGTGGACGCGCTGGACACGGCGCGGTCGCTCATCGGCCGGCAGTCCGAACTGCTGGCCCGGTGCTGTGCCGCCGTCTCGACCGGTGCCGTCTCGACCGGTGCCGCCGCGAGCCTGTCCGCGCTCCATGACGCCGCCGAACTGGAGCACCGTCTCACGGACGTCTTTCGCACCTTGAAGGAGAGCGCATGCGCTGCGGATTCGAGCATCTGATCGGGGTCGTCCCGGAGACCAGGCTATCCGTGGCGGAACTGGTCCGGGAAACAGGCGGGGACGACGGCGTGCTGGACGCCACCTTGGAGAATGGGTTGCGGGAGGTGCCGGTCGCCATCGGGAAGACGACGGCCACCCTCGCCGCCGAGGCCGTCGCCCGGCTGCTGTCCGACCGCCCGGACCTGCGGGAGCGTATGGCGGCAGTGATCCTGGCCCACTCGCTGCCGGTCCCGGTTCCGCCGGGCATGGACCTCCTCGCCCCCAGCATGCTCGCCATAGGGCGGGAGAGCCTGCCATCCCTGGCTCTTACCGGCCAGCCCTGCGCCGTCCTGCACGGCGCTGTCCAGACGGCCCGGACATGGCTGTCGGGACTGCGACCCGGCAGCGGGGTTCTCGTCATCGGTGCGGATGTCCCGAACCGGTCCGACGAGCGGCTGTTTTTCAATTCGGCCATGGGCGATGCCGCCGTGGCCGGCTTGTTGACCTGCGACGCGACCCGCCACCGGATCCTCGCATCGACCAGCGACACTCAGGTGGTGGCCTATTCCGGCGCGCTTTCCCTTCCCGATGCGGTCACCCGCTTCCGGGCATCCAACCCCGCCGCCATACGAAGCAGCATCGAGCGCTGTCTGGATGCCGCCGGGATCGGCATCGGCGACGTGCGCCTCGTCATCCCACACACGCCGAACAGGGGCCTGTGGTCCGCGGTGGCGGACATCATGCGGCTGCCGCGGGAGCGCTTCTACATCGACCCGATTGCACAGACCGGGCACATGAACTCGAACGATTCCTTCGTGAACTATCTGCGGGCAATAAAGGAAGGCCGTCTCGGCGACGGCGACGTCGCCCTTTTGGTCAACCCCGGATTCGGTGGAACCAGAGGATGTACGATCATGAGGGTTTAGCGCAAAAACGGCCATTACGATCCGCTGATTGCACCAAAATACATATGAAGTGGCGCAAGAACCGTTGCCATGATAGGGTTGCTAGCATGAAGATATTGAGTATACATATGTATCTGACGCCGGCCTGCAACCTGAGTTGCACGCACTGCTATTATGAGGCTTTCAAGCCGGGCGAGCCTTCCGGGTCGGTTCTGTCGACGGATGACTGCATCTCCATCATTTCGTGGCTGTGCCGGTGCTTCGACGCCGACCTTCACCTCGAAGGCGGCGAACTGTTCCTGCGGCCCGACATCGATGACATTCTGGCCGCGCTCCCTCCGGCCGCTCTCAAGGCCCTCACGCTCACCACCAGCGGTACCGTACCGATCAAGGTTCGGCCGGACATACTGCGCGCGCTGGGCGAACTGCGCATCTCGATCGAGGGGCATACCGACGAGTTGCAGAGCGCGTTGCGGCCGGCCAAGCTTGCCCCGGTGTTCCGCACCATGGAGGGGCTGAAAGCGAACGAGGTTCCCTTCACGGTGCGGACGACCCTTCACCGCGCCAACGCCGGCCATCTCCGGGAGATGCTTGAAACCTTCGCCGGGCGCGGTGCCGGCAGCATCAGCTTGTTCGAATTCCAGGCGGTCGGCCGGGGAGCGAGCGAAATGGGGCATATGCTGGAGGATTCCGCCTTCGAAGCGGTGCTGGACGAATTGGCTGCGAACAGCCCCGATCCCCGGGTCAATTTGAAGCTCAGCCTCAGCCCCCGGCGGATCCCGATGGCGCTGGAGCGTCGGGCGGAGTTGGAGGCTCGGGGATTCCGGTACGTGGACCTTCGGGGCATTCCCAATCTCACCATCAACAGCAACGGCGACATCGGCGTCAGCCCCTGGAAGGTAACGGCCCGGCAAGTCCACGATCGGTTCACGACTGTCTTCGAGCCGGACTTCCGTGTGAAGGTCGAGCGGCGTCTCGCGGACCAAGCCGCCGAACCGCCCTGCCCACACACCAGCGGCTTGCTGCTCCGCTACGTCGCGCCCGGCGCATAGGAAAGGGCACGACCGATGAGACGCTTGCGAAACATGCGTGACTACGGCATCGGTGGAACCCCTCTGCACTGGGCGCGCGACTTCTGCCCGCAGGGTCAGCTGGCCCTCAAGCTTGAGCAGTCCAACGCCACCGGCAGTATCAAGGCCAGGACCGCCTACTATCTGCTGGCGGACATGATCCAAAGGGGCGACATCGAGCCGGGATGCCGGATTGTCGAATCGACCTCGGGAAATCTGGGTCTTGCCCTTGCGGCGCTTGCGGCGGAGATCGGGGTGGGTGTGACCTGTCTTGTCGATCCGACGGTGGTGGAACGCAAGGTCGACAGGCTGCGGGCCTGCGGAGCGGAGGTGCGTGTCGTCGAGCGTGGCGGGCACCCGGACCATCGGTCCGCCCGCATGGCCGAAGCCGAACGCCTGGGGCGCCGATCCGGCTGGCTGTGGCCCAACCAGTACGCCAACGAAGCCGGAATGCTGGCGCACGAGGAGACGACCGGACCGGAAATCCTGCAGGCGCTGGACGGGCGGGTGGATGTCGTCGTGGCGCCCGTCGGCACCGGCGGAACCCTTCTGGGCATCGGGCGGGCGCTGAAGGCGCACCGCCCGGGCATCAGGCTGGTGGCGGTGGAGCCCGAGGGGTCGACCATCTTCGGAGGCCGTCCGGGCCATTACCTGTCCGCGGGGGCCGGGCTGCACGAACCCTCTCCGCTTCTGCGCCGCTATGGCCGCTGCATCGACGGGTTCAGCAAGGTCGACGATGAAACTGCGATCCGAACCTGCCTGGCGGTTGCCGAATGCGAACCCTGCACCATCGGAATCACGGCAGGGGCCGCAGTGGCCGTGGCCGCACGGATTGCCGCGAGAAATCCCGACCTGGTCGTCGTCGCCATCGTCCCCGATGCCGCTGACAACTACGAGCAGATCCACAGCCTTCCGGTGCCCCCGGCCGGGCCGGAGACGCCGGCGGATGTTACCGATGCCGCCGATTGGCATCTGACCCTTGCTTCCCGGCCTGCGTCACGATGACCGAGGGGCCGAAGACGGAACCCCGGCGTCCGCTTGCCGAGATGCTGCGTCCGAAGGCGCTCGACGAGGTGCTCGGGCAGGCGCACCTCGTCGGGCCGAACGGCATTCTGCGGCGCATGGCCGAGACGGGCCATCTGGTCTCGCACATTCTGTGGGGGCCTTCGGGTAGCGGAAAGACATCCGTCGTGCGGCATCTGGCGAGCGCCGGCGGCTACGCCTACATGCCGATAAGCGCCGCGACGGCGGGCGTTTCCGCCTTCCGCAGCGTGGTCAAGGAGGCGGAACGGCTGCGGGAGGAGGGGACACCGACCCTGCTCTTCGTCGACGAATGCCACCGATGGAATCGCAGCCAGCAGGACATCTTCCTGCCATACGTGGAAGACGGCACCATCACGCTGGTCGGGGCGACCACAGAGAACCCGTCCTACGAGGTCAATCAAGCCTTGCTGTCGCGCTGTCGTGTGTATCGGATGCGGTCGCTCGACGATGCGGCTTTGGAAGAATTGTTGCGCCGAAGCGAGGCGCTGCTCGGGCAGCCGCTGCCGCTGGAGGAGAGCGCACGGTCCATGATCCGCGCCATGGCGGACGGCGATGGCCGTTTCCTGCTGAACATCGTGGAGGATGTGCTTCTCCTGCATACCGAGCGCCCCTGGACGGCAACGGAGCTGGGCAAGGTGCTTGCCCGCCGCATGCCCGGTTTCGACAAGAACGGGCGCATGCACCACGCTCTGATAAGCGGGCTGCAGAAGGCCATCCGTGGTTCGGACCCCGACGCGGCACTCTACTGGCTCGCCCGGCTTCTGGCCGCCGGGGAACGGCAGGAGGTCATCGCCAGGCGCCTGCTTGTCACCGCAATGGAGGATGTCGGAACGGCGGATCCGCATGCGTTGCTCCAGGCGATCGCCGCGAAGGACGCGGCGGAGTTCCTGGGACCGCTCGGTGAGTTGGCGCTTGCGCAATGCGCCGTCTATCTCAGCACGGCCCCAAAGTCGAGCGCCCTTTCCGCAGCGATGGGCGAGGCCAAGGATCTCGCCGAGCGAACGGTGGACCTTCAGCCGCGCTTCATGCCCTGGGGCGGGCCGGATTATCGCAATGACCACGATTTCCCGGATGGCTACGCCGGACTGGATCACCTGCCGCCTGAACTGTCCTGTCACAGGCTCTATCACCCGGTGGAGCGGGGATATGAACGCGAAATTATCCGCCGCCTCAATTACTGGAGCCGGTTGCGGGAACGAGGGACCAATCAATAGAGGACGAGCGGTAGATGAACGCGTCAGATGTGATGGCCAAGCTTGGGCGGCGCATGAAGAAGGGACGCGAGCGCTTTTGGGAGAGCCAGAGCTTTGTCATCCGAACCGGAAAGCGCTTCGGCAAGGACGAGGCGGCGCTCTTCTTCCAGACGCGCGGATGCCGGCATGACGCCCGCGGTGGGTGCACCATGTGCGACTATAGTTCCGGCCCCCCGGTCGATGCCGAAAGCATCGTCGACGGCGTGCGGCAGGGACTGGCCGAACTTCCAGCCGGATTGAGCTGCCTGCTGATCTCGCCCTCGGGTAGCTTCCTCGATCCATGGGAGGTGCCGGTCGCGGCACGGGCCGGAATTCTGGCTGCGGTCGCAGAGACGGACTATCCCGCCATCGCTTTCGAAACCCGTGCCGAAACGGTGACGGAGGAGGCCCTGCGCGCCTGCCGGGCGGCGCTCCCCGACCGTCGCCTGAAGGTCTATTGCGGGTTGGAATCGGCTGATCCCTGGGTATCCCGATACGCACTCAACAAGGCGCTCGATCCGGTCTCCTTCGTGGCGGCGATGCAGGTGCTGGATGCGCATGATGCCGTTGGCGTGGCCAATGTGCTGATTGGCGCGCCTTTCCTGCATGAACGGGAGGCCATCGACGACGCCGTCGCCAGCATCCGTTGGGCGCTCGGCACGGGGGCCAGGGAATTCTGCCTGTTTCCCTGCCATGTGAAGCGCTGGACTCAGGTGGCTTGGCTGCATGGTCATGGCTTTTACAGTCCGCCATCCCTGTGGTCCCTGATCGAAGTATTGCGGCAGCTTGGAGAGGAGCTCGTCGCCACGCGCGGAGAAATCGCATGGTTCACGGATTACGGGGCTTTCAACATCATCGAGTCACCGACCACCTGCCCGCAGTGCCGGAACATGGTTATCCGGCAATTGCAGGGATTTTCTGAAACCAGCGATTACGCATACATCGAGTCGCTGGTCAGGCTCGATTGCCCGTGCAAGGAAAGATGGCGGAAAGACTTGCAGACAATTGCAGAAATGGACCGGATACAGCGTGCCCAGGCGGCATACGACCGCATCGGCGAAGAGCTGTTCGCGGCTCGATGGCCTTCCATGCGCAATGAGCTGCTGGACTCCCTCGCCGTTTCACCGCAGATCATCGGAACTGAATACGGTGTCACGCAATGACAATCGGACGGGGGCCCGGGGCCCGCTTCTTCCAATTGGTCAACCGCAGGATTCGCCAGGACATCGTTCCGTTTGCGCCTCCGGCGGCTTGGCATCAGCTTCTCGGCAGTGATTTCGGCGAGATCTGGTTTCCTTCGCACGGCTGCCCGTGGAGCGTGATCGGCACATGCAGCATGTGCAATTACGGGGTGCCGCTTCCGCCCACCGACGATCAGATGGTGGGCGCGGTCGCCCTTGCGCTGGCCTCGTTCGAAAGGCTGCCCAGCACGTTATGGGTCAGTTCCTTCGACGTGCTGGACCCGCGCGACGTACCGGTCGAAGTGCGGCGCAAAATATATCGCTTGCTGTCACGGACACCGGCGCAGACCATCATCTCGGAAAGTCATCCCGCGCGCGTGCGGTTCGCCGATGTCAAGGAATGCGTTGATCTTCTCGAAGGTAAGACCTTCGGTCTCGAACTCGGCATTGAGACTATGGATGACTTCGTTCGAAATTGGTGCCTGCACAAGAATTTTCTGACGAGGCATGTTCGCCGGGCCATCGACAGCACGCGGGCGGCAGGTGCCGAGGTCTATGCCAACCTGTTTGTCGGAGCCCCGTTTCTGACGACGGCCGAATGGATCGATGACGCAGTCGATTCGACCCAGGCGGTATTGGACGCGGGTGCGGACTCCGTGGTGCTGCTGCCCTGTCATGTAAAGCGCGGTACGCTTTGCGACTGGCTTTACCAAAGGGGCCTTTACCGGCCGCCCTCGTTGTGGACGGTGGTGGAAATCCTGATGCGCGTGGAACCGCGGTATTGGCCGCGCATCAAGCTGTCCTGGATCATGACGAAAGAGCATCCTGGCCACCCACAGCTCATTTCGCCATTCGACGAGCATGAAACCTCTGGATCGCTTCTCGATGCGCTGTCCAAATTTGACCAAAGCGCAGATGGCACGGTTTTCCAACCACTGTTGATTTCTCCAGAATATATCCGGTGGAGTGCGGAGATGAACTCACCCATGCCGGACACGATACCCGATCGAATTGCGAAATATCTTCCTGTGATCGGGAAAAATCTTATGGGGGATGAGTGGTGGAATTCAAACGAGAAATCGATAAATGAGAATTTGTGGCAAGAATGGAAGCAACACGTTTCCTGACGGCCGCGTCCAGGAATTGTTCTTTCCGGCTGATGCCGGATGCGTCGGCATTGCTGACCATCTGTGGACGGCCCCTCCCGCGCAAGAGGGAAATCCGCGCTGACTGGCCGAGGAGGATGCATCCATGTGTCCGGCCTGTTGTCGCAGCCGCTGGCTGCTGGCCTTGATGAATTCCGCGGATCGGCGCCCAAATCACCTCATCGCGCTCGGTGTCGCTTGGTCCCCGTGGGTTTGGCCGATTCGGCGCGATCCGGCGAGCTCCGGAGGCCCATCTTCTGAGAGACTGGGGTCATTATGACGAAACAGGCATCCCCCAAATACGCCCCTGATATGCGCGAGCGCGCGGTTCGGATGGTGTTCGAACACGAAGGCGAACACGCGTCGCAATGGGCGGCGATCAGCTCGATCACGGCGAAGATCGGCTGCACTCCGGAGACGCTTCGGGGCCGGGTCCGGCAGGCCGAGCGTGACCAGGGCAAACGACCCGGCCCAACGACGGAGGAACAGGGCGGATGGTAACGCTCCTGGACGCTACCACGGGAGGCCGAACGCGAAGGGAGAAGGCCCCATGCCCCGACGGCTGCGCCCCATGGCTGGCAAGGGTTCACCTGTCCGGTATCTCAAAGCCGACGTGGATGCCTATCTGGCGTCGTCCGGGCAATCCCGGAGTGCCGACGCGGCGCCGGAGTTCAGGCACCAGCCAAACGGAAGGGCCGTACGCCCAATTCCATGAGGATGCAATGAGTGCCCCGGAAGGGGCGCTTTTCATGTCGGAAATTCGGAATTGCCCATGCCCGAACACCGTCCGAGTCGCGATGGAACAGCAATCCACGCCGCTCCGTCGTGTTGCTATCGTTGTCGGACCAGCCCGGACCAAGTAGCAAAACTTTAGCAACAACCCGCCGCAGTCCGAAACCTACCGCATTGACTAGCAAGATTTTTTCTCGATTTTCATTTTTCCTTCATGTAGGACACCGCGCCGTAATGGGCGAATTTCAGGTTGCCGAGTCGGACCGGATAGGCGGCCGACGCAGCCTGGATGGCGAGTGCGGCGGCGGCGAAGGCGGCGGCGGCAAGCAGGATCTTCCGGAGCATCGAGTCTCTCCCCTGGGGCTTGGTCCGCGGCGCGTCGCCGCGGTCGCCTCAGAGAAAAGCAAGGGACATGCCATTGTCAGTTAGTCGCGCAAACAGTTGAAAAGCCTTGACCCAGCCGTTCGGACTAAGTCCCCGATCGGCGGATTTCCGCCTGCGCCCCCACGGCATCGGCGGATTTCCGCCGATCGGCGGTTGGGACGGGGCTGCGGCAGGACGACGCGCCGGCCGAAAGCCGCCCTTGCCGCATACGACAAGTCATCGCAGCGCAACGAAAAAGCGTGTAGAACTTGCTGCACCTGCGAACCAACCCAACCGCCAACCAATAGGGACAAGGAACAATGGCCGAGAGCATGGGAATCGAGACCATCGGCGTCATCGGCGCCGGACAGATGGGCAACGGCATCGCCCAGGTCTGCGCCGTCGCCGGCCTGACGGTGGTGATGACCGACATCTCCGAGGAAGCGGTGCAGCGCGGCCTGTCGACCGTCGGCGGCAGCCTGGACCGTCTGGTCAAGAAGGAGAAGATGACGGCGGCCGACCGTGAGGCGGCCCTGGCGCGCATCACCGCCACCACCGACAAGTCGAAGCTGGCCGCTTGCGATCTGGTGATCGAGGCGGCGACCGAGAACGAGGATCTCAAGGTCAAGATCCTGAAGGATCTCTGCGCGACGCTGAAGCCGGAGGCGCTGGTCGCCACCAACACCTCGTCGATCTCCATCACCAAGCTGGCGACGGCCACCGACCGTCCCGACCGCTTCATCGGCCTGCATTTCTTCAACCCGGTGCCGCTGATGGCGCTCCTGGAGATCATCCGCGGCATCCAGACCAGCGACGACACGCATGCCAAGGCGATGGCCTTCGCCAAGCGCGTCGGCAAGTCGCCGATCACCGCCAAGAACAGCCCGGGCTTCGCCGTCAACCGCATCCTCTGCCCGATGATCAACGAGGCGATCTTCGCGCTGCAGGAAGGCATCGCCACCGCCGAGGACATCGATGCCGGCATGAAGGCCGGCTGCAACCACCCGATCGGCCCGCTCGCGCTGGCCGACCTGATCGGTCTGGACACCATGCTGTCGGTGATGGAGGTCTTCTACGAGGGCTTCAACGACCCGAAGTACCGTCCGGCCCCGCTGCTGAAGGAAATGGTCGACGCCGGCTATCTCGGCCGCAAGACCGGCCGCGGGTTCTACGACTACAGCAAGTGAGTGACGGGGAGGGAGGCGTCGTGGATGCGCCCCTCCCGCTTTCCATCTCGATGGCTGGGAGTGCGAGTGTCGTTCGCTCTCCCAGATCCCGTGCATGAGGCGGAACCGCCTGCGGCAACTGCCAGCCTGCGATTGTCCGACGGCCGGCTTCATCTGCGCAACCCTGACGGTGACGTCTTCACATACTCGAAGTGACAGGGTTTAAGCCGCAGAGCAGTTCGAAATCATGATATCGCCGATGTGCGGCAAACTCGATCCTATGTCGACTTGCGAGGTCGACGGCATTGAGTATAGCGTGCAAATTGAGATTTCGGAAATATGATGCCCCAACGGTTGCGCCTCGCTGCGGATCAGGGGGTGGACGCCGGTTTGAGATTTTCGCTGAGGGATACGATGCACGGGATGAATATTGAGTTTTTGCATGACGAGGCTATCCGTCTCCTCGATGTTCACCAAAAAATCATCAAAAAGATTGCGCAAGGCGATCTTCTGAACGACGACCCTCGCCAGACTTTCACGACCACCAGCGCCCTCAGGCGTCTTGAGGAATTGAAGGGCGAATCGACCAAGGTCCGGAACCTGGAGATGGTCGTGGCGGTCATCGGCACGATGAAGGCCGGGAAGTCGACCACCATCAACGCCATCGTCGGTGCCGAGATCGTGCCGGCCCGCAGCCATCCGATGACGGCGCTGCCCACCATGATCCGTCATACTCCGGGCAGGAAGGTGCCGCGCCTGATCTTCCCGAACCCGGAGCCTTTGAATGCACTGATCGGAAAGCTGTCGGACCGTTTGGCCACCCCGCCCTCCTCCCGTGATTACGCCGATTTTGTAGCCGCGCCCGACGGGCGGCGATTGGTGGAGGAGATCCGCAATGGAACCTTCGCCGCCATGGACCGGATGGCGGAAGGAGGCGAGGCCATTGCATCATTGTTGCGCCATGTCAACGATCTGGTAAGGCTGGCGCGGGTCGCCGATCTGCCTTTCCCATATGATGAATATGACGAGGTGCATGAGTTTCCTGTCATCGAAGTCGAGTTCTGCCACCTGCCGGCGGAAGGGGGAAAGGGGCAATTCACCCTTCTCGATACCCCCGGCCCCAACGAGGCTGGTCATTCGGCAGCGTTGACCGAAAATCTGCGCAGACAGCTCAAGCAGAGCTCCGCCATCTTGGTGGTTATGGATTTCACACAGCTCAACTCCGAAGCCGACGCGAATATTCGTCAGGAACTGGCGCAGGTGTTGGGCGGATCGCAGGATCCGAGCAGGGTCTATGTCATTGTCAACAAATACGATCAGAAGACCCGTAACGATACAGTGACCGTCGAGGAGTTAAGGGCGCAACTGGCCCATCGCCTGAGCACCGATGCCGGCGAGCGCCGGGTCACGCTGTCGCCCGATCAGATCTTTCTTGTGTCGTCCCAGCGCGCGTTTCTGGCCAACCGCGTGATCAGGAGCATGGATTTCCAAGAATTCAATCCGGATGAACAGCCCTGGATCGAGGATTTCGCCACAATGGCGTTTGGTGCGAGCTGGGAAGAGGCCGATCTGGCCGATCACGATGAGGTGCGGAACCGGGCAGCCAGTCTTTTCCGGAAATCCGGCTTCCAGGCGCCGCTGGACAAAGTGATCCGCCATGGCCATCAGTTTGCCGCGTTCAACAGTCTGCGCTCGGCCGCGAGGAAGCTGGAGCATAATGGCGAGGAGGTCGCCGGTTTCATCGATGCCCGCAGCACCGGATTGAAAAAGGATGCGACTGAACTGCAAGCCGATATCGATGGGCTGGAAGGCGATATTCAAACCATTATGGTTCTGGAGCAGGAAAGCAACGAGGCGCTGGCAGCCGGAATGCTCAAGCTGAAGAAATCCTGCGCACAACTCTTCAGTGAAAGCTGCCTTGGTCTAAGCAATCAGATCAAGGATATCTTTTCTGCGGAGGCACGGGCAGAGGCCGAGCGTCAGCGCGATGCTGAAGAAAATATACGTCCCCACTCCATAAGAAACATTTTCAATATCATATCAATGTTCACCGGCTCCGCTCCCGGCTATCGATCCAGCCGTCCCAAGATCAACGAGCGCATGTCACGCGGAACTTTTGCCGGACAAGGCGTGATCAATTTCTCCAACCGCGACGATGCAATGGCCTTGATAAGGGATGTTCGCGAAGAGGTGGAGAGGGCGATCATGGCTGCGCGTGGGGAGTTTGTCGATCAAGTTGATCAGGCCAAGGAGCGATACATTGCCGAGATTGGCGACCTGATTCGGAATCGTGCCACCCCGCTGTTCGATGAGATCCGCAGCCGCTTGCACAACGCCGGCTATGAAGAGATTCGGCTGTCCTTGATCGATATCAGAAAGATCGATGTCAGCGCAAAATCTGTAAAAAGCATTGATGTCACAATAGTTGAGGAGAAAGAGACCCAGAAAGTCGCGCAAAGTGGTTTCGGTTTTGTCAAGAGATTGTTCGGAACCATACTTTTCCAGGATGACTGGGGTTATGATGATGTTTCAAAATCGTACTATCCGGTTGATCTCAATGTCCTTGTCGAAAAAGCAATCTCGTATCTCGAAGAATATATAAAATCTGTCAATTCCACCATGAACAAATATATTTCCGTTGAAATCGAGAAAAAGCAGAAAGATTTTTTTGATGACATGCGCTCCAAGATCGAAAAAATCCGAGGCGATCTGCTGGCGTCCAAGGCCGACAAACGCAAGCTCCGGGATGCTCAGCAAAGAATTCTGGAACTTCTTTCGGCGCAAAAAAAAATTCTGAAGCTTGAAACGGTCGCCCTGGCCAACTTCCTGACTGCCCTCGAACAGGAAATCCAATGAGCGCACCTGACCTTAACGACCCCGGCTCGTCGGCGATCGCGCCCGAGGTTTCCGCTTATTGTCCGCATCTGACCGACAAGATGCTGACGGATTGTGCGAACGGGTTGCTGGTCGCTCGCCAGAAAACCACCTATCAGGCTGAGCATTCCGATCTGCTGTCGCGCTGCTGGGCCGCAATCACCGGTACAGGAGCGACCCGACAGCAGCAGATCAATGATCACTTGGTCGACGGGCTGGAAGCTGCGGTGGGATGGCTGACCGACCTTACCCTCCGGCAATCGCGCAGCGATCTCGCGGTGTCTGCCCTCGGCGAAACCGTCGAGCGTCTGACGGAAAAGCTGGGGCAGACCCGCACCGCATTGGTGGCCTTGGATCGCGCCCGCCAGGACATCGCCGCCCGGATGGCCGATCTGACGCAGGAGGTGCGCCGTCTGGATTTCAAGGACCGCGCCGACGATCAGCGGACATTGGTGATGGCGGCGTGGGAAGCCGGGCGTTTCAATCACGTTCCTTTGCTGACGCAGATCTTCATCGTCTTCGACCAGCTGTACTGGGGGGATTTCGGTCATTATTGCCGTGCGCATCCCGAACGGGCGGACGGCCTACGCCGCATCGCCATCGAGGAAGCCCGCCGCATCTCCCGGGCCGCCTTGGGTATGGGAGGCCGTGACCGTGACCGGGTAATCTCAGTTCATGCCTGGCTGTCTATCCAGGATCACGCCGCCGCCCCCGATCTGCTGCAAGCAATCGCCTGTGTTGGAGATTGGGCGCGAGCGGAGGAGGAGCCATTGGTTTGGACGGCGGCCCGGTTCTCGTCGGGAACCGAATTCCCGATACACTTGCCGCGCCTTCTGACCAGCGAACAGGTCGCCATGCGGATGAACGAGGAGGCGTTGACGCGGCCCCAATGGCGGTCAAGTGCGTCCGGTTCCAACCAGGATGCGCAGGAGACGCAATCATGATGACGGCTGCAGCTGGAAATGAACGTGCTTCCAGACCGCGCGTCGGCTTGGTGCTGTCGGGCGGCGGGGCGTTGGGCGCCTATCATGCCGGCGTGGTCAGGGCCCTCGACGACTTGCAAATCGGCATCGACATGGTGGCGGGTGCCAGCATCGGGGCGCTGAACGGGTCCGTCGTGGCATCCGCCTCTTCGTTGCGGCGGGCGGCGGACACGCTGACGGAACTGTGGGAAGCCCTGGGCATCCAGTCGCCGCTGCATCCCAATGTGCCCGGCCTCTTTCAGCTTCTGCTGGCGACCGGCATCCAACTGCCGGTTCTCAAGACGTTGAAGGACTCCCTGCCTTTCAATCCTCGCTTGCTTGGACTCGCCTTTGATGCGATCCAAAGCGAGATTTCCCTGTTGAGCGATGGCCCGATCCGGAAAATCCTGCACGATGTTCTTGATCAGGACGCGGTGTCCAAAGGACGACCGTTCTATGTTTCTGTCTTCCGCTCCAACGGGATTCTGGCCGATACCCTCGCAGGGATCGCCAAAGTGCTCGATCTGCCCACCGCGGAGTCGGAGTTTCTGGATATCCAGAGTTTGGCACCCGACAGGCGCATTCAAGCCATTCTGGCATCTGCCGCAATACCGCTGCTGTTTGGCCCCCAGAGGGTGGGCGACCGGATGTATGTAGATGGCGGGATTGGTGGGGGCGCGAGTTGCCAGGGCAATACGCCGGCAACCCCGCTTGTGGATGCCGGGTGTACACACCTTATCGTCTCCCACCTGAGCGAAGCCACTCTATGGAACCGCCGGAAATTTCCGGACACCGAAATCATCGAGATCGCACTTCAGATGCCAATAAACCGGGATGACCCGGTGTCGGATCTCCTGAGCTTCAATAGCGAGAAATCCAGCTTCCTGATCAGCCGCGGCTATGAGGACACATGCACGTCGGTCGGTCGATTGCGCGCGTTGAAACAGGTCCATCAAATGGCAACCGCCGCCGAATCGGCACGGGATTCCGCTGTCCGTGGGGCATGGCAAGCAGTTGATGACATGAACTCGGATGAATTCGAACAGCGATTTGGAGAACGCCACGCGTCATAACGCGGGGCATCGGGGTGGATCGGCTACAACAAACCCGAGCGCGAGAGGGAGGCTCACGGGAAAACAGCCCGCCAAATCCGTTGCGCTTTCTCTCCGCCGAGTCCCCCCGCCACCTTCACCGAAACTCCCGCACCGTGTGCAGGTGGTTGAGCGGCCCGTGACCGTGGCCCAGCCCCGGCGCGGTCAGGATCGCCGTCTCAACATACCGCCGCGCCCGCGCCACCGCGTCGCGCGTGCCGAGACCCTGAGCCAGCCCCGCGGCAATCGCCGACGACAAGGTGCAGCCGGTGCCGTGGGTGTGCGGCGTGTGGACGCGCCGGCCCTCGAACACCGTCTCGCCCTCTTCCGTCAGCAGCAGGTCGTAGAGGCTGTCATCCTCCAGGTGTCCGCCCTTCAGCAGCACCGATTTCGGGCCGAAGCTCAGCATCAGTTCCGCCGCGCGGCGCATGTCGTCCAGGTCGCGGATCGGCAGGTCGGTCAGCGCCTCCGCCTCCGGCAGATTGGGCGTCACCACCTCGGCCAGCGGCAGCAGGCGCTTGCGCAGGGTCACAACGGCGTCGGGATCGAGCAGATGATGGCCGCTCTTGGCGATCATCACGGGATCGAGCACCAGCGGCACGTTGACCGCGCGGGCCTCATACTCCGCCGCCACCGCTTCGATGACGGGGGCATTGGCGAGCATGCCGATCTTCACTGCGTCGGCACCGATATCCTCCAGCACCACCTTCATCTGCAAGGCGACGAAGGCCGGATCGACCGGCACCACGCCATAGACGCCGGTGGTGTTCTGCGCCGTCAGCGCGGAGATGGCAGTCATCCCATAGGCGCCGAGCGCACTGACCGCCTTGATGTCGGCCTGGATGCCGGCACCGCCGCCGGAATCCGACCCGGCGACGATCAGGACGCGGCCCTTCACCGTACCGGTCTTTTCCGGACCGCCGGTCATTGCGCGGCCTCCAGGCTGCGGGCGGCGCTGGCGCGGATGGCATCGGCGATGTCGCCGACGACGCCATGGACCAGTGCCTCGTCGTCGCCCTCCGCCATCACGCGGATGACCGGTTCGGTGCCGGACTTTCGGATCAGGATACGGCCGCTCGACGCCAGACGCGCCTCGCCCTCCTTGATCGCCTGCTGGACGACGGCATCCTCCAGCGGCTTGCTTCCGGCGGCGAAGCGGACGTTGGTCAGCTTCTGCGGCACCGGATCGAACACCCGGCAGACCTCGCTGGCCGACCGGCCTTCGGCCTGGATCAGCACCGCCAGCACCTGAAGCGCGGCGATCAGCCCGTCGCCGGTGGTGGAATAGTCGGACAGCACGACATGGCCCGACTGTTCGCCGCCGACATTGTAGCCGCGCTCGCGCATCATCTCGACGACATAACGGTCGCCGACGGGTGTGCGGGCCAGATGCAGGCCGAGCCCGCCGAGATGGCGTTCCATCCCCAGGTTGGACATCACGGTGGCGACCACGCCGCCGCCGCGCAGGGTCTGCGACCGTGCCCAGGAGGTGGCGATCAGGCTCATCAGCTGGTCGCCGTCGATCGGGCGTCCGGACTCATCCACCATGATCAGGCGGTCGGCATCGCCGTCCAGCGCGACGCCCAGATGGGCGCCATGGGCAACCACCTGCTCCTGCAGCGTCTGGGTGGCGGTGGCGCCGCAGCCCTTGTTGATGTTGGTGCCGTCGGGGCTGACGCCGACCGGGATCACATCAGCTCCCAGCTCGTACAGCACCTTGGGCGCGACCTTGTAGGCGGCGCCGTTGGCGCAATCGACGACGATCTTCAGCCCGTCCAGCCGCAGCCCGCGCGGGAAGGTGTTCTTCACATATTCGATGTAGCGGCCGGTGGCGTCGTCCAGCCGGCTGGCGCGGCCGAGATCGGCGGGGCCGGCGAGGTCGGGGGCGAAGGGCAGCGCCATGCGCCGCTCGATGGCCGCTTCGACCTCGTCCGACAGCTTGTAGCCGTCGGGGCCGAACAGCTTGATGCCGTTGTCTTGATAAGGGTTGTGCGACGCGGAGATCACCACGCCCATGTCGGCACGGAGCGAGCGGGTCAGCATGGCGACCGCCGGGGTCGGCAGCGGCCCGACCAGCACCACGTCCATCCCCATCGAGATGAAGCCGGCGGTCAGCGCCGGTTCCAGCAGATAGCCGGACAGGCGGGTGTCCTTGCCGATCACCACCCGGTGGCGGTGGTCGCCGCGGCGGAACTGCAGCGCGGTCGCCATCGCCACGCGCAGGGCCGTTTCGGCGGTCATCGGGTCGATGTTGGCGGTGCCACGGATGCCGTCGGTGCCGAACAGGTGTCGCGTCATGAAAACCTCGTGCAGGAACCGTCTTCAGGCCCGGATGTCGGGGTTCGGGGCCGAAAGCGCAAGCGAAGGAT
Source organism: Azospirillum sp. BE72 (assembly GCF_031455875.1). Taxonomy (NCBI): domain Bacteria; kingdom Pseudomonadati; phylum Pseudomonadota; class Alphaproteobacteria; order Rhodospirillales; family Azospirillaceae; genus Azospirillum; species Azospirillum sp. BE72. The sequence continues at coordinate 77,092 of NZ_JAVDTO010000018.1, forward strand.
GTTTCTTCGCGCGGCAGCCCGGCCGGGTCAAGCTCCCTTAGGCGGCTGCGCGGAAGGGTTACAGAGGATCTCAGCGGGGGTGCAATCCTTCCCAAAGGGCACGGGCCTGCGCCGTTTCGGCCACGTCGTGGACGCGCAGGATCTGCGCGCCCTGGTTCAGCGTCTCCAGCCCGGCGGCGAGCGAGCCGGCCAGCCGCTCCTTCGGTGGCTCATCACGCGACAGGCGGCCGATGAAGCCCTTGCGCGACAGCCCGATCAGCACCGTGCAGCCCAGCGCATGGTACAGCGCGGTGTGGCGAAGGATCTCCAGATTGTGCTCCGTCCTTTTGCCGAAGCCGATGCCGGGATCGACGGCGATGCGCTCCGCCGGCACGCCGGCCGCGACGCAGCGGGCAACCCGATCCTCCAGCCAGTCGAACACGTCCAGCGCCGCATCGCGGTATGTGGGGTTGGCCTGCATGGTGCCGGGCTCACCCTGCATGTGCATCACCACAACCGGGGTGGCGGTTCGCGCGACCACCGGCAGCGCCTCCGGATCAGACAGCCCGGCGATGTCGTTGACGATGCGGGCGCCGGCCGCAGCCGCGGACTCCATCACCAGGGCGTGGCGGGTGTCGACTGACACGGCCGCCCCCTTGCCGGCGAAATGGCGGATCACCGGCAGGACGCGCCGCTCCTCCTCCTCCGGCGGGACCGGGGCGGCGCCGGGGCGGGTGGATTCGCCGCCGATGTCCAGGATGTCGGCGCCGGCGGCCAGCATCGCCTCGCCATGGGCGATGGCGGCGGCAGGGTCGAGGAAGTCGCCGCCGTCGGAGAAGCTGTCCGGCGTCACGTTGACGATGCCCATGATGAGCGGCCGGTCGAGCGCCAGCCCGGCGAAGGGCGCGCGAGCGCGGGTCAGGGCGCCGAGCTGGCGGTCCAGCGCCTCCGCCACCGCGCGCGACCGCTCCCAGGCCCAGGCCATGATCTCCGACAGCGGCGCGAAGGCGCGCTCGATGCGGGAGGCCCCATCTTGCAGGCCGTCGCGGACGATCAGTTCGGCGGTGGAGAAGGCGAAGCGCCCGCCGGCCAGCGGCACCGCCGCCCCCTTGGCCCAGGCGGCGATCGGCATCAACCCGACCGGCCGCAGATAGACCCGCACCCCCTCCTCCCCCGCCCAGGGGCAGAAGCCGGCCAGCGACCCGGCGGCCGATTTGGGTGCTGCAGCCTTGGCGGCGGGCTTTGCGGAAAGCGGCGGCATTGGGGTCCCCTTCACGTCACGGGTAGGCTGTCCCGTTCCTGGCACGCGATAGGCGGCATGGCAAGGGTACCATAGCGGACGGCTCCCTCCCTCGCACTGTGAGAGGGCGGTGATCGCCGGAAGATGGAACAGCGTGGAACACGCTTTCGGCGAATGGTCCATCCGACGGCTATCGGAGAGTTGCCGAAATGGATCACAAATGGCGCCTGCGGCAGTTTCTCATTGATTCGGCTGAGGAAGATAGGACCTCTCCCGGACATTCTTTAATCACATCTTAACAGCCGATTATCAAATTCCAATAGGGCAACTTTACATCCAGGTTCTTGCGGCAATGGGTATCGATAGTAACATTTGTGCCAAGGCGTGTAATTTTAAATCTACAACTGCCTTGATTGTCGACGGCAATGCGTCGTCCAGCGAATTGATGGAAAGAACCCTTTCTGGCCTTAAACTGAAACACATCTATCGCTCACTCTCCACCGAAGACGCTCTTTCGCTTCTTTCGGAGAGCGAGATTAGCATTGTCATTATAAACGCAGACACAATCCGTGAGAAAGCGCTTCAACTTTTAGAGATGGTCAGATTTCGCCAGACAAAAGATCCATGCCTGGAGGCAAAAACAAAACATATATCTATAATCCCATTCGTAATCACCAGCTCTGCTGTGACGCCGAAAATGGCGGAGAAAGCTGCAGATGCAGGAATATGCGCATTGATTTCCATTCCGTTCAAGCCTAGTGATTTTATGAAGAAGATCAAAAGTCTACTTTACGTGCGCTGCGATGACAATTGTTTCAATATGGTGAATTCATCGCTTGAAGTCTCCGGTGCACTGCCGCAGACACCGGATTCATAGAGGCGGCGCCGTGGGATTCTATCGGCATGGCCCATGCAATCGCTCAAGTCCCGGCCAAAAAACGCACCTGCAAGGGCAACCCCTCTTGTGGAACAGAAGGCGATTGCTACCAAATTCTCACCCCCGCCGCGCCAGACCGCCCTTCAGCTTCAGCACATAGGTGATGACCTCCGCCACCGCCTGATAATGCTGGAGCGGAATGGTGGCGTCGACCTCGGCCGAGGCGTGGAGGGCGCGGGCGAGCGGGGGGTTCTCGACGATGGGGATGCCGTGCTCCTGCGCCAGCGCGCGGATGCGCAGCGCGATCAAGTCCGCACCCTTGGCAAGGCAGATCGGGGCGGCGGTCCTGCCGCGCTCATACTCCAGGGCGACGGCGAAATGGGTGGGGTTGGTGATGACCACCGTCGCCCGCGGGACATTCGCCATCATCCGCTTCTTGGAGCGCGAGCGGCGGATGTCGCGCAGGCGAGCCTTGGCGTGGGGGTCGCCCTCGATCTGCTTGAATTCGTCCTTGATCTCCTGGTGGCTCATGCGCAGGCGGCGGCGCCATTCCAGGCGGTTCCACAGCACGTCCACCGCCGCCATCAGGACGGTCGCCAGCAGCACCGCCAGCAGCAGCCGCAAGGTCACGTCCCGCAGCAGCACGGGCAATCCGGCGACGTCCATGCCCACAGTATCCTCCGTCCATGCGATGTAGGGCGCCAGCGCATACCAAGCCGCAGCGCTGATGATGGCGAGCTTGACCAGGCTCTTGACGAATTCGATCAGCGCCGGCCGTCCGGCCATCCGCTTCCAGCCCGAGGCGGGCGACAGGTGCGACCATTTCGGCCGGATGCGGTCGGAGGCGACCAGAAAGGGCCCCTGCCCCAGCGCCGAAACCACCACCCCACCCAGCAGGATGCCCAGCACCGGCAGCAGGGCCACCGCCGTGCCGACGATCAGCCAATGCAGGCTGTGGATGACGTCGATGGCGCTGCCGTCGATGCGGATGTCATCGGGATTCTCGATCAGCGGCAGCAGCAGGCCCGACAGATGCGACGACACGCCGGGCGCCGCCATCAGCACGATCATCCAGGCCGCGACCATGGCGGACAGCAGGCCGACGTCGCGGGCGCGGGGAACGTCGCCTTTCTCCGCCGCCTCGCGCAGGCGCTTCTCTGTCGGTTCCTCTGTCTTCTGCTCGTCGTCCTGCTCCGCCATCGGTCAGGATCCCGAAAGCCAGCCGCCGAGCGCGGCGACGAAGGCGGTCAGCATCGCGCCGGCGGTCGCCATGAACAGGCCCATGCCCACCATCAGCACGCCGGGCGTCGCGACGAAATAGACGGGCATCGCCGGCATGACCCGGTTGACCAGCCCCAGCGCCACATTCATCACCAGCCCGTAGAGGATGAAGGGCGCCGCCAGCCCCACCCCCAGCCGGAAAGTCGCCGCCAACAGCTCGGCGAAGCGCTGGGCGACCATGCCGAGGTCCGGGAACACCCCCGCCGGCCAGGAGCCGTAGGAGCGCGCCAGCGCCCCGATCATCAGGTAATGCACGTCCGATGCGAACAGCAGCGCCAGCCCGCCGATCAGCAGCACGCCCGACAGCACCGACCCGCCTTCGAACCCCGCCGCCTCCATCGAGAACGGGTTGCTGAGCCCCACCACCTGCGCCACCAGCGCGCCGGTGGTCTGCAGCGCGGCCATGAACAGCCGGGCGCCGAGCCCCAGATAGGCGCCGACCAGCGATTCCCCCGCCAACGCCCGCAGCATCTCCACCGGCTGGTCGGGCATGCGCTCCGGCAGGCCTTCCACTCCCGGCAGCAGCACCAGCGTGACGATGATTGCCAGCACCGCCCGCACCCGCATCGGCACCGCCGCCTCGCCGAAGCCCGGCAGCAGCCCGATGGCCGCCGCCACCCGTGCAAGTACGAGGAGCCCGCGGTAGATCTCCAGGCTCAGGAACTGGCTGAGCGCATCCATCGGCCTAGACCTGATCGATGGTCTTGAGCGACGCCTTGCGGTGCAGCTCAGCATGGCTCAGCACCGGGGTCATCGGGCTGACGCGCTCCAACAGGGAGCGGACGAAGGGCCGCACCTCCGCCCCCACCAGCAGGGCGGGCCAGACCTGCGAGGTGGCGTGCTTCTGGATCTTCAGGCGCACTGCGGTCAGGAACTCCTGCACCTGGCTCGGCGGCATCGCGAAGCGGCGGTCGTCGCCCTCCACCACGATGTGGTCGAGCAGGGCCTGCTCCCAGCGCGGGCTGAGCGCGATGACCGACACGAAGCCGTCCGGGCCGGCCAACCCCTGGTGGATCTGCTGGCCCAGCCGCATCCGCACATGTTCGGTGATCAGCGTGATGTGGCGGGTCCAGCCGACCGCCTCCGCCACCGCTTCGACGATGGCCGGCAGGTTGCGGATCGACACCCGCTCCGACAGAAGCTGCTGGAGCACGCGCTGGAGCACGACCAACGAGATCTGGCTCGGCACCATGTCGTTGATCAGCTTCTGGTACTCGCGGCCCAGACCGTCGATCAGCTTCTGCAAGGCGGCGAAGGTCAGCAGGGTGGACAGGTTGTCCTTGATGACCTCGGTCAGGTGGGTGGTGATGACGCTTTCGGGGTCGACCACCGTATACCCCTTCGCCACCGCCTCCTCATGGCGGGAGGGGTCGATCCACTTGGCCTGCAGGCCGAAGGTCGGCTCGCGCGTGGGATCGCCGGCGATGTCGGGCACGGCACCGCCGGTGGGGTCGATGGCGAGCAGGTGCTTCGGACGCACCTCCCCCTTCGCGGCCTCCACCCCCATGATGCTGATGACGTAGCTCTTGGGCGGCAGGAAGCTGGAATCCTTGATGCGCACCGACGGCAGGACAAAGCCGAACTCGGTTGCGAAGCGCTTGCGCAGCGTCTTCACCTTGGTGGTCAGCGGGCCGTTCTTGTTCAGGATCAGCGGGACGAGGTGGTTGCCGACCTCCACCTTCACCTCGTCCACCTTCAGCATGTCCTCCACCGCCTCTTCGGGCGCGGCGGGCGGCGCCTTGCGGCTTTCCTCCAGCTTGGCGAGCGCCGCGGCGCGGGCCTTGCGGCGCGGCGCGTACCAGCCCAGCACGGCGAAGGCCGACCCCATGGCGAGGAAGGGCGCCATCGGCAGGCCGGGCGTGATAGCCAGCGCCACCAGCAGGCCCGACGCCACCATCAGCGCCTTCGGGTAGGCGCCGAGCTGGTCGATCACCGCCTTTTCGGCGGAGCCGATGTTGCCGCCCTTGGTCACCAGCAGACCGGCGGCCAGCGACACCACCAGTGCCGGGATCTGCGTCGCCAGCCCGTCCCCCACCGTCAGGGTGGTGTAGATGGAGGCGGCGTGCTCGAAGCTCATCCCCTTCTGGGCGATGCCGATGGCCATGCCGCCGAGAACGTTGATGACGGTGATGACCAGCCCGGCCACCGCGTCGCCGCGCACGAATTTTGACGCACCGTCCATCGCGCCGTAGAAGGTGCTTTCGTCCTCCAGCTCCTTGCGGCGGCGACGCGCCTCGACCTCGTCGATCATGCCGGCGGAGAGATCAGCGTCGATCGCCATCTGCTTGCCGGGAATGGCGTCCAGCGTGAAGCGGGCACCCACTTCGGCGATGCGGGTGGCGCCCTTGGTGATGACCACGAAGTTGATCACCACCAGGATGCAGAAGATCACCACGCCGATGACGAAATTGCCGCCCATCACGAACTGGCTGAAGCCCTGGATGACGTGGCCGGCGGCGGCGTGGCCGTTGTGCCCTTCGCTGAGGATCAGCCGGGTGGATGCGATGTTCAGCGCCAGCCGCAGCATCGTCACCACCAGCAGCACGGTGGGGAAGGACGAGAAGTCCAGCGGCCGCGGAATCCACAGCGACACCATCAGCACCAGCACCGCGACCGAGAAGGACAGCGCCAGCCCGAGATCGAGGAACCAGGACGGCACCGGCAGGAACAGCACCGCCAGCACCAGCAGGATGCCGACCGCGAACAGCACGTCGCGGTTCGCCAGGCCGATGTCGCCGATCAGGCCGAACCGGCTGCGGACGTGATCCGTGAAGGTCATGGAGGTCCCGACGGGTTTGTGGAGGAAGGGCTTTTCGCCAACGATAGGAGGGTGCGGTAAAACCGGGATTTAAGCTGTCACTGCGTCGGCAGCAGCGGCCGGGCCGGGCCGTCGGCGAACAGGCCGGACAGGAAGCTCAGCCGGCCGCGCTCCGCCGGGGTGAAGGAAGCCGCGCCGCCGCCCGGACCCGCCGCCAGCGTCTCCAGATAGCCCAGCGCCCCGGCGACCCAGCGCAGGTTGCCGGTCACCCGCTGGCGATAGGCCTCGCCGCGTTCGGACTGGGACGAGTGGTAGCGGGCGATGGCGCTCTCCAGCGAGCCGTGGTCGCGCCGCAACGCCGACAGGAAGGACGCGGCATAGCGGGCGTTGGCGACCGGATCGAAGGCGGTGACGAGATCGGGGAAGGCGTCCGGGTGCCAGCGCAGGTTCACCTGAAGGCAGCCGACGTCGATGGACCGCACGCCGCGCGCCTGCGTCGCACGCACGAAGGCGATGGCATCGTCGCGCGTCGGGAAATAGTGGGACCGCCCTTCGGTGTTGACGGTCCAAGGCCAAGCGGTGAACAGCCGGTCCTCCGTCCGCCGGCCGGATTCGGTGAAGCCCATCGCCAGCAGCAGATGGTCGGTGATGCCGGCCGCCTTCTCCGCATCCAGGATGGCGGCGATGCATTGCGCTTCCGGCGGCAAGGCCTTGCGTGACGCCGGAGGGGCCGGTGCCTTCGGCGCGGCGTAGAGCGCGGTGCTCCACACCCCGATCTGCGAGTTGTTGGCCGGCGGCGCCGCCGCACCGCCGGCCGGACTTACGAGCAGCCCGAGAAGGGGGATGACCGCTCGCAACAGGGGGCGCCGCATCGCCACGGCATCAGTCGATGGCGACGATCAGGTCGCTCAGCCGGTCGGCGTAGGTGGCGAGCGCGCCATACATGAAAGGCAGCGCCAGCACCGTCACCACCAGGATCGCGACGATCTTCGGCACGAAGGTCAGCGTCATCTCCTGCACCTGGGTCAGCGCCTGCACCAGCGAAATCGTCACGCCCACCAGCACCGCGACGATCAGCGGCGGCGCGGCGATCAGCAGCGTCGTCCAGATGCCGCTGCGCAGCACCTCCAGCACGTCGGCCTGGTTCATGGGGGGTCCTTATGGAGGAAGTGGAGAAAATGTCGAAGTTAGACCCCCACCTAACCTCCCCCGCTGGGCGGGGGAGGGACTACCGCCACTCTCCCGCACAAGCACTTGTCCCCTCCCCCGCCCAGCTCTCGCACAAAGCTCCGCTTTGTGCTGACGCGGCAGGCGGACCGTAGGTCCGCTGAGAGCGGGGGAGGGTTAGGGTGGGGGCAAGTGCGAGGACTCAAACCGCGATCCGCATGATCTCCTGATACGCCTGCACCATCTTGTCGCGGATGGCGACGACGCTCTGCACCGTCATCTCAGCCGCCAGGACCGAGCGCACCACATCCTGCGCGCTCGCCTTGCCCGACACGGCGGCCAGCGAGACGCGCTCGCTTTCCTTCAGCGTGTCGACCGCCTGCGATATCGACTTGTCGAGGAAGCCGCCGAAGTCGCTTTCGGCGCTGGCCTCCACCGCATCGGTCTGGCCGGTGGCGGACAGCGGCGAGGTCGCCGCCTGGGTCTCGGCAAGGCCCGCGACGAAGGGGCTGCGGTTGGCGGCGTAGGCGGCGGCGACGCGGCCGACGGACATCTCGATCATGGAACGGTTCCTCAGCTGCGCAGCAGGTCGACGACGCGGGTCATCATCGCGCGCGACTGTTCGATGACGTTCATGCTGGCCTCGAAGGCGCGGCCGGCCTCGCGCATGTCCATCATCTCGACCAGCGGCTGGACGTTTGGCTTCTTGACATAGCCCTTGTCGTCGGCTGCCGGGTGCGAGGGATCGTAGGCGAGCTGGAAGTCGCTGCGGTCGCGTCCGATCTGCTTGACCTGCACCAGTTCCGCCCCCACGCCGCGGTCCATCACGCTGTCAAAGGACACCGTCTTGCGGCGATAGGGATCGCCGCCCTTGGTGGTGGCGGTGGAATCGGCGTTGGCGAGGTTTTCCGCCACCACGCGCAGCCGGGTCGATTGCGCCTGAAGGCCGGCGCCGGCGATCTTCAGCGTGGTGCCGAGGACATCGTTCATCATGGCTCGTCTCCGTCTCGAATACCGTCAGCCGTTTCGCCCTCAGCCATTTCTCCAGGCCATGCGCAGCATCTGCACATTGCGCTGGAACAGGCTGGTGGTCAGCGCGAAGGCGTCGCGGGTCTCGCTGCCCTTGATCATCTCCTGGTCCAGCGACACCGCGTTGCCCGACGGCGTCGTTTCCCACAGGCCGGCCTTGCCCGCCTCGCGGAAGCCGGCGGTGGAGCGGGCGCCCGCCAGATGCAGGCCGGAGGTCCGGGCGGTCTCAACCGGCCGGATGCCCTCCATCACGCTGTCGAAGGATTTCAGGTCTCGCGCCTGGTAGTCGGGCGTGTTGGCGTTCACGACATTCTCGGCGACCAGCTTCTGCCGCTGCGCCAGATAGTCCAGGCGCGTACCGGCAAGCTGAAAGAAACCGATTTTACCTAAATCCATTGCGACCTCGTTCCACCACATCTCTCCGGAACACGAGGCGGACGATGAACCCGCCCGTTTAAAACCGGATTTAAATTCCCTCCTCTAGGCTGCCTCCATCGACTGACATGATGGAGACAGCGCCGATGCCGGCACTCGCCACACTGGCGGCGGAACTCGAACGGCTGCCGACGCGCCACTGGCGCGGGGAAATCCGCTCCGCCGCCGGCATGACGCTGGAGGTCGACGGGCTGCAGCGCGTGCTGTCGGTCGGCGACAAATGCCATGCGGAAACCGTGCGCGGCGGCCGCGTGCTGTGCGAGACCGTCGGGTTCCGCAACGGCCGCTCGCTGCTGATGGCCTTCGACAACCTCGACGGCGTGGCGGAAGGCTGCGCCGCCGTCACCGACGACACCGCCTTCACGCTCCGCCCCGGTCCCGGCTGGCTCGGCCGGGTGGTGAATGCGCTGGGCGAGCCCATCGACGGCAAGGGTCCCCTGGTCAATGGCGAACACCCGCGGCCCTTGCGCCAGCCGCCGCCGGCCGCTTGCGCCCGGCGCCGGGTGGGGAAGCGGCTGGACAGCGGCATCCGGGTGATCGACAGTTTCGTGCCGCTGTGCCGCGGCCAGCGTCTGGGTGTCTTCGCCGGATCGGGCGTCGGCAAATCGACCCTGCTGGCGATGGTCGCCCGCCATGCCGAGGCCGACGCCATCGTCATCGGCCTGATCGGCGAGCGCGGCCGCGAGGTGCGCGAATTCATCCAGGACGATCTGGGACCGGAGGGGCTGGCGCGCTCCGTCGTCATCGTCGCCACCTCCGACGAGCCGCCGCTGATGCGCCGGCAGGCCGCCCTGCTCTGCATGACGGTGGCGGAGGAGATGCGGGACTCCGGAGGCCAGGGGGGCAAGCACGTTCTCTGCCTGATGGACAGCGTCACCCGCTTCGCCATGGCCCAGCGCGAGATCGGGCTGGCTGCCGGCGAACCGCCGACCGCCAAGAGCTATCCGCCCAGCGTCTTCGCCGAACTGCCCCGCCTGCTGGAACGCGCCGGTCCCGGCCCGGAAGGAGGTGGAGAGGGGGACATCACCGCAATCTTCACCGTTCTGGTCGACGGCGACGACCATGACGAGCCCATCGCCGACGCGGTGCGCGGCATCCTGGACGGGCATCTGGTTCTCGACCGCAGGATCGCCGAACAGGGGCGCTATCCCGCCGTCAACCTGCTGCGCAGCGTGTCGCGCAGCCTGCCCGGCTGCCACGACGCGCGGGAGAACCGCATCGTCGGCCGCGCCCGCGCGCTGGCCGCCACCTATGACGGCATGAAGGAGATGATCCGGCTCGGCGCCTACAAGCGCGGCACCGATCCGGAGACCGACGCCGCCATCGACCTGCACCCGCGGCTGGAGGAGTTCCTGAGCCAGGGCAAGGACGACCCCTCCCCATCCGCCGACAGCTTCGCGCGCCTGGACGCGCTGCTCGCCGCCATCGGAGACCAAGCATGAGCGTCAATACCCGGCTGGCCGCCCAGGCCGTCACCCCGCCCACGGCACAGCCGGCCCGCAAGGAAAAGGCGGAAAGCCTGGACGACAAGATGAGCCTCGGCTTCGACGATCTGGTGGACGCGGTCAACCCGCTGCAGCAGTTGCCGGTGGTGTCGTCGGTCTACCGCGAGGCGACGGGAGAGAGCATCTCGATCCCCGCCCGGCTGGCCGGCGGCTTCCTGTTCGGCGGCCTGCCCGGCCTGATCGGCAGCGCCGCCATGGTGGCGTTCGAGGAGGTCACGGGCGACAGCGTCCTGGGCCATATCGGCGGCCTGCTGGAGGATGACGCCGGCCCCGCGACGACACTGGCGGACGGCAAGGCGATTGGGGCGCTGCCCTGGATGAACGCCGGGTCCGGCGATGGTGCCGATCCCGCCCTCCCCTCCCCCCAGGCGCTGGCGGAAGCCCTGCGGCGCAAGTCTCCCGCCACCGAAACCGCGGCGGCGGCGCTCGCCGTCCCGGCGGACGACCGCCCGGCGCCGCAGCTGCTGGCGAAGCTCTACAGCCTGGAGGCGACCGCCAACGCCGGCGCGCCGGGGGCGCTCCGCAAGGCTGGGTGATTCTCCCCGGTATTGAAACAGCTCCGGAAATGCCGCCGGATGCCCTGGAGCGGCGATGGACAGCCATGCTACGATTCCCGCCGGCTTCGAATCGCGGGTGGTCAGGTGGCGGACAACGGCGAGAATCGTGGTGAGGGAGACAATGCCGGCACGCCGCGCAGCCGGCGGTGGCTCTGGCTGCTGATCGGCCATTCCGCGGTCGGTCTCGCCACGGCCGGCGCGGTCCTGCCGGTTCTGCCCACGGTTCCTTTTCTGCTGGTGGCCGGCTGGGCCTATGCCCGCAGCAATCCGGCCCTGCGCGAGCGCCTGCGCAACGATCCGCGCTTCGGCCATGCCGTGCGGAACTGGCAGGACCGCGGCGCCATTCCCGTCAAGGCGAAGGTCTTCGCCATCGCCGGCATGTCGTCCGGTTTCACCGTGCTCGCCTTGTCCTCGCCGGGCTATCTGGTGCTCGGCGGCGTCGGGACGGTCATGGTGGCGGCCGGCACCTATGTGGTCTCGCGGCCGGCCCCCGCCGCCGACGACAAGCGGAGCTGACGCCGCCCCTCACCCGCCGAGGTTGTTGCGCGACGCCTGTTCGATGGTCTTGATGTGGGCCAGACCGGGCAGGATCTCGGACCGGATGAATTCCAGCCGGCGGACCGGGCCGCCGCCGCGGGCGAAGCGGTGTTTCCACAGGTTCATCTTCACCGCCAGCCCGCACAGCACGCCGCCGATGGTCAGGTGATGGGTGACGATCAGGTCGCGGATGCTGCGGAAGCTCTGCGGGTTGATGTCGCGCCAGAAATCGCGGGACCGGTTGTCGAAGCTCTCGAAGCGCCCGGTGATGGAGGTGGCGATGTCGGTCAGGTCATGGCCGATCTCGTCCAGCATCCGGCCCTGGCGGGTGTCGCGGCGCACCTCGCTGACCTGATAGAGCTCCGCCATCCAGCCGAGAAAGCCCTGCACGTCGGGAACGATGTCGTCCAGGCAGCGCTTGAAATAGGCCAGCGACAGGAAGATGTCGGCATATTCCTCCAGGAAGGCGGGAATTTCCTGCAGCGGGATGTCGAGCCGGTCGGCGGTCATCTGCAGCCGGCGCCGCGCCTCCTCCACGTCGGGCTGGGCGAACAGGCGGATCAGCTCGTCCATGCTGGCGATTTCGGAGCATTGGATGCCGTAGACATGCTCGATCAGCGGCCGGGTGAAGACGCGCATGTAGCTGGTCAATTCCGCCCGCTTGGCCTGCGACAGCCGCAAGGCATCGGAATCGTCGACGTCGATGTTCAGCCGGCGCAGCTCCAGCCGAAGGCTGTAGACGTCGAAGCTGGCCGCTTCGGCGATCTGCGCGATCTTGCGCAGGTCGCGGCGGAACTGCGGATCGTCGATGCCGAAGCATTTGGGCAGCTGGTTGATGCCGATCTGGCCGCTGCCGGTCTGGGCGTCGTTGAACAGCTCCGCCACCGTCTCCAGCCGGACATTCTTGATCAGCCGGGCGCGGCGCAGGCCGGGCGTTTCCAGCGGCAGGATCGACAGCGGCAGGATGTGCAGCGCATCGCGCGCTTCATCCTCCTCCGAGGAGGCCGGCGGCTTCAGCCGCACCGCCGCCGCTCCGGTGGTGGCGGGCGGCCGGATGCGGTCCCGTCCCGGTCTGTCCTGTGGGGTGCCGGCTGGCGGCAAGGCTGGGTTCTCCCCTCTGCCGAGCCCCGCGGGCCTGTCAGAAGCGCGGGAATCTCATCAGCGTCATGGTGATGGACGGATCGATGGAGATGACCGACGCGCGCCCGCTGCGGGAGATCGGTCCGATCGACGGCATGGCCGCCGTGGCGGTCGCGCCGCCGTTCTGCATGTCGTACATCGCGGCGAAACGGTCGAGGAACTTGGCGACCTTCTGCGGATTCTTCAGGTCCGCGATGTCCATCCGCTTCTCCAGCAGCGCCTTCTGCTTGTCGACGTCCAGCAGCGCCGTCTGGTCCGGCAGGCCGAGCGCGGTGTAGACCACCTTGCGCAGGGCATTGTCGGCCATCACCTGATACCAGTTGTTGATGTTGCCCGACCGCCGCTGGAAATAGAGACCCAGGCGGACCGCCGGGTTGGTGGTCTCGGACTCCACCTCCAGCGTCACGTTGACATAGCGGTCGATGATCGCCTGGACGACGGCAGGCTGCTTCAGGTTGGCGCCGTCATTCTCGGCAAATCCGAGGATGGTCGCCATCTCCCGGAACTTGGTGTCGCTCATCCGGTTGGCGGTGGAGTACTGGTCGTTGACCCCCTCCTCCAGCACCTTGCGGATCAGGCCGCGCGACTTCGCCTGACTGCCCAGGTCGAACGCCTCCAGGACGAAGCGATAGAGCTTGTCGTCCTTCATGAACTCTTCGGTGCTGGAGACCTTGCCGATATTCTCCTGGAAATAGGAGATGGCCCGCTGCACCGCCGGCCGGCTGCGCACCGCCTGTTCGTAGCGGTCGTGGTTGCGGCTGACGACGCGGAGGTCGACGAGGGTGGTCATGCCTTCACCTCCCTGATCCCGGCCCTGATCCCGGCCCCGATTTCGCTGCCGTCGCGCGGAACGGCCGGTTCCTCGTCGGCGGCGTCGGTTTCCGCCCCGTAGCTGGCGGGGATGCGCATGATCACCTCCCCCGTCGCGGTATCGAGCACCTCGGTGTAGAGTCGACTCGTGTCGGGGTCGAGGTTGACCCGGTAGGGCCGGGCCGCATGCTTGGGTTCCGCCTCCGCGGCGTCCGTCTTCGCGCTGCGCTCCACCACCTCCGCCGGCTTGGTCGTCTCGGCCTGGGCGGCACGGAGACGGTCGGCCTGCCGCTGGCGGGCCTCGGCGATGATGTCGGCGCTGGCGGGGGAGCGTTCGCCGCTCGGGCCGGTCACGCCGGCGACAGGGGTGGACATGACGTCATCCTCCCGCGTGACGGTCGATCTGCACCGCCTGGGCCGCCTGGATCGACACCGCCGGCGCCGCATTGGCCGCCGACAGCAGCGTCCCCTCATATTCCATCACCGGGCGCAGGGCGGAGAGCGCCTTGTAATAGTCGCGCTCGCCCACATGACCCATGGCGCCGGCGATGCGGTCCTGGATGTCGGGGCGGGTGAAGGTGGTGTAGAGCTGCGCCATCATCTCCGCCACCGCACCGCTGCCGGCGGCGGCCGTGGCCGGGTCCAGCAGCATGCTCTGGATCAGGAAATAGGCGCGGCGCACCGGGGTCACCGCATCCTCTTCCTGCAGGATGTCGCTGCCGCGGATGATCTGCGCGAAATTGGAGATCGTCAGGGTGTAGCGGCGATTCTCGTTCTGCACGACGCAGCCGTTGATGACCACCCGCTCGCACGGCTTGAGGCGGAGCTTAAGTGCCATAGGACAGTTCCTCCGTGGCCAGCTCCCGTGCCGGCTGCTGGGCGGCACCCTGCAGGCCCTGCATGACCGACCGGTTGATGTGGATCAGCAGATCGATGCCGCCCTCGCCGCGCAGAACGCGCTGGGTGTTGCGGTTCACCGCGAAGGACAGCGAGACCAGCCCGGCGCGCAACGCTTCCGGCAGGGCATTGCCATCCTCCAGCAGGTCGGCGCGCAACGCGTTCCACAGCTCCAGGTTCCGCCACAGCGCGTCCTTCAGCTCGGCGCAGCGCCAGTCGGCATGGCGGTTGTTTTCCAACGCCAGGGTGATCCGCAGGAACACCCGGTATTCGATCTTTCGCGGATCGTCGCACTCGGCGATGGTCCGGTGGTAGGCGGCGATGCTCATGGGCGCACCCCTGCGGTGGGGTCCTTGGCGGCGGGAAGCCGGACCGGTTGCGGTGGGTCTTGGGGGACGGGTGGAAACCCGGCGACGGGAAGCCGGCCGTCGGCGATGCCCGCTCCGACTTGCAGCAGGCGGCGTGAACGGGCATGGCCGACGGGGCGGCACCGTCGTCCGGGCACTCGGACGACGGCACCACCCACGAAGGGACTTAGCGGAACAGCGACAGGATGTTCTGCGGGCCCTGGTTGGCGATCGACAGAGCCTGGATGGCAAGCTGCTGCTGGACCTGGAGGGCCTGCAGGCGGCTCGATTCCTCGTTCATGTCGGCGTCGACCAGTGCGCCGATGCCCTTGTTCATCGAGTCGGTCAGCTTCGAGACGAAGTCGTTCTGCACCGACACCCGGTTCTCGATCGAGCCGATCACCGACGCCTTGCCGATGGCGCTGTCGAGCAGCGAGTTGATGACTTCCAGCGACTTCTTGGAGTTGTTGACCACGTCGATCTGGGTCAGATCGGCGAGGCCGCCGAAGGCGTCGCTTTCCTTCGAACCGACCCACAGACCGGAGATCTGGGCGGTGAAGTTGCCGTCGGTGTTCACGTCCTGGTCGGTGAATTCCAGCGTGTCGCCGTTGAAGGCGACCTGGAAGTCGGCGCCGGCCGTGGTCAGGGCGGCGTTGACGGCCGTCTCGATGTTGCCCTGGGTGGTGGCGAGGTCGGTGTCGTAGGTCTGCGCCGACAGGTCCACCGACACGTCGACCTTGCTGCCGTCTTCCTTGGTGACCGTCAGCGTCAGGGCGCCGAGGCCCAGGTTCTGGCCATCGATGAAGGTGGTGTCCGGCGCGCCCAGCTTGATGCCGACCGACGCCTTCAGGTCATTGGTCGAATCGACCTGCTGCTCGATGGTGGCCTTGCCGACGATCGATTCCACGCGCATGTCCTGGCGCTGGAATTCGATGTAGCTCGGGTCGACCGTGCTGTCGCTGCGGCTCAGCGAGGCCAGGATCGAGACGTTCTTGTCCTTGGCCGTGCCGTCGTTGGAGTAGGTGACGCGCAGCAGGTTGTCGCCGTTGAAGGAGGCATCGGCGGCGGCGCCCTTGATCAGCTTCACCAGCTGGTCGACGTCGTTCTGGATCAGGGTCTTGTCGACGCCGTTGGTCTGGCCGGCGATGACGCGGGCCTTCAGCGTCTGCAGGTTCTCGACGATGTTCTTGGACGCCACCGACGCGGTGTTGGTGGTGCCCGAACCCAGCTCCAGCGACTCCTTCACCGCCTTGAAGCCGGCGACGTCGGCCTTCATGGTCGTGGCGATCGACCAGTAGGCGGCGTTGTCCTTGGCGTTGTTGACCTTCAGGCCGGTCGAGATGCGGTCCTGCGTGGTCTCCAGATCCCCGGTCACGCGACGCAGGGTCTGCAGCGCGGTCATGGCGGAGGTGTTCGTCATAATCGAGGCCATGGGTATCTCCATTCGCGAGATGCATGGCGCCTTTCTGACGCCGGGGCCATTCGCGCCGGCCTTCCCGATCTTCTATGCGGGGGCGCGAGCGGCAAAATCAGGATGACGGAGCCGGTTTAAGCCGGGGTAAAAAATCGGACGCTTTGGGACGGACGGAATGACGGAGCGATTCAGGCGCTGTCAGCGCCCGACCACACGGGCCGCGGCGCGCGGCGCCACCGGCGGGATGAAGGGCACGCGGGGGCCGGCCAGCCCGCCGGCGCTCGACCAGCGGTCCAGCATCAGCTTGGCGCGGTCGGGAGCGACATGGTCGGGCGGTGCCTCGAACTTGTAGCCGCGGCCATAGACCGTCTCGATGTAGCGGCCGCCGCCGGTCGCCATGTCGATCTTCTTGCGCAGCTTGCAGATGTAGACGTCGATCACCTTGTCGAGCGGGTCGGAGCCGGACAGGCCGTAGACCTCCTCGTAGATATGCTCCTTCGACACCACGCGGCGGTGGTTGAGGGCGAGCACCGACAGGATCGCATGTTCCCGCTGGCTGAGGCGCAGCCGTTCTCCATCCACCTCCGGGTCGCGCCCGTCGAGGAAGACGGTCAGCCGGCCGACCGACACCGCGTTGCTGGTCAGCCCGTAGGACCGGCGGCGGATCGCCTCCAGCCGGGCGCGGATCTCGGTGCTGACCACCGGCTTCACCAGCACGTCGTCCGCACCGGCCCGCAGGATGCCGGCGGTGGTGTTGGCGCAACGGCGCTCGATCAGGCAGATGATCGCGGCGGTGACGTTGCGGGCCCGGAGCATCGCCACGCAGGCTTCGGTATCGCCGACATCGCCGATGATGATGGCGTCATGTCCGATCTCGACGGAGCCATGTCCGCCCACCAGTTCGCGCAGGCCATTCAGGTCCACGCGGTCATGGTTAACCTTGCACAGGGCAAGTTGCTTGCCGATGGCATCGGCAATCAGATCGGCTGGCTCAATCAGCAAAGCCTGCATTGGATTCTCCATGGTCGAGCAAGCGCAGATAAAGCATTGTTTTTTACGCAATTGCGTTCATGTCACATGCTTATCACAGCCCCAAAAGAACCTATCGAAAGGCGATGTGTCAACAAAATGAGGTACCCGGATAGACATAGCCGGGGGTAACGTTTTACGCCGTTTTAAGGGTTTCATACGACTAAATACCAGATAAATTTTTATTCATCCGCGGTTTTACTTTGAAATCCGAGTTGATTCTGCAGTGATCGCCACAAGCAATCATTAATTCGTTCGACGTCTATGGTTAACGGTAGTGAAGAAGGCGAAAGCCGGCGCTTACAAACATGAACGCTGGTTTAACCCTGTTGCCCTACGGTCGCCGGGCATCCGCGTTTGAGGAGGTTCCATGTCCGGAACGAAGGCGTCCGTCATTCCGGCGGCCGCAGCCACTGCTTGCCTGCTCGCCCTCGCCGGTTGTGCGCAGGTGTCGCAGGCCCCCGACAGCGACTACCGGCAAGCCCTTGAAAAAGCGATCACCGTCGGCAAGTGCGACGGCGATTCCGTGCGCGACCTGTGGTCGGCCTACGACCGGTGGTATGCGGTGGCGTCCTCCATCGCCGGCCATCCGAAGACCGACGAGGCCGTGGCACTGCTGCGCCAGGGCGACCAGTTCCGGATCCTGGGCTGCCCGGAGGTCGCGCGTGCATCCTATCGGACGCTGATTCGCCGCTTCCCGGAAGACGGCTTCACCCCTCTGCGCGAGGCCGCCCGCGCATCGCTGCAAACTCTGCCGCCGCCACTCCCCGCTCCGGGGGCGACTTCGGCACCGGTACAGTCAGCGCCGACTCTGGTCAGGCCGTCGGCTGAGATTTGACAGCGGGGAGAGGGGATTCGATCAAAGGGCGATATCGGACGAAAGCGGCCGGTCCAGCCCCAGCCAGGCGTCGGCCAGCGGGCCGACGGTCAGCGCGCCGTCGATCCGGCAATCGGCCAGGGCGGCGCTGAAAGTCTCATGCAGATCGGCCAGCGCCGACGACGGCAGTCCGGCCGCCAGCCGCAGTGTCACGTCCAGCCGGCGCCCGCCCAGCGTCGCCATCAGCTGCACCGGTCCCAGCCGCTGCGGCCGTGCTTGAAGCACCAGGGTAACGCGGTCGGACGGCCCGTCTTCGATCCCGACCGCGCACAGCAGCCCGTCGTCGCCGTCCAGCAGCGGCACGTGCGACAACCGCCACACCCGCCCTTCGACTGGCTGGAAGCGCGCGGCCAGCGCCCGCTCGCACTCGTCGATCAGCAATCCGCCGTCAAGGTCCGACAGTTCGTCCGCAGCATCGGCGCTGATCCAGTCGCGGCAGCCGCCGGCCGTCGCCGCAAGGAACAGGGCGAGCCCGGCGCCGAAGGTTGAATCGCAACGCGGCAGGCATCCCCGTGCCAAAGCCGCGTCGGCCGGCGCCAGCGTGTCGAGCAGGTCGAGCAGCCGCCGCACCAGCGGCCCGGCCTCGGAGCCGTCTCCAGACCCGTCGCCGGCATCCCCCGACGCGGCGGGCATGGCGGCCGGCATCGCGGCGAAGCGCGCCGCCAGCAGGGCGGGTGGCGGCACCTGCCGGGGAACGAGGTCACGCCCGGCCATTCAGGAACTTCCCATCCGGCGCGCCCCGCTCAATAGACCACCGTGTCGACGTCGTCGGATTGCGGGATGATGATGGTGCCGTCGTCGGCCATCGCCTTGGCGGTACGGACGATCTCGGCCTGGGCGTCGTTGACGTCGCGCATGCGCAAGGGGCCCATGTTCTCGATCTCGTCCAGCAGGATCATGCGGGCGCGTTCCGACAGGACCGACAGGAAATGGTCGCGCTGCGCCACGGGTGCGCCCTTCAGCGCAATGGCGAGCTGGCCGGTGTCGCAGCGGCGGATCACCGCCTGCAGCGAGACGCGATCCAGCCGCATCAAATCCTCGAAGGTGAACATCAGCTGCTTGATGCGCTGGGTCGGCTCCGGCATCACCGTTTCCAGGTCGTCGAAGATCTCGGTCAGCGTCTCGCGGTCGATGCGGTTGAAGATGTCGGCCATCCGCTCCAGCGAATCGTTGCCGTGGGTGCGGGCGTAATTCGCCATGAACTCGTTGTGCAGGATCGATTCGATGTCGAGCAGCACCTCGCGCTGGACCGATTCGATCTGGATCATGCGCTCGATCACCTCGGTACGGATGGCCGGAGGCAGCAGCACCAGCACCTTGGCGGCATGGTCGGGGCGCATCTTGGACAGGATGACCGCGGCCGTCTGGGGATATTCGCCGGCAAGGTAGCTGGCGAGCACCCCCTCGTTCACGTTGGACATCTTCTCCCACATGGTGCGGCCGGCGGGACCGCGGATCTCGCCCATGATCTCCGTCACGCGGTCGGCCGGCAGGAAGCGGTTCAGCATCCGCTCCGTGCTGTCGTAGGAGCCGACGACCGATCCGGCGTTGGCGAAGCGTTCGGTGAAGATGCGCATCAGCGTCTCCACCAGATTGGAGGTGACGTTGCCGAGCGTGGCCATCGACCGGCTGACGAGGCGAATCTCGTCCTCGTCCAGCCGCTCCATCAGCCGCGAGCCGCGCTCCTCGCCCAGCGCCAGGAAGATGACGGCGCTTTTCTCGACGCCGCTCAGGCTCTTGTAATTCTCACGGATCTTGATCGGCGTTCCCATGGCGGCACCTCAGAAGGAAAGGTCGGCGGAGGCTGCGGAAGATGACGGTGCGTCGGGTCCGTCGGCCGGCGGCAGGGCCAGCGCGCGGTCGTGGCGGAAAGCGACCGCCATCACCGCGCCGGCCACCAGCAGCAGCGGATGCGGGATCAACGGGTTGGGATCGATGGCGGCGAGCACCCCGGCGATCGATCCGTCCTCCGGCACGGCAGCACCGCGGCGCCGGGCGAGCGCCAGAATGCTGTCGGCGAGACTGGCCGGCGGTCCGGCGGGAATGGCGGAGGACTCGTCCATCCTCACACCCCGTAGGAGCGGATCAGGCTGCCGGCGATCAGGAACCAGCCGTCGGTCAGCACGAAGAAGATGATCTTGAAGGGCAGCGCGATCATCACCGGCGGCAGCATCATCATGCCCATCGCCATCAGGATCGCCGCCACGACCATATCGATCACCAGGAAGGGCAGGAACAGCAGGAAACCGATCTCGAAGGCGCGGCGCAGCTCCGACAGCAGGAAGGCCGGCATCAGCAGCCTGAGATCGACGCTCTCCGCTGTCACCGGCCGCGCGTCCCTCTCCGTTGGCCCCGCCGGTGCGGAGTCCTCGCCGGCCGGCTTCGGCTTGGCGGTGAAGGCGGCGAAGGCGGCAAGGTCGCGTTCGCGGACATGGGAGGCCATGAAGCCGCGGAACGGCTCGATCATACGCTCCAGCCCCTGCTCCTGCGTCACCTGCTCGTTCAGCAGCGGGCGCAACCCCTCCTGCCAGGCGCTGTCCATCGTCGGCCCCATGATGTGGAAGGTCAGGAACATGGCGAGGCTGACCAGCACCATGTTCGGCGGCGACTGCTGCAGGCCGAGGGCGGAGCGCAGCAGCGACAGCACGACGATGATCCGGGTGAAGCAGGTCACCATGATCAGCAGCCCCGGCGCCACGCTGAGCACCGTCAGCAGCACGATGCCCTGGACGATCCGCCCCGACAGGCTCGCCCCGTCCGCCATCGACCCCAGCGCACCGAGATCGAGGTCAAGCGGCGCCGCCGCGGCAGGGCCGGCGGCAAGGATCAGGGCGAGGAGGATGAGGGTACGGAGACGCATGGGGGCTTTCGGGAGGAGTGGAGGTGTCGGCTTCGAATGCCCCCACCCCGACCCTCCCCCGCTTTGCAGGGGAGGGAGACAGGAGCTTTGTCGGTGCTCTAGCGGCAGTCCCTCCCCCGCTCAGCGGGGGAGGTTAGGTGGGGGTCTAACGCCCCTCAGTCGATCTCCAGCTCCGTCCGCACGATCTCGGTCAGGGTGACGCCCAGCCGCTGGTCCTCGACGATCACCACTTCGCCGCGCGCGACGAGGCGGTGGTTGACCAGCACCTCCACCGGTTCGTCCACCTTGCGCTCCAGTTCCAGCACCGCGCCGCGGCCGAGCTTCAGAAGCTGCGCCACCAGCATGCTGGTGCGGCCCAGCACGACCTGCACGTCGACCGGAACGTTATAGATGGCGTTCATCGGGCCATCGAAGGTCTTTTCGACAGCCTTTTCAGCCTGCTTGGGATCGTCGTCGAGCATGTCGAGGTTCAAAGGAGGCATGAGGGTTCTCGCTTCGGATCGTTTAGGTCATGTCGGGGGACAGCGCCGGCAGCAGGGCGGCGACGGCACGGTCGGCGAGTGATGCGACGGCGGCCTCGAAGGCAGCAGGGTCGCGGCGGACGGAGCCGGCGCCCCAGCTCGCTTCCAAAGCGCCGACGGCGAGCGCCGGATCGCCCTGGATGTCGATGCGGCCGCGGAAGAGGGTCTGCACGGCCAGCCGTTCTTCCAGCGGGGGACAGAGCGACGGGTGCAGGCGCAGGGTGAGGACCGGGGACTGGCCGGCGGCGCGCAGGGCGTCGGCGGCAAGCCGCTCCACCTCCCCGCGCGCCACATGATCGAGCAGCTGCGGCACCATCCGGCGGACCAGCGCCACCAGCACGAAGGCGCCCTGGGCCTCCAGCCGTTCCATCAGGGCGGCATGGTCGGCATCGAGCGCCGCCATCCGCTGCGCCAGCCGGTCCAGGGTGGCGGCAAGCTCCGCCTCGATCCTGCGGGCGGCGGCACGCTCGCCCTCGGCCCGGCCTTGGGCGAGCCCCTCGGCCAGCGCACTCGCGCGGGCTCGCGCAAGGGCATCCTGATGCTCGCGCTCCGACAGGGTGGGAAGGTCGAGCGGATCGGCCGCCTCCACCGCCTCCGGTTCCGCCGCCGGGATGGGCGCACCGAAGCCGTGGTCGAAGCGGTAGCGCGGGTAGGCGGCCATCACGCCACCTCCTCATAGAGCCAGGAGCGCAGGATATCGATGGCCTCGTCGGGATACTGGTCGACCAGTTCGCCCAGCCGCCGGATGGAGGAGGCGCGGACCCGGCCCTCCACCGTGCGCAGTTCGATCAGCTGGTCCATGGTCTCCTCGATGCCCAGCTGCGGCGCCATCGACGCGGCGGCAAGGGCGGCCGCATCGCCCTCCCCGCCGTCGGCCAGCGCCGCGCCGCCGCCGGCCGCGGCGGCCGAGGCCATGGCCGGGCCGGTCAGCTGCGGCATGGCGCCCGCTGTGGGCGCGGCCAAGGCCGGGGCGGGTGCTTCCGCCACCACCGGTTCGGGCGCCGGGAAGACGCGGCGGATCAGCGGACGCAGGCCGACCAGGATGACCAGGGCGGACAGCACCAGCAGGATCACCCACTGGATCAGCGTCATGACGTTGCGGCTCAGCGTCTCGGCGATCTCGTCGCCCAACGGGCGCGGCGTCAGGTCGGGCGCCAGATCGACGAACTCCAGATTGTCCACCGTCACCCGGTCGCCGCGCGCCTCGCTGAAGCCCATGGCGGAGCGGACCAGTTCGGTCAGGCGCTGCAGTTCTTCCGCGCTGCGCGGCTCGTACTGGCGGGTGCCATCGGCGGCGGTCTTCCAGGTGCCGTTGACCAGCACGGCGACGCTGAGGCGGCGGACGTCGCCCGGCTCGATCACCGTCTCGCGGCTGATGTTGGAGATCTCGTAGTTGACGGTCTCCTCCTGCCGCTTGCTGTCGTTGGAGGATTGCGGCCCCTGGGGCTGGGCGCGCACGTCGCGCTGCGGCAGGTTCTGTTCGGCGGTGACCGGCGGTTCGCCGTTGCTGTCCTGGCTGCGGTCCTGCTCCTGCACGGTCTGGGTCGAGCGGACGACCTGGCTGTTGGGATCGAAGGTCTGGCTGCGCACCACCTCGCGCTTGGTCTCCACCTCGGCGGCGACCTGGACGCGGACGTTGCCGGCGCCGAGCCGGGCGACCAGCATCTGCTCCACCGCGCGGGCGACGCGGGTCTCGGCCGCCACGCGCATGCCGTCGGTGCGCGCCGAGGCCAGCCCCGGCCCGTCATCCTCGGTCAGCAGAAGCTCGCCGGAGGAGTCCATCACCGTCACCGCGCTGGGCTTCAGGTTCGGCACGGCGGCGGAGACGAGATGGCGGATCGACAGGGCCTGCTTGCGGTCCATCGCCGCCCGCCCGCGCATGCGCACCACCACCGACGCGGTCGGCTTCGGCGCGCTGCGCGAGAACTCCTCGCGCTCCGGCAGGACGATGTGGACGCGCGCGGCCTCGACGCCGGCCAGTGTCTCGATGGTGCGGCCGAGTTCTCCCTCCATGGCGCGCAGGCGGTTGATGCGCTGCATGAAGCTGGTGATGCCCAACGGCTTGTCGGTGTCGAACAGTTCGTAGCCGACGCCGCCCTGGGCGGGCAGGCCCTTTTCCGCCAGCGCCATGCGGACGCGGGAGACCTCGGACTGCGGCACGCTGATCGTCGTGCCGTCGAAGCCGGCATTCACCGGCACGCCCATCTCCTGCACCGCCTTGGCGATGCGGCCGGCCTCCACCGGTTCCAGACCGCTGTAGAGCGGCGTCATGTGCGGCTGCGACAGCAGAAGCGCCATGCCGGCGACGGCCAGGACGATGCCGAGCCCGGTCCCCGCCAGCACGAGCAGCCGACCGCGCCCCAACGACCGCAACGTGTCGATCAGACTGTCCACGGTTCCCCGCACCTTTAAAGTTTCTGAAAATCGGCGGGCCTAGTCTTCGCCCTGCGCACCCCCTCACGCTAACGGGGCGACTTTTAAGCGGAGTAAAAAACGGCGCAGCCTCCCAAGACAAAGCGCCTCAAATCTTACCGAATGCCAGCTTTACTAAAATTTTCGGCAATCGCCGGCGGGATGGATCGATGATTACACGATTTGGCATGGCGGGGACGGCATCGGTCCGGGACGAAGTCCTGAACCGCCTGCGCGGATCTGGACGCATCCTGGTGATCGCCCTGCCGCTCGCCCGCCTCGCCGCGGGCATGTTGGCGCTGGGGGGCGTGGTGGCCGCCGGGATCACCGGATACTGGATGGCCGCCGGCCCGCAGGCGCTGGACCGGCTGTGGCCCGCGGCGACGGAGGCACTGCCGGCCGACGGCGTGATCGACATGCCGGAACTGGTCGTCAATCTGCGGCGCGACACGCCGTCCCGCTTCCTGAAGATCGGCCTGTCCCTGACCGCGGCCCACCGTGACCGCGAGAGGCTGGAGCGCGCGATGCCGCAGCTCACCGACAGCCTGCAGGAGTTCCTGCGCAACCTGGACCAGGACGACTTGGAGGGGTCGGCCGGGCTGCACCGGCTGCGCAGCGAGATCAAGCGCCGCTTCAACCTGATCCTGTCCGATCCCGCCGGCCGGCAGGAGGTCGTCACCGACGTCCTGCTGCGCAGCCTGCTCACGCAATAGCGACCTCCAGAGGCACCGGATGACCGACACCCCCGCCCCGACCGCCCCATCCATGGCCGCTCCCCAGCCCGTTCCCGATGAGGCCGCGGACTGGTCCGACGCCGCGTGGGAACTGGCCGCCACACAGCAGGCCGATCCGCCGGCTCCGCCCGCCGCACCGGCAGCGGAAGCGATGAGCGAGGCGCTGGCCAACCTGTCCGGCGAGACCAAGACGCTGAGCCAGGAGGAGATCGACCGGCTGCTGAACTTCGGCGCCCCGGAAGGCGGCGGGCCGGAGATGAGCGCCATCCAGCGGCTGGTCAGTTCGACCACGGTCAACAAGGACCGGCTGCCGATGCTGGACGTGGTGTTCGACCGCATGGTGCGGATGCTGAACACCTCGCTGCGCCAGTTTGCGTCCACCAACGTGGAGGCGTCGCTGTCGAAGATCGAATGGCTGCGCTACACCGATTTCCAGGACGCCATCGAACTGCCGGCCCTGATCGGCGTCGCCCGCGCCGAGCCGTGGGACAACCAGATGCTGGTGTCGATCGACAGCGCGCTGATCTATTGCATGATGGACGTGCTGCTGGGCGGACGGCGGTCGCGGCCGGGGCGGATCGACGGGCGCGCCTACACCTCCATCGAACGCAAGATGACCGAGCGGATGATGAAGGTGGTGCTGCAGGATCTCGGGCAGTCCTTCGATCCGCTGGCCCAGGTGGATTTCGTCTTCGACCGGCTGGAGGTAAACCCGCAATTCGCCACCATCACGCGGGCCACCAACGCCATCATCCGCGTGCGCATCGCCGTGGAGGTGGAGCGCCGCACCGGCCACATCGACATCGTCATCCCCTATGCCACGCTGGAACCGGTCCGCGGCAAGCTGGTGCAGATGTTCATGGGCGAGAAGTTCGGCCATGATACGGTGTGGGAAAGCCACCTGAAGAACGAGCTGATGCGCTCCAAGCTGGAGCTGGTCGCCGTTCTGGCGGAGACCAAGGTTCCGCTGGGCGAGGTTCTGGCCTGGCAGAAGGGCCAGTCGCTGAAACTGCGCATCAGCCCGGATCAGACCGTCCTGGTCTTCAGCAAGACCATCCCGCTGTTCGCCGGACACATGGGACAGCGCAACGACAACATTGCGGTGAAGATCGACACCGATCTCGACACCAAGCAGGAGCTGATCGATGGTCTCCTTTCTCATTGACGCGGCCCTGGCGGTGATGCTGGTCACGGCGACCGCCTATCTGGTCATCGTCAACAAGCGGCTGAAGCTGCTGCGCACCGGCCAGTCCGAGATCAACGCCCTGGTGTCGACCTTCTCCAAGTCGATCGACGACACCGACGCCTCGATGAAGCGCATGGTGGCCTCGGCGACGGAGATCGCCGCGCGCCTGTCCGACGACCTCGACCGCGCCAAGGGCATGAAGGAGGACATGGCGCTGATCCTGGGCTCCTGCGAGCGCACCACCGCCCGCATGGAGGAATCGGTCCAGCATGCCCGCGCCCTGCTGCGCCGCCTGGATGAAGGCGCCATGGGGAGCGTCGCGCGCGCCGGCCGCAAACCTGCCCGGACCGAAATGCCCGATACCGCCGAAGCCGCCGCGAAGCCGGCAGACGCCGGGGCAGCCGCCGCGCCGCTCATGTCGGCTTTGACGGCGGCGGAGATCGACAAGGGCGAGTTCCGGGCGCTTGAAACGGCTCTGCGCGCCGTTGCCGGACAGCACGCCGAAGCCCCCGCCCCCGCTTCTGCCGCCCCCACCTCCACCGGCACGGCCCCCACAGGCACAGCCAAGGCCGCAGCCAATGCCTTCTACGCGCGGCTGCGCACCGTCGGGTCGGAGGCGTCGGCATGATTCCGCGCATCCTTCCCATCACGCTGGTCGCCGTCCTGATGGTCCTGCCGCTGAAGCTCGGCGCCCTGGTGGACGGCTTCCCGGTGATCGCGCAACAGTTCGACCGCGAATTCGGCGCCCATGAACGCCCGTGGGCGACCGACCTGAAGACGAACGATCCCAAGGCCGCCGAAGCGGCCGCGGCTCCGGCATCGGTCCCCGCTCCCCTGCCGGTCTCGACGCCGGTCGCAGAAGCTCCGCCGCCCGTGGCGCTGGCTCCGCCCAGCTGCACCGATCCGCTTCTGCGCGCCGCCATAGACGAGCAGAAGGCCGACACCTCCGGCCGCCAGAACCGCCTGCGCGAGGCCGAAGCGGTGCTCGCCGCCACCGAAGCGCGCGTCGGCACGCAAATCCAGCGGCTGAACGGCGTGAAGCGCGAGGTCGAGGCGCTGATGACCCAGCGCTCCGCCCTGCAGCAGGAAGACTTGAAGCGCATGGTGGCGATCTACGAGGCGATGAAGCCCCGCGACGCCGCCCGCATCCTGACGGACATGGAAACCGACATGGTGGTCGACGTGCTGGACCGCATCACCGAACGGCGCGCCGCCCCGATCCTGGCCGAGATGGCCGACGCCAAGGCCCGCGAAGTGACGCGGCTGATCCTGCAGCGCCGTGCCCTGCCCGGCGACCGCAAGGCCGCACCCGCAACGATCCCCGTCACCGCCGCCACCGCCGTGCCGCGCCCCACCCTGACCAATTGAGCGCCATGACCAGCATGCCCGATGCCGTCGCGGCACCGTCCCGTCCCGCCCCGTCTCAGCGCGGCGCTTCCGCCAGTGAGGACGCGCGCGACGGCGACTTTTCCAGCCTGGTGGACGACGCCGCGGAGGACGAGTCCAACGAGGCCGCGACACGTCCCGACCGTCTGCGCAAACGCCGGGAGACGAAGCCGGACAGCCCCGCCGCCGCCCAGGCCGCGTTCACCCAGGCAGTCGTCCAGCCGGCGGTTCAACCTGGCGGCAGCACCGATGCCCCGCTGATGCCCTGGATGGTCGCCGCCGCCCCGGCCCCGCAGCCGGCCGCCTCGCAGCAGACCGTGCCGACCGCTCCGGCGCCCAATCAGGACGAGGCTGGCCCGCAGGCGGGACAACAGGCTCTTTCCGCCGCACGGAACGGCGACCAGACGGCGGCAGTTCCCTTGGCTGCCGAAGCGTCCACCACCGGCGCCCCAACGCCTGCGGGCACGGCACAGAGCGGAACCTCCGCCGACGGCGCCAGCCGGGGCGGCACCGGCCAGGGCGCGACCGAACCCGTCTTTCCGCAGACCACGCAAGCCCCCGCGGAAACGCCCGCTCCGACCGCAGCCATGGCCGTCCCGGCCGCCGCCGCCGATGCAGATCCGGACGGGCGCGCCGGCCGCCGCGACGAGAGCGCCGATCCCCGGACCGCGGTCCGCGCCACCCGCGGAACCGGCCGTCCGAATGTGACCGAGAAGGCGGACCAGCCCGCCGCCATTCCGGCAACTCCCCGGACGGCCCAGCCCGCTGCCGAAGCCACCGCTGCCCCCGTCGCCCCCGAACCGGCCCCCGCTTTCGGCGCACCGTCCACCGCCAGCGCCGGCAGCGGTACCGCCGCGACAGCTTTCGAAGCGCTGCCCACCCTGCCCGCCCAGGCCGCCACGCAATACGCCGCCGCAGCCGCATCCGGCCGGGCCGCCACGGCGCACAGCCCGGCGATGGCGCAGCTCGCGGCTCCGCTCGTCCGCGTGCTCGAAACCGGCGGCGGCGAGTTCCACATCGACCTCGCCCCGGCCGATCTCGGCCGCATCCGCGTGGTCGCCGACGTCAGCGACGGCAAGGTCTCGCTGACCGTCCAGGCCGAACAGGCCGACACGCTGGCGTTGCTGCGGCGCGACCTGCAACAGCTCGAACGCGCGCTCGGCGATGCCGGCCTGTCGCTCGACAACGCCAGCCTCCAGTTCTCGCTGCAGGACGACGGCCAGTCGCGCGGCTTCGCCGCTCCCGACCAGGGCCGCGCCGCCACCGGCTGGCGCGCCCAGGCCCAATCCGAAGCCAATCCCGAACCCGTCGCGGAACGACCGATGCGCCCGATCGACGGGCTGGTCGACGTCACCGTCTGAACAGGAAAGCTCCTCCCGTCATGACCACGACCCCCAGCACCAGCGTCACCACCGCGACCGCGAAAACCGCCGCTGCCTCCGCAGAAGAGGCGAAGAAGGCCATGGTCGATTACGAATCCTTCCTCAAGCTGCTGACCGCGCAGCTGCGCAACCAGGATCCGCTGGCGCCGATGGACGCCTCGCAGTTCATGACCCAGCTGGCGCAGCTGTCCACGGTGGAGCAGTCGATGCGCTCCAACGACACGCTGGGCAAGGTTCTGGACACACTGAAGAGCAGCGGCATGCGCATGGACATGGCCCTGCTCGGCCGCAAGGTGGAGGTGGAGTCGAACCAGCTGTCGCTGACCGGCGGCAAGGCGGAGGCCGCCTACACGGTGGACGGCCAGCCGGCTGCTGTGAAACTGGAGGTGCTGAACAGCGCCGGCAATGTCGTCCACAGCGCCCCCGGCGCCTTGCAGACTGGCCGCCAGGTCTTCAGCTGGACCGGCAAGACCGCGGGCGGCGGCACCGCCCCCGACGGCCTCTACACGCTGCGGGTGACGGCGAAGGACAAGGAGGGCAAGGCGCTGAACACCGCCACCGTCGTCACCGACACGGTGGCCGAGGTGCGCAGCGCAGACGGCGCCACGAAGTTCGTGCTGAAGAACGGCGCCACGGTGGATTCGGGAGCGGTGCTGTCGGCGTCGTGAGGTGTGGCACGCCCTCTCCCGTCCCGGGAGAGGGAGGGGACCCACGAAGTGGGGAGGGTGAGGGGTGATCCAAGGAACCGGAGGCGCATGATTCCTTGTACTCCCCCTCACCCTTCCCAAGCTGCGCTTGGGCCCCTTCCCTCTCCCGGGGCGGGAGAGGGAGTCTCTCCATCCATCACAACCGCGTGTTGTCCTGGCGCAGCAGGCGGTCGATCAGCACCGCGCGGACCGGCTGGGTGCTCTCCCGGCTGGTGAGGGTGCCGTTGGCGCCGGCCAGCAGGGCGGTCGCAACGCCTTGCGGGTCGACCGACGGGCCGTTGAAGCGGCCATGGCCGGCGAGGTCGAACAAGGCCTCCAGCATGGCGCTGCGCGCATGCGGCAGGCGGCGCCGCACCAGCAGCGCGTCGTCGGCGCTGGACGCCTCCAAGGTCACCTGGGTCAGGATGAAGGCGATGGTGCGGCCGCGCTCCAGCATCGGCACGACCAACTGGCCGGCCTCCACATAATAAGGACCGCCGGCGACCTCCGCCCCGGCATCGGGCTGGCCGGCGGCCGCGGTGTCTTGCGGGGCTTTGAGACGCCCGAAACCGTAGCCGCCGGCAAAGGCGAGCGCGGCGGCCACGGCGAACAGCAGGACGGCTTTCATGGTGCGGATTCCCCAGTGAAGCCGGATGTCAGAAGGGCAGGATCACGTCCAGCACCTGCTGGCCGTAGCGCGGCTGCTGCACGTCGGTGATCTGGCCGCGGCCGCCATAGGTGATGCGCGCCTCGGCGATCTTGTCGTATTCGATGGTGTTGGCGTTGCTGATGTCTTCGGGACGGATGACGCCGGCGATGCGCATCTCGCGCAGCTCGTAATTCACCCGAACCTCCTGCCGGCCGGCGATCACGAAGTTTCCGTTGGGCAGCACCTGGGTCACGACGGCGGCGACGCGCATGGCAATCCGCTCGTTGCGCTGGATGGTGCCGTTGCCGCTCGACGTGCTGGAGCTGTCGAGATCGACAAGGCTCGACGGGTCGACGGCGTCGGGCAGGATGGCGGGAAGGCGGCTTTCCAGCCCGAAGAAGTTTGGCAGCCCGGCCTTCTCGTTGTTGGTGCGTCCGCGCTGCGTGCTGTTGCGCAGCTGCGCCTGATCGGAGATGTCGATAACCACCGTCAGCAGGTCGCCCACCGCCTTGGCGCGCGGGTCGCGGAAGAAGTCGCGCGATCCGGTGCGCCACAGGGAACTGGGGATCTGCTCGGCCGTCGTCGGCTGCGGCATCGGCAGCGAGATCACCCGCGCTTCCGGCTGCATCGCCGGATTGGAGATCTCCGACAGGGTGGGAGCGCTGCCGATATCGGACAGCCGCGCGCAGCCGCCGGTCGCAACCGAGAGCAGCAGGATGGGGATGAGCGCGGTGCGCATGACGGAAGCTCCCTTTTAAGGCTCGATCAGGGCCGCGCGGGCTGCTGAGGGATGCGCGGGCCGTTCACCGAAACGGTTTCCGCGCCGGTGACGGTCCCGGTGACGATGGTGCTGCTGGCGATGTTCATGACGCGGACGATGTCGCCGACGCCGCCCTCCTGCAGGGCGCGGCCGCGCGCCGCCAGAACCAGGGCGCCATCCTCGTAGACCAGCGTGACCGGCCGGTTGCGCTGGACGACGATAGGTGCGCCCACCGATCCGACCTGGATCAGACGCCCGGCCGGCATCTGGCGGCGCGGCGACAGGCCGATCAGCGCGTCGGCCGACGAGATGAATCCCGATCCGGCGCGATCCAGCGACAGGCGCACGGTGGTCAGGTCGGCCGCCTCGATGATCTCCCCCGGACGGATGCGGCGGACTGGCACCGGCATCGTCACCTCGACATCGGCCCGGCCGTTCAGCTCGACGATCCGGCCGTCGCTGAGGATACGGGCCTGGAAGGTCCCGGTGCGGGGATCGAGGCTGACGTCGCGCACGGCGTCCAGCCTGCCGTCGAAGGGACGGCCGAGCGTGACCGCCACCTGGGCGTCGGCCGGCGCCGTGGGGCCGAGGGAGGCCAGAAGCTCCTCCGCCAGCCGGGACTCGACCGGGCCCGCGGCGGCCTGCAGCGGCAGTGCCAGGGCGGCCCCCAGCAGCAGAACGGCCGGCAGCAGAACGGCCAGCGGCGGGCGGAGGGATCGCAGCACGGTCGTCACCGCATGTTGGTCATGGTGGAGGCCATCTGGTCGCCGGCCTCGATCACCTTGGCGTTCATCTCGTAGGCGCGCTGGGCGGAGATCAGTTCGGTGATTTCCTGCACCACGTTGACGTTGGAGGATTCCAGGTACTTCTGGCGGATGGTGCCGAAGCCGGCCTGTCCCGCCAGACCGTCCTGCGGCTCACCCGACGCCGGGGTGGCGCGGAACAGGTTGTCTCCCAACGCTTCCAGGCCAGAGTCGTTGACGAACACCGTCATCGCCAGCTGGCCCTGGTTGACCGGCTGGTTCTGGCCGTCGACATAGGCCAGCACCTCGCCCGAGCGGTTGATCACCACCTCGCGCGTGCCCTGCGGCACGGTGATGCCGGGGGCGACGGTGAAGCCGTCGGCGGTGACGATGGTGCCCTCCGGCGACAGCTTGAAGCTGCCGGCGCGGGTGTAGACGGTCTCGCCGCCGGGCTGGGTCACGTTGAAATAGCCGCGCCCCTCGATCGCCAGATCCAGCTCGTTGCCGGTGGAGGTCAGGTTGCCGGTGGTGTTGATGCGGTTGACCGAGGTCGGCCGCACGCCCAGCCCCACCTCGACACCGGTCGGCACGATGGTGCCCGAATCGGTCGACTGGCTGCCCTGCCGCCGCTCCGCCTGATACATCAGGTCCTGGAATTCCGCGCGCGAGCGCTTGAACGCCGTGGTGTTGATGTTGGCGATGTTGTTGGAGATGACCTCGACGTTCATCTGCTGGGCCATCATGCCGGTGGACGCGATGCTGAGCACGCGCATGGACGCTCTCTCCTTCGGAGATTAAGAGGATTTGCCGAGGCGGTTGATGGCGGAACGCAACAGGTCCTGCCCATCGTCCACCATCTTGGTCACTGCCTGATAATCGCGGGTCAGGTCCATCATGCGGCCGATCTCGACGATGCCCTGCACGTTGGACCGTTCGACCTTGCCCTCCACCAGACGGGTATCGGGGGCGGGACGCGCCTCCATTCCCTCGCCCGGCTCGAACAGGAGGTCGCCGGTCTGCTTCAGCATCTGCGGATTGTCGAAGCGCGAGACGGCGATGCGGGCGATCACGTTGCCGTCGGCGGACAGCAGCCCGTCCGACCCGATGCTGATCGTGCTGGAATCCGGCGGGATGACGATGGGCCGGCTACCGTCGTCCAGCACGGGATAACCGTTGGTGCCGACCAGCGTGCCGTCGGCATCGCGGCGCAGCCGGCCGTCGCGGGTGTAGCGCACGCCGTCGGGCGATTGCATAGAGAGGAAGCCGTCGCCGTCCAGCGCCACGTCATAGGGATTGCCGGTCTCGGTGAAGGCGCCGGCGCGCAGGTCGGTGTAGGTCGACCGGTCGATGGTGAAGGCGATGCGGTCGGTCGGCTTGCGCCCGCCGGCCTCCAACGCCGCTTCGAACAGGGTGCGTTCGCCGCGGAAGCCGGCGGTATTCATGTTGGCGACATTGTTCGCCACCACGTCCAGCTGCCGCCGCAGCGCCATCTGGCGCGACAGTCCGATGTAAAGCTGGTTCTCCATCGCCGAACACTCCGGTTTTGAACTCCGCCTTAATCTGGACGATGCAGTTTAAAGCCGGGTTTCAACCTGGACCGTCCCGGCCGGCACATTTCCGGTCTTAGGTAAGGTTTGGCGATCATTTCGATAAAATGCGAGACTACTGTGATGAAACGGCACCCGGATAACGCACTGATCACTGGTTCGACGCTGGCCGTTGGTTCGACGCTGGTCCTTGCCCTGCTGGCGGTGTCCGGTCCGGCACAGGCCGCGTCCGTCCGCGCGCAGCTGGGCGACCATGGCGATTATTCGCGGCTGGTGCTGTCCGTGCCGAAGGGGTTGGAGCCGGTGGCGGTCGTCGACGGCTGCGTTCTGCGCATCAGCACGCCCGATCCGGTGCGCTGGCCGCTCGCCAGCCTGCGCGACAGCTTCTCCCGCCGCCTGTCGGACTTCGTGACGGCGGATGGCGGGCGCAGCCTGACCGCGGCGATCCCCTGCGGCGCGCGGGTCGCCAGCATCATCGAGCGCCGGATGCTGATCGTCGATGTCGGCGGCCCGCCGGTTCCCGGCGTGAAGCCGGGCGCGCCGGAGGGCGGGCCGGTGGAGGTGCAGCCGGATGCGGTGGTTACAGCTATGGTGCCGGAGCAGGTGCCGCAGGGCAGCACCATCGGTGTTGCCCAAGTCGTTGAAGCGCTGAATCCTATCGGCACCGCCAACGCGGCGCCCACCAATCTCCCTCTCCCGCCCCGGGAGAGGGAAGGGGCCCAAGCGCAGCTTGGGAAGGGTGAGGGGGAATGCAAGGATCAAGTCGCTCCATGTTCGGAAACCCCCTCACCCTCCCCACTTCGTGGGTCCCCTCCCTCTCCCGGGGCGGGAGAGGGCATATCCCCGCCGGCCCCCCTCGTCGCCAGCCTGGAGGGCGAGGTCCGCTCCAGCATCGAGGATACGCTGCGCCAGTTGGAGCGCATGCCGGACCGCAGCTCGAAACCCGCGCCGCAAGCGGCCGAACCGCCCAGGCTCCCTGCCCCGCCGCCCATCGGGGCGATGGATCTCGCCGCCTGGGCCGGTGACGATTTCAACCGCACCCGCGAGGCGTTGCAGCGGGCGGTCGGCGCGGCGCAGGGCCGGGCGCGGGTCGACGCGCAGATCGCACTGGTCCGCTTCCTGCTGGCACGTGCCATGGACGAGGAAGGGCGCGCGGCGCTGGAGACGGCGGCCAGCCTGTCCCCGGCTCCCGACCAGCGCTATACCCTGCGCATCCTCGGCGACGCCTTCCGGTCGCTCGACCGCGAGGACGCGCCGGACGACAATCTGTTCGTCCAACTGCCGGCCGGCGTCATGGCCGATCACAATGTCTGGCGCAGCGTCGCGCTGGCGCCCTCCCGCTGGGCCGCGGCGAAGGAGGGGCTGCCCATCGCCCTGCGCCGCCTCCTCGACTATCCGGCCGATCTCCGCAGCCGGCTGCTGACCACGCTGGCCGCCGCGTCGGACGAAGCCGGGGACAG
Source organism: Azospirillum sp. BE72 (assembly GCF_031455875.1). Lineage (NCBI taxonomy): Bacteria > Pseudomonadati > Pseudomonadota > Alphaproteobacteria > Rhodospirillales > Azospirillaceae > Azospirillum > Azospirillum sp. BE72. The sequence continues at coordinate 111,297 of NZ_JAVDTO010000018.1, forward strand.
CGCCGCCCTGAACCTGATCGTGCTGGAGATGCTCACCGTCGACTCCAAGGGCATGGTCGACGGGCGGCTCGATTACTTCCGCGGCCGGCTGGCCGAGCTTAAGGCGACGCCCGACGCGGCCCTGGAGCGCTACGACGCCGCCGCATCCTTGCGCCGCGGCCCCTTCGCCCGCCGGGCGGAGGTGCGCGCCATCGAGCTGCGCCGCAGCCTGGGCCGGCTGGACGAGGACGGCGCCATCGCCGCGCTGGAGGCCCTGCGCTTCGCCTGGCGCGGCGACGAGATCGAAACCGACGCGCTGGCCGCCCTCGGCAGCGCCTATGCCCGCAGCGGCAAGACCGACGCGGCGCTCGACATCTTCGGCCTTCTGGGCCGCCGCTTCGGCGCCACGGCACGCGGGCGCGATGCCTTGGCGGCCGGGCGCGATCTGCTGGCCGCCGTGCTCGACCGCCTCGACCGCTCGCCGCCGGGCGGGCTCTATGCATTGGCGCTGCAGGCGCGGCACGGCCGGCTGGTGACGCTGGCCGACCGGCCGGATGGCGGGCTGCGCCTGCGGCTCGCTACCCTGCTGCTGCGCGACGGCTACGCGCTGGAGGCCACCCGCATCCTGCATTCCCTGACCGAGTCCGCCAGCGGCCAGCATCGGGCCGAGTTGGGCGCCACCCTGGCCCGCGCCCTGATCGACAGCGGACGTGAGGCGGAGGCGCTGGACGTGCTGGCCAGCACCGGCAGCCCGACTCTAGAGCCCGCGCTGGCCGAACGCCGGGCTCTGCTGCGCGCCGACGCGCTGCTCGGCGACGGCGACACCGTGCGAGCGCTCGATGCGTTGCGCGGCCTGAACGGGGTGGAGGCGGCGCGGCTGCGCGCCCAGGGGCTGTTCGCCGCCGGCGAGTGGTCGGCCGCCCGCAAGGCCTTTGCCGAGCTGGCCGCGACCGGTGCCGAGCCGACGGCGGAGGATGTGGCCCTGCAGGGCCTGTCTGCCTATCTGGCCGGTGACGGCGAGGCGCTGCGCGGTCTCGGCGACCGGCAGCGCGGCCGGCTGGCCGGCACCCGTTGGGCCGGGCTGCTCGACGCGCTGGCCCCGCCGCCCGCCGACGGCCCGCTCCGCGCGGAATCGGTCGAGCGCGACCTCGCTGCCGCCGCCGCGCTCGACCGGCTGTCGCGCGACTGGCGCGGCAAGCCCTGACCTCCAGGCCGCAATCCGTAAAGCCGCTTTAAACGGCGGCCTGTAGCGTCGTCGGGGCAACGCCCCCGGTCACGACGGCCTGTGCACATCCGGAGAAGAGAAACATGCGCTTGATGTTCGGGTTGATCGCGGTATTCGCCAGCGTGCTCGGCGGATTCTATGCGATGGGCGGGCGGATGGCCGTGCTGTGGCAGCCGGTCGAGATCGTCATCATCATCGGTGCCGGGATCGGTGGCTTCGCCATCGCCAACAGCCCGTCGGTCCTGCGCGACACGCTGCGCGCCGTCGGCGCCATCGCCCGCGGGCGGAGCACGCCCAAGAACGACTATCTCGACATGATCGCCCTGGTCTATGGCCTGCTGCGCGTCGCCAAGTCCAAGGGCATGTCGCAGATCGAGGCCGACATCGACAAGCCGACCGAAAGCCCGCTGTTCACCCAGTATCCCAACGTGCTGCGCTACGAGCGCTGCATGACCTTCCTCTGCGACTATCTGCGCCTGATCGCGCTGGGGCAGGACAACCCGCACGATCTGGAATCGCTGATGGCGGAGGAGCTGGACACGCTGGGCCGCGAACTGAATCAGGTGCCGAAGGCGTTGCAGAACCTCGCCGACGCCCTGCCGGCGCTGGGCATCGTCGCCGCGGTGCTGGGCGTCATCAACGCCATGGGCGCGATCAGCGAGGCGCCGGAGGTGCTGGGCCGCATGATCGGCGGGGCGCTGACCGGCACCTTCCTCGGCGTGCTGCTGTCCTACGGCATGGTCGGCCCGATCGCCAGCGCCGCCCGCCAGCGCCGCGAATCGGAACTGAACATGTATTTCTGCATCAAGGCGGCGCTCTGCGCCTATCTGCGCGGCAGCCCGCCGCAGGTCTGCGCCGAATACGCCCGCAAGGTGCTCTACACCGACATCCAGCCCAGCCTGGCCGAGGTCGAGGTCGCCACCACCCTGTCGTCGCAGGCCAAGTCCCGCGACGCCCGCCAGCCGGCGTGACCGGCCATGCCGCGCAAGACCGCCCTCCCCCCGATCATCGTCAAGCGCCATCTCGGCGGCCATGAGGAAGAGGAGCACAACGGCACCTGGAAGCTGGCCTATGCCGACTTCGTGACGGCGATGATGACCTTCTTCCTGGTGATGTGGCTGATGAACATCACCACCACCGAACAGCGCAAAGGCATCGCCGATTACTTCAACCCGGTCGCGGTATCGCAGAGCAACTCCGGCGCCGACGGCATGCTGGCCGGCCGCTCGGTCGACAGCACCGGCTCGCTGACCACCCCGAACGCCGCCGGTGATCAGGCGAGCCCGGTGGCCTCTCCGCCCGTCGTGGCGTCGGTCGGCGACAGCGACCGCCAGCCGGCCGGCCGCAAGGATCCGATGCCGCATCCGGCCGGCAGCCCGGTGCCGCCGGTGGACCTGCTGCGCCCCGCCGCCGAACCGGCGCAAGCCGCGGCCGCCCAACCCACCGCTGCCGAGCCGCCGCCCACCGGCGCCACCGCGACGCGGGCGGAACTGGAGGCTCTGCTCGACCGCCAATCCGCCGAGTTGACCGAACGGGTCGCGCTGGAAACGCTGGAACGAGACCTGCGCCAGCGCATCGCCGCCTCGCCGGACCTCAACGCCCTGCAGGGCAGTCTGGTGATCCAGCAAGTGCCGGAAGGCTTGCGCGTCCAGCTGACCGATCAGGCGCGCTTCTCGATGTTCAAGGTCGGCTCGGCCCAGATGAACGAGCAGGGCCGCCGGCTGATGCGGATGGTGGCCTCGGCGCTAGCCTCAGTGCCGAATCCCATCGGCATCACCGGCCACACCGACGCGCTCGGCTACGCTCCCGACGCCAAATACGGCAATTGGGAACTATCCAGCGACCGCGCCAACGCCGCGCGCCGCGAACTGCTCGCCAGCGGCATTCCCGGCAACCGCATCGTCCGCGTCGAAGGCCGCGCCGACCTCGACCATTTCGGCAGCAGCGACCCGCTCGACCCCAGCAACCGGCGGATCAGCATCACGTTGTTGCGGCGGCCGGGGTGAGGTGAGGTTGCCGCTTCGGTGCCCCCACCCCAACCCTCCCCCGCTGGGCGGGGGAGGGGGTAAGTGCTTGGGCGGAAGAGTGGTGGCAATCCCTCCCCCGCGCAGCGGGGGAGGTTAGGTGGGGGCAATCGAAGCCGACACTTTCAAAATAAAAACCCCCAAGCATTTTAACAAAACCGCTCACCTTTTCCTTTAAAGCGCCTTTAAAACCCCTTCGCTACCGTTAACCCGTCAGTCCTTCGCGGAGAATCCCGGGACGCGCCATTCCCCTTCCGTTTGTCGCCACTGCGACGGCCCGTTCGACGGCCTGTTCAACGGTTGACCAGAGGATCCCAAGGATGAGCCTGTACAGCGCAATGCGTTCCGGTGTCAGTGGCATGGCCGCGCAAAGCTCGCGCCTCGCCGCCATTTCGGACAACATCAGCAATTCCCAGACGGTCGGCTACAAGCGCTCCACCGTGGATTTCTCCACCCTGGTCACCGCGCCTGGCGCGCGCAGCACCTACACCGCCAGCGGCGTGCAGTCCGCCACGCATTATCAGGTGCAGCAGGACGGCACCATCCTCGGCACCACCTCGACGACCGACATGGCGATCAGCGGCGACGGCTTCTTCGTCGTCGGCAGCACCGCGTCCGGCACGCCGCAATATTCGCTGACCCGCGCCGGCAGCTTCCTGCCCGACGAAAGCGGCTTTCTGCGCAACAATGCCGGCCAGTATCTGGAAGCGTGGAAGCTGAACCCCGACGGCACGCTGCCCAACGTCAGCACCGCCCGTTTCGACGACCTGCAGTCGGTCAACATCGGCAATCTCGTCTATGGCGGCAGCCGGACGACACTGATGGACTTCTCCGGCAACCTGCCGGCGCAGGCGGCGGCCGGCGACAGCTTCACCACCAGCCCGACCTTCTATGACGGGCTCGGCAACCCGCTGGACCTGTCGCTGACCTGGACCAAGGGCGCCACCCCCAACCAGTGGACGCTGACCGCCACCGGCCCGGCCGGCTACACGGTCGGCGGCGCGCCGGTGACGCTCAACTTCGCGGCCACCGGCCCCTATGCCGGCAAGCCGGTGGACGGCGCCGGCCTGCCGCTGGACCCGATGCCCGGCATCACCGTCACCTCGCCGGCCACGCCGACCGCCGACAGCTTCACCATGTCGCTCGGCAACGTCACGCAGCTGAACGGCGACTATGTCCCGACCGTCACCGGCGACGGCGCCAAGGTCGGTCAGGTGACCTCGGTCAACATCGACGACAGCGGCAAGCTATGGGTGATGTACGACAACGGCGCCCGTCAGGCGCTGTACCAGATCCCGATCGCCACCGTCACCAATCCCGACGGTCTGGTCGCCCAGGACGGCAACACCTACACGCTGGGCGCCGAGACCGGCTCGCTGACGCTGGGCGCCGGCAAGAAGGGCGCCGCCGGCACCGTCATCGGCTCCGCGCTGGAGCAGTCCAACGTCGACATCGCGACCGAGCTGGTGTCGCTGATCGAGACCCAGCGGGCCTATTCGTCCAATGCCACCCTGGTGCGCACGGCCGACGAGATGGTCGAAGAAACCACCCGCCTGAAGCGTTGAGCGCAGTCGCGACGGAGCCCCGGCCATGAGCGTCCAACTCGCCCTCACCGCCGCCCTGTCCGGCCTGCGCACGACGCAGCAACAGGCGGCGATGACCTCCCACAATCTCGCCAACGCCACCACTGCAGGCTATGTACGCCGCGACCTCGCCCTGTCTTCGGCCAACACCGCCGGCCGCGGCGCCGGGGTGCAGGTCGACGCCATCGCCCGCAAGGTGGACGAGCTGCTGATCCGCGACGCGCGGTTCGAGACCAGCCGCTACACCGGGCAGGAGGCGCGCGCTTCGGCACTCGCCGACTACGCCCTGGTGCTGGGCCAGCCGCAGGACGAGAAGTCGGTCTCCACCCAGCTGTCGAAGCTGCAGCAGGCCTTCTCCCGCCTGCACGGCATGCCGCAGGACGACGCCGCCCAGAACGCGGTGGTGTCGCAGGCGATCACGCTCACCGACAGCCTGAACCGTGCGGCGGAAGCGGCGCAGACGGTGCAATCCGACGCCCGCGACCGCCTGCAGACCTCGGTCGACTCGGTGAACACCGCGCTGCAGCGGATCAGCGACCTGAATGGCAGGATCGCCGGGCTGGAAGCGCGCGGCGGCGACACCGGCGACCTGCGCGACGACCGCGACCGCCTGCTCGACCAGGTCTCGCAGGAGATCGGCATCCGCACCTACAGCCGCGAGGACGGTCAGGTGGTGGTGATGACCCGAAACGGCCAGACGCTGCTCGACCACCCGCTGTCGCCCGGCGAATCCCCGCTGACGCTGCTGGGGGACGATGTGATGGCCAACGGCGTTTCCCTGTCCGCCAACCCGGACAGTGAGATCCAGAGCGGCCGGATCATGGGCTATGTCCAGACCATCAAGCAGGACATGCCTCGCGCCCTGGCCCAACTGGACGAGCTGGCCGCCGGCCTCGTCCAGGCCTTCCAGGGGGCCGAGGCCGATCCGACCCAGCCGGGGCTGTTCACCGACGCCGGTGCCGCCCATGGCGCCACCGCCGGGTTGGCGTCGCGCATCGCCGTCAACGACTCTGTGCGGACCGAAAGCTGGCGGGTGCGCAGCGGCGTGCAGGCGGCGGTCCCGCTTCAGCCGGGCGACCAGACGCAGATCGACAAATTCCTGACCGTCTTCACCACCGCCCGCAGCTTCGCCGCCACCGACATGCCGGCCTCCGCGACGCTCGGCGGCTACGCCACTGCCATGGTGTCGGCCCAGCAGGGCTACCGCACCGGTGCGGAATCGGAAATGAACGCGCGCAAGATCAGCGCCGACACGCTGGAAACCGCCCGCATCAACCGCGATGGCGTCAACATCGACGACGAGATGCAGAAGCTTCTGCTGATCGAGCAGAGCTATGGCGCCAGTGCCCAGGTGGTGCAGGTCGCCGGCCGCATGATCGACATCCTGCTGCAGATCAAGGGGTAAGATCCGATGCTGTACAATGCCCTGTCCACGCTGGGGATGAGCCGGAAGCTGCAAAGCACCATGACCCGGCAGCAGATGGAGCTGACCCGCGCGAACGAGGAGGTGGCGACCGGCGTCCATGCCGACGTCGCCGCGACCATCGGCGCCAGCACCGGCCGCGACATTGCGCTGCGCAACCTGTTCGACCGCACCGACGAGTATGTGAAGACGACCGACCTGCTCGACGGCCGGATGAAGATGATGGACAGCGCGATGACCAGCATCCTCACCTCCGGCACCGACCTGCTTGCCGCCGCCTCCACCGGGCTGGGGCAGCAGTCGCCGACCGGCACCTCGCTGCAGGTCCGGGCGCGCGGCGTTCTGGATCAGGTGGTCGGGCTGCTGAACGCCTCGTCGGGCAACGCCTATCTGTTCGCCGGCACCGCGCTCGACCAGCCGCCGATGCGCAATGTCGACGGCGACAAGTCGGGCCTGCGCTCGCCGATGCAGATCGTCCGCGACGCCATCCAGTCAGCCACCGGCGGTGCCGAGATGCCGAAGACGGCGGCGGAGACCGCGGCCGTCATCGCGCGGCTGGACGATCTGTTCGCCGTGCGCGACCCGGCCACCCCGGCCCCCGCCCCGCTGACCGACACCTTCGAGGGCGGGCTCTACACCGGCACCACCTCGGTCCAGCCCGGCGGCGCCGCCTCCCCGCGCGTCGCCGGCCGTCCGGCCGACTCCAGCACCATCGCCTATGGCGTCCAGGCCAACGACCCGATGATGCGGGAGCTGCTGGAAGGCATCTACATGCTGGCTGCGGTCGACACCTCCAAGATGGATGTCGACGCCTATCCCGACTACATCAAGACGGCGGTCGACAAGCTGTCCAGCGGCCTCGGCAACCTGCGGGAGGCGACGGCGCAGCTCGGCGTCCAGCGTGCCCAGATCGCCACGCTGGCCGAACAGCACAAGACGCAGAAGTCGATCCTCAGCCTGCAGATCGACAATCTGGAAGGCGTCGATCCCTACGAGGCGAGCACGCGGATCAGCCAGCTGGAGGCGCAGATCGACGCCACCTCCAGCGCCACCGCGCGCATCGCCAAGCTGCACCTGACCAACTACCTCTAGGTCCCATCGCCATGAGCCCCGGCATCCAGGCCCCCGTTCCGCGCCGGCTCCGGCCCGCCCCCTTGAGTCGTGCGTTGACCAGCCGTGCTTTGGCGCTGGCCGCCGGGCTGCTGCTGGCTCTCACCGCCCTGTCGGTGCTTCCCGCCCCGGCGGCGGCGCAGACGCGGGTGAAGGATCTGGTCACCTTCGACGGGGTCCGCCGCAACCAGTTGGTCGGCTACGGCCTGGTGGTCGGGCTGAACGGCACCGGCGACCGGCTGATCAACACCCCCTTCACCGAACAAAGCCTGAAGGGGATGATGGAGCGGCTGGGCATCAACACCCGCGGCGAGACCCTGCGCACCCGCAACGCCGCGGCGGTGATGGTGACGGCCAGCCTGCCGCCCTTCCCGCGCCAGGGCACCACGGTGGACGTGACCGTCTCCGCGCTCGGCGACGCCACCAGCCTGCTGGGCGGCACGCTGGTGGTGACGCCGCTGCTGGGCGCGGACGGCGAGGCCTATGCCGTCGCCCAGGGGCCGCTGTCGGTCAGCGGCTTCAGCGCCGGCGGTGCCGCTGCGACGGTGACCAAGGGCGTGCCCACCACCGCCCGCATCGCCAACGGAGCCACGGTGGAGCGCGAGCTGAAATTCGCGCTGAACGATGTCGGCGCGGTGAGGATGGCCCTGCGCAACCCCGACTTCACCACGGCGATCCGCATCGCCGACGCGGTGAACGGCCGGCTCGGCGCCGGCAATGCCCGGGTGGTCGACCTGACCACGGTCGATGTCCGGATCGCCGGCGCGTATGTCGGCAACGTCCCCCGCCTGATCGGCGAGATCGAACAGCTGCCGGTTCGCCCCGATGCCGTCGCTCGCGTGGTGGTGGACGAGCGTAGCGGCACCATCGTGATCGGCGACGACGTGCGGGTCAGCCGCGTCGCCATCACCCAGGGCAACCTGACCGTCCGCGTGGTGGAGACGCCGCAGGTGTCGCAGCCGCAGCCCTTCAGCAACGGCTCCACCGTCGTCGTGCCGCGCACCGACGTGCAGGTGCAGGAGGGCAACGGCCGCCAGTTCGTCACCGTCGGCGGCAATGTCAGCCTGCAGCAGCTGGTCAACGGCCTGAACGCTCTGGGCGTGGGGCCGCGCGACATGGTGGCCATCCTCCAGGCGATCAAGGCCGCCGGCGCCCTGCACGCCGATCTGGAAATCATCTGACCGCGAGAAACGACGATGGACATCGCCGCAGCCACCTTCCGCGCCACAGCCGCGACTACCCCCGCAGCCTCGATACCGGCCGTTCCCAACCCGGCGGCAGCCGAAAAGGTCGCCAAGGAATTCGAGGCGATGCTGGTAAGCCAGTTGATGGAGAGCATGTTCGCGGGCATGCGCGAAAGCCCGCTGTTCGGCGGCGGTGGTCCGGCGGAAAAGCCGTGGCGCAGCATGATGTTGCAGGAATACGGCAAGGCCATCGCCGACTCCGGCACGCTCGGCATCGGCAAGATGACGCATGACGAGATCGCCCGCCTCTACGCCGCCCAGGGCGCCACCCAGGGGCAAACCCGGACGGAGCAGCCGTCATGAGCGTCACCCTCAAGGATCTGATCCACGAATTCGCCCCCGACCGCAGCGCCGAGCAGGCGCCGGCCGAGGGACCGGCCGCTCCCGATCCCGGCTATGACGGTGCCACCGCGCTGCTGGTGCGCGACTTCCTCGACGCTGTGGAGGCTCTTTCCGCCGTCCTGGAAGAGGAGTCCGCCTGCATCGCCGCCGGCATGCTCGACCGGCTGGAGGCCTTCGCCCACCGCAAGGCGGCGATGGCCGAACAACTGGAAAGCGCCGTCCTGCGGGCGCGCGACGAAGGCATCCGCCTGCCCGACGACCTGCGCGCGATGACACTGGAACGCATCGACCGGCTGGAACGGGCGGTGTCCACCAACGCCTCCGGCCTTGTCGCCCTGCGCAAGGCGGTGCTGACCATCAACCGCAACCTGCTGGTCGCGCTGGAAAAGGCCGCCAGCGACGGCACCTATGCTCGCGACGGACAGGCGCGCCGGCCGGTGGAACTGTCGGCGTCCGGCCTGAACGCGACCTTGTAACTTCAACCGCGGCTGTTCACGCTCGCCAGTTCGCCGGCCTGCTCCAGCTTGATGATGCAGGCGACCAGCGCACGCTGGAAACCGCGGGCGTCCGACGGCAGCGCCACCCCGGCGCCCGTTGGCCAGAACTCGACGAAGGCGAGGCTGCCCTCCCCTTCCGCCTTCCGGCCCTCTCCCGTCTGGCCCGGCCATTCGAAGGCGATTCCGATGCCGATCTCCTTCGTCGTCCGCCGATGGTCGGTGACGAGGATCTGAGCCTCCCAATGCATGCCGCCGGTGCCGCGATCGGCCCGCTGCTGGCTCCAGCCGCGCAGATAGTCGCGGAAACTCTCCGATTGGCGGTCCAGCCGCACATAGCTCGACCGGTCGGTGACGGCCGATGCCAGCCGCGTGGTATATCGCGCCTGGGCAAGGGCCCGCGTCACCTCCGCGCAGAGTTCCTCGATCAGTGCCATGCTGCGCCGCACCGTATCGCTGAGGGCGGCCGCAAGCGTTGGGCCGGTCAGGGCCGCGGCGGCGTGGTCCTTGCGGTAGATATCGAAAAGATCGTCCGGATCGCCCATCGCCGTCCCCACGCCACCGCCATCCGGCGGACCACTGCGACCAATCCACCAAAAACAAATTAATAGCCGGTGAAGCGATCAAAAAATGCGTCGTCGCGAGCCCGCGATTTCCAGAACGCGAAAAACGCCCCGGCTCATGTGAGCCGGGGCGTTTCCGATATGTGCGAAGATGCCAGCGTTTGTGCTTCGGTGTTTAGCGTCTCTTGAGCCTGAGTG
>NZ_JAVDTO010000019.1:0-106415 GCF_031455875.1 Azospirillum sp. BE72
TCTGTTTGCGGTCGTGTTTTTCTCGTTGCGCCTGCGCGTCGGCGGGCGGGCCGCCCCCCCCCCCCCCCCCCCCCCCCCCCCCCCCCCCGGGGGGGGGGGGGGGGGGGGGGGGGGGGGGGGGGGGGGCCCCCCCCCGCGCCGGATCAGCCGAAGAGATCCAAGCTGCGGAACCCCCTCACCCTAACCCTCTCCCCGGGGGGGAGAGGGGAATCGGGAGGGAACCGCGCATGACCCGTCCGATCATCGTCGCCGCCCGGCGCACGCCCGTCGGCCGCATCGGCGGTGCCCTGCGCGAACTGCCCGTCGAGGATCTCGCCGCGCCGGTCATCCGGGCGGTTCTGACCGATGCCGGGATTGACCCGGCCGAGGTGGACGAGGTGCTGCTGGGCAACGCGGTCGGCCCCGGCGGCAATGTCGCACGGCTGTCGGCGTTGGCGGCCGGCCTGCCGGTCTCGGTGCCGGGCGTGACGGTGGACCGGCAATGCGGGTCCGGGCTGGAGGCGGTCAACCTCGCCGCCCGGCTGGTGCAGTCCGGCGCCTGCGACGTCGTGCTGGCCGGCGGGGTGGAGAGCACCAGCACCGCCCCCTGGCGCGTCGCCAAGCCGTCCAGCCTCTACCGCAGCCCGAGCTTCTACGACCGCGCCCGCTTCGCCCCCGACGAGATCGGCGACCCGTCTATGATCGAAGCTGCGGAGACTGTCGCCGCCGTCTACGGCATCGACCGCGCCCGGCAAGACCGCTACGCCCTGGACAGCCACCGCAAGGCCGTGGCCGCGCAAGCCGCCGGACGCTTCGACCGCGAGATCGTGCCGCTCACCTTGCGCGACGGCCGCGTCATCGACCGCGACGAGTGCCCGCGTGCAGACACCAACCTCGAAAAGTTGGCGGCGTTGCGCCCCATCCTGCGGCCGGACGGCACCGTGACCGCCGGCAACGCCTGCCCGGTCAATGACGGTGCCGCCGTTGTGGCGGTGGTGTCGGAGCGGAAGTTCCGCGCGCTCGGGTTGACCCACGGGCTGGCGGTGGTCGATTCCGCCGCGGCAGGCGTGGACCCGACCCTGCTCGGCACCGGCCCGATCCCGGCGGTGACCAAGCTGCTTGCCCGCAATCCCGGCCTGTCGGTCGCCGACATCGACCTGATCGAGTTCAACGAGGCCTTCGCCTCCCAGGTGCTGGCCAGTCTCGACGCGTTGGGCATCGACCAGTCGCGCGTGTCGGTCGGCGGCGGAGCGCTGGCGCTCGGCCATCCCTATGGCGCGTCGGGAGCCATACTGGTGACGCGCCTCTTCACCGAGCTTCTGTTCCCGGCGGCGGGCATGTCGCCCCGCCGGGGGCTCGCCACGCTCGGCATCGGCGGCGGGCTGGGGCTCGCCACACTTCTGGAGCCAGTCTGAATGACCAGTGTGCCAGCGGCCGGGGATAGTTTCCGGTCGGCCTTCCGCCACCGCGCCTTCGCCCTGTTCTGGTGCGCGCGGGTCTGTTCGATGCTGGCGATCCAGATGCAGGTGGTGGCGGTCGGCTGGCAGGTCTACGCCATGACCGACAACCCGCTGGACCTCGGGCTGGTCGGGCTGTTCCAGTTCCTGCCCACCCTGGCGCTGGTCCTTGTTGCCGGCCATGTCGTCGATAACAACGACCGCAAGTCGGTGCTGTTCGGCGCCTTGTCCGTCGAAATGGTCGCGGTCGCCGCGCTGTTCCTGCTGACCATGGCGGGCGCCCTGTCGCCGCACGCGATCTTCGCCGTGGTGGCGCTGATCGGGCTCGCCAAGTCCTTCGAAGGGCCGGCCAATCAGGCGATCCTGTCGGCGACCGTGCCGCTGGAGGATCTGCCCAACGCCGTCGCCTGGCAGTCGTCCGGGGTGCAGGTGGCGCAGATCTCCGGCCCGGCGCTGGGCGGCTTGCTGTACATCGCCGGCCCGGCGGCGGTCTATGGCGTCAGCACGGCGATGCTGGTGCTGTCAGTGTTGCTGATCGCCGCCTGCCGGCCCCGCCCGCTCACCATGACCAAGCGCGCCATGAGCCTGTCGAGCATGCTGGCCGGCGCCGCCTTCATCCGCAGCCGGCCGGAGATATTGGGTGCCATATCGCTCGACCTGTTCGCCGTGCTGCTGGGCGGGGCGACGGCGCTGCTGCCGATCTATGCCCGCGACGTGCTGTTCGTCGGGCCATGGGGCCTCGGCCTTCTGCGCTCCGCCCCGGCGCTGGGGGCGCTTGCCATGGCGATGGTCATCACCCGCTGGGGAGTGAAGCGCCATGCCGGGCGCTGGATGCTGATCGCGGTGGCGGGGTTCGGCGTCGCCACCATCGCCTTCGGGCTGTCGGCCGATCCGGTGCTGTCCTTCATCGCCCTGCTGGCGGTCGGCGCCACCGATCAGGTCAGCATGTTCGTCCGCCAGACCCTGATCCAGCTGTCCACCCCCGACGAGATGCGGGGCCGGGTCGGCGCCGTCACCTCGCTGTTCATCGGCGCGTCGAACCAGTTGGGCGAATTCGAGTCCGGCAGCGTCGCGGCGATGATCGGGGCGGTGCCGGCGGTGGTGCTGGGCGGCGTCGGCGCGGTCGGGCTGGCCGGTCTGTGGGCGGCGATGTTCCCGGCGCTGCGGCGGGTGGACAGGCTGCTGGGGCGGTAGCGGCATCGCACAGAGGGAAACATCGTAGGCATATGACCACCGCGAGCATTGCTCAACCCTAGACTTCTCAAAATTCCATATTTATACTTCAGGGTGTATTCCGCAGGTTACATTCCTCCGCTCCAGGTAGAGAATGCAACGTGCCAGTTTTGCTGCAAGGCTGCCATCCCACGAGCCATTCCCACCGCAAATTCGACTCCCATTCCGACGTCCGGCGATTGGTCGCCAAACGGGCATAAGGCGTCGATCGACGCCGCAAAGCCATAAGAGAAAAGAGGATTTGAGATGAGCACCGTTGTCGCGAATGTGCGGGTCAATCTGTCTGGAAACGGTGATATCGCCGGGGCCGATTTCGACAACTATTATCTTCTTTCGCAAAGCGCTTCTCAGATCACGATCCGCTATTCCAAAAATGGCGCGCCGGTGATGGACGTCGCGGTCGGAGGTGTTCTGAACATCACCGATTCAAATGTATCAGGCCGCATCACGTCCATCACCGCGACCCAGCCGGGTGGCGGGCCTCTGGTATCTTTCAGCAATGCCAACCTGAGCTTTTCCAGCATCTATGGCCTTGCAAGCGCCCTGACCACCTCATCGATGCTGGCCGGCAACGATCAGATCTTCGGCTCGTCCCAGTCGGACATCCTGTATGGCTATTCGGGAAGCGACTACATCAGCGGCGGCGGGGGTGACGACCTCATTGCCGGCGGGTACGGCATCGACACCATCGATGGCGGGGAAGGAACGGATACAGTCATCAGCAGCCAGTATTACTATTCCGATAGATTGGTCAGCTACAATGGGCAGGCCGCGCTTCTCGACAACAACAATGGCTCGGACTTCCTGTCAAACGTCGAATATGTTCGCTTCTACGACCGTACCGCAGCGGTATCCAGTGCCAGGAGTTTCGATCCGCTGAGCTATCTGGCGGCAAACAGGGATCTGGCTGCGGCATTCGGCACCGACCAAACGGCCGCTTTCAATCATTATGTCAGGGGCGGCTACATCGAACCCCGCGCAACCACCTTTGATGCCGCGGGATATCTGGCTGCCAACCCGGACCTCGGCGCGGCCCTGGGCACGAACACCTCCGCGGCCGCCGTGCATTACATCAACTCTGGGCGATTGGAAGGACGCAACACGTACTTCAACACCATGGCCTACATTGCGGCCAACCCCGACCTGATCCAGGCCTTCGGCACCAACACCACTGCGGCAGCGCTTCATTACGCCACCAGTGGACGGCAGGAGGGAAGAAAGACCACCTTCAACGCCTCCGCCTATCTGTCGCGGAACCCCGATCTGCAGCGCAGGCTGAACGATGAAGCTGCGGCAACGGCGCATTACGTCACGTTCGGCTATCGGGAAGGCCGGGCAACCGCCCCCCTGTCCATCGTCACCGGACGGCCCGTGTCGATGATGGCATCCGATGCCCCGTCCACTATGCTGGCAGCCGCCTCCTGAGAATGCTGCCGCGGGCAACGACCACCCGCCCGCGGCCTGATCCGGTCGTCACGAATACCGGATCGACATCTTGTCCGCCGCCTGCTTGGCCCGCGCCCGCGCGTCGTCGGTGTCGGTGCCGGTGGCGAGCGCGACGCCCATGCGGCGGTTCTTGCGGGTGGTCGGCTTGCCGAACAGGCGGACATCGACCTCCTGCTCCACCGAACCGAGGCTCAGCGCATCGGCCAGCCCCTCGATGCGGAAAGTCTCGGACTCACGGTCGGCCAGGATGACGGCGGAGGCCGACGGTGCGCGGCAGACGATGTTCGGGATCGGCAGGCCCAGGATGGCGCGGGCGTGCAGTTCGAATTCCGACAGGTTCTGCGACAGCAGGGTGACCATGCCGGTGTCGTGCGGGCGCGGCGACAGTTCCGAGAAGACGACCTCGTCGGCGGTCACGAAGAACTCGACGCCGAAGATGCCGTAGCCGCCGAGATTGTCGACGACGCGGGCCGCCATCGCCTTGGCGTCGTCCAGCATCGCCTGCGGCATGGCGACCGGCTGCCAGGATTCCTGGTAGTCGCCGCGCTCCTGCCGGTGGCCGATCGGTTCGCAATAGAGGATGCCGTCGCGGGTGCGGACGGTCAGCAGCGTGATCTCGTATTCGAAGGCGACGAATTCCTCGACGATCACCTTGCGGCGGTCGCCGCGCATGTTCGCCACCGCATAGTCCCAGGCGGCTTCCAGCCCGGCCGCGTCCTGCACCGTGCTCTGCCCCTTTCCCGACGACGACATCACCGGCTTGATGACGCAGGGGAAACCGGTGTGCTCCGCCCCGGCGCGGACCTCCTCCAGGCTTTCGGCATAGCGGTAGCGCGAGGTGCGCAGGCCAAGCTCCGTCGCGGCGACCTCGCGGATGCGGTCGCGGTTCATCGTCATGGTGGCGGCGCGGGCCGACGGCACGACGGTGGTGCCGGCATCCTCGAATTCGTGCAGCACCTCGGTGCGGATCGCCTCCACCTCAGGCACGATGAAGTCGGGGCGATGCTTGGCGATGGCGGCGCGCAGGGCGTCGGCGTCGAGCATGGAGAACACCTCCGCCCGGTCGGCGACCTGCATCGCAGGCGCGTTGGCGTAGCTGTCGCAAGCGATGACCTCGCAGCCCAGCCGCTTGGCGGCGATGACGAATTCCTTGCCCAGCTCACCGGAGCCGAGCAGCAGGATCCTGGCGGTGAACATCCACGCACTCCCCATTTTGGCGACAGCAGGCCGACCATAGGGCTTCATCCCGGCCGGGCCAAGCCCCGTGGTGTGCACCCCCGCATGCTTTCAGGACAGCAAATGCGAGGAAGGGCAAATATTTCTAAAAAGAAATTATAATGGTACTGGATGAAAAACTCCGCCTGTGTGTTCATGCATGAAAGTACCTGCATGCTGGGAGACGGCGATGGAAAAGACGGTGCGGCGCGGTGTCTTCGGCGGCAGGTCGGTGTTGGCCGCTTGCCTTGCGGTGTCGCTGGCCCTGCCGGGCTGCGCCGGCAATGGGAACGGCAACGACGACATGACGGGCGCCCTGCTGCTCGGCGCCGCGGTGGTCGGGCTGGGCGTGCTGGCGGCGACCGCCGGCGATGACGATGACGACGACCGGGATTACGAGCGCGACCGGCGCCACCACCGCCGTGGCGGCTACGACAACGGCTATCATTATGGTAACGGGCATTACGGCGGACGGGGCCGGGACGGCTACAGCCGCTATGCCGGCAACGGCCAGTGCGATGACGGGCGCTACCGCACCTCCAACGGCGGCCGGGCGTCGTCCGGCACCGACGAGTGGGACTGCCGACGGTTCGGCGACGGGCGGAAGTGACCCGGAAGCGCCCCCCCTCAGCGGTGGCGGCGTCCCTCGAAATTCTTGCGTACGATGGCCGCGATGATCACGAGGAAGGCCAGCAGCCGCAGCAGATAGACCCAGCTCTGCTCCTCCCGCTCCAGCCCGCCGAGCGCCAGCACGGTCTGGTTCACCGCCAGCAGGGCAAAGGCCAGCGCGAAGGAGACGAACAGCGCGTCTCGCGTCCTCCTCCAGAAACTGAGGAAGAACAGTCCGGCCACCGCATAGAGTGCCGCAAGCGCACCGGTGAAGAAGCTGTAGGTCGTCGGCAGCATCACTCTGCATCCCAGATGAAGCCATAGAGCAGCACGCCCACGCCGGCCATGGCGGAGAACTGCCGGAACGGCAGCAGGTCGACCTGGGTCGGCAGGACGACGACATCGATGAACAGCAGCAGGTTGTTGATCGCCAGACAGACGAAGCACAGCGTGCTCCACAGCAGAAGCCGGCTGCGCGACCGCAGGTAGCTGCGCAACAGCAGGACCATGCACAGCAGGCTGGCGGCAAAGCACAGCAGATAAACCGCCGACTTCACGACGTCCATGTCAGCTCCTCCACCCCGCTCGCCCGGGCGGAGAGGGGCATCGGTCCACGATGTCGGATTGGAAAGCGGCGATCATGTCATTCACCGTCGTCAGTCGTTGAGGCGGAATCGGAAGGAATCGGCGAAGATCTGCACCTTGTTTCCGGGGGCGGCGAAGATCTCCCGGATGACCGCGGACGGACGGGTGGCATAGGCCTGCGCGATCTCCTCGACCCACTGGTCGAGGACGGGTGCGGCGGGATGGTAGCGGTGGCGGCCGTCCGCCAGCGCCACCACCAGCCCGGCCCCAAGGAAACCAGCAAGCGCTTCCTGGACCACCACGTCGCTGCCCCGCAACTCCCGCACGAGATCGCCGTTCGACCATTCGCGCTCGGGGTTCCGGCGCAGCAGAAGCAGAAGTTCGAGCGCCCATACCGAACGGATCGAGCTTCGAAGCAGGGCAAGCGCATCGTCGGACAAAACCATGAACCAAAACCTGACCTAATGTGCACAACCGGCGGCGTGGGACGGCGCCGCCATCGATCCCCCTCGTCAGCCCCGGACGGCCTCCGCCGGCGCGAGAGGGGACTGCAGATCCAGCGCGCGGCGCAGAGCGCGGGCAAGATCGCCGTCGCGATAGGGCTTGGCCAGCGTCTCCGCCCGGCTCAACACGGCCCCAAGCACCGCACCCGGATCGGTGCCGTCGTCTGCCGGCATGGCGGCGCCGGCCTCCGGCTCCGGCGCACTGGTTCCGTTGGCATAACCCGAGGCGAACAGCACCCGCAGCGAGGGGTGACGGCGCAGCCCCTCGCGCGCCAGTTCGCGCCCGTTGAGGCCGCCCGGCATCACGATATCGGTGAACAGGAGATCGACCGGCTGGCGGTCCAGCAGGGTCAGCGCCGCTTCCGCCCCGTCGGCTTCCAGCACGCGGTAACCCAGCGCCCCCACGGCCTGGACGGCGACGGCGCGCACGTCGGCGTCGTCATCCACCACCAGCACCGTCTCGCCGCGGCCGGCGAACGCCTCGACGGCGCCATCCTCGTCGGAGGCAGAGCCATGGACCGCGTCGACTGCCGCCCGCGGCAGGTAAAGGCGGAAGGTGGTGCCGACGCCCGGGCTGCTGTCGATGCCGATCAGCCCGCCCGACTGCTTGACGAAGCCATGGATCATGGCAAGGCCGAGGCCGGTACCCTTCCCCGCCTCCTTGGTGGTGAAGAAGGGCTCGAAAGCGCGCTCCAGCACGTCCGGCGGCATGCCGCATCCGCTGTCGGACACCGACAGCAGGATGTAGTCCCCGGCCGGGACGGACATGCCATGGGCGGACTGCATTTCCTCGAAACGGGCGTTTTCCGTGCGGATGCGCAGGGTGCCGCCGCCGGGCATGGCATCGCGGGCGTTGATGACGAGGTTCAGCAGGGCCGATTCCGCCTGCGACCGATCGACCGACGCGGTCCACAGCGGCTCCGCATCGGCGGCCGGCGCTTCGATGGCGATGGCGACGCCACCACCCAACGTGCGCTCCATCAGTTCGCCCATGCCGGCGACCAGCGCGCCGAGATCGACCGGCTCCGGGTGAAGCTGCTGGCGCCGCGCGAAGGTCAGCAGGCGCCGCGTCATGTCGGAACAGCGCAGCGCCGCCTGCAGCGCCATCTCCGCCCGCTTCGCCGCCTTCGGATCCTCGGCAAGGCCGGGGACCAGCCGTTCCAGGCTGCCGATCACCACCATCAGCATGTTGTTGAAGTCGTGGGCGATGCCGCCGGTCAGCTGGCCGACCATCTCCATCTTCTGTGCGTGGGCGAGCTGGCGCTGGGCCTGGCGCGTCTCGGTCACGTCCAGGATGGTGCCGAACAGCTCGGCCGGCTGGCCGTCCTCGTCGCGCACCACCACCGCCTGGTCCAGCAGATGCCGTTCGCTGCCGTCCGGGCAGCGCCAGCGGTACTCGACCGTCGTCAGCCCGGTGTCGTGGATCGATTCCAACTGGCGCAGCACGCGGTTGCGGTCGTCCGGATGAAGCCCCGCTTCCCAGTAGCCGGGATCCTCGATGAAGCGGGCGGGCGGACAGCCAAGCACCGACCGGGCCGTGTCCGACAGGTAGCGGAACGGGATTCCCGGCGTCAGATTGGCGGTGTAGAGCACGATCGGCAGTTGCCCCAGGATCAGCGCCTGCCGCTCCTCCGACCGGCGCAGCGCCTGTTCGGCCTGCCGCATCTCGCGCCGCACCCGCTCGTTCTCGTCCAGCAGGCGCTGCTTGGCCTCGACCTCCCGCTTCACCGCCTCCGTCTTGCGATAGAGGTCGACGAAGACCGACACCTTGCATTTCAGGATGTGCGGATCGACCGGCTTGAACATGTAGTCCACGGCGCCGCTGGCATAGCCGCGGAAGATATGCGACTCGTCCTTGTTGATGGCGGTCAGGAAGATGATGGGGATGTGGCGCGACTTCTCGCGCAGGCGGATCAGCTCCGCCGTCTCGTAGCCGTCCATCCCCGGCATATGGACGTCGAGCAGGATCAGCGCGAAGTCCTGGCGCAGCAGGTGCTTCAGCGCCTCTTCCCCCGACCGGGCCAGGACGAGCTGCGCGTTCATGTCCTCCAGCGTCTCGCGCACGGCGAACAGGTTCCGCGGGTCGTCATCGACGATCAGGATCGCCACGTCGGCCTTGTCAGGCTGCGGAGGAGCGTCGGTGGTCATGCTTTCCCATCCCGCGGGGGCACCGGCCGCCGGTGAGGGTGTGGCGGCCGGAACGGGCGCCGGTGCAGGCAGCGCCACATCCGGCGGCAGAAGCGTCTGGCGCACATCATCCTTGCCGGCCGGCTGGACGCTGGTGGTGCCGAGCAGCCGCGAGCGGCGAACCGCCGGCACCGGAAATGCCGGCGGCGGCACGAACGGCCCGCGCCGTGCCACCCGCGCCGGGCGCAGCTTGCGCCGGGTCATGCCGGAACCCCGCCGCGCGGCTGCGGCCTGCCGCCCTTGGCGGTCCAGATCCGCAGCAGGGACAGCAGATGGTCGATGTCCACCGGCTTGGCGATGTAATCGGTCGCTCCGGCTTCGATGCACTTGTCGCGGTCGCCCTTCATCGCCTTCGCGGTGACGGCGATCATCGGCAGGCCGCGGAACTCGTCGATGCTGCGGATCGTGCGCATGGTTTCGTAGCCGTCCATTTCCGGCATCATGATGTCGACCAGCACCACGTCGACGCCCGGGTCGGCGCGCAGCCGCTCGATCCCCTCGCGCCCGCTCTCGGCGTGCAGGACCTCGATCCTGTGGGCCTCCATCACGCTGGCGAGCGAGAAGATGTTGCGGATGTCGTCGTCGATCACCAGCACCCGCTTCCCGGCCAGCGACGGATCATGCTGGCGCAGGTCCAGGATGCTGCGCCGCTTGTCGTCGGGCAGCTTGTCCACGGCACGGTGCAGGAACAGCGCGGTTTCGTCGAGCAGGCCGGCGGGTGACCGGGCGCTCTTCAGCACCACGGTCTCGGCCAGCCGGCGCAGCCGCGCCTCGTCCTCCGCCGTGATGTCGGGGCCGACATAGACCACCACCGGCATCCAGGCGAGCGTGTCGCGGGTGCGCAGCCATTCCACCAGTTCGAAGTCGGCGGCGGAGGGGCCGGGCAGCGCCGGGCTGGACAGATCCAGCACCATGCAGTCGAAGCGGTCTGCCGACAGCGCCGCCATCGCCGCTTCGATGGAGGTGACGGTGTGGGTCTCCACGTCACCGTTGCCGATCAGGGCGGCGACGGCGCCCGGCTGCGGATTGTCCTTCTCCACCACCAGCAGCTTGCGGTGATCGCGTTCCTTGAAGCTCTTCACCCGGTTCAGGGCGTCGAAGATCGCCTCGCGCTCCACCGGCTTCTCCGAATAATCGAAGGCGCCCATCGACAGGCCGCGCCGCCGTTCGTCCTTGGCGGAGATGACGTGGACCGGGATATGGCGGGTCTGCGGGTCGCGCTTCAGCAGGTCCAGCAGGGCCCAGCCGTCCATGTCCGGCAGCCCGATGTCGAGCAGCACGGCATCCGGCCGGTATTTGCGCGCCAGCGGCAGCGCCGCCGCCCCGCCGGCCGACAGAACCGTGCGGAAGCCCTTCTCGCGCGCCAGATCGATCAGGATGGAGGCGAAGGTGGCGTCGTCCTCCACGATCAGCACCACCGGCTCGCCGGCGCGGATGCGCTCGCGGTCGTCGCCGGCCGGCTGCATCTCCAGCAGGGCGAGTCCTTCTTGCGGGCCGGACGCCACCACCGGGCGGGTGGCCGCCTCCGGCCGCTTGGTCAGCAGGCCGGCGGGCACCAGCGCGGTACTGGCCGCCGCGACCAGCGGGTTGGCGGTTTCCTCCGCGACGTCGTAGCTGCGCGGGACATAAAGCGTGAAGGCGCTGCCCTTGCCGGGCGTGCTGGTCACCCGGATCTCGCCCCCCAGCAGGCGGGCGATTTCGCGGCTGATCGACAGGCCGAGGCCGGTGCCGCCGTATTTGCGGCTGGTGGTGCCGTCGGCCTGCTGGAACGCCTCGAAGATGATGCGCTGCTTGTCCTCGGGGATGCCGATGCCGGTGTCGATCACGGTGAAGGCCAGCACCGACGAGGCCGCGTTCAGCGTCGGGTGCGCGACGCTCCAGCCCTCCGTCGCCGGGGCGACGCGGAAGGTGATGCCGCCGGTGTCCGTGAACTTGAAGGCGTTGGACAGCAGGTTGTTCAGCACCTGGGCCAGCCGCTTCTCGTCGGTCTGGATGCTGGCGGGCAGCGCCTCGTCCATCTCGATGGCGAAGGCCAGCTTCTTTTCCTGCGCCACCTGCGAGAAGGTGCGCTCCACATGGTTGCGCAGGTCGCCCAGCACGACTTCGCCGATCTCCAGCGTCACGGTGCCGGATTCGATCTTCGACAGGTCGAGGATGTCGTTGATGAGTCCCAAGAGGTCGGAGCCGGCGGAATGGATGGTGCGGGCGAACTCCACCTGGCGGTCGGACAAGTTGGTGTCCGGGTTGTCGGCCAGCAGCTTGGACAGGATCAGCAGGCTGTTCAGCGGCGTGCGCAGCTCGTGGCTCATGTTCGCCAGGAATTGCGACTTGTACTTGGAGGTCAGGGCGAGCTGTTCCGCCTTCTCCTCCAGCGCCGCTTTGGCAAGCACGACCTCGCGGTTCTTGCGCTCGACCTCGATGTTCTGCTTCTCCAGCTGCTCGGCCTTTTCCTCCAGCGCCTCGTTGGTGGTGGTCAGCTTCTCCTGCTGGGCCTTCAGCAGCTCTTCCGACTTGCGCAGCGAGGCGGCCTGCTGCTCCAGCCGCTCGTTGGTGGTCTTCAGCTCCTCCTGCTGGCTCTGCAGTTCGGTGGTCAGGCGCTGCGACTGCTTCAGCAGGCCTTCGGTGCGCATGTTGGCGGCGATGGTGTTCAGAACGATGCCGATGCTCTCGGTCAGCTGCTCCAGGAAGCTCTGATGCGTCTCGCTGAAGCGGCCGAAGCTCGCCAGTTCGATCACCGCCTTCACGTCGTCCTCGAACAGCACCGGCAGGACGATGATGTTCAGCGGCGGCGCCTCGCCCAGGCCGGAGCTGATGGAGACATAATCCCGCGGCACGTTGGTCAGCAGGATGCGCTTCTTTTCGTAGGCGCACTGCCCGACCAGACCTTCCTTCAGGTGGAAGCGGTTGGACAGGTTCTTGCGCTCCTTCAGCGCGTAGGAGGCGACCAGTTCCAGCAGCGGCTCGTCGCGGTCGCGGGTGGCGACGTAGAAGACGCCATGCTGGGCATTCACCAGCGGCGCGATCTCCGACAGGATCATGTTGGAGACGGTGACCAGATCGCGTTCGCCCTGCAGCATGCGGGTGAATTTCGCGAGGTTGGTCTTCAGCCAATCCTGTTCCGCGTTCTTCAGCGTCGTGTCGCGAAGATTGCGGATCATCTCGTTGATGTTGTCCTTCAGCGCCGCGACCTCGCCCATCGCCTCCACGGTGATGGAGCGGGTCAGGTCGCCCTTGGTCACCGCGGTGGCGACCTCGGCGATGGCGCGCACCTGGGTGGTCAGGTTGGCGGCCAGCTGGTTCACGTTCTCCGTCAGGTCCTTCCACAGGCCGGCGGCGCCCGGCACGCGGGCCTGACCGCCCAGCTTGCCTTCGATGCCCACCTCGCGCGCCACGTTGGTGACCTGATCGGCGAAGGTCGCCAGCGTGTCGATCATGCCGTTGATGGTGTTGGCCAGCGCCGCGATCTCGCCCTTGGCGTCCACCGCCAGCTTGCGCTTCAGGTCGCCGTCGGCGACCGCGGTGACGACGCTGGCGATGCCGCGCACCTGACCGGTCAGGTTGGCCGCCATCATGTTCACGTTGTCGGTCAGATCCTTCCAGGTACCGCCGACGCCTTCGACCTTGGCCTGACCGCCCAGCTTGCCTTCGGAACCCACCTCTCTTGCGACGCGTGTCACTTCCGAGGCGAAGCTGTTCAGCTGGTCCACCATGGTGTTGATGGTGGATTTCAGCTCGAAGATCTCGCCCTTCACATCGACGGTGATCTTCTTCGACAGGTCGCCCTTTGCGACCGCCGTCGTCACCTCCGCGATGTTGCGGACCTGACCGGTCAGGTTGGCCGCCATCATGTTCACGTTGTCGGTCAGGTCCTTCCAGGTGCCGGCAACGCCCTTCACCTGAGCCTGACCGCCCAGCTTGCCCTCGATGCCCACCTCGCGCGCCACGCGGGCGACTTCGGAGGCGAAGCTGTTCAACTGGTCCACCATGGTGTTGATGGTGGATTTCAGCTCCAGAATTTCGCCCTTCACGTCGACGGTGATCTTCTTCGACAGGTCGCCGTTGGCAACCGCCGTCGTCACCTCCGCGATGTTGCGCACCTGACCGGTCAGGTTGGTCGCCATCGCGTTCACATTGTCGGTCAGATCCTTCCAGGTGCCGCCGACGCCCTTCACCTGGGCCTGACCGCCCAGCTTGCCTTCGGAGCCCACCTCGCGCGCCACGCGCGTCACTTCCGAAGCGAAGCTGTTCAACTGGTCCACCATGGTGTTGATGGTGGATTTCAGCTCAAGGATTTCGCCCTTCACGTCGACGGTGATCTTCTTCGACAGGTCACCATTGGCGACCGCCGTCGTCACCTCGGCGATGTTGCGCACCTGACCCGTCAGGTTGGTCGCCATGGCGTTCACGCTGTCGGTCAGGTCCTTCCAGGTGCCGCCGACGCCCTTCACCTGCGCCTGACCGCCCAGCTTGCCCTCGGAGCCCACCTCGCGCGCCACGCGCGTCACTTCCGAGGCGAAGCTGTTCAGCTGGTCCACCATGGTGTTGATGGTGTTCTTCAGCTCCAGGATTTCACCCTTCACCGGCACGGTGATCTTCTTCGACAAGTCGCCATTGGCGACCGCGGTCGTCACGTCGGCGATGTTGCGCACCTGCCCCGTCAGGTTGGCCGCCATGAGGTTCACGCTGTCGGTGAGGTCTTTCCACGTCCCGCCGACGCCCTCCACCCGTGCCTGCCCGCCCAGCTTGCCTTCGGAGCCCACCTCGCGCGCCACGCGCGTCACTTCCGAGGCGAAGCTGTTCAGCTGGTCCACCATGGTGTTGATGGTGGATTTCAGCTCCAGAATCTCGCCCTTTACGTCGACGGTGATCTTCTTCGACAGGTCGCCCGTCGCGACGGCGGTGGTCACGTCGGCGATGTTTCGCACCTGACCGGTCAGATTCGCCGCCATCATGTTCACGCTGTCGGTCAGATCCTTCCAGGTGCCGCCGACGCCCTCGACCTTCGCCTGACCGCCGAGCTTGCCCTCGGAACCCACCTCGCGCGCCACGCGTGTCACTTCCGAGGCGAAGCTGTTCAGCTGGTCCACCATGGTGTTGATGGTGGATTTCAGCTCCAGAATCTCGCCCTTTACGTCGACGGTGATCTTCTTCGACAAATCGCCCTTGGCGACCGCCGTCGTCACCTCCGCGATGTTGCGGACCTGCCCTGTCAGGTTGGCCGCCATCATGTTCACATTGTCGGTCAGGTCCTTCCAGGTGCCGCCGACGCCCTCGACCTTCGCCTGACCGCCCAGCTTGCCTTCGGAACCCACCTCGCGCGCCACGCGCGTCACTTCCGAGGCGAAGCTGTTCAACTGGTCCACCATGGTGTTGATGGTGGATTTCAGCTCAAGGATTTCGCCCTTCACGTCGACGGTGATCTTCTTCGACAGGTCGCCCTTCGCGACCGCCGTCGTCACCTCCGCGATGTTTCGGACCTGACCGGTCAGGTTGGCCGCCATCACGTTGACGTTCTCGGTCAAATCCTTCCAGGTGCCGGCGACGCCCTTCACCTGGGCTTGGCCGCCCAGCTTGCCCTCGATGCCGACCTCGCGCGCGACGCGCGTCAGTTCGGTCGTCACGGTGACCAGCTGGTCCACCATGGTGTTGACGTTGCGGGCGGTGCGCAGGAACTCGCCCTGCAGCGGACGGCCCTCGATCTCCAGCGCCATGGTCTTGGACAGGTCGCCCTTGGCGACGGCGCCGATTACGCGCGCGATTTCCGTCGTCGGCTGGATCATGTCGCCGACAAGCGTGTTGATGCTGTCGACGCAGGTTTCCCATCCGCCGGATGCGTTGTTCAGCTTGGCGCGCTGGCTGATGCGGCCTTCCTTGCCGATGGCGACGCTGAGCCGGCTGACCTCCGTGGTCATATTCTGGTTCAGCTCGACCACGTCGTTGAAGGCGGCGGCGATCTCGCCGTCCATGCCCGTCAGGTCGAGCGGCAGCCGCACGGAGAAATCGCCCTTGCGCAGTTGCCGCAAGGCCATCAGCAGAACCTTCGGATCCAACGCGTCCGCCGTCTCCACCATCGCCGTCATGCCGTTCCCCATTAGCGCGCCGGCCCACCACGGGCCGCATTCCGCCACAGCCATGGACCGCCCCGGCATCATCCCGGAGCGCAATCCAGTAAACGCAACCCGTCCCAACCAGAAAATCGAATACCCGCAGCAAACCTGCGCGCGCCCGAGCCTGAGCCGGCGAGTGACCGCGCAGTCCTACATCCCCGCACGATGAAGTAAAGGCGATTCCGGTCAATTTAGCCTTTCGTAGGAAATCCGACTTCCGGCGTAGTGACCACGCCTATGACTTAGGATGGAGGTTGGGGTTTCTTCAGCTCGACGGCCTTTGTCACGCGATTTACCCCAGGACAGGACGACCTTCGTTTTAGATGACGACAGTTTGTTCGCAGACACAGGCCCTCGGCGCCACAAACTTGCCCGTGCACAAATGCCCTCCCCGACCATCGTATGAGTGCCGGAACGATTCAGCAGCCGACCTCGTTATGGATCCGAACCACGGCGGGATCATTCGGCACGCAACCGTCTCCCGCAGGGCGAGACCAATTCGACCGTCGTCACAGCCCAGGGCTTGGCCATGATTCTCTGGACGTTTCCCATGCAGGCATCGATGTACTGCATGCTTTCCTGGATGCGCGCCTGCAGCAGCGGCGCCGCCCTGGCTCATTCCTTCGCCGGAATGCCGGCGCTCGGCCCGCCCAGGCCGGCGGCGGACGTGCTGCCCTTCCCGGTGCGGCGGGTGGCGCGCAGCGGCGGTCTCGGCGGTCCCGCCATCGTGATCCCGCTCGGCCGGCGCTGACGCTTCGTCATCGACCGTTCACGCAATCGTGTAGAGAGCGTGATTTGCCGGCGGCCTGCCGCAGACCTATGGTTATTGGCAGGAATGGTCCGTTCGGGAGAGGTCGATGCTGTTCAAATTCCCCGCTACCTCGCAGGCTCGCGAGGCCGAGGTGACGCCGCGGGAGCTGTTCATCAACCGCCGCAGCCTGATGGCCGGCGGCGCCGCCGCGATGGCGATGGGCAGCCTGCCGGTTTGGAGCGGTAACGCCTTGGCTGCATCCTTCCAGGTGCCGACCACGATCAAGCCGGCCGATCCGAAGTTCGACCCCACCACGCCGATGAAATCGGCCACGACCTACAACAACTTCTATGAGTTCGGCACCGGCAAGGATGATCCCGCCGACAATGCCGGCACGCTCAAGACAAGGCCCTGGGAAATCGCCATCGGCGGCGAGGTCGCCAAGCCGATGACCATCGGCATCGAAGACCTGCTGAAATTCCCGATGGAGGAGCGCATCTACCGCCTGCGCTGCGTCGAAGGCTGGTCGATGGTGATCCCCTGGGTCGGCTTCTCCCTGGCCGAACTGCTGAAGCGGGTGGAGCCGACCGGCAACGCGAAGTATGTCGCCTTCCAGACCCTGAACGATCCCAAGCAGATGCCGGGCCTGCGCTCCTGGGTGTTGGACTGGCCCTACACCGAAGGGCTGCGGCTGGACGAGGCGATGCACCCGCTCACCCTGCTCGCCGTCGGCATGTATGGCGAGGTGCTGCCCAACCAGAACGGCGCGCCGATCCGGCTGGTGGTGCCGTGGAAGTACGGCTTCAAGTCGATCAAGTCGATCGTCAGCATCACGCTGGTGAAGGACCAGCCGCCGACCGCCTGGAACAAGTCGCAGCCGCGCGAATATGGCTTCTACTCCAACGTCAATCCGGAGGTCGACCATCCGCGCTGGAGTCAGGCGACCGAGCGGCGCGTCGGCGAATTCTCCCGCCGCAAGACCCTGCCCTTCAACGGCTATGGCGAGGAGGTCGCGTCGCTCTATGCCGGAATGGACCTGAAGGCGAACTACTGACGATGGCCGACCCTACAGCCGCCGCCGGGGGCGTCGATCTGCGCGCCGCCGCCAACGCCGCGCTCGCGTCGCGTTGGGCCAAGCCCGCCGTCTTCATCCTCTGCCTCGTCCCGCTGGTCTGGACCGTCCGGCTCGCCTACACCGGCGAGCTGGGGGCGGAGCCGGTGCTGGAAAGCGTCAAGGCCAGCGGCTTGTGGGCCTTGCGCTTCCTGCTGATCGCCTTGGCGCTGACGCCGCTGCGCATGCTGACGGGGGTGGCTGGGCTGGCGCGCTTCCGGCGGATGCTGGGGCTGTTCGCCTTCTTCTACGCCACCGTCCACCTGTCCACCTATGTGGGGCTGGACCAGTTCTTCGACTGGGCGGCGATCTGGAAGGACATCGTCAAGCGGCCATACATCACGGTCGGGATGGGCGCCTTCCTGATCCTGACGGCGCTGGCCGCGACCTCCACCGACGGCATGGTGAAACGGCTGGGCGGCAAGCGCTGGCGCGCGCTGCACAAAGGGGTGTTCGTGGCGGGGCTAGCCGCCTGCCTGCACTTCATCATGCTGGTGAAGGGCTGGCAGACGGCACCGTTGGTCTATGCGCTGATCTGCATCGGGCTGCTGGCCTTCCGCCGCTGGCCGATCCGGCTGGGACGGCGGAAGGAGCCGCGGGTCGGAACCGGCTCGGTCAGAACACGCCCGGTCAGAACACGGCCCGCAGCATCCCCACGGTCCGCCGAAGTGCCAGAACCGCGCTTTCCGGATGGAAGCTCCCCCGCTCGTCGCAGTTGAAGCCATGGCCGGCCGGGTAGACATGCACCGGCAGCCACGGATAGCGCGACCGCACGCCCTCCGCCACCGACAGTGGGATGGCGTGGTCCTGCTCACCGAAATGCAGCAGGGTCGGCACCCGCGGCGCGCTGTCCAGCGTCTTGCCGATATCGCCACCGTAATAGCCGATGGCGGCCCGCACCGGCAGGACCGCCGCCGACGCCCAGGCGATGCTGCCGCCCCAGCAATAGCCGACGATGGCCGCAGCCCCCTCACCACCCAGATGGGCCAGCGCCGCCGCAACGTCCTGCAATGCGTCCGCCGTCGGCACCGCACCCTTCAGCGCGATGCCGCGCTGGATTCCGGCATCGTCATAGGGCAGTTCCACCCCGCGTTCGGCACGGTCGAACAGATCCGGCGCCACGGTGGTGAATCCCTGCTGGGCGAAGCCGTCACACACACTGCGGATATGGTGGTTGATGCCGAAAATCTCCGGCGCCACGATCAGGCGCCCGATCTCCTCGCCCTTGGCCGGTGCGCGATAGGCGCGAAGCCGATGGCCGTCCGCGGCCTGGAGTTCGATCCAGCCCGCCGTTGCGTCATTCATGTCCCGAACCCTTCGTCTTGCGAGACCTTCCATGCGGTCATTGCCGCCAATCATAAGAGGCGCGGTCCGAAGGGCAACTGGCGACAGGGCAGCGCTGAAGCTCGCACGTCATATATCCCCTTCCGTTGGGATTATTGCTTTGTCATCGTATGGGTTACCGCCAGCGATGGCGGGCTCTCAACGACGAGGTCGACCGTGCGCAGATTCGCTTTTCTCGCCGTTTTCGCCGCCCTGGCTGGCGCGGCCGTTTCCGCCCAGGCCGCGGACACCTACAAATTCAATCTCCACAACAAGTCGTCCGAGTACGTCATCAACGGTTTCCGCACATTCGAAGGCGGGGCGTGGAGCAAGAACTGGATCGACTTCAAGCTGAAGCCCGGCGAATCCGCAGAAATGGACTGGGGCAGCGACGAAGGCAACTGCGTCGTTCCGTTCAAGGTCGACTGGGTCGGCTATGAATCGGAAAAGTTCAGCGTCGACTGGTGCAAAGTGAAGAACGTCTACATGAAGGATCAGGGCTTCAGCTTCGACTGACGGCTGACGGGCGCCGCGGCCGGCTGCGGCGCCCCCTCGGCTTCCGAGCTGTTCCGCCCAGTCGGCCGACCCAGCAGTTTCGCCAATTGCAGGAACTGAGCGGACAAAGGATTTGTCTTACGCCAGATCATGCCAATGGTGCGGGACGGCTGCGGGTCCTTGAAGCGGACGACGGACACCGAGCCAGAGCGGGAGCCGGTCTCCATATCGACGGCCATCTCCGGGACCAGCGTCACGCCCATTCCCGCCCTGACCATCTGGACGAGCGTGGAGAATGAATTCGCCTCCAGCGCCTTGCGTGGCGAGGGGGACGGCATGTTGCAGAAGGACAGGGCCTGGTTGCGGAAGCAATGCCCCTCCTCCAGCAGGAGCAGACGCATCTCGCGCAGCATTTCTCCGCTGGGCACAGGCTTTCCCGCGTCCTCGGCCGGACGGACCAGCAGGAAATCTTCCGTGAACAGCGCCGCCTCGCTCAAGGACGGCTCGAACACCGGCAACGCGGTGATCGCGGTGTCGAGCCGCCCCTCGGCCAGTTCTTCGATCAGCTTCGACGTAAGCGCCTCACGCACCTCGATCTCGACATGCGGGTGCTCCCGCGTGACGACCGCGATCACCGCCGGCAGCAGATAGGGTGCGATCGTGGGGATCATGCCGATGCGCAGTCGGCCGCTGATCCGGTTCTGCGACAACCGTGCAAGCTCCCCCAACTGATCGACGGAATGCAGGATGTCGCGGACGCGCAGGGACGCCTCCTGCCCGAAGGCGGTCAGTCGCACGCTCCTGCTGCCCCGCTCGACCAGCGCGGCCCCCAATGCCTCTTCCAGTTCCTTGATCTGCATCGACAGGGCCGGCTGTGAAACGGCACAGGCGGCTGCCGCACGCCCGAAATGGGCGTGATGCGCCAGCGCGTCGAAATAGCGGAGCTGCCGGAGAGTCACGGAACCGGGAATCATAAGATCACCTTATCGCAGCGATCAACAAAGACCATTTTACCTGATCATTGGTCAGACATACAGTTTTGCTTTGAAGCAAACTTGCCGCCCTGTGAATGCCGAGATGTGAACCCATAAGCGTTGCAGGAGGAAACGATGGACGCGAGGACCGACGAAAGCGCAGGCAAATGTCCATTCACCGGGGGTGGCGGTCGCAGCCGCAGGAATCGCGACTGGTGGCCGAATGCCCTCGATCTCGAAATGCTTCACCGCAATTCGCCACTGTCCGACCCAATGGGCAGGGACTTCGACTATGCCAAGGAGTTTCAGTCCCTTGATCTCGATGCGGTGATCAAGGATCTGCATGCCCTGATGACGAACTCCCAGGAATGGTGGCCTGCGGATTTCGGACATTACGGCGGGTTGATGATCCGCATGGCGTGGCACAGCGCCGGCACCTACCGCATCACCGACGGCCGCGGCGGCGCCGGCACCGGCCAGCAGCGCTTCGCGCCGCTCAACTCCTGGCCGGACAACGCCAATCTCGACAAGGCACGCCGTCTGCTGTGGCCGATCAAGCAGAAATACGGGCGCAAGCTGTCCTGGGCCGACCTGATGGTTCTGGCCGGCAACGTCGCTCTAGAGTCTATGGGTTTCAAGACCTTCGGCTTTGCCGGCGGCCGCGTGGATGCGTGGGAGCCGGAGGAGCTGTTCTGGGGTCCGGAAGGTTCCTGGCTCGGCGCCGAGCGCTACAGCGGCGAACGCCAGCTCGCCGATCCGCTGGGCGCGGTGCAGATGGGGCTCATCTACGTCAATCCGGAAGGGCCGGACGGCAATCCGGACCCCGTGGCGGCGGCCAAGGACATCCGCGAGACCTTCTACCGCATGGCGATGAACGACGAGGAGACCGTCGCCCTGATCGCCGGCGGCCACACCTTCGGCAAGACGCACGGCGCCGGCGATCCCTCCTTCATAGGGCCGGAACCGGAAGCCGGAGCGCTGGAGGACCAGGGTCTAGGCTGGAAATCGAAGCACGGCACGGGGTACGGAGCCGACGCCATCACCGGCGGCCCGGAAGTGATCTGGTCCCAGACGCCGACACAGTGGAGCAACCACTTCTTCGACAACCTGTTCAAATTCGAATGGGAACTGACCAAGAGCCCGGCTGGCGCCTGGCAATGGCAGGCGAAGGACGCGGAGCCTTCGATTCCGGGCCCCTGCCCCGGATCGGCAAAGCGCCTGCCCACGATGTTGACGACCGACCTGTCGCTGCGCTTCGACCCGATCTATGAGAAGATTTCCCGACGGTTCTACGAGAATCCCGACCAGTTCGCCGATGCCTTCGCCCGCGCCTGGTTCAAGCTGACCCATCGCGACATGGGGCCGGTGGTGCGCTATCTCGGTCCGCTCGTTCCGAAGGAGACGCTGATCTGGCAGGATCCGATCCCACCGGTCGATCATGCGCTGGTCGACGATGCCGACATTGCGGCGCTCAAGGCGCGGATCCTCTCCTCCGGCCTTTCGGTCTCGCAGCTGGTCTCGGCGGCCTGGGCATCGGCCTCCACCTTCCGCGGCTCCGACAAGCGCGGCGGCGCCAACGGTGCGCGCATCCGCCTCGCGCCGCAGAAGGATTGGGAGGTGAACGAGCCGGCGCAGCTCCAGACCGTGCTGCAGACGCTGGAGGCCATCCAGACCGACTTCAACGCCTCCGCCGGCGGCGGCAAGAGGATCTCACTCGCCGACCTGATCGTCCTTGCCGGCGGTGCGGCGATCGAGAAGGCGGCGCGGGATGCCGGCTTGACCCTGCAGGTTCCTTTCTCCCCCGGACGCATGGATGCGTCGCAGGACCAGACCGATATCGACTCCTTCGCGGCGCTCGAACCGCGGGCCGACGGCTTCCGCAACTATCTCCACAGCAGGAAGCAGCAGTTCATGATCCCGGAGGAGGCCCTGGTGGACCGGGCGGCGCTGTTGCGGCTGACCGGCCCGGAGATGACCGTTCTGGTCGGTGGACTGCGCGTGCTCGGCGCCAATTCCGGCGGCTCCAGGCATGGTGTTCTGACCGAGCGGCCGGAGACGTTGACGAACGACTTCTTCGTCAACCTGCTCGGCATGGCCACGGAATGGCAGCCCCCGAACGCCGACGGAATCTATGAGGGGCGGGACCGCAAGACCGGGGAAACCAGATGGACGGCCACCCGCGTCGACCTGATCTTCGGGTCGCATTCACAGCTCCGTGCCTTCGCGGAGGTCTATGCGTGCGGTGATTCCCACGAGAAGTTCGCGAAGGACTTCGTTGCCGCCTGGACGAAGGTCATGAACGCCGACCGCTTCGATCTCGCCAAGCCTAAGCACTGACGTCTTCGGGGGAGGCGGCCCGCCGCCGTATGGCGGGCCGCCTCCTGGATATCCGGCCATCTTGAACTCGGGAGGGCATGCCCACAGCCGGAAACAATAAAGGAAAAGGGAGACTCGATCATGAACGACCGCGACATACAGACCGATCGCGACTGGCTGATGTTCATCGAGAAGGACATCGATGTTCTCGATCAGCAGATCTACCACGCGACATGGACGATCAAACAGTCGCAAACAGCCCTTGAGCGACTGTCGGCCGCGCGAGACTCGCTCCTCACCCAGGCGCAGGAGATTCTGGACCGTCTAGACGGGAAGCCGACGGCCTAGGCATCGTCCCGCCGGCTGGCGCCCCCGGGTGCGGAGGCGCCTTTCACGGGCCGACGTCACGCGGCGTTCCGATCAACCTTCGCGTACTGATGAGCCGGAACCTCGGCTTTCCGCGACACGAGGCGCAAAAGCAGGGCGCCGGCGGTCGCGGAGAGAAGCGAACCGGTGAAGACACCGACCTTGACCGCATCGCCGAGTTCAGGCGAAGCGGGGAAGGCCAAGGCTCCGATGAACAGGCTCATGGTGAAGCCGATGCCGCACAGCAGGGAAACGCCGAAAAGCTGCGCCGTGTTCGCATTGGCCGGCATGTCGGCGAAGCCCAGGCGGATGGTGAGCCAAGCGGTTCCGAACACTCCCACCATCTTCCCCAGGAACAGGCCGAGCGCGATCCCCAGCGGGAGAGAGCCCGTCAGGATCGACGCGTCCATGCCGGCGAAGGACACGCCGGCATTGGCGAAGCCGAAGACGGGGACGATCAGGTAGGCCACCCAGTCGTGAATGCCGTGCTCCAGCCGGTGCAGCGGGGAGTGCATGTCGTCCGGCTTGCCCGGCGCGGGGCGAAGCGGAATCGTCAGCGCAAGGGTAACGCCCGCCAGCGTCGCATGGACGCCCGACAGGAGAACCGCGCCCCACAGTCCCGCGCCGAGGATGAGGTAGGGCCAGAGCGTCTGGACGCCGAAGCGGTTCAAGGCGATCAGCGCCGCCAGGATGAGCGCCGCCGCACCCAGGGCCGGCATCGACAGGTCGGCGGTGTAGAACAGGGCGATGATGATGACGGCGCCGAGATCGTCGATGATGGCCAGGGCCGTCAGGAAGATCTTGAGGGACGTCGGCACGCGCGGCCCAAGGAGCGACAGGACGCCCAGGGCAAAGGCGATGTCCGTCGCCGCCGGAATGGCCCAGCCGCGGATCGTTTCCGGATCGCTGCTGTTGAAGGCCACATAGATGAGGGCGGGCACCAGCATGCCGCCAGCCGCCGCCACGCCCGGCAGAATCCGGCGCGACCATGAGGAGAGCTGACCGTCAAGCATCTCCCGCTTGATCTCCAGCCCGACCAGCAGGAAGAAGACCGCCATCAGTCCGTCATTGACCCAATGCCCGATGCTCAGCCCCAACACATAGCTGTGAAGCGTGTCGAAATAGACTCCCGACAGGGGAGAATTCGCAACGATCAGGGCGAGCGCCGCGGCGACCATCAGAAGAATACCGCCCGACGCTTCGCTTTTCATGAATTCCCTGAAAATGGAAATCGGGCGCCGAAGATTGGGTTGCGTCTTTTCCACCATGGAATTCTGTCCTTATTCGATTTCCGTCAGAGCTGCTCCATGCCTGCCATTTTGCCGCAGACAGCGTTTCTCGGACTATATGGGCCTGCAATCACGAAAAACAGGGTGTGACGCCCTGAATTGCTGGCTCCAGAGCGTCACAAGCCGGGTTTCGAAACGGCCCTGAGATCAGGTCGGGACTATGGTCGGCAAGAACGGCACCGGCGAGAGGACCAGCGCCATCACCGGAACGACCCGGACCACCAAGAGCTCCGGCGGCGCTGGATTATGGGCGCTCTCGTAAGCGCTTATGGTACCATCCGGATCAGACGCGGTCCTTCACCGCCCCGATCAGGAACTCCTTGTTACCCTCCGGCCCGGTGATCGGGCTTTCGGTGATGTCCAGCACACGCCAGCCGGGCCTTGCATCCAGCCAGGCGCGGATGCGTTCGCAGACTTCCCCGTGCAGTTCCGGTTCGCGCACCACGCCGCCCTTGCCGACGCGGCCCTTCCCGACCTCGAACTGCGGCTTGATCAGGGCGACCAGCCGGCCACCGGGCACCACCAGGTCCAGCGCCGCCGGCAGCACGATTTCCAGCCCGATGAAGCTGGCGTCGCACACGACGAGGTCGATCGGGTCGGGGATTTCGGCCGTGGTCAGATGACGGGCGTTGGTCTTTTCCAGTACCACCACGCGCGAATCGTTGCGCAGCTTCCAGGCCAGCTGTCCATGGCCGACATCGACGGCATAGACCTTCGCGGCGCCGCGGGTCAGCAGCACGTCGGTGAAGCCGCCGGTGGAGGCACCGACATCGACCGCGGTCAGGCCGGCGGGATCGATGGCGAAGACGTCCAGCCCCTTCACCAGCTTCAGTCCACCCCGCGATACCCAGGGATGATCCTGCCCCTTGACCGCCAGAGGGGCTTCCGCCGCGATCAGGTCGCCGGCCTTGTCGATGCGCTTGGTGTCGGAATAGACCAGCCCGGCCAGGATCAGCGCCTGCGCCTTGGCCCGGCTTTCCGCCAGCCCGCGCTCCACCAGCGCCACATCCGCCCTTATCCGTGCCATGCCGTCAGCCCTTCGCTCATGCCCTTGCCGGCGCATTCCTGACGCGGAACGGCCGGAAGGGCAAGCCCCAGGGACCGGATTCGTCAGGCGGCGGGGAAGTCGACGGACACGCGGGTGCCGTAGGGGCTGCTGTCCGCGGTCAGCTTGCCGCGCAGCTGGCCGACGAAGGCGCGCACCACCTTCAACCCCAGCGTGGCTGCACGGGTGATGTCCAGCCCGGCCGGCAGGCCGGTGCCGCGGTCGGAGATCTCCAGGCGGACGGTACCGTCGCCGGCTCGGCCGAGCCGCACATCGATGGTACCGGGCGCCCCGGCCGGAAAGGCATGGCGTGCGGCGTTACCGACCAACTCGCTGACGATCAGGCTGAAGGGGATGATGGAATCCACCGGCATCTCCGTGGCCTCCGCGGCGACCTGGATGCGGTGTGCGCCGGGAAGCGTCGCCTCCAACTCCTGGCAGAGTTCGCGCAGATGCGGCGCCATGTCGACGGTGCCGGCGCGCAAGGCGCCGTGGGTGCGCTGGTGGGCCTGGGTGACGATGCCGACACGGCCACCGGCGCTCTGAAGGGCGCGGCGGACCTCGGGATCCTTGCTGGACAGCGTCTGCAGGGTCAGCAGGCTGGAGACGAGCTGCAGCGTGTTCTTCAGCCGATGGCTGACGTCGCGCAGGCGCCGGTCATGCTCGGCGACCGATTCCGGCGTCTCATCCGCCGTGACGATCAGGGCACGGACGATACCGTTGAGACCCAGCATCGGGGTGACGCGCACATCCCAGAACCGTTCGCCGTCCGGCGCGCGGTCGCTCGCGGCCCGGCTGCGCTGCGGCCGGCCGCTGTTGCGCGCTTCCGTCAGCAGCGCCGGGGACAGGGCGGGAAAGCTATCCGTCATGCCGGAGCCCGCAACCACTCCCAGCGCGCGGAAGGCGGCATTGGAGAAGCTGCAGCAGTCGCCATCCCCCTCCACCAGGGCGGTCGGAGTCGGAGTCTGGTCAAGGAGGCAACGCAGCAGCGCCGGATCGTCGATGCCGGAGCCGCTGGCTTCCGCCGCCCGCCCCGCGCCGGGATCCGTCCCGAACTCCGCGTTCCGGTACGCCGTGACCGCCATGATGTGCGCCATCGCCCCTGATCCCGTAGCCGTCCCGCGTGCTGCCGGCGCATCCACCGTTACAGAGGAGCTACCATTCCAGCCTGCGCAGTGTAAGGCGTCGCTCGCGCTCGGTACCAGTCCAACAACCCGAAACTTCCCTAGACAAATGGCATTACGACATTCGGATGGTTTCAGGTGGATCGGGCAGTGTGGACCGGCAATGTGGACCGGCCGTCAGGCCCTTGCGGCGGCACTCTCGATGCCCAGCGCCTGAAGCGCGGTGCGGACGATGTGCTGGGCGGTCAGGCCGGCCGTCTCATACTGCTTGGCCGGTGCATCGTGGTCGAGATACAGGTCGGGCAGAACCATCGGACGGATCTTCAGCCCGCCGTCCAGCAGGCCCGACGTCGCCAGGAACTGCAGCACGAAGCTGCCGAAGCCACCGACCGATCCCTCCTCGATGGTGATCAGCACCTCGTGCTCCAGCGCGAGGCGGCGGACCAGATCCTCGTCCAGCGGCTTGGCGAAACGGGCGTCGGCCAGGGTGGTCGACAGGCCGCGCGCCGCCAGCTCCGACGCCGCACGCCGGGCCTCGCCCAGGCGGGTGCCATAGCTGAGGATGGCGATCTTGGTGCCTTCCTGCAGGATGCGTCCCTTGCCGATCGGCAGGATGCTGCCGCGGTCGGGAAGCTCCAGCCCCACCCCCTCGCCGCGCGGATAGCGCAGGGCCGAGGCGCGGTCGTCGATGGCCGCCTGGGTCGCCACCATGTGCATCAGTTCCAGTTCGTCCGCCGCCGCCATCATCACGATGTCGGGCAGGCAGCCGAGATAGGCGGTGTCGAAGGACCCGGCATGGGTCGCCCCGTCCGCCCCCACCAGTCCGGCGCGGTCGAGCGCGAAGCGCACGGGCAGATGCTGCAGCACCACGTCATGGATGACCTGATCGTAGGCGCGCTGCAGGAAGGTCGAATAGATGGCGCAGAAGGGCTTGAACCCCTCCGTCGCCATGCCGGCGGCGAAGGTCACCGCATGCTGTTCGGCGATGCCGACGTCGAAGCAACGGTCGGGGAAGCGCTCCCCGAACAGGTCCAGACCGGTACCCGACGGCATGGCGGCGGTGATGCCGACGATGGTCGGATCGGCCGCCGCCTCGGCGATCAGCCCCTGGGCGAAGACGCGGGTGTAGGTCGGGGCGTTGGACTTGGGTTTGGACTGGGTGCCGGTCACCACGTCGAACTTGGCGACGGCGTGCAGCTTGTCGGCCGATTCCTCCGCCGGGCCGTAGCCCTTGCCCTTCTTGGTGACGACATGGATCAGCACCGGCTTGTCGTCGTCGGCGTCGCGGACGTTCTGCAACACCGGCAGCAGATGGTCCAGGTTGTGACCGTCGATCGGGCCGATGTAGTAGAAGCCCAGTTCCTCGAACAGGGTCCCGCCGGTGACCATGCCGCGGGCGTATTCCTCCGCCCGGCGGGCGGCATTGCGCAGCGGGCGCGGCAATTGGTCGGCGATCTCCTTCGCCAGATGGCGCAGCGACAGATAGGGCTTGGAGGAGATCAGCCGCGACAGATAGGCGCTCATCGCCCCC
This sequence comes from Azospirillum sp. BE72, assembly GCF_031455875.1. NCBI lineage: Bacteria > Pseudomonadati > Pseudomonadota > Alphaproteobacteria > Rhodospirillales > Azospirillaceae > Azospirillum > Azospirillum sp. BE72. Next base: position 27,647 of record NZ_JAVDTO010000019.1, read on the forward strand.
ACCGGCGGGGCGATGGACATGTCGTTGTCGTTGAGGATGACGATCAGCCGCGACTTGGTGGAGGCGGCGTTGTTCATCGCCTCATAGGCCATGCCGGCGCTCATCGAGCCGTCGCCGATCACGGCGATGACGTTGCGCTGCTCCCCCTTGATCTTGCTGGCGACGGCCATGCCGAGCCCGGCGGAGATGGAGGTGGAGCTGTGGCCGGCGCCGAACGGGTCGTACTCGCTCTCCGACCGCTTCGTGAAGCCGCTCAAGCCCCCGCCCATGCGCAGCGTGCGGATGCGGTCGCGCCGTCCGGTGAGGATCTTGTGCGGGTAGCACTGGTGCCCGACGTCCCAGATCAGCCGGTCATAGGGCGTGTCGAACACGTAATGGAGGGCCACCGTCAGCTCCACCACCCCAAGCCCGGCACCGAGATGACCGCCGGTCACCGATACGGCGTCCACGGTCTCGGTGCGCAACTCGTCTGCGAACTGGCGGAGCTGCTCGGGCTTCAGGGCCCGCAGCTTGGCTGGCGTCGGACAAAGGTCGAGCAGCGGAGTCTTGGTGGCAGTCACGTCGTGATGGTCCTCAAGCTCTGGTCAGGCGCGGCGCGCGACGACGAAGTCGGCGACCGCCTTCAACATATCGGCACGCCCATCGAAAATGTCCAAGTGCTGCGACGCCTGATTGGCGAGCATTTCCGCCTGGGCACGGGCACGGTCGCGGCCGAGGATCGACACGAAGGTCGCCTTGCCGGCCTGGGCGTCGCGGCCGACCGTCTTGCCGGTCTCCTCCGCCGTGCCTTCCACGTCCAGCAGATCGTCGACGATCTGGAAGGCGAGACCGAGGTCGTGGGCATAGGCGCGGAGCGCCGTGCGCTGCGGCGGATTGGCCTTGCCCAGGATGCCGCCGGCCTCGCAGGAAAAGGCGATCATCTCGCCGGTCTTCATGCGCTGCAGCCGGGTGGTGGTGCCGAGGTCGAAGGTCTCATGCTCGGCGATCAGGTCCAGCATCTGGCCGCCGACCATGCCGTGGCCGCCGGACGCCTTGGCCAGCGCCGTCACCAGCTGGCAGCGGATGTTGGGATCCTCGTGCGTCGCCGGATCCGCCAGCACCTCGAAGGCGAAGGTCAGCAGCCCGTCGCCGGCCAGTATGGCGGTCGCCTCGTCGAACTGGCGGTGGCAGGTCGGACGCCCGCGCCGCAGCTCGCCATCGTCCATCGCCGGCAGGTCGTCGTGGATCAGGGAATAGCTGTGGACCATCTCGACGGCCGCGGCCGCACGGATGGCGCAGTCCGGGTTGACGCCGAAAAGGGCGGAGGACTGCATCACCAGGAAGGGGCGCAGCCGCTTGCCGCCGTTCAGGCAGCCATAGCGCATGGCGTCGAACACCCGCGCCTCGGCCAGGTCGGTGCTCGGCAGCAATGCGTTGATCTTGAGCTCGACCGCCTCGGCGATGTCGGCCAGCGCGGCTTTGAACTCGGTCTGGGAAATGGTCTGCACGTCAGTCGATCCGGGCGGGTTCGGTGCCGAGGGAGCCGTCGGCGCTCACGGTGATGCGGTCGATCTTGGCCTGCGCCTCGCGCAGCTTCATCTCGCAATGGCGCTTCAGCGCCGTGCCCCGCTCGTAAGAGGAGATGGCGTCGTCGAGCTTGCCGCGCCCTTCCTCGAGCTGGCGGACGATCCGCTCCAGTTCGGCGAGCGCATCCTCGAAGCTGAGGGCGGCGATGTCAGGCGGAATGGCGGCGCCGGAAACAGGGGGCGAAGACGTCGTGGAAGGGGGCATGTGGGGCAGAACCATCGATTGGACCTCAAGCCCGCGAAGGTATGCCCCGCCCACGTCCGGCGCAAGGCCCGAGGCACTCCGCTACCCCGGCCATTGCGGCCTATGTGCGGCCTATGCGTTCGGGCAGCCCCTCCCCCTTTCGGGAGAATGGGGCGCCCGCCCAATAGGAACGCCGCCGGTCAGCAGTACATCAATTCGCGCACATGGGCGGCGCTGGCTGAGGCGAGGGCGCGCAGGTTGTAGCCCCCCTCCAGCACCGAGACGATGCGCGCCCCGCAATGGGTGCGGGCCAGTTCGCCCAGCTTGCGGGTGGCCCAGACGAAATCGTCGTCGATCAGGTGCAGACCGGCCAGCGGATCGCGCGAATGGGCGTCGAATCCGGCAGAGATGATCAGCAGGTCCGGCTTGAAATGGTCGATGGCCGGGAGGATGACGTGGGTCATGGCATGCCGGAACTCCGGCGATCCCGCCATCGCCGGCAGCGGCGCGTTGACGCAGTTGCCGTACTCACCCTTTTCGCCCGCATCCCCCGTACCGGGGTAGAGCGGCGACTGGTGGGTCGAGCAATAGAGCATGTCCGGGTCGTGCTGCAGGATGTCCTGCGTGCCGTTGCCGTGATGGACGTCGAAATCCATCACCGCCACACGCTGCAGACCATGCGCGGCGCGGGCGTGATAGGCACCGACCGCGGCGTTGTTGAACAGGCAGAAGCCCATCGCCTTGTCCCGTTCCGCATGGTGGCCGGGCGGGCGCACGGCGCAGAAGGCGTTGCGCGACTGGCCGGTCGCCACCGCGTCGACCGCGGCGCAGACCGCGCCGGCCGCACGCAGCGCCGCCTCCCCCGACCCGGGCGAGACGACCGTGTCGGCATCGACGCCGGCATGCTCCACCTCGGGGATCAGCGCAAGCACGCGGTCGATGTGCGACTGCGGGTGTGCGCGCAGGAGCTGTTCCACCGTGGCGCACGGCGCCTCCTGCCGTTCCAGCATATGGAACTCCTCCGTCTCCAGCGCGGCGAGCACGGCGCGCAGGCGGTCGGAGCATTCGGGATGACCGAGACCCGTGTCGTGCTCCAGGCACGCCGGGTGGGTGAACAGGGTGGTGAACATCGATTTTTCGGTCGTTATCGTTGGTATTCGGGCGGCGTTCGCAGCGTTTCCGAAAACCATTCTTCCCGGATCGCTAATGAAAGTACAGGCTGAATCCAGGACGATTCGTCACAGCCCACTTTCGGGAGCCGGGGCAATCCGTGACACGATACGATCGTAACGGCAACGATGGGGTAACGGCAACGATGGGGTGACGGGAACCTGGGCCGGGATCACGCCGTCCGTTGATCACGCCGTCCGTTCGATGACGAAGCGGAGGATGCCGCCCTCCTCCCCGACCGACAGCAGGCGGTTGCCGGTCGCCTCGCAGAAGGCGGGAAAGTCCTTGCGGGCGCCGGGATCGGTCGCCTCTACGGTCAGGGTGTCGCCAACGGCGATGGCCCTGATCGCCTTGCGGGCGCGCAGGACGGGAAGCGGGCATTGCAAGCCCTTGGTATCCAACGGATGATCGGTCATGAACGAAATGCTATCCTACCTGAAAACCGGTGTCATCGACCGATGATGGACATGGAGCGTCGGACTCGGCAAATGCAACCACCGGGTGTCTCATCCTTCCGTCTATTGTTCCGTTATGCGAGAAAAAAGCGGTGATCGCCGGTAATGGCGACGCCCAAGTCGGCGCGGTGACAATCGGTGCCAGCGTCGGAATGACGGAATCCCACAGGTGGACAATTCCCGTGCGGCACGAATATACTAGGATACGAGCATTTTTCTTTGCCGGGCCGCACAACGACAGCCCGGTTGTAAAACGAATCGGAACGGACAGGGTAACGGGAAAGCGATGAAGATCGAGGATTTGCAGGCAAACGCCCGGCGGGCGAGCGCCCTGCTGAAGGCAATGTGCAATGAGCGGCGCCTTCTCATCCTGTGCCACCTGAGCCAGGGCGAACGGTCGGTTGGCGAATTGGAGGATCTGGTCGGGCTCAGCCAGTCGGCTCTGTCACAGCATCTGGCCAGGCTGCGCAACGACAATCTGGTCCGCACGCGCCGCAGCGCCCAGAACATCTACTACTCGCTGAACGGGCACGAAGCGCAGACGATCATGACGACGCTGCACGGCCTCTACTGCACCCCGGTGGAGGAATCAGCCGATGGCCGCGACGGCGGCTCCGCAAACGATCCCGGCGGCGACTGCTCCGACCTGCGTGCCGCCGCAGCCGGCTGAACCGCCAAGCCGCACCACCCCATGAGGGGCGCAAGCCTCAGTCGCGCGCCAGCAGCGCCGCGGCCGCCAGCGCCACCCATCCCAGCATGAAGCTCCATCCACCGGCGGGCGCCGTCATCGGCACCGGCAACGGTCCGACCGTGGCCAGCGCATAGAGCGTGCCGCAGAACAGCAGGATTCCGGCACAGAACAGCCACCCCGCGGCTCGCAGGGCAAATTGCCCGCTCGGCCTTCCACCCAGCCGGCCAGCCAGCGCAACCAGCAGCACCAGCGCCAGCGCGTGCGCCATCTGATACAGCCCGGCGGTACGGAACCACTCCTGCGCCTGCGGCTGGCCCGCGAGCCCATGGCTGGCATAGGCACCGGCCGCGACCGCAACGGCGCCGTTCAGCGCGGCGAAGACGATCCAGATGCGGTCGATCACTCCCACGGACATTCTTCCCTTCCTTCCGATCACCACCGGCCCCTGAGTGGTGCTATCCTGGCGCCTGTCTACACGCAGGGCACCCGCGCGGGCAAGAAACGACCATGACCAAAATCCCCTCCCCGGCTACCCCGCTCGTCAGCATCATCACGCCCACATGGCAGCGGGAGGATTTTCTGCCCCGCCTGCATGCCTGCATCGAGGCGCAGACCCATCCCGAGACCGAATGGCTCGTCTTCGACGACAGCCCGCGCCCGTCTGCCTATCTCAAGCCGCTGGCGAACCCGCGGCTGAAGTATTTCTACTCGCCCAGCCGCTATGCGATCGGTGAAAAGCGCAACATCCTTGCCGAACATGCCAAGGGCTCGGTGATCGTCCACATGGACGACGATGATTTCTACGCGCCCGCCTATGTGGAGCGGATGCTGGACCGGCTGGAGCAAGGCTACGATTTGGTGAAGCTGTCCGGCTGGTTCCTCTACAGCGCGGCGCACCGGCGCTTCGGCTATTGGGACACCGCGCGCGGCGGCTCTCACCACCGCTGGGGACGGCAGGGCTGCAGCTATGTGGAGGCGCCGGACGCCCCGCCCTCGCCCGAGAATCTGGACGGTTACGGCTTCTCCTACGCCTACCGCCGTGCGGTCTGGGAAGCGGTGCGCTTTCCGGCGGTGAATGCCTGCGAGGATGCGCCGTTCGTAAAGGCCGCGCGCGAACGCTTCCGCGTCGACGCCTTCCCGGATGCGGAGGGGCTGTGCCTGCACACGCTGCACGCCCGCAGCACCAGCCTGTGCCTGCCGCAGTACGAGTTGCCGCCGGTCCTGTTGGAACGCTTGTTCGGGCCGGAGGTGGCCGCCTACACCTGAACGTCGAGGAACATTCCGCGGCGGTAGTTGCGCGGCAGGGTCAGCACCCCGTTGACCACCAGGGCGGCCAGTTCGCGCAGGCTCGGGATACGCTGTCGCCCCTGCGGAACGATCCCGTCGGCCCGCGCACGCGCTCCGGCCGCAGGAACCCGCCCGCCACCGGTGTCGGGGCGGATCAACTCGTTGGAACGGTCACCGGTGCGTCGGGTCTCTACCATGCCCACTTATTTACCATAAAAGCGGCGGACGGGGAAGAGGGGGGCGGCGTTGCCCTCCTGTGCGGATAAAGCCGCTCCCTCTCCCGCAGCCGCTCAGGTGTTGGACCAGCCGCCGTCGATGGCGATGGCCTGCCCGGTCATGAAGGCGGAGTCGTCCGAGGCGAGATAGACGGCGAGCTTCGCCACCTCCTCCGCCGTGCCGAGCCGGCCCATCGGCTGGCGGGCGACGAAGGCGGCACGCGCGGTGTCGTAATCGCCCAGCGCCCGCATGCGGTCGTGCAGCGACGGGCTGTCCACCGTGCCGGGGCAGATGGCGTTCACGCGGATGCCGCGGGTGACGTAATCGGCGGCGACCGACTTGGTCAGGCCGATCACCGCCGCCTTGGTGGTGCCGTAGATGAAGCGGTTCGGCGCTCCGATGATCGAGGAGGCGACCGACGACATGTTGACGATCGATCCGCCGCCCGCCTCCAGCATTCCCGGAAGGAAGGCCCGGATCATCCGGTACATCGAGCGGACGTTCAGCGTGACGGAAAAGTCGAAGGCGTCCTCGTCGCAGTCCAGCACGCTGCCGGCATGGACATAGCCGGCGCAATTGAACAGCACCGACGGTGCCGGCACTTCCGCCGCGAAGGCCCGGATCGCCGCAGGATCGCAGACGTCGAGGCGGCGGATGACGATGCCGGGGGTGTCGGCCAACTCCTCCAGCAGCCCGTCGTTGATGTCGGTCGCCAGGACGCTGGCTCCCTCCTCCGCGAAGGCAAGGGCGGCGGCGCGCCCCATGCCCTGCGCCGCGGCGGTGACGATGGCGGTCTTGCCCTGCAGTCTTCCAGCCATGCCGGTCATCTCCTCAGCTTTCAAGCCAATGGTGGACGAAGCCCGCCTCCCGCTCCAACAGCCGGCCCAGCCGGATCAGGCGCCGCTCCTCGCCCGGCCGGGCGATCAGCTGGATGCCAAAGGGCAACCCCTCCCCGCCCACCGGCCCACCCACTGGCAGGGTGAGCACCGGGAAGCCGATCAGCGTGACGACGGCGGTGACGCCGAGATAGTCGAGGATGGTCTCCACCGGCCGGCCGTCGATCTCCGTCACCTCGCCCTCCGCGTTCGGCCAGGGCAGCACGCCGCAGGCCGGCGCGGCCAGCACGTCGATGTCCTCGAACAGCGTCACGAAGCGGCGGTAGAGAGCGGTGCGGGCGGCCTGCGCCTCCAGATAGGCATCGGCGGTGATGCCGGCGCCGGCCTCGATGTTCCAGCGGATGGTGTCGGTCAGATCGTCGCCATGCTTCGCCAGCATCGGCCCGAAGGCGTGGCGGGTCTGCGCCGCGCGCAGCGTGCGGAAGGTGGCCATGGCGTCGCCGCAGTCGGGATGGCGGCGCGCCACCGGCCCGACGACACGCTCCAACCGGTCCACCGCCGCGGCGAAGCGTTCCCGCACCGCCTGGGACACCGTGGCCGTGCCGAAATCGGCGGTGGCGCCCAGCCGCGACTCCGATCCGTCGTCGCGGTCGCCGAACAGGGAGGTCGGGTCGCGCAGGTCGCAGCCGGCCATCGCCGACAGCAGCAGCGCGCAGTCTTCGGTGTCACGCGCCAGAACGCCGTGAGTCGCCAGCGTGTCCCAGCCCAGAGCGCGGCCCGGCGCCGGGATCAGCCCCGGTGTCGGCCGGATCGAGGCGATGCCACAGAAGCTCGCCGGCACCCGGACCGATCCGCCGAAGTCGGTGCCGTGCGCCAGCGGCGCCATGCCGACGGCGACCGCCACCGCCGATCCGCCGCTCGACCCGCCGGAGGTCAGCACCGGATCGACCGGGTTGCAGGTTGGCCCGTACAGGCGGTTCCGGCAGACGGCGCCGAAGCCGAATTCCGGGGTGTTGGTCTTGCCGATGACGATGCCGCCCGCCGCTTCAATCCGCGCCACGGCGATGTCGCTGCTGGCCGGTACATGATCGGCATAGAGCGCCGAGCCGTAGGTGGTGCGGATGCCGGCGGTGTCGGTCAGGTCCTTCACCGCCACCGGCAGCCCATGCAGAGGCCCGACCGGTGCCGGGGCTGCGTCCAGCGCGTCGGCGCGGGCCAGCGCCTCGTCGGCGGCCACTGTGATGAAGGCGGACAGTGCCGGCTCCTTCGCCGCGATGCGCGCCAGATGCGCCTCGACCGCCTCCCGCGCCGACAGCTCCCGCCGCGCCAGCCTTGCCGCCAAGCCGGCAGCGCTCTCCCGCCACAAGGCGTTTCGTCCTTCGCTCACTGCATCCTCCCGGTTCAGGCCCGAACCGTAGCGCGAAACCGGTGGCATGCGAAACAATGCAGAGTCTGTCAGCGTTGGCGGCCGACCGACGCGCGGCAGTCGGTCAGGATATTGCCGACGGTCACCCGTTCCCGCTCGTCCATGGTGAGGCCCCAGCGAGCCTTCACCAGGATCCAGTCGGCGACATAGAGGCAGATGCCGTCGCGCTTCGGCGGCAGCCAGTCCTCCGGCCCCTTGGAGCCCTTGGCACGGTTGGCCTCCCGGCTGGAGACCAGCAGGGTCAGCGGGTCGCTGGTGTCGTTGGCATAGGCGGCGCGCCGTTCCTGGCTCCAGTCATAGCCGCCGCTGCCATAGGCCTCCTCCAGCGGAACACGGTGGTCGATGTCGACCATCTGCGGATCGGTGTAGCGCTCCCCGGTATAGGGATCGAGCCAGTCGCCGGACTTCACGCTGCAACCCTTGGCATCCAGCGTTGTCGGACGGCGCGAGTCGCGGATCAGCACCTTTTCGCGCGCGTTCAGGCAGCCGCCCTCCAGCGCCAGCCAGTGCGGCCATTCCGACCGCTCATAGCCGCGGGTCCGTTCCGGCTCCACCCGGATGATGTCGAGCTGGCGGGTCACCTCGGCATAGTCGATCCGGTCGGATGCACGGGCGATGATCGGCGGCGGAGGTTCGGCGGTCTCCTGCTTGCGCGGCTGGCGGGGGCGCTGCGTCTCCTGGCCCAGCAGGTCATCGAGCGTGCCGGGCGGCAGGATGTGCAGACGCTCCGCCAGCGCGACGGCGGCAAGCACGGCGAGGACGACGAACAGACCCCGCAGGGTCAGGGAACGGCGGCGGGCCACGTCAGTGCACCCAGGGCCAATCCCCTCTCCCCCCGGGGAGAAGGTTAGGGTGAGGGGGGGTCCGATGGCCGAACGCATGTCGCGGCGCATCCCCCTCACCCCGGCCCTCTCCCCGGCCCTCTCCCTGGGAGGGAGAGGGGGATTCCGTCGCCACCCTCGTCATGCTCTGCTCACCTGAATCTTCCGTCCCCCTCATACTCCGGTAGCGGCCCCGACCTCAAGGCATGCGACCGGTCAGGGTGGCGCTCAGCCCCTGGAGAAGGCCGACCTGGCAGACCGTGTCGAAGGTGGAGCGCATCAGCGACGGGTCGCCGATCGACACGCGGATGTCGCCGGCCCGCGGTTCCGAATGGCGGCGGCGAACCTGGCTGCCGCACAGCTCCTGCAAAACGTCCAGCAGCATCACCAACGAGGTCGCGCGGCCGGTGCAGAGGTTGAACACCTGCGCGCCGGCGAAGCGCCGCTCCATCGCCAGGGCCAGGATGCGCACCACGTCGCCGACGAAGACGAAGTCGCGGACCTGCTGGCCGTCGCCGTGGATTTCCACATCCTCGCCGCGCGCCACCCGGCGGGCGAAGATGGAGATCACGCCGCTGTAGGGCGACATCGGGTCCTGCCGCGGCCCATAGACGTTGAAGAAGCGGAAGCCGACCGTCGGCACCCCCTGGATCGACCATGCGACGCGGGCGTGCATCTCGCAGCCCAGCTTGTCGACGCCATAGGCGGACAGCGGACGCGGAAACTCGTCCTCCTTCAGCGGCGTGTTGGTGTTGTCACCGTAGATGGCGGCGGACGAGGCGTAGACGACGGGAATCGGACCACCGCGCTTGGCGTCGCGCGCCGCCTCGAAGACCGTGACGGTGCCCAGCAGGTTGGTGCGGTGGGTCTCCGCCCACAGCTCCCGCGATTTCTGCACGGAGGCGACGGCGGCGAGGTGGAACACGCCGTCCACCCCTTCGCCATGGTCGCCGGCCATCGCCTCGCGCACCGCATCCGGATCGGCCACGTCGCCCACCACCAGCTTCGCCGCCTCCGGCTTGTTGTCCAACCGGCCGCTCGACAGGTTGTCGAGGATCGTCACCCGATGGCCGTCGGCGAGCAGCCGGTCGGCCAGATGCGAGCCGATGAAACCGCAGCCGCCGGTGATGAGGTAGTGCGCCATGGTCCGTCCAAGCCCTTCCTTCGTTATGACCGGTCCTGCCGCAGCGCAGCAGAGCCGCCGGAATTCCCACTCTAAGGGTCGGGACACAACCGCAGGATCGCCAGACCATCTTCGGGATAGGCCAGCGCCTCAACCGGAGATCCGTGCCGCCCGTTCGGCGATCCGCCGGGCGAATCGGCCCGGCTTCGGCCGCAGTGGTTTCCAGATAGGCGCGACCGATGGTTCAACAGGGTTATCCACCACCTTGTCCACGGTTCTGTGGATAACCATGGTCAAGCTTGCCAGCCCGAATCCCGCGTCGGACCGGACACACTGGTGCAGAAATGCTGCTGTGTACGTATGGTTCCTTGGCCGGATCCTTTGCTGCACAGCACAAAACCGATAAACGCAAAAAGCCCCGCTGTGGCATTCACGCCACGGCGGGGCCCTGGACCCGAGTCGGACAGGCCTGTGGATTAAGGCCCGGCTTACGCTTCGTGCTTTGCTGCGCGCAGCATCAGGCCTGCTTGGGGCCGAGCATCTCCGCCTTGACGGTGGCGAAAGCCCAGTCGAGCCAGGGCAGCACCGCCTCCATATCCTCGTTCTCCACCGTGGCCCCGCCCCACAGTCGCAGGCCCGGAGGCGCATCGCGATAGGAACCGGCGTCGAAGGCAGCCTCCTCCTTCTCCAGCAGCGCGGTCAGCTTCTTGGCGAAGGTCGCCTGGGCATCCTCCGGCAGGGCGGTCACCTCCGGATCGGTGAAGCGCAGACAGATGGAGGTGCAGGAGCGGGTCGCGGCTTCCTTGGCGAGGAAGCCGGCCCAGCTGCTGGCCTCCGCCCATTCCGCGACGATGCGCAGGTTCTGCTCCGACCGGCGGATCAGCTGGGTCAGGCCGCCAACCGACAAGGCCCAGCGCAGGCTGTCGATCGCATCCTCGACGCAGAGCATCGACGGGGTGTTGATGGTGTCGCCTTCGAAGATGCCGTCGATCAGCTTGCCGTTCTTGGTCAGGCGGAAGATCTTCGGCAGCGGCCGATCGGGCTGGAAGCTCTCCAGGCGCTCCACCGCGCGCGGGCTCAGCACCAGCATGCCGTGAGCCGCCTCGCCGCCAAGCACCTTCTGCCAGGACCAGGTGGCGACGTCGATCTTGTTCCAGGGCATCGCCATGGCGAAGGCCGAGGAAGTGGCGTCGCAGATGGTCAGGCCTTCGCGGTCGTCCGGGATCCAGTCGCCGTCGGGAACGCGGACGCCGGCGGTGGTGCCGTTCCAGGTGAAGACCACGTCGCGGCTGAAATCGACCGCCGACAGGTCCGGCAACTCGCCGTAGGGGGCGATCAGGTTGCGGACGTCCGGCAGCTTCAGCTGCTTGGCGACATCCGTCACCCATTCCTTGCCGAAGCTTTCCCAGGCCAGCATGTCGACGCCGCGGGCGCCCAGCATCGACCACAGCGCCATCTCCACCGCGCCGGTGTCGGAGGCCGGGACGATGCCGATGCGGTAATCGCCGGGGATGGCCAGAACCGCGCGGGTGAGGTCGATGACCTCCTTCAGCTTGGCCTTGCCCGGCTTGGAGCGGTGGGAGCGGCCGAGCAGCGCGCCGTCCAGCGCGTCGAGCGACCAGCCCGGTCGCTTCGCGCAGGGACCCGAGGAGAAGAGCGGATTGTTGGGGCGGCGGCTGGGCTGGCTGATCTTCATGGGCGGACTTCCTGTCCCGGAACGGGAATGTTCGGAGGTCCGGACCTTAAAAGCTGCGCCCCCGCCCGTCAATCGACGGGCAGCGACGCCCAGCCACACCGGATGCGCAGCACTGCCAACGCCTCTGCCAGCCCCCTGCCCGCCGCCTACTTGGTGCGGCCGATCTTGCCGTTGCGGTAGGTCCAGGCGGCTTCACCGCCGCCCGCCGGCAGCGGCATCGAAACGGTCAGCATGTCGTTGTCGATGGTGACCTGGGCGGCGTCGCTGCAGGAGCCGAAGGGATAGGAGACCACCGGCTGCGGCCCGCCGACCTCGAGGATACGGAACCGGGTCGGGCAATCCTTGGCCCCGGTATCCGCCTGGAACAGGGCGATCCAGCGTTCCTTCAGGGAATAGGCGCCGACGAAGGACAACATGTCGCTCTCCTTGTCCTCGAAGACCGGCTTGTCGTTGACCGAGACCTGCGTGTGCTTCGGCCCGATATCGGTCATCGTCAGAATCGTGTTGCCGAGCGCCGCCATCAGGCGGGGCTCCGCCGCGCCGGCGGAGGTGGCGATCAGAAGGCTGCCCGCCACCGCGGCACACACACTAAGAACCCGCAAAGGCCGTCTCCCTGGCTGCTGCGCCCCGGCGGGGCGGCTGTCCGAACCGGGCGCACCATAATGCGGCGCGCGCCCGGCCGGAAGCCGTCCTTTTCGCCTGCGGAGTCGGCCACTGGATCAGCGGATGTTGACGCTGAAGCCGAAACCGGGGGCGACCGGGGCCGGCGCATAGATGACCGGAGGAGGCGGCGCATAGATCACCCGCGGCGGCGGCGGGGCATAGATGACCGGAGGCGGGGCGTAATAGACGTCGCGCTCGCGCCAGTGACGGTGGTGATGACGGGGACGATCCCAGCGGCGCCACTCCGGGCCGCCGCGGCCGGGACCATGCCATTCGCGGCCGTGATCGCCGCGCCCGCGCCAGCCGTCATGCGCCTCCGCCTGGCTGACGGTCACGCCCAGCATCGATCCGGCGACCAGAGCGCCCAGAACCACGGCTTTCAATCCAAACCCAAAACGGCCAGTCATTCCGGCGTCCTCCTGGTGTCGGGAAGCGGTTGTTCCCCTTTGATCGGATGAACGCGAAGGCTCCGGCTTTCATTCCACCTCTGCGAAAAAGATTTCGTCTTACGACCTTGGTCGAAGCGGTCAGACCCGGCCGTCGGCGAGGCCGGGGCGCGGGCGCGGCGGAGTGAACAGGCCGGGTGCCTGATATACGGGCTGGTCGGCGGGCCTGCCGAAGTGATAGCCCTGGGCCAGTTCGAAGCCCCAGGCGTTGAGCTGCGCCGCCTGATCGGGAGTTTCCACCATCTCGGCGATCACCTGCACGCGGACCTCCCGACACAGCCCCACCATGGCGCGCAGGATGGCATCATCGCGCGGGCTGCCGCCCAGCCGCTTCACATAGCTGCCGTCGATCTTCACGAAATCGACCGGCAGCGCCTGGATGTAGGGGAAGGAAGCGGCACCGGCGCCGAAATCGTCCAGACAGATGCGGTGCCCGGCGCGGCGCAGATCCTCCAGGATGCGGGCGGCGCGCGGCAGGTCGGTGAGCCCGGTCGACTCCGTCACCTCCACCAGCAAACGGGACCGCAGCGCCGGATTGCGGGCGACCAGTTGCTGGAAGGCGACGACGAAGATGTCGCTGCCCAGCGACGCCGCCGACATGTTGACGGCGATCTGCAGGCCGGGATCGACGGACAGAACCTCCAGCGCCTTCTCGCAGACCAGCAGGTCGACGTCATGCACCATGCCCACCTGCTCGGCGAAGGCGATGGTCGGGCCGGGGGCGCCGTTGGGGAAACGTGCCAGCGCCTCGTAATGGTGCAGCCCGCGGGTGGCGAGCGAGACGATGGGCTGGAACTGCAGCTTCAGCCGGTCGTCGGTCAGTGTGGAGCGCAGGCTGGTCACCCGCGTCACCGTCTGGTCGACCAGCAGCTTCACCGCGTCATGCATGGTGGCGATGTCGAAGCCGGTGCCATCCTCGGCGAAGCTCTTCACCGTGAACATCAGCACGCGCCCGGCATCCTCCCGGCTGAGGCCGGGCGCCGCCATGTCGAGCGTCAGGTTCTCCGAAGCCACGGGCAGGCCGTCCGGCAGCAGGCCGGCTCCAGTCACCGCAATCTCGCTCGCCAGCGCGCCGGCCGACACGTCGCTGCCATGGACGAGGCCGAAGCGGTCCTCCCCCAGCCGGGTCGCCAGCGTGTCGTCGGCAGCATGCACGCGCAGCAGCGCCCCCACCTCCCCCAGTAGGCGCAGGGTCAGTTCCGGCCCGAGTCGCGATTTCACCTCGCCGAAATCGGCGATCTTGATCAGCGTCAGCTTCGGCGGCGCGTTGCCGACATGGACGCCGAATCGCTCGCCCAACTGCGCCTGGAAGGCGTCGGGGTCGAGAAGCCCGGTCTCCGCATCGCGGGCCGGCTGCGTCGTGCTGCCGGCGGCGCTCTCCGACCGCGTGAGCGTCAGTTGCACGTTGGGGGAACGGCCCAGCCGGTAGCCGGACAGATTGGCCTGGACGCCGCCGGCAAGCTCGACGGCACGGGGCTGCAGCCGGCGGTTGGACCCGGCGGTGCGCAGCAGACGCCGCACCAGCCCGCGGTCGCCGGCCGCCACCACCCGGTCGATGGGCTGGCCGATCAGCTCCGTGTCCGTGATGCCCAGGAGATTCTGCAAGGCCCCGGCGGCAAATCCGATGGTCCCGCGCGCATTCACCTCGATCAGCACGTCCGCGTTGGCGAACGCGAAGCCGAGGAAGCGTGCGACGTCCGATGTCATGGGGCCTCGACAGGGATCGCTGTGGGACAGGCGGTTTCCGACGCATCATGTCGCCGGGAGCGAAATAATGTGTCTACTTAAGGTTCGCACCCTAAACGTAAAGGAAACCCTACCACTATCTAAATTTCGTCGATCCTGTCATTGGGCACATGGATGTGCGGATGACGGTGAAAAGCGCCGCCCACAACCCGCCGGCGTCTCAGGCCGGAACCACGCTGTTGCCGAGGAAGACTTCGAACTGGTCGACCGGCAGCGGCCGGCTGATCAGGAAGCCCTGGATGCGGGTGCAGCGCTGCTGGCGCAGCATGTCGGCCTGCTCCTGCGTCTCCACCCCCTCGGCGATGGTGTCGAAGCCCAGGCTTTCGGCGAGGTTCACGATGGTGCCGACGATGGCCGGATCGGTGGTGGACTTGACGATGTCGCGGACGAAGCTGCGGTCGATCTTCAGCGTGTCGATGGGGAAGCGCTTCAGATAGGCCAGCGAGGAATAGCCGGTGCCGAAATCGTCGATGGACAGGCGGACGCCGATGTCCTTCAGCCCGTTCAGGATGGTCACCGCCTTTTCGATGTCGCCGATCATGGCGCCCTCGGTCAGTTCCAGCTCCAGCCGGCCGGGCGGGATGCCGGCCGACTCCACCACGCTGCGGACGAAGCCCACGAGGCGGGCGTCCTGGAACTGGCGCGGCGACAGGTTGACCGAGACGGACGGGATCGGCAGGTCGCGCCTTATCCAGTCGGCCAGCCGGCGGCAGGATTCGATCAGCGTCCAGGCGCCGATTTCCCAGATCAGGCCGGTTTCCTCGGCCAGCGGGATGAACTCCGCCGGGCTGACCATGCCGCGGATCGGGTGGCGCCAGCGGATCAGCGCCTCCGCCCCGATGGTGCGGTTGCCGGCAAGGTCGATCTTCGGCTGGAAATGCAACTCGAACTCGCCGCCGCCGCTGGCGCGGCGCAGGTCGCTCTCCAGCCCCAGCGTGAAGCCCGACCGCTCGCGCATCCCGCCGTCATAGAAGACGTATTTGTGCTCCGGGTTGCGCTTGGCGTGATACATGGCAAGGTCGGCGTTCCGCAGAAGCTGGTCCGCCGTCTCGCCATCGTCGGGATAGAAGGCGATGCCGATGGACGCACCGCAGAAAAGCTCCTGATTGTGGACGGCGAAGGGCTCGTCCATCGAATAGAGCACCTTCTCCACCAGCCGGGCGCCGGCGGAGCGGTCGGCGGCGTCGGGTGCGACGATCAGGAACTCGTCCCCGCCCAGCCGGCCGACGGTGTCGGTCATGCGGGTACAGTTGCGCAGGCGCCGCGCCACCAGCTTCAGCAGCTCGTCGCCGGCATGGTGGCCCAGCGTGTCGTTGACCTGCTTGAAGCGGTTGAGGTCAAGGAAGGCGACCGCGACCTTGCTCTTGCTGCGCTGGGCGCGGACGATCGCCTCCTCCAGCCTTTCGCAGACCAGCCAACGATTGGGCAGGTCGGTTAGCCGGTCGAAGCTGGCCTGATAGCGGATCTGGTGTTCCTGCGACTTGCGCTGGCTGATGTCGGCGATGGTGAGGACGTAATGCTCCAGCACGCCGTTGGGCGCGCGGACCGACGTCACCGACAAAGCGGCGGCGAAGGCGTCGCCGGAATGGCGGAAGCTGGTGACCTCCCCCTGCCAGCGGCCGGACTGGCGGGCGGTGGTCCAGATGGCGTCGATGAAGTCGCGCTCGTGCGAACCGGGGGCGAAAAGAACCAGCGGCCGGCGCAGCAGCTCTTCCCGCTGGAAGCCGGTCATGATCTCGTAAGCCGGGTTGATCGCCTGGACGGTCAGTTCGGGATCGACGATCAGGATGCCGTCGGCGACGCTGTCGAACACGGTGGCGAGCAGCCGGATCTTCTCCTCGTGCTGCTTGCGTTCGGTGATGTCCTGAACGGTGCCTTCGTAATAGCGGATGCGGCCGTCGGTATCGCGCACGCAGCGCGCGCTCTCCGAAATCCAGATGATGGAGCCGTCGCGGCGGAAAACGCGCGCCTCGAAACTGTGGACGCGGTCCTGGCGGGCCATCAGGTCGGCGAAGGCCTCCCGCTTGCCGGGATCGACATAGAGCTGGCAGGCGATATCGGTGAGGTTGGCGATCAGGTCTTCCGGCGACGCGTAGCCATAGATGTCGGCAAGCGCCGGATTGACCCGAAGGTATCGCCCGTCGACGGTGGTCTGATAAATGCCCTCGACGGCATTTTCGAAGATGCTGCGGTATTGCTCTTCCGTCTCGTGACTCATTGCACGCGCCTCATCCGACGCCAATCCCGAACCGCCTGGAAACAACATAAGCGTACAACTCAAACAACGATTGTGGAATCTCCACCTTTCCGCAATGCGGCAAAGTAGACGTCGACCCGACAACGCCCGTCAAGCGTCATCGGTCATACTGTGGCATAGTACGAAGGGAAAATATAACAAAAAGGTAACCCATCCTGTCCCATGAGCAGGCAGCCAGATGGAGCGGAGAGACAACCCATTGATAAGAAAAGATCATTTGCATGCGTTTTATTGAAAAACTGAAAGATTCGAACAAGAGCGCGGAATGGCACCCCTGCCGCAAGATCGCAGTCATTCCTATGCGAATGGCTGATTTTTACTCACCATCGCACAGTGTTTGAGCAATCGTCATAGCGGGCGGCAGCATCGACAGGCCAACCGGATGTGGAAATCGGCTCGTTCCCGCGCATCCGGCGGACTGGCACGCGCCGTGCAGAGTTGTCGGCGGCAAGCCAACGGCGGCTTGACCAGCGCGAGGCCAAAGGCTCGGCTCGCACCCAAATCACACGCAACGCGTCCGCCACTTCCTGCCCCCGCACCGGACCGGTGCCGCGCGGGCCGGACCCGACGCTGCTTGCCGTTCCTTCAGCACATGTTCCAAGGGGACTTGTCATGTCGTATTTGGTGCCCTCCGAGTTCGTCACCAAAATGGTGGATGCCGGCGAATCCAAGATTTTCATGTCCACCCGCGACACCGTCATCCGGGCCTTCATGGCGGGTGCGATCCTGGCGCTCGCAGCGGTCTTCGCCGTCACGGTCACGGTCCAGACGGGGTTCCCGATCATCGGCGCCATCCTGTTCCCGGTCGGCTTCTGCATGCTGTATCTGCTGGGGTTCGACCTGCTGACGGGCGTGTTCGTGCTGACGCCGCTGGCGCTGATCGACAAGCGGCCGGGCGTGACCGTCGGCGGCATCCTGCGCAACTGGGGGCTGGTCTTCCTCGGCAACTTCCTGGGCGCGCTGACGGTGGCCGTGATGATGTCGATCGTCTTCACCTACGGCTTCTCCACCCCGCCGGACAAGGTCGGCTCCGTCATCTCGCATATCGGCGAGAACCGGACGCTGGGCTATGCGCAGTATGGCGCCGCCGGCATGCTGACCATCTTCCTGCGCGGGGTGCTGTGCAACTGGATGGTCTCCACCGGCGTGGTGGGGGCGATGATCTCCACCTCCGTCAGCGGCAAGGTGATCGCCATGTGGATGCCGATCATGCTGTTCTTCGGCATGACCTTCGAGCATTCGGTGGTGAACATGTTCCTGTTCCCGTCGGCGATGCTGATGGGCGGCAACTTCTCGGTCATGGACTACATGATCTGGAACGAGTTGCCGACCGTGCTGGGCAATCTGGTCGGCGGGCTGGCCTTCACCGGCCTGACGCTCTACGCCACCCATGTCCGCACCGCGCCGAAGCGCCGCCTCCAGCAGACCGGCCTGCAACCGGCCGAGTGACGCGCCCTTCCCTCCTTCATTGCTCAAAGCGACCCCGGTCCGGTTCGGGCCGGGGTTTTTCGTGACGGGACCGGCATCGTGAACGAGTTGCGGATCTCCATCGGCCAATGGTCCGACAAGGGGCGGAAGCCGGCCAACCAGGACTTTCACGGCGCCTTGATCCCGGTGGCGCCGCTTCTGGGGATGAAGGGCATCGCCGTGGCGCTGGCCGACGGCATCAGCAGCAGCCCGGTCAGCCACATCGCCAGCGAGTCTGCGGTGAAGAGCTTCCTGACCGACTATTACTGCACGCCGGAAAGCTGGTCGGTGAAGACGGCAGGGCGGCGCGTGCTGGCCGCGACCAACTCCTGGCTGCACGCCCAGAACCGACGCAGCGAATACCGCTACGACCAGGACCGCGGCTATGCCTGCACGCTGAGCGCGCTGGTGCTGAAATCGGCCACGGCGCACCTGTTCCATGTCGGCGATTCCCGCATCTACCGCGTCGCCGGCCGGTCGCTGGAGCAGTTGACCACCGATCACCGGGTGGTCGTCTCGTCTGAGGTCAGCTATCTCGGCAGGGCGATGGGCGTGGCGCCGCATCTGGAGATCGACTACCGCGAGGTGGCGATGGAGCCGGGCGACGTCTTCCTGCTGGCGACCGACGGCGTCTATGAGCATGTCGATGCCGATTTTTTAATCAGCACGATCGCCGCACATTCGGACGATCTCGACCATGCGGCGCGACTCGCGGTGGAGGAGGCGCTGCGCCGCGGCAGTCCGGACAATTTGACGATCCAGATCCTGCGCATCGACGCCGTGCCCGCTCCCGATGCCGGCGACCTGTTCCACCGCCTGTCCGATCTTGCCCTGGCCCCGCTGCTGGAGCCGCGGGCGGAGTTCGAAGGATATCGAATCCTGCGGGAACTACACGCCAGCAGCCGCAGCCACGTCTATCTGGCCCGGGAGGGCGACGGCGGGCCGCCGGTGGTACTGAAGATTCCGGCCATCGACCGGCGCGACGACCGCGCCCATCTGCGCCGCTTCCTGATGGAGGAATGGATCGCCCGTCGGGTGAACAGCCCCCATGTGCTGAAGCCGCCGCCGCAAAGCCGTCCGCGCCGCCATCTTTATGTCGCGACCGAGTATATCGAGGGGCAGACGCTGACCCAGTGGATGCGCGACCACCCCAGCCCCGACCTGCCCACCGTTCGCGCCATCGTCGAGCAGATCGGCAAAGGGCTGCAGGCCTTCCATCGGCTGGAGATGCTGCACCAGGACCTGCGGCCCGACAACGTGATGATCGACCGCACCGGCACCGTGAAGATCGTCGATTTCGGCTCGGTTCTGGTGCCGGGCATTCTGGAGACGATGCCCGATGCCGAACGTGGCGAAATCCTGGGCACCGTGCAGTACACGGCGCCGGAATATTTCCTGGGCGAAGGCGGGACGCCGGCGTCGGATCTCTATGCGCTGGGGGTGATCGCCTACCAGATGCTGACCGGCCGCCTGCCCTATGGCGGCGATGCGGCGACGGCCACCACGCGGGCGCGCCAGCGCAAGCTGGTCTACCGCACCGCCCTGCACGACGAGCGGGACATCCCCGTCTGGCTCGACGGGGTGCTGCGCAAGGCTGTCCATCCGGACCCGGCCAAGCGCTATCAGGAATTGTCGGAGTTCCTGTACGACCTGCGCCACCCGCGCAAGCATGCCGCGGGGGCGCGGCGCCGGCCGCTGATCGAGCGGAACCCGCTGGCATTCTGGCAGGGGCTGTCGGCGCTGCTGGCGCTTGCGGTTCTGGTCCTGCTGGCCGGCCGCCCGTAAACGGGGCGGCCCGGCCGAAGGTCAGTCAGTGCCCTTGGATCAATGACCGTGGGCGACCTTGGCGCCTTCCTTCAGCTTGTAGATGCGCGAGCAGTAGGGGCATTCCACCTGCCCTTCGCGATCCAGCGTCAGGTAGACCAGCGGATGGCCCAGCGCGCCGCCGCCGCCGTCGCATCCGACGGTCGAGGTTTCAACAAGGATCGTCTCGGTCGGCTGCATGGCAGTCATCCTCTGTTTTGACAGGCGCGCCGGTTCACGCCATCGTGGACACGCCCGCTGTCCGGGCCCCCGTTCAGGGTTCCGCGCGCGCGGGCCGGATGATACCCATCGCGCGCCGCGGATCAACGGGGGAAACCACCGGATCGCCGGGCTTTTTCGCCAACCGCAATCATCATGGTTCAGGATCAATGGCCGCGCCCACCGATACCCCCACGCCCGTCTCGCTCCCGGCCAACGCGGTCGAGCTGCGCGGCCTGACCAAGATCTACAAGCCGACCGGAAAGGCCGGGCCGAAGCATGCGCTGAAGGGCATCGACCTCGCCATTCCGCGCGGGTCGCTGTTCGGGCTTCTCGGCCCCAACGGCGCCGGCAAGTCGACGATGATCAACATCCTCGCCGGGCTGGTGAACAAGACCGGCGGCACCGCCAGCATCTGGGGCCACGAGGTGTCGGAACAGCCGCGCCGTGCCCGCGCCTCCATCGGCGTGGTGCCGCAGGAACTGAACATGGACCCCTTCTTCACCCCGCGCGAGATGCTGGAGCTTCAGGCCGGCCTCTACGGTGTGCCGAAGAAGGAGCGCCGGACGGAGGAGTTGCTGGACGCCGTCGGGCTGTCCGACAAGGCTGACGCCCATGCCCGCTCCCTGTCCGGCGGCATGAAGCGCCGGCTGATGGTGGCGAAGGCGATGGTGCACACCCCGCCGGTCCTGATCCTTGACGAGCCGACCGCCGGTGTGGATGTGGAACTGCGCCGCCAGCTCTGGGACTATGTGCGCACGCTGAACAAGTCCGGCACAACCGTGCTGCTGACCACCCACTACCTCCAGGAGGCGGAGGAGCTGTGCGACACCATCGCCATCATCAACCATGGACAGGTGGTGGCCTGCGAGCCGACGACGACGCTGCTGCGCCGTGTCGACAATAAGGCGCTGTGCCTGACGCTGGAGCGTGACCTGACCGCCGCCCCGCCCTCGCTGGAGGGTTACACGGTGGAGTTGCCGGAGCCGCGGCGGATGGTGGTCCGCTATCAGCCCAGCCGCCAGCGCGCGGGCGCCATCCTGTCGGCGCTGGCCGCATCCGGCATCGGGATCATCGATGTCACGACCGAGGAATCGGATCTGGAGGATATATTCCTCCAACTGACGGGTGGTGCGCACAGCAACACAGGGGTAGTCCATGCGGCGTAGCGGATTGGCGGCTGTTCTCGGGTTGGGACTTCTGCTTGGCGGCTGTGCCGCGGATTTCCAGCCGATGGGAGCGGCCGTCGTCCAGCCGCAGTTGAACGACAAGGTGCTGATCGCCGCCGACGGCTTCGAGCTGCCGATGCGCTCCTGGCTTCCGGCCGGCGGCCACGTGCGGGCCGCCGTGGTGGCCCTGCACGGCTACAACGACTATTCCAACGCTTTCGACGGCGCCGGCCGCGAATTCGCTGCGGCCGGCATCGCCACCTACGCCTACGACCAGCGCGGTTTCGGCGCCACCCGCGACCGCGGCGTGTGGGCGGGAACGCCAACCCTGGTCAGCGACGCCGGCACCGCGGTGGAGATGGTGCGCAAGCGCCATCCCGGCGTGCCCGTCTACCTGATGGGCGAAAGCATGGGCGGTGCGGTGGTGCTCACATCCATGACCGGCCCCAACCCGCCCAAGGTCGACGGCACAATCCTTGTGGCTCCCGCGGTCTGGGGCCGGCAGGCCATGGGCTTCTTCCCGCGCGCCGCCCTGTGGGTCACCTACAACCTGGTGCCCGGCATGGTGGTGCACCCGCCGCGCGACCTGAACATCCGTCCGTCCGACAACATCGAGATGCTGCGGGCGCTGGGCCGCGACCCGCTGGTCATCAAGGGGTCGCGCGTCGATGCGCTGGAGGGGCTGACCGACCTGATGGGGGCAGCGCTCGATGCCTGCCGGCAGTTGCAGACCCCGTCGCTGGTTCTCTACGGCGCGCATGAGGAGGTGCTGCCGCCGCGGCCGGTGGAGCGTGCGCTGCAGGACTTCGAAGCCGGCGGCCGGCATGTCGTCGCGGTCTATCCCGATGGCTATCACATGCTGTTGCGCGACCTGAAGGGCGGGCTGGTGGTGAACGACATCGTCGCCTGGATCGGCAACCCGAAGATGCCGCTGGCAAGCGGCGCCGACCGTGCCCCGCGGGCTCTGCTGGCCGCCAAGTGAGGGGATGGGAGACAAGGGTGCGACATGGTGACATGCTCCGATAGAATGGTCGGGCAATCGGCCGCCGCCGCCATGCCTGGGCACCACGGTCAGCGCATTGGAAACGCTAATATTAACTGATCCGCCTATCCGAAGGATGCTCCGGCGCCAGTCGGATTTGCAGCCAAAGGTATAGTACCCGTTAGCACCAAAGCCACTCTGCCCCTTCCGGTGGTTGAGGGATAAGGTACCGCGCAGGCGGACACCGAATGTCCCCGTTGGGAGGAACCATGCACAGCGTCGAATCCCAGGTTACCCCGTCCGGTGCGGCCCGCGCCGCCGGCGCCGCGACGACTGCCCAGACGACCATGACCTCTACCCTGGATGTTCAGGTTATCGCCGACCGTTACGGTTGGACGACCCCGATGGCGCGCTGGTGGATGGCCTTCGCCGCCTCCTCCGTGGGCCACAAGCCGGACACCATGATCGCCTTTCTCGACAAGACCGTTGGCGGCGTGACGATGATCCGCCGCCGCTGATCACTGCGCTGAGTGAATTGAAAAACGGCCCTTCGGGGCCGTTTTTTTGTGCCTGCCTTTATGGTGGAGTTAGACCCCCACCTACCCTCCCCCGCTCTCAGCGGACCTACGGTCCGCCTGCCGCGTCAGCACAAAGCTCTGCTTTGTGCGAGAGCTGGGCGGGGGAGGGAATGCCGCCGCCTTCCTTACCTAAGCACTTGTCCCCTCCCCCGCCCAGCGGGGGAGGGTTAGGGTGGGGGCAAACCGCTCCGGAGGCCTCACACCCCCGGCGGCACGATCCGCCAGATCGCCGCGGGGTTGCGATGGGGATCGAGCCAGACATGCTGGAACTTGCCGATCCAGGTGAAGCGGTGGCCGCTGAACAGATCCTCCACCTGGACATGGGCGCCGTCGGGCAGGCCCAGTTCCCACAGCGGCACTTCGATGGTCCCGCCATGGCCGTTGTGGGGGTCGAGGTTCACCGCGATCAGGATCACATTGTCCTTGGCCGCCGTCATCTTGCCGTAGAGCAGGATGTTGTCGTCGAAGGCATTGTAGAAGCGCAGGTTGGTGAACTGCTGCAGCGCCGGGTTCTCGCGGCGGATGCGGTTGATGGCGGTGACGTAGTCGCGGATGTTGCCGGGCTGGTTCCAGTCCCAGTGCCGGACCTCGTACTTCTCTGAATGGTTGTATTCTTCCTTGCCGGGATAGGCTTCCGCCTCGGACAGCAGGTAGGGGCCGTAGAGGCCGTAGACGCCGGCCAGCGTCGCCGCCAGCACCGCCCGCATCATGTGCGCCGGCCGCCCGCCCTGGGTCAGGATCTTCGGCAGGATGTCGGGGGTGTTGGCGAAGAAGTTGGGGCGCATGTACTCCCGCGATTCACCCTGCGTCAGCTCTGTCAGGTACTCGGTCAGTTCCGGCTTGGTGTTGCGCCAGGTGAAGTAGCTGTAGGACTGGGTGAAGCCGACCTTGGCCAGTCGCTTCATCAGCTTCGGCCGGGTGAAGGCCTCGGCCAGGAACAAGGCGTCGGGGTAGCGGTCCTGCACCTCGCGGATCATCCATTCCCAGAATGGGAAGGGCTTGGTGTGCGGGTTGTCGACACGGAAGATGCGCACCCCCTCCTTGCACCACATCAGCACCACGTCGCGCAGCGCATACCACAGGTCCGGGTAGGACTGGCGGTAGAAGCTGACATTGACGATGTCCTGGTACTTCTTCGGCGGATTCTCAGCATAGCGGATGGTGCCGTCGGGCCGCCAATAGAACCAGTGCGGATGCTCCTTCACCCAGGGGTGATCGGGGGAGCACTGCACGGCGAAATCCAGCGCGATCTCGATGCCATGGCGCTTGGCCTCGCGCACCAGCCGGCGGAAGCTGTCGAAATCGCCGATCATCGGGTCGATGGCGTCGTGCCCGCCCTCCTCGGCGCCGATGGCATAGGGTACGCCGGGGTCGTCCGGGGCGGGATTCAGCGTGTTGTTCCTGCCCTTGCGGAAGGCGCGGCCGATGGGGTGGATCGGTGGGAAATACAGCACGTCGAAGCCCATGTCGCGCACCATGGGCAGCAGAGTCACAACGTCGTCGAAGGTCCCCGGACGCGACGGGTCGGGCGAGGCGGAGCGCGGGAAGATCTCGAACCACGCCGAATAGGCGCCGGCGGTGCGGTCGACATAGACCTCCAGCTCGCGCACATAGCGCGACTTGTACTGCCGCTCCCCATAGAGCGCCATCACGCGACGCGGCTCGTCCGACAGGGCGTAGTCGATGGCCTCGCGGCCGGCGAGCGACTGCATCCGCTCGATGACGGCCTCAAGCGCGGCCCGCCCGTCACCATGGTTCAGGTCCAGCGCCTGTTCGACGAAGCGGCGGCCCTCCACCAGTTCCAGATCGACGACCATGCCGGCATCGACCTTCTTCTTGAAGTCGGCGCGCCAGCTTTCCCAGACGTCGCGCCAGGCTTCGATGCTGTAGGTGTAGCGGGCGTTGCGCGTCAGCGGCACGCGTCCGACCCAGCGGTCGTTCTCGTGCAGGCGCATCGGCGCCTCGCTCCACGCGTCGTCGCCGTCCGCCTTGTACATGACCGACGCGGCGAGCACGAAGGTGCCGTCGGTGTAGATGTCGGCCCACACCTCCATCAGGTCGCCGACCGCCCGCTTGATGGGGAAGCGGCCGCCGTCGAGTTCCGGATAGACGTTCTCGATGGTCATGCGGCCGGCGGCGATGGAATCCATCCACTCCCGCTCTTCCACGTCGTGGAGTTCGACCGGGTGGCTGCGGGCGGCGCGGGCGCGGAAGACGCGCAGTTCCATAGGGCGCAGCATCATCGGCGCGCCGGGTTCCATCGGCAGCGGTTCGGCCTCCGGGGTCACATCCTCGAACGCCTCGTAGATGCCGCCGGTGGCGGCCAGGATGGGGCCGACGTCCAGCGTATGCGGCCGGTTCTCATCCGGGTTCAGCACCAGAATGGCGCAGCCGTCGGGCTGGTCGAGCGCGGCGCCGTCCACCTGCCGGATCAGCCCCAGCACCGGGCTGTGGGGCGAGGTGACGCGACGCTGCGGACCCTCGACGTTCAGGGCCGGGGTGGCGGCCTTCATGGCATTGACGGCACCGATGAAACCGGTCAGGTCAAGCTTCGGCTGCTCCCAGTCGGCGGGGCTGGTCCGCACCACGTCCAGCTTGCGGGTGAAGCCGTATTCGTAGCCGACCGGCATCAGCACGCCGGTGGAGAAGCTGGCGGCGAACAGGTAGTGCATCTTCATCTGGGCGGCGAGCCGCACCGAATCCTGGCTGCCGACCTCTGCCGCCAGACGGTCGGTGTCGTGGCTTTCCGGGAAGGCGATGGACGGCGCGATCCAGCGGAACTCGTCATACTGGTCCAGCAGCCAGTCGGCCTTGAAGTCCCACCATTTGGCACTGTTGAACAGGAAATCGAAGCCGGCACCGCACAGCTCGCGCACCTGTTCCACCGTGCAGCCCAGCGTCTCGGCGAAGAACTTCACCTCCGGGTCCACGGCGTGGGCGGCGTCGATCAGGCTCTTCCACACCTCCGCCGGGACCTGATAGGCGGCGTCGCAGCGGAAGCCCTTCACGCCCAGCCCGATGTAATGGCGCAGATAGTCCGACCAGTAGCCGATCAGCCCCGCCCGGGCCTCCGCCCGGTCGTAATCCAGCGAGGCGAGGTCGCCCCACACCGTGACATGGGCGGTGTTGTTGGGATCGACCGCGCCCGGACGGTGCAGGTCGCCATCCGCGTCGCGCTTGTACCAGTCCGGATGGCGGTCGACCAGCAGCGCATCGCGCGAGGTGTGGTTGATGACGAAATCCATCATCACCGACTGGCCATGCGCCCCGGCCTCCGCCGTGAAGCGGCGCAGCAGTTCGTCGTCGCTTTCATGCGATCCGCCGCGCAGCGCGTCGTGCAGCCGATAGGGGTCCTTGACGGCATAGAGGCTGCCGGAGAATCCCGGCTGGTGGATCGGGTTCAGGAAGATCCAGTCGAATCCCATCCCCTGGATCCGCGGCAGGTGCCCGGCCCAATCGCGCACGGGACCAGCCAGGGTCGGAAACAGGTTGTAGATGCGCGGTCCGGCGATGCTCATGGAACCCCCTTACTTGGCCTGCTTCTCCGTTGACAGCCCGCCGGTCCCGTTGTGGGATCAACCGTACGGGTTGTACTCCTCTCCCCAGCGGAGGCACCCGGACCGGCGCCACGGCCGGCACCTGCCCCCGCCGGTCAACCCGGCGGGGCGGTGAAGGTTCCGCCCGCCGCGCGCGACACACCAACCGAACCTACCAGAACAGGATGCCCCGCATGGCCGAGAAGCCCGGCAAGGTCGCGAAGATCCGCCTCGGTAAACTGGACCAGAACACGACGCGGTACGACAGCGCGGAGGAATACGACCGCCGACTCGGCAAGCTGCAGAAGGAGCTGCTGCGCATCCAGCAGACCTACTGGCATGAAAAGCGCCGCGCCATCGTGGTGTTCGAAGGCTGGGATGCTGCCGGCAAGGGCGGGGCAATTCGCCGCATGACCGAGCCGCTCGACCCCCGCGGCTTCCATGTCTGGCCGATCTCCGCCCCCACGGCGGACGAGCAGAGCAAGCACTACCTCTACCGCTTCTGGACCAAGCTGCCGGGCGCTGGCACCTTCGCCATCTTCGACCGCTCCTGGTACGGCCGCGTCCTGGTGGAGCGGGTGGAGAAATTCGCGACCAAGGACCAGTGGAAGCGCGCATATGACGAGATCAACGAGTTCGAACGGCTGCTGACCGACGACGGCGTGCGCATCGTCAAGCTGTTCCTGCACATCACCCCGGAAGAACAGCTGGAGCGCTTCCGCGAGCGGATGAAGAACCCCTACAAGCGCTGGAAGCTGACGGAGGAGGACCTGCGCAACCGCGCCAAATGGGACGATTACGTCAAGGCAACGGAGGCGATGTTCGATCGCACCTCCACCCCCCACGCGCCCTGGCATGCGGTGGAGGCGAACTCCAAATGGTACGCCCGCATCAAGGTACTCGAAACGGTCACCGCCGCCCTGAGGGAGGGCGTCAACATCGCCCCGCCCCCCGTCGACGGCAACGTCGCCAGGATGGCCGCGGAGGTCCTGGGCATCCATCCCGACCTTGCGGGCGTGGGCGGGCAGAACGAATAACATGCCGAACGGGTAGCCGTCCGGATGGCGCGGAGGACGCTGGCTTTAGATGTTGGAAAGAGCCAGCTCCACCGCGGCCTCGGCGTGGATGGCCGTGGTGTCGTAGAGCGGCACCGGGCTGTCTTCCGGACGGACCAGCAGCATGATCTCCGTGCAGCCGAGAATCACCGCCTCCGCCCCACGCTCGACGAGCCGTGCAATCACGCCGCGGTAGGCCTCCCGCGATGCCTCATCGATACGGCCCTGGACCAGTTCGTCGTAGATCACCCGGTGCACGGTGGCGCGGTCCGCATCGTCGGGGACCAGAACCTCCAGCCCATGCTTCTGCACGAGGCGCCCCTTGTAGAAGTCCTGTTCCATGGTGAAGGCGGTGCCCAGCAGGCCGACGCGCCGCAAACCGGCGGCGCGGATGCGCTCCGCGGTGGGGTCCGCGATGTGCAACAATGGCAGGCCGATGGCCGCCTGCACCTGATCGGCCATGCGGTGCATGGTGTTGGTGCAAATGACGACGAAGTCGGCCCCTCCCCGCTCCAGGCGCCGGGCGGCATCGATCATCAGGGCCGTCGCGTCCTCCCAGCGGCCTGCGTGCTGAAGCGCCTCGATCTCGGCGAAGTCGAAGGACCACATCAGGCAGCGAGCGGAGTGCAGCCCGCCCAGTCGGTCGCGCACCCGCTCGTTGATGATCCGGTAATATTCGGCCGAGCTTTCCCAGCTCATGCCTCCGATGAGGCCGATGACCTTCTGCGACACGCTGTTCCGCTCCGCAACCGACGAGGATTCCATCGGACGATGCCTGCGACGGAGGGGGGTTGCAACAGGCCGATGGAAAGTCTTGCGGACCGTCGCCGACCCTGCGGTCAGTAGGCGCCCAGCGAACGGGCAATGGCGGTGAACTCCTCCGCCACCCAGCCTTCGCGCTTTATCAGGTATCCCATCAGCTGCTTCAGCGCCGCCTCGCAAGCCTCCGCACGCTCGGCGTCGGACAGGCCGGTGCCGGTAAGACGGGCGACGGCGTCATCCACGACCTGTTGGGCCTTGCTGGAGTCGGCTTGGCTCATGACGGGAAACAACCTGAGGGTGGTGTCGGCGATTTGCTGCGGGACCATGGGGGGCCGCCTTCATGCTGGACGCGTTGCCTGTCCGGATAATGGGCTCACAACCAATGGGCGGGAAGACGCGATTTAGCCCTTAAATGAAATAAATTTACACAGCATTTGATACAACTCGTTTCAATGTCGATCCGCAGGTGCCGAACGGTCGCGACGTACACCGCGCGGCGGCGATCCGACACAGCTCGACAGAATATGTCACCACATATCAGTAGCAATAATCACTGCTTGTACCTAAAATTGCGTCGATTCAGCAGCGCCCGTGAACGCCATGGCCGGCCGCCCCAACCGCAGCGCCTCCCTTCAGACCGTCCCGCTTCACGCTGCCGAACCCGATCCGGCGGCCGTCAGCCTCGACAAGGTCAAGGCGATCCTGGCCCCGCTCGATCGCGCGCAGAAATCCAAGCTGTTCGAACTGGTGCAGGCCGGGCATCTGGAAGACGACCAGATGACGGTGGAGGTCGGCCGCCTGATCGTCGCCATGCTGAACGGCCCGCGCACCGAACATGCCCGCCGCATCTGGACCGGATGGTTCGACCCGGTGATGCTGCGCACCGATGCGCTGATGCTGGCGGAAACACGGCCGCCCGGCTGCATGCATGTGGTGGATGCCAGCGCCTGGTGGTTCGCCCTGCTGCCGCACCTGCGCGAGTTGGCCGGCCGGGTGCAGACCGACATCGCCGCGCGTGCCAGCGAGCATCCGCTCGATGCCGTCCTCGCCTCGCCTGCCGCGGCCGAATGGGCGGAGGAGCTACGCGTCCGCTCGCTTGCGATCCTGCGCCAGCGCGGCGGGGCCGGCACGCTGCTGGCGACCGCGAATGCCGAGCGGATCACCCTGCTGCGCAAGCGCGGCCTGACCAGCGTGGCGCCGCTGTCGATGGGCGATCTGGCGATGCTGGACGCGATGCTGGAGCACGCGCCGCTGTGGCGCGGCGCGGTACGCCCGCGCGACACCATCGGCATGCTTCACGCCGTGTCGGAGATGGCACAGCATGGCGGAACGCCGGATGGCGCCCTGTTCTACGCCCTGTCCCTGGTGAACGGGTCGCGCGATCCCGATCAGGCGCTGGCGCTCTACGGCCTGTTCCCGAACTCGCCCCTGGTGGAGGCGGCGGTGGGCCATGTCCAGTTCGCCTGGCAATGCCTGCGCCAGAAGCTGGAGGATCTCCATCTCGGCCGCCCTGCCCCGCCGCAGCTGACCGCGGGCGAGACGGTGGACCGCCTTCAGGACCGCGCCTTCCGCTGGTACGATGCGCTGCAGAGTTTCGGGGTGGAGCGCGGCGGCCGGAACTGGGCCGCGGTGTCGGCCGCCGTCGGCCGCGTCACCGGGCTGGTGGAGGGAGAGGTGGTGCCGGTGCTGAGCCATCGCCTGCTGACCCTCAACGCCAGCGCGTCGGCCCATCCGTTGGTCGAGCCGGTGCGGTTCATCAACGGCTTCAATCACCGGCTGCGCCGCCGCGGCATCGCCGCCTCGACCAACCCCTGGCTGACCGCCATCGGCGAACATCTGGCCGGCCTGTTCCGCCAGATCGGCAGCTATGGGCGCGACGACGCGCTGTCCGCCATGGCCGAACTGTGCGAACTGGCGGAGGAGACCGGCTACCCCATCGAGATCACCGCCATCGACAAGACCCTGCTGGCCATCGTCGAGCGGGCGTTGCGTGACGGGCGCGAACTCAATGCCGGGGAAAACCGGCTGATCGAGCGCGTGGTGACGGTCGCGACGGAAGAGCGGCGCAAATGCCGCTGGTGGGTGTCGGGCGAACTGGTCAGCCTGCTGGACGCCGCCCAACAGCGCGGAATCGGTCCCGCCGCATCCTAGAGTGCGATCAGTTCAGACGGAATCGTCTGAAGCGTGAATCGAGCGGAAAATCAAAAGGCTAGAGTCCGTCAGATGCTTCAATAAGCATCTGACGGACTCTAAGGGGACGCGCTGATCTGCAAATAGGGGCACCGGCACCCGGCTGCTCAGCGCTTGGCTTCGGCGGGCGCCCCGGCTTCCTGGCGCGTCAGGAAGGTTTCGGTGACCTGCGGCAGGCGCTGCTCCAGCCAGGAGGCCATCTCCATCTCCTCGTCCAGGCTTTGCTGGAGCGTGCGGGCGATCTCCGGCTCGCCGGCCCGGTTGGCGGCGGCGATCAGGGCGCGGTAGTTGGCGATCTCGAAATGCTCGAAGGCATAGTTGAAGATTCCGGCCTTCACGATCTCGTCGTCGGCGAACACGCCCGACAGCGACTGCGCATTGCCGATCAGCATGCCGACCCCTGTCTTGATCGAGGAGGTGCTGCTGCCGAGCGACTGCAGGCACTGGCTCAGCCGTTCCGCCTGACGGTTGGAAACCTCGATGTGCTCCTGGGCCTTCGCCAGCATCTCCGGATAGTTCTTGATGCGGTCGACCTGACGCTCAAGCATCTCGACCGCCTGGCTTTCCATGGCGTGGGCGTCGCGCAGCCACGCGATCAGGTTGTCTTTGGCGTTGGGCATGGATGGCTCTCCACTGACCTGAGGATTTTTCCCGGGGGCTCTTCCCTGGAGGCCACCGCGACCATTACGGGGGCCTGTCCCCCTTCCCAACAGGACCGGACCGGCTCCATTACGCCCGCCCCCCGTTCAACGGGGCGGATATGCCATCAGGGTAGCGTGGGCTTCGGGGGTGCGGAGGCTCCATCCGACCGGCGGTACGGCGGAACCTGTCGCCATCCGGCCGGTTGGATTTAGCCGGAAGGCCGGCGGCCACGCCGCGTCCAGAAGATCATGCCCGGCCTGACCTAAAGACCAATCCGCTGAAAGACCCGCGCCATGAGCATCGACGGACTGTCGGACGACGAGAACACCCCGCATTACGACGCGCCCGCCGGCGGCTGGGGTTCGGTCGGCTCCATGGCCCGGATCATGGGAGAGGAGCGGCCGAGCCCCGCCGTGCTCGATACGCTGCGCCGGCAGAACAAGTCCGGCGGCTTCATGTGCGTATCCTGCGCCTGGGGCAAACCGGCCAAGCCGCACACCTTCGAGTTCTGCGAGAACGGCGCCAAGGCGACGATCTGGGAGCTGACCAGCCGGCGCTGCACGCCGGACTTCTTCGCCCAACATTCGGTCAGCGCGCTGAAGGGCTGGAAGGACTACGATCTGGAACAGCAGGGGCGGCTGACCCACCCCATGCGCTACGACCGCGCCACCGACCGCTATGTGCCCTGCAGCTGGGGGGAAGCCTTCACCGCCATCGGCACCGAACTGCGCGCCATGAATCCGGAGCAGGCGGTCTTCTACGCCTCCGGCCGCGCCAGCCTTGAGACCTCCTACCTCTACGCGCTGTTCGCGCGGCTTTACGGGCACAACAATCTGCCCGACAGCTCCAACATGTGCCACGAGACGACCTCGGTCGGCCTGAAGAAGGTCATCGGATCGCCGGTCGGCACCTGCGTGCTGGACGATTTCGACAGCTGCGACGCCATCTTCTTCTTCGGCCAGAACACCGGTTCCAACAGCCCGCGCCTTCTCCACCCGCTGCAGCAGGCGGTAAAGCGCGGCGCGAAGATCGTCACCTTCAACCCCGTGCGGGAGAAGGGCCTGGAGACCTTCCGCAATCCGCAGAGCCCGCTGGAGATGCTGACCGGCAAGGACACGCAGATCTCGACGCTCTATTTCCAGGTCAAGGCTGGCGGCGACATCGCCGCGATCACCGGCCTTATCAAGCATGTGCTGGCGGCCGAGGATGCGCGCTGGTCCAGCCAGAAGCGGCATGTCATCGACCCCGACTTCATCGCCCAGCACACCGTCGGCTTCGACGAGATGAAGGCGCGGGTGGAGGCCGTCGGCTGGGACGAGATCGAACGGGAATCCGGCCTGACCCGCGAAGACCTGAAGCAGGCCGCCGACATCTACATCGAGGCGGACCGCTCCATCGCCATGTACGGCATGGGCCTGACCCAGCATGTGCGCGGCTCCGAAACGCTCGCCGCGCTGGTGAACCTGTGGTTGCTGAAGGGCAACATCGGGCGGGACGGCACCGGCGTCTCACCGGTCCGCGGCCATTCCAACGTCCAGGGCCAGCGCACCGTCGGCATCTCCGAAAAGCCGGAGCTGGTGCCGCTCGACCGGCTGGCCGAACAATTCGGTTTCGAGCCGCCGCGCAAGGAGGGGCTGAACACCGTCAGGGCCTGCGAGAAGATCCTGTCGGGCGAGGTCAAGGCCTTCATCGGACTGGGCGGCAACTTCGTCCGCGCCATTCCGGAGCGCGACCGGATGGAGGCGGCATGGTCCCGCATGCGCCTGACCGTCCAGATCGCGACCAAGCTGAACCGCAGCCACCTGATCAACGGCGAGGTCGCCTTTCTGCTGCCCTGCCTCGGCCGCTCGGAAGAGGATTTGCAGGAAAGCGGCGCCCAGGCGGTGACGATGGAGGACAGCCTGAGCTGCATCCACGGTTCGCTCGGCAACAACACGCCGGCCAGCCCCGACCTGAAATCGGAGGTCGCCATCGTCGCCGGCATGGCCAAGGCGACCCTGCCGCCGAACCCGAAGGTCAAATGGGACGAATGGGTGGCCGACTATCGCCGCATCCGTGCCCTGATTGAAGAGACCTATCCCGACCAGTTCCACCGCTTCAACGAACGGGTTTTCACGCCGGGCGGCTTCTACCGCGGCAATCCCGCGCGCGAACGGATCTGGAAGACCCCGTCGGGCAAGGCCCACTTCACCCCGCCGGGGCACCTGCGCGCGATCGGGTTCGAAGACGCGCCGGGCCGCTTCCGGCTGATCACCATGCGATCCAACGACCAGTTCAACACCACGATCTACGGCTATTCGGACCGGCTGCGCGGGATCGAGGGCACGCGCGACGTGCTGCTGATGAACCCGGCCGACATCGCCGCCGCCGGTTTGTGGGAGGGGCAGGTGGTCGGGCTTGCCGGCGATGCCGGCGACGGCGTCGACCGGCGGGTGAACGGGCTGACTGTCACGCCCTTCCGTCTGCCGCGCGGCTGCGTCGGCTCCTACTATCCGGAGATGAACCCGCTGATCCCGCTCTGGTACCATGACGAGGCCTCGGAGACCCCCGCCGCCAAGGGCGTTCCGGTGCGCATCGTCACCGACCCGCCGGCACACCCCTGACGGCCCCCCTTTCGACGGACCACGCGCGGGTCACACCATCGAATCCAGCTCCCGCCGTCGGGAGTCCGACAGGCCGAGACGGGCGGCGAGGTAGGCCAGATACTGGCGGTCGACCTCGCTGCCGCCGCGCACCGCCAGTTCTGAGGCGAGATAGACCTGCTCCGCCGTGTCGGGGTCGCGCACCTCGCGGACGATGTCGTCCATCGGGCGCGGGGACCGCAACTCCGCCTCGACGATCCGCCGATCTTCCGGATCCGCCTGGGCGGCGTCCAGGCTGTCGAGGATGCGGCGCTGTTCATCGGGCGATATCCGGCCATCCGCATTCGCCGCGGCGATCATGGCACGGATCAGCAGAAGCGCCTTGGCGTCGCCCAGATCGGGCTCCGGCGCACCGCCGCGCAGAACCCCGGCCAGACGATCGCCGAGACCACCCGCCGCACCACCGCCCAGGACGCTGCCGCCCATGGACCCTCCTCCCATCGCACCACCGCCCAAGGCGCCGCCAAACACGCCACCCAGCCCCAACCGGCCGAGGATGCCCCCCAGCGGACCGCTGGCAGCGGGAGGAGGAGGCCGCGATCCGGTCGGCGCCGGCTTCTGGCTGTCCTGATAAGCGCGGTAGGCGAGATAAGCCAGCGAGGCGAGCCCCGCCTTCTGAAGCAGCCCCGAACCATGGCCGCCCGCCAGTCCGCCGGCCAGCCCGCCCATCCCTGCGGCCGGTCCATGGGGAATTCCATGCGGACCACCATAGCCGTGGCCGTAGAAGTGCTTCTTTTTCTTCTTGCCCTTCTTGCCGAGGAGCAGAGGCATCGCAGCGGCAAAGGCCGGCCCCCGGCCCGTGCGGCCGGCAAGCCCGTTGGCCAGGATGACGCCGAGGACTTTGCTCAGATTGCTCATCGTTCCCTTCCTCGCTGGGGTTCAAGGGCTGACGCAGGAAAGACCAAGCCCGACCAAGGCCGGGAGCCCCAGCCGGGAGCCCCGGCCGGGAGCCGTAGACATGGGGTCATTCCAGGCCAATGAAACCCACCGCCTCTCAAGAATGATGAGTTGCCCCCTCCAGTGCGGCCCGACCCGATCAACGACCGACCTGTGCGGTCAGACTCTCCCGGGCGTTGCGGCAGCGGGCGAACAGCGCTTCGCGGTCACGGTCGAGGAAGTCGGCGCGCTTCCCTTCCATCTCGATCAGGGTGATCTGATCCAGCAAAGGCCGCCTTCGCGCATCGTCGCAAGCGTAGGGCGCAAGGGCTGCGAGGGCTTCCGTCATCCGGATCAGCACGGCCGGCATTCCGGCTCCCGCCTGACGGAGCTGGTCGAAGGCAGCGCGCACCAGACCATCATGGTTCGTCACGTCGCGGACCACCCGCACGCGCTGCCGGGCATCGCGGAGCATCGCGGCCTCCAACGGCCGGTCGAAGATGCGCGACAAGGCGGAGGACAGCATGTCGATCACGGTCAGGGCCGTATAGACGTCGTTGATGCCCGGCGACAGGGCACGCAGAGCCATTTCCACCAGCTGGCGGATGCCATATTCCAGGTCCTGGGTCGGTGTCCGTTCCGTGCCGATGATGAAGGCTTTCTCCAAAGCCTCACGCAGCGCGTCGCTGCAGGCGTCGGGCGGGTGAACAGCGACATGGCATCCGCGCGCAAGCACGAAACGCCCGGGCCGCACGTCGAGCCAGATGACCGCATCGGCGTCGCAGGCGATGCGCACCAACATGTCGAAATCGGCCGCCTGTATGTATCCGTCGCGCCCGAACCCGATGCGCGCCGCATCGGCCGGCGCCGGTGGAGGCATCTCGGGCGTCCCCTCCTCCGGCAACAGCAGATCGATGGATGCCCGCAGCTGGTGGGAAACGTCGCGCACGGCGTTGTCGTACATGATCGACCGCGCCAGCTTGTGCACGAAGAACAGCAGGACGAACAGGCACAGGGCCGACAGGGCCGTGCCGACGCTGATCGCGAAATGGGGAATTGCGTTGTCGGAGGGGGCGCCGATGCTGCGGAAAACCACCAGGAGGTAGAGGATCGTCGCGACGAACAGTCCAAGCACCGTCTGGGTCTGGGGATCGCCGATGAAGTTCCGCACCAGGCGTGGGCCCAGCTGTCCGGCGGCCAGGGTCAGCACCACGACGGTGATGGAGACCACCAGCGACGTCATGGTGATGATGCCCGACAGCAGCGCCCCCAGCAGCTGGCGTGCACTTTCGGGGTCGCCGCTGTAGATCAGCCACAGCTCGGCCGCCCCGTCGGGCAGCACCTCGCCTTCGGTGACGAGAAGGACGGCCAGCGCCGTCGCCGCGATGCTCATCAGCAGAGGCACGAACCACAGGCTTTCGCGCAGGAACATCCAGTAGTAGCGCAGGCGGCCCTTCAATCGATTCACCCCAGCGGAAGCGGAACGAACAGCGACCGGCCTTCCCGCCGCCGCAGAAGGATAACATGGTCCTTCCCGGCCTTGCGTGCAGGCTCGACGACATTTGCCACGCCCATTTGCCACGCCCACTGCCTGCCGACCGGCGCATTGGTGAGGGCTTGCCTGCCTCTTTTGCGACGGCACCGTGATCCGGAACTCCCGGCCGCAAGGGAGGTTGGCGGGCCAAAGGATGAAAGGAATCGGGATGTTCTTCGACAGTTGGACCGGTCTGGTCCGGGTGCTGGTGGTCGGCGTGCTCGCCTATGCCGCACTGGTGCTGCTGCTGCGGGTTTCGGGCAAGCGGACCCTGGCCAAGATGAACGCCTTCGATCTGGTGGTGACGGTGGCGCTCGGCTCGACGCTCGCCACCGTGCTGCTCAGCAAGTCGGTGGCGCTGGCCGAAGGGGTGCTGGCGATGGCATTGCTGATCCTGCTGCAGTACGCGATCACCTGGGCGTCGGTCCGCTGGCCACGCTTCCAGGCGATCATCAAGGCGCAACCGACATTGCCCGTCTACCGGGGCGAGTTTTTGCCGGGTGCCCTGAAACAGCAGCGCGTCACGCGGAAAGAGGTGATGGCCGTCCTGCGCGCTCCGGTCCACCCACTCTCAGGCCGGTCCGGCACCTTGGCGATGCTGGCTTTGGCGCCGGAAAGCGTTATGTATTTCAACAGACTTCCTGGCGCATTGATGATGAGGTGAGGACATGGGCCAGTTGGCCTGCAAACCCGAGGTCGGGGAAGGCCAAAAGGCCACGCTGCCCGACGTGAGGTCGATGCTCGCCTCCGCGGTGGCTCGGCATAAGGCAGGGGATGCCGCAGCGGGCAGACTGTACCGGGCTATTCTGTCCGCCGAGCCGTCGCATGGCGACGTCCTCCACCTGCTTGGCGTGACAGCACTGCAAGCCGGAGCGGCGGAGGTGGCCCGCCACTGGGTGCGCCGGGCGCTCGTGGTCGACAGGGCGCAGGCCTACTATCGCAACAGCCTTGGTGAAGCGTTCCGCGCGCTCGGCCGACCGGACGAGGCGCGAGAGCAGTACCGTCTGGCGCTGACGCTCAATCCTGCCTATCCGGAGTCGCTTGCCAACCTCCACAGGCAACCCCTACCGGGCGACAATGCGTCGGCCCTGCTGGAGCGCTTCTGCCGCCTGCGCGTGGCCACGGCGAGCGAACTCCTGGCCGTTGCCGATTCCCGCCTGCTTTCCGGACGGCTGGCCGATGCCGGCGTCGCTTATCGGGCGGCAATGGCGCTGGAGCCGGCAACGGTACAGGCCTACGTCAACCTCGGCGCGACCGCCTCGCGGGAGAAGAACCACGCGCAGGCCGCTACAGCCTTCCGCCGGGCCCTGCGCCTGTCCCCCGATCATCCGGGGGCGTGGAACAACCTAGCCAGCGCGGTGTGGGAGTTGAACGACGGCCCGGGCGCCATCGGCTTCTGCCGCCGCTCCGTGGCGCTCAAGCCGGACCATCCCGATCCCTACGCCAACCTCGGTTACGTCCAGCGATCACAGGCCCGGAACGGCGACGACTTCGCCGAGGCGGCGACACTGTGCCGGCGAGCCCTGCAGATCAACCCGTCACATGTGTCGGCGCTGAACAATCTCGGCATCGTCAACCTCGACCTCGGCCATTTGGACGAGGCGGAGCGCCTGTTTCGCCGCACCCTGGCCGCCGAACCGAAGCATCCCGACGCCCGCTTCAACCTGTCGCTGGCCCTGCTCAAAGCCGGCCGGCTCAAGGAGGGCTGGGATCATTACGAGGCGCGCTGGGAGACCGGCCAGCTGCCGACGGTGAACGGGCAGTTGCGGGCTTGGCGGGGCGAGCCGCTGAATGGCGCCACCATCCTGCTGCACGCCGAACAGGGGCACGGCGACACCCTGCATTTCGTCCGCTACGCCCCGCTGGTCGCGGCGCAGGGCGGGCGCGTGGTGTTGGCGGTCCAGCCGGCACTGAAGCGGCTGGTCGCCGGCATGCCCGGTGTGGATGCGGTTCATGCGCTGACCGACCCCTTCCCGAAGCCGGAGTTCCATTGTCCGCTGATGAGCCTGCCTCGGCTGCTCGGCACCGAACTGGACACAATTCCCGGCAGCATTCCTTACCTCTACCCGCCCGCCGAAGCGATCGGCAAGTGGCTGGGCCAGCCCCTGCCGGGCACCGGACTGCGGGTCGGGTTGGTGTGGTCGGGAGACCCCCGCCCAGGCCTGCTGCGCGCGAATCTGACCGACAGGCGGCGCAGCATGACCCTGCGCGACCTGGCGCCCCTGGCCGAGGTGCCGAACCTGCGCTTCGTGAACCTGCAGATGGGCGGGCCGGCGGCGCAGCTCGCCGATCCGCCGGCGGGGATGGACATCCACGATCCGATGGGAGCAGTCACCGATTTCGCGGACACGGCGGCCCTGGTGATGCGCCTCGATCTCGTGATCACGGTCGACACCTCGGTCGCCCATCTCGTCGGAGCGCTGGGAAAGCCGGTCTGGGTCATGTCGCGCTACGACGGCTGCTGGCGCTGGCTTCTGGACCGTGACGACACGCCCTGGTACCCGACCATGCGGCTCTTCCGCCAGACCGCGCCGGGAGACTGGACTGCCGTCATACGGCGCGTCGCAGACGCCCTTCATGACTTGGTCGCATGATCACCTCGCCTGCGTGATCCCCCGCGATGCCGCACCCGCGGACGGCGGGGCGGAACACCGCCCCGCCCCGCCGGGAAGGCCGCTTTCAACAGAGAGCGGCCGCTTCCTTCTTTCTGCCCCGCTTCCTGCCCCAATCGATCTCAGCTCAGCCAAAGGCCGCTGTCCGCCGCGATGATCGTCCGTCCCTCGCGGGCGCCGAAGTTCAGATAGTGGGTCATCGGATCCACCCTGGCGGCCACGACGTCCGGGTTGGCGGCCAGATAGGCATTGGTGTCCATCCACGCCGACGGCGTACGGCCCTCCTTCCAGCCGAACCTCTCGTAATGCTCATAGGCGCTGTCGATGGTGCCCGCCTGAAGGGCGGCCACGACGTCGGCGTTGTGCTCCAGGTACCAGGTCGTATCGAACAGCGCGTTGGGATCGCGGCCTTCCTTTTCGCCACGGAGCAGATAATGCTGAAGGCCGCTGGTGAACTGCCCGGCAGCGACCGCCCTGGCGACATCCGCGTTCTGGGACAGATAGAAGGCCTCGTCGAGCGCCACCGGCTTCAGCCGGCCTTCCGCTGCGCCGAAGCGCTGGTAATGGTCCATGCCGCTGGCGAACTCGCCGCGCGCCACCGCCTGCGCCACGTCCGGATTGCGGGCGAGGTACAGCGTCTCGCTGATCAGCGAGGCACCGGTGTCGCCGATGATTCCGGTGGGCGCGTTGACCAGGACCACCCGATCGTTGAAGCGCAGGATCTCCACGCTTTCCAATCGGTCGGTGCCCAGTGTGGCGTGGGCCATCGTCAGCGAGCCGTATGCGCCGTGGGCGATCAGCACATCGGCGAAGTTCGCCTCCACCCGTACGGCATCGACACCCTCGTCGCCGCGCAGCAGGTCGTCGCCGGTACCGCCCGACAGACGGTCGTAGCCGAGCCCGCCGAACACCGTGTCGTTGCCGGCATCGCCATAGAGCAGGTCCCGGCCCTCCCGGCTGCCGACCACGTCGTCGCCGCCGCCGCCACGCAGAGTGTCGTCATCGGCGCCCAGGATGAT
Source organism: Azospirillum sp. BE72 (assembly GCF_031455875.1). Taxonomy (NCBI): domain Bacteria; kingdom Pseudomonadati; phylum Pseudomonadota; class Alphaproteobacteria; order Rhodospirillales; family Azospirillaceae; genus Azospirillum; species Azospirillum sp. BE72. The sequence goes on from NZ_JAVDTO010000019.1 coordinate 67,315, forward strand.
GGTCTGGTTGGCGCCGTCGCCGATCGCCACGTTCGAACCGGCACCGCCACCCACCGTGACCGCGCCGGTGATGACGGCGTAGTCCACGTTCTGCAGGTTCACCACCGCTCCGGCTGGAAGCTGACGCGCGTCCAGCAGTACGGCCGAGGCCTGGCCGGCCGGAGCCGAGCCGGTGATGGTGATCGGCGTGGTCGGGGCCTGCCCCGAAGCGACCGTGGGCGTAACACTCCGTAACGTCACCGTGCTGGTGGACGGCAGCAACTGGGTAAGGCCGGCGTTGGGCACGGTCGAATTGGTCGGCGCGTCGGTGCCCAGCCTGCCCAACTGGCTGGAGAAGGCGGTGGCCAACTCGCCCAGCGTCAGGCCGGAGGTGGTGCCGGTGGAGGTGATGCCCACGCCCGTCGGCAGGCTGGCCTCCAACACCGGGTTGGTTCCGGTTCCAGCCAACGGCACATCCGCCAGGCTGGTCTTGGCATCTGTGTCGGTCCGGTTCTCCGTGACCGGAGCGATCACCACGGTCTCCGTGGGACGGCCGATGCCGTCCGTACCCGTCGTCGTCGTCAGCGGCACGCCGTCCACCACCGTCGTCGGCGGCGGCGGAGGTGGCGGGGGCGGCGAGGGAGTGGCATTGGCGATCGCCTGCCCGACGACGCTGGCCAACTCGTTGCCCGCCTGGTCGGACAGGGCGCTGCCGGACAGCGCCGCATCGTAGCTGAAGGTCACGGCCTGCCCGTGAGACACGGCAGACGCGAGCGTCAGGGTCACGGTGTTGCTGCCCGTACCGGAGGCGGCGGTGATGGCGCGCGGCGTGCCGTCGACCATGACACTCATGCCGGTGGTCTGATGGGGGGCCGCCGCGAGGCTCACCGCCTCGGCAAAGGTCAGGGTCAGCAGGTTTCCGTTGACGGAGAGCGCCGTCAGAAGCGTCGGCGCCACCGTATCGACGGTCACGATGAACGCGCCTGATGCGGAAGAACTGTTGCCGGCCAGATCGACGGCCGTCGCGCTCAGCGTGTGGGCCCCCTCGCTCAGCGAGGCCGGGGAGAGGCTCCAGGCGCCGGTGGTCGAATCGGCCGTCACCGTACCGAGGGAGAGCGCCCCTTCGTACAGGACGATGGTGCTGCCCGCCTCGGCGGTACCGGTGATCGTCGGTGTGGTGGTGTTGGTCAGCGCGTCGAGGTCGTTGGCGAGGCCGAGGCCCGTCGGCGCCGCCACGGCGGTGTCGATGGTGACGATCAGCCCGCCGGAAGCCGCCGAGGTGTTGCCGGCCGCATCGAAGGCCTTGGCGGTGAGCGTGTGCGCCGCGTCGGACAAGGAGGAGGCCGCGATCGTCCACAGTCCGCCGCCGCCGGCAGTGGCCGTCCCGACTGCGGTGATGCCATCGTACAGCACGACCCTGTTGCCGGCCTCCGCCGTGCCGGCGATGGTCGGCGTGGTGATGTTGGTCAGGTTGTCGGTGCTGCTGGCGCCGCTGTCCGTCGTCAGGTCGAGGGCGCCGGGGGGCGCCGCGACGGTGTCGACGGTCACTGTCAGCGCACTGGACGCCGCCGAGGTGTTGCCGGCGGCATCGACCGCACGGACGGTGAGGCTGTGCGCCGCGTCGGACAGCGCCGAGGACGGGCTGACCGTCCACACGCCTCCGCCATCGGCCGTGGCAGAGCCGACGAGGAGGTTGCCGTCGTACAGCAGCACCGTGCTGCCCGCCTCCGCCGTGCCGGTGATCGGCGGCGTGGCGTTGTTCGTCAGGGTGTCGTCGTCGTTGGCAAGGTCGAGGTTGCCCGGCGCCGTGGGGGCCGTGGTGTCGATGCTGAAGAAGAAGGGGGCCGACAGCGGCGATTCGACCCCGTCGGGGTCGATGGCCGTGGCGGTGAAGGTGCAGCTCGACCCGCTCAGGCTTCCGGTGGTGATCGACCAGAGGCCGCTGCCGTCCGCCGTCCCGGTCCCGACGACCGTGATGTAGTCGTACAGCGTCACAACGCTGTTCGCCACCGCCGATCCGGTGATGGTCGGGGTCCTGTCGTTGGTCAGCCGGTCGGCCTGGACGCCGCTGTCGGACGCCGGCGCCAACCCGATGCCGGTCGGAGCAGCGCTTTCCGGCGTGATGGTCAGCGTCAGGCCGCTGCTTGGCGACGAGGTGTTGCCCGCCGCGTCCACGGCCCTGACGGTCAAGGTCTGTGCGCCGAGGCTCAGCGCCGAGGTGCCGCCCGACCAGTTCCCGGACGCATCCGCATCCGTCTCGCCCACCAGCGTGCCGTTGGCGTACAGCAGGATGTGCGCGTTCGCCTCGGCGTTGCCGGTCAGCACCGGTTGCCGGACGTTGGTCACGAGGTTGTTGAGACGGCCGCTGTTGCTGTCGGGACTCAGCGCCGGGATCGCGGGCGCCGACGGTGCGGTCGTGTCGATCGTCACCGCCAGCCCCGACGCGGAGGTGGCGGTGTTCCCGGCCCGGTCGACCGTCGTGACCGAAAGCTGGCGCAGACCGGAGTTCAGCGTCGTCGAGGTGATCGTCCAGGCGCCGGTGCCATCGGCCGTCGTGGTGCCCACCGCGAGGTTGCCGTCGTACAGCGTGACCACGCTGTCCGCCTCGACCATGCCGATGAGCGTCGGCGTGGTGTCGTTGGTCAGCAGGTCGTCGCGCCCGCTGCCCGTGTCGGACGCCTGGGCCAGCAGCATCGAGCGGACCGGCGTCACGACATCGATGGTCACGAGCGGAGCGGACGGCCCTGCCGTGCCGCTGTTCGCGCCGGGCGCCACCGCCGTCAAGGTGTAGTCGGCCACGCCCAGGTCGCTTGCCAGCAGGGTCCACAGGCCATTGGCGTCGGCGGTCGCCGACCCGAAGACGTTGATGCCTTCCCCGGCGGGGTTCACGCCCTCGTAGAGGGTGACGACGCTGTTGGCGCCCGCGCTTCCGCTCGCCCGCATGATCGAACGGACGGCCGTCGTCAGGTCGATGGTCACGACCAGTTCGCCCGAGGCATCGCTGGTGTTTCCGGCCACGTCCGTCGCCCGCACGGTGAGCGTGTGCTCGCCTTCCGTCAGGGCGCCGGCCGTCACCGACCACAAGCCGTCACCGCCGGCGGTCCCGAGCCCGACGAAGACGCTGCCGTCATACAGGGTGATGACGCTGTTGGCCTCGGCGCTGCCGCTCACCGTGGGCGTGCGGTCGGATGTCAGCCGGTCGCTGTTCGAGCGACCGAGGTCGGAGCCCGCCGTCAGCACCGGCGTGGTCGGAACGGCAGCAGTCGTGTCGATCGTGACGACGAGCACACCGGCGGCGCTGGTGTTGCCCGCCACATCGACGGCGGTCGCCGTCAGCGAATGCGTGCCGCCGGAAAGCGTCGAGGCGACGTCGATGGACCAGACGCCGGTTCCGTCGGCGGTGGCGGTGCCGATGCCCTGGCCGCTCACACCGTCATGCAGCGTGACGACGCTGTTCGCCTCCGCAACGCCTAGAACCGTGGGCGTGGCGACCTTCGTGACGCGGTCGCTTGCCGACGAGCCGCTGTCGGAGCCGGTGCCCAGCGCCAGCCCCGTGGGCGTGGTGGAGGTGAGATCGATGGTGACGACGAGCGGAGACGAGGCCGCGCCGGTGTTGCCCGCCACATCGCGGGAGATGACGGTCAGGCTGTGGGTGCCCACGCTCAGCGACGCCGAACTCATCGTCCAGGCGCCGGCGCCGTCGGACGTCGTCGTGTTCAGGAGGTTCGCGCCGTCATACAGCATGACCACGCTGCCCGCCTCCGCCGTCCCGGTCAGGACCGGCGTCGTGCTGTTGGTCACGAGGTCGGTGGTCGAGCCGCTGTTGGAACCCGCCGTCAGGGCGAGTGACGAAGGCTGGGGTGCGGCGGTGTCGATGGTGACGAGCAGGGCGGCCGAGGCGGCACTGGTGTTGCCGAACTGGTCGATGGTCGTCGCCGTCAGGGTGCGCTCGCCGTCGGCCAGTCCGATGGCCTGGACCGTCCAGTTGCCGTCGACACCCGCCGTCGACATGCCGACCAGCGCCGAGCCGTCATACAGCATGACGATGTTGGAGGCTTCCGCCGTGCCGCTGATCGTCGGCGACGCCACGTTGGTCTTGTTGTCGGTCGCGCTGCTGCCGGAGTCGGTCGTCAGGACAAGACCGCCCGGCACGGCCGCCTGCGTGCTGATGGTGACGATCAACTCGTCGGAGAGATCGCTGGTGTTGTTGGTGACGTCGACGGCCCTGGCCGTGAAGGTGTGGGTGCCGTCGGCCCGCGTCGGCGTGGTGAAGGACCAGGTGCCGAGTTGGCTTGCCGTGACCGTCCCGATGGAGCCGCCATTGTCATAGAGCGTGACGGTGCTGCCCGCTTCGGCGGTGCCGGTGATGGTCGGTGTCGCGACGTTCGTCTTCTTGTCGGTCGTGCTCCGACCGCTGTCCGATCCGGTGGCCAGAGCCAGCCCGCCGGGTTTGTCGGCGGTGAGGTCGATGGTCACCGTGACGCCGTTGACGCCCGCGAGCCCCACGTTATCGAAGGAGGATATCCCGAAGTTGTAGACACCGGCGGCAAGAGAACTCGACGGCGTGAAGCTCCAGGCGCCGGTGATGGCATCCGCCGTCACCGTTCCGACGTCTGCGGCCGTTCCCCCGTTGAACGCGCTCGAGATCGTGACGACCCGGCCCGGACCCGCCGTGCCGCTGAGCGTCGGCGTGGTGTCGGAGGTGATCCGGTCGCTGTTGGACGACCCGGTGTCCGAAGACGGGGCAAGTTCGATCGAGACCGCATCCGGGACGGTATCGATGGTGAAGGTCAGCGAAGCGGACGCGGAGCTGGTATTGCCCGCGACATCCATGATCGTGGCGAACAGTGAATGTGCCGTTCCGGTGCCGCCATCAAGAACGGAGCTGGTGATCGACCAGGCGCCCGTGCTGTCGGCGGTGCCGGTGCCGAGCGGCGTCGGTTGCCCAACCTTGAACAGTGTGACGACGCTCCCCGCCTCCGCCCGGCCGGTGATGGTCGGGGTGGTGGCGGAGGTCAGGTTGTCGCCCCGGAAGCCGGTGTCGGAGACGGCGGCCAAGGCCAGCCCCGTCGGAGCCGCCGCCGTGGTGTCGATGGTGACCGTGAGCGCCGTGGACGCGGCGCTGGTGTTGCCGGCCAGATCGAGCGCGACCACGGACAGCGTGTGCGCGCCATCTGCCAGCGACGGCGTGGTGGTCGACCAGGCACCGCTGCCGTCGGCCGTCACCGTGCCGAGAGCCGTCGTGCCGTCGTACAGCGTGACGATGCTGTTCGCCTCGGCCGAACCGGTGATGGTCGGCGTGAAGACCGAAGTGATGAGGTCGGCCGTGGATCCGCTGTTCGAACCGGCGCTGAGCGATGGGGTCCCCGGCGCGCCGGGCGCCGTGGTGTCGATGGTGATGGTCAACGTAGCGGACGGATCGCTGGTGTTGCCGGCGGCATCGACCATCCGGGCCGACAGCGTGTGCGCACCCGCGCCCAGCCCGCTGGCCGCGATCGTCCAGATGCCGGAACCGTTCGCCGTCCCGGATCCGATGAGGCTGGCTCCGTCATAGAGCCGAACGAGGCCGTTCGCCTCGGCCGTGCCGGTGAGGGTCGGCGAACCGGTGTTGATCAGCTGGTCGGTGTTGGAGGCGCCGCTGTCGACGACGAGCGACGGCGTTCCCGGCGCAGACGCCGAAGTGTCGATCGTGATGACCAGCTCGGCGGAAGCGACCGAACTGTTGCCGGCACGGTCGATTGCGCTGGCGGTGAGGGTCCGGGTGCCCGGGAGAAGGGTCCCGGTTGCGATCGACCAGACGCCCAGCCCGTTCACGGTGGCGGAGCCATAGCTCACGCCGCCGTCGTAAAGGGTGACGACGCTGCCCGCCTCGCCCGTGCCGGTGATCGTCGGGTTGACGATCCTGGTGATGCCGTCCGAGCTGGAGGTTCCGCTGTCGTAGGCTGCGCCCAGGACCGGCGTGCCGGGCGCCGCCTGGACGGTATCGATGGTGACGGTCAGCGGCGAACTGGCGGCGCTGGTGTTGCCGGCGGCATCGGTCGCCTTCACCGTGAGCGTGTTCACGCCGTCGGCCAGCGACGCGGCGGTGACGGTCCAGCCCCCGCTGCCGCCGGCGGTTGCCGTGCCGACGGCCGTGGAACCGCTGTAGAGCGTGATCGTGCTGTTGGCCTCGGCCGAACCGGACAGGATCGGCGTCGAGATGTTGGTGAGACGGTCGGTGTTCGACGCCCCGCTGTCGGAAGCGGGCGCAAGCGTGACACCGGTCGGCGCGTTCGGCACGACCGTGTCGATGGTGATCACCACCGCCGGGGACAGAACGCTGGTGTTCCCGGCCGCATCCATGCCGCGCGCGGTCAGCGTGTGCGGACCGTTGCCCATCTGGCTGCTGGTGATGGTCCACAGGCCTGCGCCATCTGCGGTTGTCGAGCCGCGCAGGGTGTTGCCTTCATAAAGCGAGACGAACCCGCCGGCCTCCGTCGTGCCCGTAAAATCGGGCGTGGCGTCGTTGGTGATGCTGTCGCCGGTGACCCCGGTGTCGCTCGCGGCCGACAGGCCCAGCGAGGGCACCGCTGCAACGGTGTCGATGGTGACCACGAGAACCGCGGAGGTCGAGCGGTTCCCGGCGAGGTCGGTCGCCTCGGCGGTCAGGCTGTGGCTGCCCGCCGCCAGCGAGGGGGACAGCAGCGACCAGCCGCCCAGGCTATCGGCCAGGACGGTGCCGAACGCGGTCAGGCCGTCATACAGGACGATGGTGCTGTCCGCTTCGGCCGTGCCGCTCAGCGGCAGGATCTGGTTGTTGGTGATGCGGTCGCCGTTCGAGATGCCGCTGTCGGACGAGACGGCCATGAGCAGGCTGGGCTGCGGAGTGGACAGGTCGACCGACAGGACAAGGTTGCTCGAAACCGTGGAGGTGTTGCCGGCCCGGTCGACGCTGAGCGCGGTCAGGGAGTGGCTGCCCTGCGACAAGGCGTTCGTGGTGAGGGAGAAGGCGCCGGTCGCGTCCGCCGTCGCCGAGCCGACGCTGACGTTTCCTTCATACAGGGTGACGACGCTGAAGCTCTCCGCCGTACCGACGATCGTCGGCGTGGCGAGCTTGGTCAGCCCATCGGTGGCCGACGCCCCGGTGTCGTCCCCGGCCGCGAAGGCCAGGTTCGACATCGTGAGGTTTTCGGTATCGATGGTGACGATCAGCGGCGCGGACGCCGCGGCGGTGTTGTTGCCGGCCAGATCGGTGACGCGGGCGACCAACGTGTGGGCGCCGTTGATCAGCGTCCCCGTGGTCACCGACCAGTTCCCCGAGCCGTCGGCGGTTCCCGTGCCGACGAGCGTGGCACCGGCGTAGAGGGTGATGACGCTGTTCGCCTCGGCGCTTCCGCTCACCGTGGGGGTGGTGTCGTTGGTGAGCAGATCGTTCGGCAGACCGGTGTCGGAGCCGGCGGTCAGGCTGGGCGCCGACGACGGCAGGACGGTAAGGTCGACGTTGATGATCAGCGCCGCCGCCACGAGCGCCGTGTTGCCGGCCGGATCAACGGCGTGGGCCGACAGCGTGTACAGGCCCTCGCCCAGTGTCGGGCTGGCCACCGACCATTGGCCGAGGCTGTCCACCGTCGCGTTGCCCAGTACGGTGATGCCGTCCGGGTAGTAGAGCGTGACGATGCTGCCGGCCTGGGCGGTGCCGGTGATGACCGGCGCCGTCACCGACGTGACCGCGTCGTTGCCGACGCGGCCGCTGTCTGTGGCCGCCGTCAATGCCAAGCCACCCGGGGTCGGGGGCGTGGTGTCGATGGTCAGCAGAAGCGAGCCCGAGGCACTGCTGGTATTGCCCGCGTCGTCCACAGACCGGACGGTCAGCGTGTTGACGCCATCGGACAGGCTGCCGGCGGTGAGCGTCCAGGCCCCCGTCCCGTCGGCGGTGGCCGTTCCGACGCTTACACCGCCGCTGTAGAGGTGGACGGTGCTGAGCGCCTCCGCCGTGCCGGTCACGGTCGGCGTGGCGTCGGACGTGATGAAATCGCCCTGCGTGCTGCTGTCGGAGGCCGAATCCAGCACCGGGGCGGACGGCGCGTCGGGTGCAATGGCGTCGATCGTAATGACCAGCGGGGCCGAAGCGGCTGCCGTGGCGTTGCCGGCGGCGTCGACGACGCGCGCCGTGATCGTGTGCGCCCCGTTGCTCAGCGGCGTCTCGATGGAGTAGACGCCCGAGCCATTGGCCGTGCCCATGCCGACGAAATTGCCGCCGTCGTACAAGGACACCACCGCGCCGCTCTCCACCGTGCCGGTGAAGGTGGGCGCGAGCAGGCGGGTCTTCCCGTCGCCCGATACGCCGGTGTCCGACGCGGGGGCCAGCACCGGCGCGCCGGGGGCGTCGACGGTCAGGTCGACCGTCACCACCAGCGTGCCGGCGCCACTCGACGTGTTGCCGCTGGGATCCACCGCCGTGGCGGAGAGGGTGTGCGTGCCCTCGGCGAACCCGCTTCCGGTATAGGACCAGGCGCCGTTGCCATCCGCGACCAGGGTCGCCAGCGGCGTCAGGCTGCCGGCAATCCCGTCATAGAGGGTGACGGAGCTGTTCGCCTCGGCGGAGCCGGTCAGCGACAGCGTCGTGGCGTTGGTGATGCGGTCGGTGGCGCTGTAGCCGGTGTCCGACGCCGCGGTCAGCGCCATGGCGCTCGGGGCCAGGGTGGACAGGTCGATGGTGACGGTCAGTGCCGCCGAGGCGGCTCCCGTGTTGCCGGCCACGTCGATGGCCCGCGCCGTCAGCGTGTGCCCGCCCGCGCCAAGCGTGCCCGTCCCGATCGTCCAGAATCCGCCCGTCGCCACCTGCGTGCCGAGCGCGGTGGCGCCGTCATACAGGACAACGGTGGCGCCGGCTTCCGCCGTTCCGGTGACGGTCTGCGCGCTGATGTTGGTGAGGCGATCGCTGTTCGAAATGCCGCTGTCGTTGGCCGGGTCGATCGAAAGCCCGCCCGGCGCGTCAGGCGCGGAGGCATCGATGGTGACCACGAAGGCCGAGGAGGCGTCGCTGGTGTTGCCGACGACATCCACGACGCGCGCGGTCAGGCTATGCGTGCCGTTGCCGAGTGCGGAGGCGGTCACCGACCAGCTGCCGGTGCCGTCCACCGTGGCGGTGCCGACGAGATTGGCGCCGTTGTACAGCGAGACGGTGCCGTTGGCCTCCGCCGTCCCGGTGATGGTCGGGGCGAGGACGCTGGTGATCGCGTCGCCCGACAGGCCGGTGTCGGATCCGCTCGCCAGGGCGAGGCCGGTCGGGGCGGCGGCCGTGCGGTCGATGGTGACGACAAGGCCGCTGGACGCGGCGCCGGTGTTGCCGGCGATGTCGACCGCACGGGCGATGAGGGTGTGGACGCCGGCCGCCAGCGAGCCCGTGCCGAGCGACCATATCCCGCCGTCGGAGACGGTGGCCGTGCCGAGCGCCGTGGTCCCGTCATTGCCATACAGCGTGACGACGCTGCGCGCCTCGGCGGTGCCGGTGACGGTGACCGCTTCGAGGTTGGTGACGCGGTCGCTGCCGTTCGAGCCGCTGTCCGAACCGGCTTGCAGCGCCAGCGCCCCCGGCTGATCGGGCGCCGTGGTGTCGATGGTGACCGTCAACCCCGATGAGGTAAGGACCGTCCCATAGGCGTCGATCCTGGCCTGAAGCGTGTGGGCGTTGCCGGTCGCCAGCGTGCCGGTCGAGGCGATGGTCCACAGGCCGCCGCCATCGGCCGTGCCGGTGCCGATCAGCGTCAGACCGCTATAGAGGGAGACCGTCGCGCCCGCAAGCGCGGTTCCCGTCAGGATCGGCGAGACCACATTGGTGATCCCGTCGTTGGCCACGCCGGAATCGGAGACGAGTTGCAGGCCGCCGGGTACGCCGACACGCCCGGTCACTGAAAGCAAGGAACTCGTGACGGTTTCGTTGCCGGCCGCGTCCAGCGCGCGCGCAGTCATGGTATGTGTGCCGCCGCCGAGTTCCGGCGTGGTGATCGACCACAAGCCGGTGCTGTCGACGGTCACGACCCCGAGCACCGCCGCGCCGACGGCGCCGTCGTACAGGGTCACGATGCTGTTGGCCTCGGCGGTCCCCGACAGGATCGGGGTGAACTGGCCCGAAGGCCCGGCCGTATCGGCCGTTGGCGCCGACAATCCCGGCCCGGTCCGGTCGATGCTGACGACCAGGCCGGCGGACAGCTGGCTGGTGTTGCCGGCCACGTCCACGGCGCTGGCGGTCAGCGTGTGGGCGCCCTCGGTAAGGCCGGTGATCGTGGCGGCCCAGCGGCCCGACCCGTCGGCCGTCGCGCTGGCGGTCAAGCCGCCGCCATACAGCGTGACCGTGGCGCCGGCCTCGGCCGTACCGGTGATCGTCGGGGTCAGTGCGTTGGTCAGGGCGTCGGCCAGGCTGCCGCTGTTGGTGGCGCTGCTCAGCGCCAAGCCGCCCGGCGTGGCCGATGTCTGGTCGATCGTGATGGCGAGCGCTGGGGAGGCGGCGCCCGTGTTGCCGGCGGTGTCCACCGCCCGCGCGGTCAGCGTGTGAGCCCCCTCCCCCAGGCTGGAGGAAGTGATCGTCCAGGCGCCGGTGGAAAGGTCGGCCGTGCCCGTCCCGAGCAGGGTGCCGCCCTCATACAGCCGCACGGTGCTTCCGGCCTCGGCCGTGCCAGCGATCACCGGGGCCGTCACCTGGGTCCGGTTGTCGCTCGGCGTGCCGCTGTCCGAATTCAGCACCAGCGCGCCCGGCGCATTCGGCGCCGTCAGGTCGATGTTGACGACAAGGCCGCCGCTCGCGACGGAGGTGTTGCCGGCCTGATCGACGGCGCGGGCGGTCAGGGTGTGAACGTCGCCGGTCAACGCGGATGAGGCGACCGTCCATCCGCCGTCGGCCCCCGCCGTGGCTTGGCCGAGCAGAGTCGAGCCTTCGTACAGAAGGACGATGCTGGAGGCCTCGGCCATACCCGTGACCGAGGGCGTCGTGAGGTTCGTCCTCGAATCCCCCGTGACGCCGGTGTCCGAGCCGGACGCCAGCGCCAAACCGGTCGGCGCGGAGGCGCTGGTGTCCACCGTGACGGTGAAGGCGCTGGAGGCGAGGCTGGTGTTGCCCGCGGCATCGACGGCCCTGGCCGTCAGCGTGTGGGCGCCGATGGCAAGGCCGCTGGTGGCGATTTCCCAGTTGCCCTGGCCGTTGGCCGTCGCGGTGCCGATCGCCAGGGCGCCGTCGTAGAGCGTCACGCTGCTGCCGGCCGCCGCGGTGCCGGCGACGGTGGGCGCGGTCAGGTTGGTGAGGCCGTCGGTCGTGCTGCGGCCGGTGTCGGTGGCGGCGGTCAGCTTCAGGCCGCCCGGCGCGTCAGCCGTGGTGTCGATGGTGACGGTCAGGCTCCCCACACCGTCGCGTGTGTTGCCGGCGGCATCGCGCGAGCGGGTGGAGAAGGACCAGTTGCCGTCCGCAAGGGGACTGCCGGCGGTCACGGTCCAGGCGCCGGAGCCGTCGGCGGTGCCGGTTCCCACCACGCTGCCGGAGACCAGGAGGTCGATGACGCTGTTCGCCTCGGCCGTGCCGGTGAAGGTGGGCGTCTTGACGTTCGTCAGCCGGTCGGAGGAAGAGCTTCCGCTGTCCGACGCCGCCGTCAACGACGGCGCGGAGGGAGCGGTCGGCGGCGTGGTGTCGATGGTGATGGTGAACGGGTTCGAGGCGGCGCTGCTGTTGCCCGCCAGATCGACCGCGCGCGCGGTGAGGGTGTGCGCGCCTTCGCCCAGCGCGCCCAGCGTCATCCGCCAGGCGCCGCTTCCATCGGCGGTCGCGCTGCCGAGAAGGGTGCTGGAGTCCTTGTACAGGCTGACGACGGCGTTGGCCTCCGCCGTGCCGCCGATGGCCGGGGTGTTGACGGCGGTGAGGTTGTCACCGAGGGTTCCGGTATCGCTCGCCGTCGCCAGCGCGATACCGGTGGGAGCCGCAACCGTCGTGTCCACCGTGAGCGTGAGGGCGGTCGAGGCATTGCTCGTGTTGCCGGCGGTGTCCACCGCGCGCGCCGTCAGGGTGTGGCTGCCCTGGGAGACCGTGGGCGTGGTGATCGTCCAGGCGCCGACGCCGCTGGCGGTCGCGGTTCCGACGCTGACCCCGTCGAGATACAGGGTGACGGTGCTTCCGGCCTCGGCCGTGCCCGTCACGGTCGGCGTATTGACGTTGGTGATTCCGTCCGAGGACGAGCGGCCGCTGTCGGACCCCGGCGTATAGGACAGGGTCGGCGCAGTCGGCGCAGTCGCATCGATGGTCAGCAGAAACTCGCCCGACGCCGCGCTCTCCATGCCGGAGGAGACGGTCTTCGCCGTCATCGTCCAGGTGCCGTCGGCGAGCGCCGTGGTCGCCGTGACCGCCCATTGGCCGGCCCCGCCGGCGGTCCCGCTGCCCAGCGCGATGCCGTTGCCATAGAGATTGACGACGCTGCCCGCCGCGGCCGTTCCGGTCAGGGTCGGCAGGGTCGTGTTCGTCTTGGAATCGCCCGGCGTCCCGGTGTCGGAGCCGGGGCTGAGAACGGGGGCCGAAGGCGCGGACACCGCGAGCGGGAAGACCAGTACACGCTCGGTGTTGCCGATCTCCATGGCCTGACCGCCCACGAAGATGGTATCGATCCCGGACACGTAGACGGTGCCAGCGGTTTCGGTCAACCACACCACGTCGTTGCCGGTGCCGCCGATCAGCGTCTCGACCGCCGACACCATCGTCGTCATGCCGGTGACGGCGCTGATGCCGGTTACGGACACGACGTCGATGCCGTCGCTGCCGATCAGCGTTTCCAGGGCGGCGATCCTGACGGTGTTGCCGCCGGCCCCCAACTGCACCGTTTCAGCACCACCCCGACCGATGATCGTCTCGATCGCCGTGACGCTCATCGTGATGCCGGTGTTCCCGACCACCATGAGCGCGTCTTCGCCGGCGGTACCGATCACCGTCTCGAGCGCTTCCACCTGCATGGTGTTGCCGACGGTGTTCCAGGCGATGGGGCCCACGCCGACGATCGGCGTGCCATCCCGGAACGTCATGTTGACGACGTCCTTGCCGCCGCCGCCGATCAGCGTGTTGAGGCTGGCAACCGTGACGGTGGTGCCGACATCCATCAGGATGGCGGTGTTGCGGGATCCGGTTCCACCGACGATGGTGTCGATCAGCGACACGGCGGTGGTGCCGCCGCCCGTCGCCATGTTGGCCGAGCCGATCTTGTAGCCCATCGTGAAAACGTCGTTGGCGCTACTGCCGATCAGCGTCTCGATGAAACTTGCACCGATGGTGCTGCCCGAGGAGCCGAGCAACACGGTGTCCCCGGCCTTGGAGCCATTGCCGAGAAACACCTCGATGTTTTTCACCTGGACGGTGTTGCTGCCCGCCGCGATGGTCGCTATGAGGTCGTCGCCCGAGGTGCCGATCAACGTCTCGACCGCCGTGACGGCGGTGGTGGTTCCCAGCTGGCCGTTGGCACCGAAGTTGATGACGTCCTTGCCGGCGCTGCCGACGATGGATTTCAGATAGGCCACCGACATCGTATTGCCGGCGTCGTTGGTCAGGACGATCAGGTTGGTGCCACTGCTGGCGCCGATGAAGGTCTCGATCGACTCCACCGCCATGGTCGTGCCGGTCGAGGTGCCGACGACCCGGTCGGTGCCGCTGCTGCCGATCAGCGTCTCCAAACCCGAGACGGTGATGGTGTTGCCGCCCACGCCCGCCAGTAGGATGACGTCCTTCTTGACGCTGCCCGGAGCATTTCTGCCACCGGTGATGTGATCGAGGTTGGTGACAGCAATGGTGTATCCCTGGGAATCCAACACCACGCCACGCGTGCCGAACCCCTTGATCCCGGACCAGGTCTCCGTTTTGGAGAAAATATAGTCCGTACCCGCGCCCAGGGTCAGAGTTCCACCGGCAGCCATCACAGTCCCCATTTACACGCTTCCCAAGAGGAAGCTTGACGATCACGGTCTCAAGACATGCACCGCGCACCGAAACCCTGCCCATCGGCATAACCTGAAGACGCATAACTTCTGCTTGGGGCTAGGCGCGCAATAACAACTTAAGGGGACAGGATCAAAGAAGTCCAAGAAGAAAATCGGTCGATTTGTGACAAAAACATCCATCAAGAAGTTGTTAGTATTGATTAACAAATAATTAACCTCAGAACTTCAAGATTGACTTCCGATAAAAAATTTATGTGATTGCGCCCCTCTTATTGAGGGTTTGGTGGAATTTTCAACCTCGCCCGCACGGCGCGGGTATGGTTGCCCGAGAGCGCAGCGGCTTCCGAGAGCGCAGCGGCTTTCGGACTAGGTTGGGCTACGACCCGATCGGCGATTCCTGGTTGTACGACGGCGCGGCAGCGCATGACGGCGCGTTTAAGGACGACCGTCCGACGTCCAATCGCGCCACATGGCGCGGTAAGCCTCTTCCACCGACCGCGCGAAGCCGCGGTGATCGAGAAGCGCCGAGCCCTTCAGCCGCGCCCGCATGTTCCGACGCAGCCCGCAGAGCCGCGCGAGGTCGCCGGCCAGCGCCGCCGCCGCCTCGACATAGCCGGCTTCATCCTCCCGGACCAATTCCTCCAGTCCGCACCGGGCCAGCAGACTTGCGCCCACCCGCGCCACATGATGCCGGCCGGCGAGCGTGACCACCGGAACCCCCATCCACAAGGCCTCGCAGGTCGTGGTCGTGCCGTTGTAGGGAAAGGGGTCGAGCGCCACGTCCAGCCGGTCGTAGGTCCGCAGGTGATCGGCGACGGACTCCATCGGCGCCAGGAGTTCGATCCGCTCGGGCCGCACGCCCCGGCGGACGAAGTCGTGAAGGACGGCACTCCGCACCGCGACGTCCTCGAAGCCCCGGCTTTTCAACAACAACCGGGCCGACGGCACCCGCGCCAGCAGGGCGGACCATACCCGCACCACCTCCGGCGTCACCTTGGCCAAGCTGTTGAAGGAGCCGAAGGTGACGAAGCCGTTGGCGAGCGCCGGCGGGTCCGCGACCGGTCCGGCGCCGGCGGGAGGCTGGAAGGCGAGGAAACCGCGCGGCAGCCGGACCAGCCGCTCGGCGTGCCGGCCGGCGGTTCCGCCCGGCGGGTCCGCGATGGCGTCGGTCAGCCGCCAGTCCACCACCGGCATGCCGGTCGTGTCGGGATAGCCGAGCCACGTGACCTGCACCGGCGCCGGCCGCCGCGCGAGCAGCAGGGGCCGCCCGCCCGCCGTATGGCCGGCCAGATCGACCAGGATGTCGACACCGTCCCGCTCGATCAGCGCCGCCGCGGCTGCGTCGTCGAGATCGGACAGCGAGCGCCAGCCGGCAGCCAGGGCCTCCATCCGCAAGGTCATGTCGTCGCGCCGCCGCGCGGTGGCATAGCAGAGAACCTCCACCGTGCCACGATCATGCTCGCGCAGCAGCGGTTCGATGAAATGGGCGCAGGCATGATGGCAGAAGTCCGGAGACACATAGCCGACACGCAGGCGCCGGTCCGGATCGCGGTCGTTGGCGAAGCGCTTCGTGCCATCGAAGAGCGGCCGCGCGTGACGTTCGCTCCAATGCCTGTGCGCGCGGGCGATGACTTCGGGCGGAATCCAGGGCGAGTAATGCAGGGTCAGCAGCAGGTTGGAGCGCATCAGCGCCATATCCGGGTGATGCTCCAGCCCCTTCTGGAGAATGCCGATCGCCTCCGAAATGCGCCCCTGCTCCTTCAGCGCCTCGCCCAGGTTGACGAAGGGCTGCGGCAGATCCGGCCGCGCCCGGATCGCCGCCAGATAGCTTTCCACCGCCTGCGTCAGTGCCCCGTCTTCGCGCTGACAGTCGCCGAGATTGCTCAGCGCCTCGCCCATGTCCGGATTCAGGCGGATCGCCCTCCGGTAGGCCAACTTGGCGCCCTCGCGGTTCTGCGCCGATTTGAGCAGGTTTCCGGCGTTGAACCAGGAACCGGGAGCCTCCGGGCTGAGCGCGAGCGCGACGCGCATTGCGGCGAGCGCCTCGACGACGCGCCCCTGGTCGCCGAGCGTGCAGGCGAGATTGCTCCGCACGCCCGCGTCCTCCGGCCAGCCCGCCACGGCCATGTGGAGGCAAACGGCGGCCTCCTCCCAGCGCTGCGCCCGGCGCAGCAGGACGGCGAGGTTGTTGTTGGCCTGAGGATGACCGGGTTCCCGTGCGAGCACGGCGCGGTAGCCGGCCTCCGCCACCGCGAACCGCCCGGCCTCATGCTCCGCCAACGCGGCGGCGAAGGCCTCCTCCATTCCCATCAGCGCAGCCCCGCCTCGTCGAGGATGGCCAGCAGCCGGTCGGCCGACCGATCCCAGGTGAAGCGCCCGGCCAGACGGTCGCGGGCGGACGGCAGGCGATCCCCGCCCCGGATGATGCCCGCCAGGATGGCGGCGGCGGCGGCCTCGTCCGGCACCCACCAGTCGAGCCCGTGGAAGGGCGGATGGAAGCCCTCCTGCCCCGGCACGCGGGCGGGTGCGACGGACGAGGGGATGAGGCGCGCGCTTTCCTCGTCGAGATAGGCGAGATAGGCGGAGTGGGCGGGCGCGATCAGCCCCAACCCCATGGCCCCGGCCGTGGCCATGGGCAGGTCCCAGCCCTCCCCATGCGACAGGCTCCAGTAATGGGTGGCGGCGCGGTGGAGCCCCGTCATCTCCTCGTCGGTGAGCAGCCGGTCGACCACCATCACCGGCGCGGCATCCGCCAGCCGCCGGCCCACCGCCCGTTCCGCCCCCTGCACCAGCGCGCCGAGTTCCGCCCGCGCCGCCGGCCCGAGAGTGCGGCCAAGCTTCAGGATCAGCACGGCATCGTCCGTGGACGCGGTGGCGCGCATCCAGACCCGCAGCAGCCCGTCGATGTTCTTGCGCGGGTTGAAATCCGAGACGTTGAGGAAGCGATGCCGGTAGCTCGACACCAGTCGACCGCCGGGAGCAACCAGGACCGGGACGTTCCCCGCCGCCACCGGATCGACGCCGAGCGGACAGACGCGCAGACGGTCCTCGGGGAAGCCCTGCTCCGCCCAGGCGAGGCGCGAGGATTCGGTCGGAACGACGATCAGGTCGCTGAACTCGCTCATCCGCCGCCAGGCCGGCGGAATGCGCGTCCCCTCGAACATGGAAAAGGTCACGGTGGCGCGGCCCGGCACCCGCTCCACCGCCAGCGGGATGAGGCAGTTGACCACCGCCCGTGCCGGAATAGGCCGGTCGAGCGCGCCGCCCGGCCAGGATTCCGTCCCCATGATCCCGATTGCCTCCAGCGGCACCTGCCTTGCCCGCAACGCCCGGATGAGGCGCTGGCAGAAATAGCCGTACCCCGTGACGCTCTCGTAGGGCCCGCGTATCGCCACGCCGCCGGCTCGCGCGCCGGTGGCGGCCATCATGGCGCGGTAGCGTCCGCAGCGGGCCAGCCCGTTCCCCGCATTCGCAGCGGCCGGATCGAGCCTCAGGCCCCGCCGGAAGACCTCCGACGCCGCCTCGACCTCCCCCAGGCGCAGCAGCATCTCGCCGAGTTGGACATGGGCGAGGGCACCGGCGGGGTCCTCGGCGATGGCGTGGCGAAATCCGGCGATGGCCTCCTTGAACAGCCCGGCCAGCATGCGCACCGAGGCGAGGTTGAACCACGCCAGCCCGGAACGCGGATCGATACGGACCGCCCGCGTCAGGGCACGGAGCGCCCCATCCAGATCGCCCCGCTCCTGCCGAACGGTGCCGATCCGGTCCTGGAGGGCCCGGAAGGACGGGTCCAGCAAGGCGAGCACGCCGAGATGTCTTTCCGCCGCCGCCCAGTCGCGCCGCTGCTGCCGCAAGTGGGCCAGATTGCTCCGAGCCGCAACATGGGTTGGGGCGATCCGCAACGCCTCCTCCAGCGCTCCCACCGCCGCGTCGCCGTTGCCGGTCGAGATGAGTGCCGCTCCCAGCAGGGTGAGAATGTCGGCGTCACGCGATCCCGCCTCCAGAAGGGCAAGGCACGCAACGGCGGCCTCCGCCGGGCGGCCGGCCTCGTAGAGCGCGATGGCGGGATCAAGATCGGGCACGTTGAACCTCTTCCGCAACGGCTTCGGCCACCCGCGCCATGACCCCGTGCCAGTCGTTGCGACGCGCCATGCGGAACAGCCGGTGCGCCGGATACCAGGGCGTGCGGTCGGGATGCTTCATCCAGCGCCAGTCGCCCAGCCAGGGCAGCGCCAGGAAGACCGGCCTGCCCAGCGCCCCGGCAACATGCCCGACCACGGAATCGCAGGCAACCACGAGATCCATGCACTCAGCGAGCGCGGCGGTGTCGAGGAACCCTTCCGCCCCGGCCCGCCGGCCCGGCGGGTCGATGATCCCGAACCGCTTGCCCAGCCGCTCCAGCTCGTCCAGCCCGGTGACCTGCTGCAGGCTGAAGAGCCGCGCGCCGGGAACCCGCGACAGGGCATCGAAACACTCCAGCGGGATGGAGCGGTTGCCGCCGTCGGCGCGCCACTGGATGCCGACGCGGAGTTCGCCCGCCCGTGCTTGCCCAAGGACCCGCTCATGCCAGAAGGCCGCCCGCTCCGGATCGGTCCGCAGATAGGGAATGCCCCGGGGGATCGTATCCACCCCGGTGCGGCAGCGGTACGGGAGGCTCATCAGGGACAGGCAGCAATCGAAATCCGGCAAGGCTTCCCCCCGCGCCACCAGCGCGTCGATGCCGGGGGCGGTGGCGAGGAGCCGCTTCAGCACCGGCTGGCACTCGAAGACGGTTCGCGCACCCATGGCCTTGAGCAGCGGGAGATAGCGGACGAATTGCACGCTGTCGCCCAGCCCCTGTTCGTAATGGACCAGGATGGTTCGGCCGGCGAGCGGACCGCCGTCCCAGACCGGCTTGCCGGGAAAGCTCTGGTTCCATTGCCAGACCGCTTGGCCCATGCGCCATTCATACTCGCGAAAGCCCTCCTCCAGCTCGCCGCGCATGAGCTGGGCAATGCCGAGATTCTTGCGATGCTCGGGCCGGGATGGGTCGATCCGGATGGCGCGCCGGAAATGCCCGATGGCGGCGCCCGGCCGCCGTTGCGCCATGATCGCCGCCCCGAGATTGTTGTTCACGGCCGCGCCATCGGGCTGCAGCAGCGCCGCCAGCCGGAAGGCGCGCTCCGCCTGTTCAGGGGCATCGAGCGCCATCAGCACGCTGCCCAGCGCGAAGGCCGCGCCCATCCGGTCGGGCTGCAGGGCGATCAGGCGCCGCAGGGCCGGCAAAGCCAGATCCGGCCGCAACAGGTCCAGTTGGGCGGAAGCGAGATGGAAGAGCGTGTCGGGATGCTCGGGCCGCAGGCGGAGTGCCGCGTGCAGCGCCGCCGCGGCCTCTTCCGCGCGGCCCGTCGTGCGCAGGGTCACTCCCAGCAGGAACCAGACCACCGGATGCTCGGGATGCAGAGCGGCGGCGGTTCGGAAGTGCGCCACCGCATCCGGCAGCTTGGATTCCTGGACGCTTGACACCCCCCGACTGAATGTTCGGAGAAAGAAATCGTCGTCCACGACTGTCCCCCTCATGGACGTCACCGAAAAAAGCACCATCCGGAAAAGCCCTGTCGGCGGGCCGGCGTCGAATGCTAACCATTGTCGGATGGAAGCCGTTCCGCCGCAAGGCGCCTTCACGCTGGCCGAAGCCCTGGACCGGGCGCTCGCGCTCCTTCAGGCCGGCCGTGCCGAGGAGGCGGCCGATCTCTGCCGCTCGATCCTGCGCGTCCGGCCGGAGCAGGCGGAGACCCGCTGCCTGTTGGGCACCATCGCCTTCGGGCAGGGCCGCCTGGAAGCGGCGCGCGCGCACTTCATCGCCACGGCGGCGCTGGACCCCGGTTTCTTCGACGCTCACCGCAACCTCGCCATCCTGGAGCAGTCCGCCGGCCGGCCGGCGGCGGCCTGCCGCCACCACCGGCGCGCCGTGGCCCTGCGGCCGGAGGACGGAGCGAGCCACCTCGCGCTGGCCCTGCTTTACGGCCAGAGCGGTGACGAGCCGGAAGCGGTCGCGTGGTTGCGGCAGGGCGTGGCGCGGGCACCCGGCTTCCTTCCCCTGCGGGAGGTCTATGCCGCCTTCTGCGAGCGCGCCGCCGTTCGCGCATTCGGCGGCGGAGATCCGGAGGGTGCCGAGAGGTTCTGCGAACGAGCGCTCTCCCTTGTGCGGGAAGCGCCCGCACTCACCGAAGCCCTGCGCGACCTGCTGGAACGGCTGGTGCGGGTGGCGCTGCTCGTCGAGCGCCCGGCCCTGGCCATGGAGCTACTGGCGATCAAGGACACACTCGACTTCCCCGAAGTCCCGCCCCTGGACATCGATCGCTTCCCTCTGACCCTGCTGCCCTTCCCGGCCTGGTGCGCCGCCGCCGGCTTCCGCCATGAGACCTGGGTAGCCCCGGCCCAGGAGCCCGACGAGACACTGGCATCGGCGAGCCCCGACTGGCTGCGCCCCCAAATCGACCGGCTGCCCGCGCTCGCGCGGGAAGCAGTGGGCGTGGCGCTCGATGCGGAGATCGAGGTCGTCCAGGGCTTTTACGTCAAGGACAACTACGAAAGCCATCTGCTGGCCGGCCGGCGTTTCCTGCTGCGGGAGGTGGCCGACACGGTCGTGTACGGGTCACGGGTGCCTCTGGTCGCCGTGACGCCCGGCGCCACGGCGGGCGCCTTCCGCCTGCCCCGCCCGCTCTACCCGACGGTGACGATCGATCAGCCGGTGCTCTTCCTCCCCTCCACCCCCAATTACTGGCATTTCCTCGTGGAGGTGCTGCCAAGGCTGATGGTGCGGGAGCGCGCGGCCGAGACACGCCCCCTGCCGGTCCTTCTCTTCGACCTACGTCCCTACCATCGGGAAATGCTGCAACTCGCCGGCCTGCCCGCCGAACAGGTCATCGACGCGCGGGATCTGGCGGGTCCGGACAGCGCACAGGTTCTCTACCGTCTGAGCCGGGCGGCGGTGCCGTCGGCCATTCCCTATCCTGTTGCCTATCGCTGGCTGCGGAACCGGCTGCTGCCGCACAGGCGCAGCGACGGGCCTCCGACGCGGCGCCTCTACCTGTCGCGGCGCGGCTCGGCGCCCAAGCACCGCATCGCCAACGACGCCGAGATCGCGGCCCTGCTTGAAGCCCGGGGCTTCGAAACGGTGCAGCCGGAACGGCTCGGCGTGCTGGAAACGATCGAGCTGATGGCGGAGGCGGAAATGGTGGTGGCCCCGGTCGGGGCGGCCACCGCCAACCAGGTTTTCCTGCCGCCGGGCGGGCGCTGGGTGCATCTCTGCAACCCGGACTTCTTCCATCCCGACTCCCGCTGGAACCCGCAGATGGGCGTGCAGATCCCGCTGCTCGGCCGTTTCCATCATCTGGCCGGCCGGTTCACCGACGATCCCACCGGCCGGCCCGACGACCTGCTCGCCAGGCTGGACATTCCCGTGCGGATCGACACCGACGCGCTCGGCAGGCTGCTGGACGAGGTTCTGGCTCACCCAAAGCCTTGGGAATCAGGGCCGCGGTGAGCCACCGCCCCGCCCCAGTCGTTTCCCAGCAACAGCGCCTCCATGCAATCCAGACGGGCCAGAGCCTGTTCGAAGTTCCCCGCCTCCACCACCTCGACTTTGGGCAGCGGAAACAGCAGCTTGGTTCCGCCCATCACCATCGCGCGTTCGCGTTCCAGGAATTCGCGACGGAAATGCCAGGGCAGGACGAGGTAGAGGTCGGGCCTGAGCGCGCGGGACGCCGCTTCCGAGACGATCGGGATGCCGGTGCCCGGCGTGACGGCGCCGACCTTGTCGGGGTTGCGGTCGGCGGCGCACTCGACGAGTTCCCGGCCGATGCCGCACCATTGCAGAAGCACGTTGCCCTTGGTGGAGGCGCCATAGACATGCACGCGCCCACCCGCGTCCCGGACGGCGCGCAGATGGCCGACCACCTCCTCCCGCAGGGCTTCCGCCCGCGCTTGGAAGGCATGGTAGGGACGGTCCGTCGCCAGCCCCATCGCCGCCTCCCGCCGCCGCAACGCCCCCAGGAACGCCCGGTCCTCCGCCGTGCCCAACCGGCCGTTCGCGGCGTGGCAGACGAAGCAGCGGATGCTGCCGCCGTTCATCCCGTTGACCTCCGCCCGGAAGATCCGTAGCCCGGCCCGCCGGGCGACGCTCTCCAGCACGGCGAGGCTGTAATACTCCAGATGTTCGTGGCAAACCGTGTCGAAGGCGTTCCGCAGCAGCATGAGCGGCAGATAGGACAGCTCCAGCACCCACACCCCGTCCGGAGCGAGCAGCCGGGAGATCGCCGCCGCCGCCCCGCAAGGGTCCTCGATGTCGTAGAACATGGCGATGGAAGTCACGATGTCGAACCGGGTGCCGGCGAGTTCCGTCAGGGCGGCGTCGGAGGGGAAGAAGGCGTTGACGACGGTGATGTCGCCGTCAAGCCCGGCGGCGATGTCGGACGGATCGACCCCGACCCGCAGCGACGCGGCGGGATAGGAGAAGAGCAGGGTGCCGTCGTTGCAGCCGATGTCGAGCACCGCCGGCGCCGGCCGCCCCGCCAGCGCCCCGGCCTGCTCGGCAATGCCGCGCAGATGATCGCGCATCGTCGCGTTGAGGCCCGACCGGTACCAATAGGTCCGGTACAGCAACTCGGGCGGCACGCTGGCGGCGGTCTGCAGCAGCCCGCAAGCCGCCGGGTCGCGGTCGGCGCCGCAGCGAACGAGCCGCATGGGAAGCGTCACCTCGGCCGGTGCCGGCCGCCCTGGCTTGGCGAAGGCACCCTGCAGGACCTGCGGGCCGAGATCGATGACCGGCAGCAGGACCGGCGAACCGCAGACCCGGCAAGTCTCACGCGGGCGAATGGACATACCGGGACCTCGGACGAGCTTGAACACACAGGCCTGAACCCAGGCGGCCTGAACCCAGGGCCGTGAATCCTGGAACGGGGGGAACATGGGGTGGAACACATCAGCGTGGCAAGATGCCCGCGGGATTGCCAAGACCCGGTCGATGATGCAGGGTCGATGCCCTGTTCGATGAAAGAGGGAACGAATGGAACGCACCGCCGGTTCCCGCTTCAGACAATTCGCTCTTCTGCTGCCCCTCCCCCGCCGCGGGAGAGGAACGCCGGCCGGGAGTTGATCGGTGCATCCCTTCGCGATTGCGACGGCCGGCGACGGCGCTTATTTCCCGCTGCTCCAGGGGCTGATCCGCTCGATCCGCGCCTTTCCACAAGGGGCCGGGGTTCCCATCTCGGTTCTCGATCTCGGACTTGGGACGGAGCAACGGCGCTGGCTGACCGGCGAAGGCGCCCGGCTGGTGCTCCCCGGCTGGGACCATCCCTTCGACCGGCCGATGCCGGAGTATTTCAAGGCGATGGTGTCGCGCCCGCATCTCCCGCGCCATGTTCCCGACGCCGCCACCATCCTGTGGCTGGACGCCGACTGCTGGGTGCAGGATTGGTCGGCCATCGAACTGCTGCTGGCGGGCGCGGCGGCGACCGGCTTCGCCATCGTGCCGGAACTCGACCGCGCCTACACGCCCTTCTACGACGGCGCGCCCTACGCCAATCACCTCCATGACTGGTACAAGGCCTGCTTCGACGAGGACACGGCGCGCCGGCTCTTCGCCTATCCGCTGCTGAACTGCGGGGTCTTCGCCGCGCGCCGCGACGCGCCGCACTGGGCGCTCTGGGCGCGCCTGCTGGCGGATTCCCTTCGCCGGACCGTGCTCTTCGTCAGCGAACAGGTCGCGCTGAACCTCGCCCTGCGCACCGGCGGGCTGCCGTTCAGCCAGTTGCCGGCGCGCTGCAACTGGCTCTGCTTCCGGGCCACACCCTTCAGTTCCGCAGACGGCCGGCTGCTGCTGGAGCCGGAGCTTCCCCACGCACCGCTCGGCATCCTGCATCTGGCGGGCTACCCCCTGCCCCGCAAGCAGGACCCCCGCACCCTCTCCACACCCGACGGCGGCACGGTCACGCGCCCGCTCAGCCACGGGGTGCCGGCCTCCAGCCCGGAAGAGGCGCTGGGCCGGGCTTTCGCCCTCTACCAGCAGGGAAAGCCGGAGGAGAGCGGCATGCTGTGCCGCGCGATCCTCGCCACTTCGGCCGACCAGCCGGCGGCGGCCTTCCTGCTGGGAGTGGTGGATTTTTCGCTCGGGCGGCTGGAGCAATCGCGGCGGCACTTCGCCATCGCCATCGCCTTGCAGCCGGACCTCGCGGATGCCTTCAGCAATCTCGCCCTGCTGGAACGCGCTGCCCGCCCCCGCCTCGCCTCGGTCCTGATCCGGCGCGCGCTCCGCCTTCAGCCGGACGCCCTGCTCTTCACCCGGCTCGGCACCCTGCTCCGGGACGAACAGCGCGGCGAAGAGGCGCTGGACGCCCACGGAAGGGCGCTGGCACTCCAGCCGGACTCGGTGGAGGCTTGGCGAGAGACGGCGCACAGCCTGCGCGCGGCGAAGCGGATGGCAAAGGCCGCCGAAGGCTACGACCACGCCCATCGGCTTGCCCCCGAACGGACTGAATCCCTCTGCGACCGCCTGTTCGCGAGCCTGTCCATCTGCGACTGGCGGACTCACGGGGAGACCTGCCGCCGGCTGCTGGAGGTCATCGACCGCGACGAGGGAATTGTGCTGCCGCTGCTGAGCCTGCTCATCGGGACCAGCCCGGCGCAGCAGGACCGCGCGGCCCGCAATTTCCACCGGTCGGTCGTCGGACCGGTCCCACCGGCTCCGGCCATGCGGCGTCCCGTTCTGCCGGGAGGGCGGCTGAACGTCGCCTATCTCTCCGCCGACTTCCACGAGCACGCCACCGCCCACCTGACGGCCGAACTCTTCGAACTGCATGACCGGAGCCGCTTCACCGTCTTCGGCTATTCCTACGGCGAGGACGATGGAAGCCCGATACGACGGCGGCTGGAGGCCGGCTTCGACCGCTTCCGCGACCTGCGGCACGCCGATCCCGACGCGGTCGCGGCGCTGTGCGCCGAGGACAACATCCACATCCTTGTGGACCTGAAGGGCTATACCCAGAACGCCCGTCTGACGCTGCTGGCGCGGCGCCTGGCGCCCATCCAGGTCGCCTATCTGGGCTATCCGGGAACCCTGGGAGCGGACTTGCTGGACTATGCCATCGGCGACCGCATCGTCACGCCGCCGGAGCACCAGCCCTTCTACCGCGAGCGGCTGGTGCGGATGCCCGACAGTTATCAGGTCAACGACCGCCGCCGGCCGGCCGACGCCGCCGTGCCGAACGCCGCCGTGTCGACGCGCGCGGCCTGCGGCCTACCCGCCGAAGGCGTGGTCTTCTGCGCCTTCCACGCCACCTTCAAGATCACCCCTGCCCTGTTCGCCCTGTGGATGCGCATCCTGCGCCGCGTGCCGGGCAGCACGCTCTGGCTGCTGGACGCGGGAAGCGACGCCACCGCCAACCTGCGGATGGAGGCGGCGCGCCATGGCGTCGAACCGGCACGGCTGGTCTTCGCCGCCCCCCGTCCGCTGGCCGGGCATCTCGCCCGCTATCGGCTTGGCGATCTGGCGCTCGACAGCTTCCCATACACCGGCCACACCACCACCTCCGACGCCCTATGGATGGGGTTGCCCGTCCTCACCATGCGGGGCGAGACCTTCGCCTCTAGCGTCGCAGCCAGCCTGCTGCACGCGGCCGGCCTGCCGGAGACGGTCACCCACTCCTTCGCGGAGTATGAGGAACGCGCGGTGCGGCTGGCCGAAGAGCCGGCGACGCTCGCCGCCTACCGCCGCCGGCTTGAGACCGGGCGCGCCACCGCACCCTTGTTCGACAGCCCGCGCTTCACGCGGCATCTCGAAACTGCCTACCGGATCATGTGGGACCGCCACGCGGCCGGACTGCCGCCGGAGGCCTTCACGGTGGAGCCGGATGCCCGCTCGGTTCAGCGGTAAAACAAGCGTGGGTCAGACGGTGCTTTCCAGCATCCTGCACAGCCGCGCCACGATCGTGGTCCAATCGCCGCGCCTCTCCTGCCGGAACAGGCGCATGGTCGGATACCAGGGGGTGCAGACGCCGTGCTCCAGCCACCGCCAGTCCGGCGCGAAGGGCAGCACGGTCCAGACCGGCCGGCCGAGCGCCCCGGCGAGATGGGCCGGCCCGGTGCAGGACGTGACGACGAGATCCATGGTCTCCATGATTGCCGCCGTGTCGGCAAAGTCGGCGATGTCCGCGCCGAGATCGACGAAACTCGCCGGCAGCGGCCCGCACAGATCCAGATCGCGCCGCCCGGCTCCTTTCTGAAGGCCGTAAACCGAAACCCCCGGCAGATCGAGCAGGGGCCGGAAGGCCGCGAGACCGGGGGAGCGTAGCCGGTCGCCCTTGAACTCGGGGTTGCCGGCCCAGACCAGCCCGATGCGGAGGCCGCGCCGTGGACCGAGCCGCGCGCGCCAGCTCTCCACCAAGGCCGGTTCCGCCCGCAGATAGGCGAGCGGCGCGGGAATGGTGTAGAGGGTGGCGCGCAGCATATGGGGCAGGCTCGCCAGCGCCACATGGAAATCGTGCGGCGGCACGGGATCGTAGCGGGGAATGACGCCGGCAATTCCGGGCATCGACGAGAGCAGCCGGACGAGCTGTCCGTTGCAGTCCAGGAAGACCCGCGCACCCTGCGTCTGGAGCAGCGCGGCGTAGCGCGCGAACATGATGGTGTCCCCCACCCCCTGCTCGTCATGAACAAGCACGGTGCGGCCCGCGAGAGGAGAACCGTCCCAGACCGGCGAAGCGAAGTCGCGGCGGGGCGAGGGGAAATCCGCCATGCGGGACCGCCATTCATATTCCGCGAAGCCCTCGCGGTACTCCCCCTTGATCAGGAGTCCGTGGCCCAGGGCGGTGTGCGCCTCGGCCAGGGCCGGCTCCAGCGCGGCGGCGCGGCGCGCCAGACGGATGGACTCGTCCACCCGCATCTCGTCGCGCGCGACGAGGCCGAGGTTGAGATGGGCGTGGGCGCCGTCCGGCTGCATAGCGATGGAGAGGCGAAAACAGGCGGCGGCCTCCTCGTAGCGGCCCAGGTCCTGAAAGGTGATGCCGAGGTTGTTGAGGGTTCCCGGCTCCCCGGAAGAGAAGCCCAGCGCGCTGCGGTAGGCGGCCATCGCCTCCTCCACCCGCCCGAGCCGGCGCAGCGCAACGCCCAGATTGGTGTATCCCGCCACCGACAGGGGCGTCATGCCGAGCAGGGTCAGCAACGTCTCCACCGCATCCTCGTTCCGGCCGGCGTGGAGGAGCGCATGGGCGCGTTTCAGCCTCGGTTCCGTCGACCACGGGCTGAGCACCAGCAGGCGACCGAGCGTGTCCGCTGCGGCACCATTCTCCCCCCGCTCGGACAGGATGTCGGCGAGGTTGGCGAGGCCGTCGAGGGATCCGGGGTCCAGTGCCAACGCCAAGCGTGCGCTTGCCCGTGCCTTGCCGAGTTGGCCAAGCTGAAGCAAGGCGCCGGCTAGACCGGAAAAGCTGGCGGGATTGCCGGGGTTCTGCCGGATGGAGTCCCCGATGAGCTGCGCCGCGACCGCCGGCTGTCCATGATGAAGCGCCAGCACCCCCAGCAGATGCAGGGCGCCGGGATGGCCTGGATCGGCGGCCAGCACCGCCCGGTATGCGATTTCCGCCTCCGCCGCACGGCCGGCGGCATGGTGGGCCATACCGGTTTGCAGCAAGGCGGCGGGGTGTCTGGCGTCCATCATCACAGCAGGACCGGGCTGGACCAGGGGTCATAGGGAAGCAGCGCCTGCCGGGACTTGTCGGGACGGACGACGCTTCGGGCCCGCCGGTTCAGCATGGTCGCCACGAAGGAGAAGCTGCTGTTGGACACCGCCACAAGATCGGCCTCGCACAGGACATGGAAATCGGTGAGGAACTCCGCCCCGGGGATCGGCTCCGCCAGATCCTTGGCGGCAAGCGGCCGGTAGGCGGCGAAGGAGGAGAGGCAGCGCGGGTCGTCCGTCGCGACGTAGAGGACCGGCTGGTCCAGGCCGGGCCAGACCGCATCCAACCAGTGCAGGTACCAGCTTTCCGGCGCCATCCAGAATGGACCCCAGCCGAAGTCACCGCGCCGGATGTGCAAGGCCACCACCGTACGGCCGGCTGCGCGCAGGCGGGCGGTCAGCGCGTCCGTCCAGGGCCTGATGTGTGGTCCCGGCGTGAAGAAGCCGCGGAAGGCATCCCGATGCGGTGCCAGAAAGCCGGTGTCGCCGCAGAAGTAAGCGGTGACGTCGCGGTCGGCCAGCACCTCGCCTCCCGCGACGCGCCTTACGCCGCCGAGCGATGCCATGACGCTGGCCTCGACCTCACGCTCCGGCAGGCGGGGCAAGGCGGGGCCGGGCAGCGGATCGTCAAGCCCATAGAGATGGCGCCCCGGCCAGTGCGGCACTTCCAGGGTAAGGCCATGCTGCGCGGCATACAGACGCAGGACCCCGTACTGCAAAAGCTGGTTGCCGAACCGACCATGCCAGCCGAGCGATGTGGAGACGAGCCGGCGCCCCGTCTCCGCCCGCGGCGCCGGCACGGGCGGCGGTCCGAACCGCCGGATGAGCCGATTGACGGCACGCCCGGTAAAGGCCTCTCCCCGGCCGGGATTGCAGCGGATCGCCCGCTCCCAGACCGGCAGCGCCGCATCCGGCCGGCCGAGCGCCTCCAAGGCGCCGGCAAGCGCGGTGTGGCCGTCGAACAGGGCAGGCGCGAGCGCCAGTGCATGTAGGGCATGCTCCATCGCCTCGACCGCATGGCCGTGGGCAAGGGCCGCCTCGGCCCGCTCCGCCCGGATCTCTCCCAGCTCCGGTTCGACCCGCGCGGCCCGCCTGAGAATTCCCTGCGCAATGGCCGCCTGTCCCCGCCGCCGTTCGGTGCGCCCCAACAGGAACAGGGAACCGGCATGCTCGGGCCGGAGCGCCAGCGCCTCCCACAGGTGGCGGGCGGCCGCATCGAGGGCGCCCTGCTCGAACCGCAGGGAGGCAAGGTTGAAGCGCGCCGCTCCCGCATCCGGATGAAGGCTCGCCACCGCCTGGAACCCGCGGAGGGCCAGGGCATCGCGGTTCAACCCGTTCGCCGCCAGCCCCAACTCGAACCAGACCGTCGCATTGGCGGGATCGAGGGCTGCCGCCCGGACCAGCACGGCGATGGCAGGCTCCGGCTGTTGGCCGCGGATCAGTTCCCTCCCCTTCTCCAGCCAGACGGCGGCGTCGGTCGGCGGCGAGGGCGGCTTGGGTGGCCCGTCGGCCGCCAGCCTGTAGAGGCGGCGCTGGGTCAGCAGTTCGATGGCCAGGAAGCGGCTGTCCGGCCGCTGGCGCTCCGCCGACGGCGGGCCGCCGGTCATCTCGACCCGTTGCCGCTCCAGCGCATTGCCGGGCCGCATCGTGTAGTGGACGGTCTTCTCGGAGATCTTCAGGCCACCGAACCGGCTGTGCAAGGCGCGGCTGTAGGCCACATCGTCGGCGACCGCCGGGTGAAACGGTGCTTCTTCCGGAAAGCCGCCGATCCGGTCGTGGCAGTCGCGCCGGACGCAGAGATTGCCGGGATAGCAGTTTTCCGATGCCTGCCGCCAATCCTGGGTGATGTCGGCGTCGATCGCGTCGAAGACCATGCCGGTGCGGACGAAGCCGGCGTTGGGTGCCGCATCCAGGGTCTGGATCGTCAGGAACAGGTGCCGTTCCAGATAATGGTCATCGGCATCGAGGAACCAGAGATAGCGGCCCTGCGCTGCGGCGGCGCCCGCGTTGCGTGTCCGCCCCGCCCCGCGGTTCCGGTTGTTGGCGATGACCGCGACGCTCTGTTCCGGATGCGCCCGCGCCCAGCGCAGCGCCCGTGACACGGTGTCGTCGGGGGAGGCGTCGTCGACGACGCAGACATGGACCTTCGCTCCTGCGTCGCCGGACGCCGCGCGGTGGTAGCGGACCGCCGCCAGGACACTGTCGAGCGCCCGCTCGATCGTGTCCTCCATCCGGTAGACGGGAATGACGACCGTGCCGATGAAATCGTAATCGGCCCGGTGGCGGGCGATCCCGGCCAGGGCGACGCCGAGGCCGCTGTCCTCCATCCGGGACGCGGCGTGGAAACGGGCGGCCTCGTCGTCGCGCCCCTGAACCAGGCGAAGAACGCCGAGAACATGCGCGAAGTCGCCACGCAGGGCGATGACTTCGGCCAACGGTTCGATGATCGCGGCCGCTTGGTCGACCTGCCCGTTCTGCATCAGCGTCAGGGCTTGGTTGAGGGCGGGGGTGATCACCCCCTCGATCTGCCGTTCCAGCACGGCGCCGTCCCCGTGCAACCGGGCGGCACGGACGAAAAGCGACAGGGCATGCCTCCCTTTGCCGGCCCGGTACGACTCCACCGCCAGGTGCTGCCAGGAAACTGCTTCCGCCGGATCTTCGGCCAGCGTCCGCCGGTGCGTTTTCACCGAACCCGGATCGTCCGTCATCAGCCGGTCACCGCCTGCACGGTGATCGCACGCTCACCCGTCCGCGTCGCACCTCGCAAAAGCCTACGACCTTCATGCCGGTGGTGGCGGGTGCTATGGTGCAGGGTTTGCCGCCCAAATGGTTCCATCGCACATGAATTTAGCGCCCGCTCCCCCCGGCCTTCAAGCCATGATCGTCACCACCGCTGTCCTCGATTTTCGGGCACGGAGGCTTGCACGGATGTTGAGCACCTTATTCCTGCGAAACGGTTGAGTATGCGGATCGAAGCGGTTGACGCCGGTGAGGCGCGCGATGAGGACGACCGGCTCCGCAAGGCCGCGGAGGCGGCGCTTGACGCCGATCCGTCCGACGCGGAGGCGTGGAGCATCCTGGGCCTGTTGCTGCGCCGCGCCGGAAAGCCGGAGGAGGCCATCGCCTGCCACCGTCGCGGGCTGGAACACGCACCCGATCAGGCCGGCATCTGGACCAATCTCGGCAACGCGCTGACCGACGCCGGACGCCTTGCCGAGGGGGTCGCGGCGCAGGAGGAGGCCTTCCGGCGCGCCCCCCACGACCGGACGGTTCTGTTCAACCGCGCGGTCGCCCTCCGCAAGGCGGGGCGGTATGCGGAAGCCCTGGCGGCGATCGAATTCGCCGTCACCGAGAACGGCGGGCCGACGGCGCTCCTGCGGTGGGAGCGGGCGCTGACGCGGCTGCAGATCGGCGACTATGTGCACGGCTTCGACGATTACGAGGCCCGACGGCAGATTCCCTCATATCTCGCGCGACCGCCCTCGGCGCCGCCGTGGACCGGGCAGGCCCTGAATGGACGCAGCATCTTCGTGACGGCCGAGCAGGGCTTCGGCGACGGCCTGCTGGTGGCCCGCTATCTGCCGATGGTCAAGAGGGCCGGCGGCCGGGTGATCTACGAATGCCATTCGGAATTGCGACGGGTGTTGTCCGGCCTCGGCCTCGACGACTGGAGGCCGTGGGGTGCGCCCGCGCCGGCTTGCGACGTCGAGGTGTCGCAAATGACCTTGCCGATGCTGTTCGGCACGACCTTGGCCTCCGTGCCTCCGCCGGTGCCGCTCACCATCCCGGTGGAGGCTCGGGAGAAAGCGGCCCGGCTGCTGGGGGAGCGCGTACCGGGTACGCTGCGGGTGGGCATCGTCTGGGCGGGTCGGTCCACCTTCGCCGACAACGCGTGGCGCGCCACGAAGCTCGCGCCCTTCCTGCGCCTCGCCGAAATCCCGGCTGTGCGGCTCTACAGTCTTCAGAAAGGACCGCAGGAGGCCGAACTGGACGCGCTCGGCCCGGCAGGCCGGCTGGTGGTGCCGCTCGGCCCCCATCTGGAGGATTTCGCCGACACCGCGGCGATGATCGAGCGGCTCGATCTGGTCATCATGACCGACAGCGCCGTCGCGCATCTGGCCGGCTCGCTCGGCACCCCCATCTGGAACCTCGTTCAGCACGTCCCCTATTGGGTCTATGGCTTCACCGGCGAGCGCACGCCCTGGTACCCGTCGATGCGCCTGTTCCGCCAGGGGCCGGAACTGGACTGGGCGCCCGTCTTCGCAAGCGTCCGCGCCGCTCTCCACAACGAGGTCCGGCAGCGCGCCGCGCAGGGCACCCTCACCGTGCGGACTCCGTGACCGCCCGCTGAAGCGCGGTGCGCAGCGCGGCCACGACGTCGCTCCAGTCCCCCGCCCGCCTCTGCCGGAACAGCCGCATGGTCGGATACCAAGGACTGTCGGTGCGCTCCAGCATCCATCGCCATTCGGACTCCGCGCGCAGGATGGTCCAGACCGGCCGCCCAAGCGCGCCGGCAAGGTGGGCGACCGCGCTGTCCACGGAGATGACCAGATCGAGCTGCGCCACGACGGCCGCGGTATCGGCGAGGTCGTCCAACGCGTCGCCGACGTCATGGAAGCCGACGTCATGGAAGCCAGTGGGAAGCCGACCGCCCAGCCGTTCCAGATCCGCCCGGCCGTCGCCCTTCTGAAGGGAGACGAAGGCGACGCCGGGAAGGTCGAGAAGCGGCAGCAGGGGCTCCAGCCCCGGCGAGCGCTTCGGATCGTCGGGAAGGCCCGCGTTGCCGGCCCAGACCAGCCCGACGCGCAGCCCCGCCTGCGCCGGCCCCAGTCGGTCGCGCCACATCCCGACGAGGGAGGGTTCGGCCGCAAGGTAAGGCACCTCCGCCGGGACCGAAGCGAGGGACGTGCCAAGCAGATGCGGCAGGCTCATCAGGGCCGCATGACCATCATGCTCCGGCGTCGGCGAGGAACGCCCGACGACATTCGCCACGCCCGGCAACGTGGCGAAGAGCCGTACCAGCGCGTCGTTGCACTCCACGATCACATGGGCGCCGCGCCGCGCAAGCAGCGGCGCGTAGCGTGCGAACTGGATCCCGTCGCCGAGCCCCTGTTCGTCGTGCAGAAGGATGCGCCGGCCGTCGAGAGCGCCCCCCTTCCACGGCGGCGTCGGCAGGCCGCGCGCCACCACCTGCCCATCGGCCAGCCGGCTGCGCCATTCATATTCGCGGAACCCCGCTGCGAGATCGCCCCGCATCAGCAGGCAGGTTGCCAGGAGCGCGTGGGCCCCGGCCTCGTCGGGGCGCTCCGCGATCAGGCGGCGGCACGCGTCCTCCGCTTCGTCCAGCCGATGCAGGCTGCGCAGGACCAGGGCGCGGTTCATCCGCGTCTCGGCATGGTTCGGCTCCAGGACCAAGGCGCGCGCCAGGGCGATGGCCGCCGCCTCGTCTCCTCCGACCCGCATCGACAGAGCGAGCCCCAGGTTGCTCAGCAGGCCCGCATCCGCCGGCATCAGCGCCAGCGCACGGCGGCCGACCGCCACCGCCTTCTCGTGGAGGCCGAGATTCTTCAGCGCGACCGCGAGGTTGCCGTAGGCGCGATGCTCCTCCGGCTCGCGGCGGATCAGTTCCCTCAGGACCGTTGCTCCCTCCCCGTACCGGCGGAGCAGAAGCAGACTGTGGGCCAGCTTGAAAAGGTGGAAACTTCCCTCGGGGTCCAGCCGGGTGCAGCAGCGTAGCGGCCGGAGCGCCTCAGCCATTGCGTTCCGTGCGAGCAGCCCCTCGGAAAGCGCGTGGAAGGCTTCGATGTCGGTTGGCTCCAGGGCAATGGCGCGGCGCCAGAGCGCCTCTGCCCCAGCACCGTCCCCGCCCCTCTCTTGCGTCCGGCCTTCCTCGATCAGGTCCTCCGGCGTGGGTTCCGCCTGCGGGGTGATCCAGCCGAGATGGCGGAAGCGGGCGAGCGTCTCCCGGATGCGCGCGGGATAGCGCCCGTCGATAGGCACACGGTGAAGGCCCGTCCACATGCCGGGCAACGCGCCGTCATCGAAACGGCCGGTGGCGTAGAAGCGGTCGAGCCGGGCTTGGTTGACCTGCGGATCGCGGTCGAAGCCGGCCATCATCTCGCGGTGGGCGAAGGCCTCCAGCTTTGCGCGGAAACGGTCGGCGCCCCCCATCCAGGTGAAATGCCAGCCGGCATCCGGAACGACCCGCCCGATCCCCTGCTTGGCCAGATAGCGGGCGCGGTTGGCGCCGATGCGGCGGATCAACTCCCAGGGGGCGGCCGCCACGGAAACCCAGGGGTCGGGCGCCTTGAGGTCGAGGAAATAGAGGAAGATGTCCAGATGGGGAGCGAAGAGAGTGGCGCCCATACCTGCGCCCTCATCCGGCTCCCAACGCAGCCGCTCGACGACCGGGGCGCGCAGGATTTCGTCGGCGTCGGAGATGAGGATCATGTCGCTGGACCGGCAGTCCCCGAGGCCGCGCAGGATCGCCTCCCTCTGGTACGCCTCGCGGTTCCAGGCGAAGCCGCCGGGATCCTCGGCGACCACGATGTGGACGATCTTGTCCGCATAGGCCGCGAAGCGCGCCCGGTTGTCGGCGTAATGCAGCGGCTTGGCCGCGCCGGCATGGGTGTAGGTAGCCTCGACCAGGACGAAGCGGTCCACCACCGGGTAGAGTTCGGCCAACCGGACCTCCAGCAGATCCAGTTCGTTGTAGAACTGGAAGCAGTCGAAAATCCGGCGCCCGCCGGGCGGCAGCGGGGACGGCGGCGGCAGTTCGGGCAGCGCGGTCTGGTAGGACAGCCAGGCGTCATAGCCCCGCAGAGCCGACCAGACGCCGGTGCGCGCCTCCTCGTCGTTGTGATCGAGGTGGAGCGAGCGCTCCACCAGCTCGATCATCCCACGCGCCTCCGCCCGCCAAGCCGGGTCGGCCAGCCGGCGGTCGCCCCCGGAATTCAGATGGATGCCCAACGCCTCCATGATCTGTTGTTGGGCGGAGACGATCTTGGCGGTGATCGCCGTGGCGGCCCCGACCGGAACCGGTGGCTGAGGAATTGGCGGCAGAGAAACGGGCGGCAGCAATTCCTTGAACCAATCGATCCAGCCTTGTGCCCGCGCCCTCCAGGTCGTCCCGGTGTTCGCATGGTCGACCTGGGCGCGGAGCCGTCGGCCGGCATCGGGATCGTTCCGCAGCTCGCTCAGGGCGGCGACCGCCGCCTCGGCATAGCGCCGCGCATGCTCCTGCGGGCTTTCCGGCACGGGAATGAGACGCGCGAACCCGGCCCCACTTTCCGGCAGGGCTCCCAGTTGGCTCGACACCACGAGGCAGCCGGCAGCCAGCGCCTCCAGCACGGCGATGCAGGAGGTCTCGGCGAAGCGGTTGAGATAGGCAAGGCAGGTCGCCTCCCGCATCACCCCGGCCAACTCCACCTGGCCGAGGCCGCCGAGATACTCCACCCCTTCGGTCTCGCGACAGCGCTGATACAGAGCGGTGAAGGGATCCTGCTCGACGGAGACCTGATAGCCCTCCAGGCTCGAACAGACGCGCAGCCGGGTTCCCGGAATCGCCGCCCGGATCAGCGGGAAGCTGTCGAGCAGCACGTCGAGGCCGCGGAACGGCGTGCTGGTGTAGGCCAGCACCGGCGGCCGGGGCTTCGCCGCCAGGATGTCCTCGTCCGGCCCGAACAGGCCGGCAAAGGCCGGCGCGATCCCGTTGCGCATCACCCGGCAGCGCGCCGGATCGAGATGGAAGGCCTTCAGGTACCCATCCATCTGCCATCGGCTGACGAAGGCGATGCCGTCCAGGCAGCCGCGCAGGTCGGCTTCGGCCAGATCAGCAACTGCAGGCTGGTCGGCGGCGTGCTGTGTCCAGAGGATCAGTTTGCGCTCGCCGCCCAGCTTGGCGCGCAGGCGCAGCAGAAACTCCCGATCGCACCCATTCAGGACGACCACGACGTGAAAGTCGCACAAATCCTCAAGGGTCATCGACGCGATGGGGAGACAGCGCACGCCGCGCACGATCACGGCCGCATGGGTCCCGTTGACCACGGTGATCGAATGGCCGGCGGCGGCCAGCAATTCCGCAAGGTAGCAGAGCGCCGACTGAGATCCGCCAAGCGGCTGATGACGCGGCGTCTCGGGGGTGTAATCGCCCTTCGTCGGGTCGATGAATGCGATCTTGACGGTCATGCCTTGAAGGTCGAGGTGGGCCGGCGCAAAATAACGGGCCGGCCGGATGCCGGCACTTCCTGCTGCATAGCACCAGTCCCCGGCGGGAAGGTCAACCGGCATTTGCGCTGCGCGTCGAAAGGCTGTGGGTGGAACAGAACATTGCTTTGACCTGGCAGCTTTCGGAAATCCATGGCTGGGGTCTGGTTGGGGTGCACACGGCGCTTTACCTGCTGGACCACGGCCGCCCGCCGCTTTTGCTGGACCGGCCGCTGCTGGCCACGCTGCGGCCGGAGAACCGGGAAAGAATGACGCCCCTGCTTGCCGGGCATGAGCGCATCAGCGCCATCGCCGATCAGGTCCGGGATTCTGTGGTGGTCATCAAGGGCTGGACGCTGCTGCACGCGCTGGCCAACGGCTTCAACGAGGGGCCGACATCCGCGCGCTTCCGCGGCAGCCGCAATGTCGGCGTGATCGCCTTCGAGGACAGCCGGTTCGACACCGCAACACTGGGGCGCGCGCGCAGTTATGACAAGCTCGTGGTGCATTCGACCTACAACCGGGATTTGCTTCTGGAGCAAGGACTCTCTGAGGTCGGCTGCGCTTTCCAGGGCATAGATCCGGGTGAACTCACCCCTCTGCCTCCCACCGGCCGGTTCGGCGACCGCTTCGTCATCTTCTCCGGGGGCAAGCTGGAGTTCCGGAAGGGACAGGACATCGTGCTGGCCGCCTTCCGCCGTTTCCACGAACGCCATCCCGAGGCGCTGCTGGTCACCGCTTGGCACAATCACTGGCCGCACACTTCCGGAACGATTGCCGAATCCCCGTTGACGCCGATGCCCCCGATGATCGGCGACAACGGAAAGCTTCGAATCGTGGAATGGGCGATGGCGCATGGCATGCCGCCGGAGGGCTTCGTCGACATGGGCTTCATCCCGAGGCATCGGATCGCGGCGATCATGGCCGATTGTCACGCAGCCGTTTTCCCCAACCGCTGCGAGGGCGCCACCAACCTTGTCGCGATGGAGGCGATGGCCTGCGGTGTGCCGGTGATTTTGTCGGCCAACACCGGCCATCTCGACCTGATCCGTGAAGGCAATTGCCTGCCGCTCCGCGACCAGACTCCGGTGGTCGATCCCACCGGTGCGCGGCGGGGCTGGGGCGAATCCGCTGTGGAGGAGGTGATCGAACAGTTGGAACACGTATATGCCGACAGGGCGGCTGCACGTGCCTGTGCCGAGAGGGGGCGGGCGTTCATATGCGGGGAGCGGAGTTGGCGTGCCTTCGCCAACTCTTTCATCCAAGCCGCTGCCTGAGCCGTTTGTGAACCGCGCCGGGATTGTCGAAGGCCCCACTTGTTGAGAAACTAGGGTCCTCATGACGAAACAGTTATCATGTGTGGACGACCGCTGCGGCGCAAGGGAAAAGTGGCGTGTTCAGCAATATGGTCAGGTGCGGTCATGTGTCCGGCCTCGAATGATGCGGCACGTAGGACCGCGGGCCATGATGAAATCCGCGGATCAGGTTCCTATCAACCAAGCGCGTTTCGCACGCATTGAGTCACCCGGGTTTTCCCGATTCTCGGCTCAAACCGTATTGCCATCACGTCTCTCGTCACCCTCGCACATCCTCGTCCTGGTAACTTTCTGAACCCTGTTCGGTCAGGTCGTTGCCGGGACGGAGGAGGTCTTGCGGTACACCTCTCCTCGGGCCAGAACAGCCCAGGCGATGCGCGCCATTTTGTTGGCCAAGGCCACGGTGACCAACCGGGCCGGCTTTCGATCCAGCAGGTTCTTCACCCAATCCGCGTCGCCCGGAGCCTTGGTGCGAGCATGACGGATAATGCAGGTGGCGCCGATGACCAGCAGGCGGCGGATGGACCTGTCGCCGGTCTTTGCGATCTTGCCGAGCCGCTGCTTGCCGCCGCTGGAATTCTGCCGGGGCACCAAGCCTAGCCATGCCGCCAGATGCCGGCCACTCTTGAAGGCCGTCGGGTCCGTGACGGTGGCCGAGAGAACCGATGCCGTGATCGGTCCGATGCCGGGGATCGTGGCCAGCCGCCGGCTTGCCTCGTTGTTCTGATGCCATCGAACAATCTGCTGCTCGATCACGGCGATCCGCTGGTCACATGTCTCGATTTGCCCGGCCAATTCCTGCAAGGCGGCACGCGCCGGTTCCGGGAAATCCTGGTCATCCAGTCCGGCGATCAGCGCTGAAGCCTTTCGCCGTCCCTGGGCGGCAACGATGCCGAACTCAGCCAGATGTCCGCGAAGGCCGTTAATCAGCATGGTCCGCTGACGCACAAGCAGATCGCGTGTCCGGTGCAACATCAAGACCGCCTGCTGCTCCTCACCCTTGACCGGAACGAAGGCCATGTCCGGCCGTGTCACAGCTTCGGCGATGGCGGCAGCATCGGTCGCGTCGTTCTTCTTGCCGTGCGCCACATAGGCCTTGACCCGAGCCGGCGGGATCAGGCGGACACGATGGCCGAACGCCAGGATCCTTCGTGCCCAATGATGCGCCGTGCCGCACGCCTCCATGCCGACCAAGCAGGCAGATCCCGGAAAAAGCTCTCAACGGCATCGCGCCGGAGCTGACGGCGAACACCCACTCGGCCGGTTTCGTCGCCCCCATGGACCTGAAAGACCTGTTTGGCAAGATCCAGACCGACAGTGACAATGCTCATGTGGACGGCCCTCCCTGACGTGGCGTTCGACACCGACCACTTTATGGCCAGTTCAGGCCGGTGGGCAGCGGTCGTCCACACCATCAACCGAATGGCCTCCGACAAACCCGGCACGGTTCATACCTGCGCGACCTGATCGCCCGCATCACCGATCACAAGTTCACCCGCATCGACGAACTGCTGCCCTGGAACTGGACCAAGGTCGCTGAAAGCACCGGAAACGCCGAAGCCGCGTAGCTCGGCGGACGCTTACGATCGAAGCGCGCCGGCACTGCCGACTCCCGAGGTGTCGAGATTGAGCTTGAGGGCGACTTGGTGGCGCTGCTCAGCCTTGGGCTGGGCGCAAACGCACTGAAGGCCGGCGCTGCGGGAGCGTCCGGCCTTCGGGAACAGATACGTTCGGTAATGGTGGTTGCGGGGGCAGGATTTGAACCTGCGGCCTTCAGGTTATGAGCCTGACGAGCTACCGGGCTGCTCCACCCCGCGGATGTCTGTCATATGGGGTGATGGATGTCGTGACGATGCCAGCGTTTGTGCTTCGGTGTTTAGCGTCTCTTGAGCCTGAGTGACCTGGCGGCGACCTACTCTCCCACGTCTTAAGACGCAGTACCATTG
>NZ_JAVDTO010000020.1:0-106113 GCF_031455875.1 Azospirillum sp. BE72
CCCCATATGACAGACATCCGCGGGGTGGAGCAGCCCGGTAGCTCGTCAGGCTCATAACCTGAAGGCCGCAGGTTCAAATCCTGCCCCCGCAACCAAATCCTCAAAAAGCCCGCCCAGCTGACGCTCGGCGGGCTTTTTGCTGTGTGCTTTCACTGCTGGCGAGCGTGACATCCGGCCGCTCCGCTTGTCTAGGAACCGAAGGGCACGCTTCGCTTGCCCGGTTCAGGACAAGGAACGCGATGCCGTCCATGCTCGATTGCCTGATCGTCGGCGGTGGTCCCGCCGGCTTGACCGCCGCCATCTACTTGGCCCGCTATCGCCGGTCGGCCCTGGTGGTGGACGAGGCGAAGAGCCGCTGCTCCTGGATTCCGACCTCCCACAACCTCGCCGGCTTCACGGGAGGCATCCCCGGCACCGATCTGCTCGCCCGCATCCGCGCCCAAGCCGAGACCTATGGCGGCCAAATCGAGACCGGGTCGGTAGCCGCGCTGGAGCGGGTAGCAGGCGGCTTCCGCGCCACGCTGGGAGACGGCAGGGAGGTGGACGCTGCAGCCGTTCTGCTGGCGACCGGCGTCATCGATGGCCAGCCGCGTGTGCCTCATCTCTACGAGGCGATGCAGCGCGGCCAAATCCGGGTCTGCCCGATCTGCGACGGCTACGAGGTCATCGACAAGCGGATCGCCGTGCTCGGCCACGGCGCGCAGGCCGTCGGAGAAGCGCGCTTCATCCGTACCTACAGTCCCGCGGTCACGCTGCTGACACTGGGCGAGCCGATGTCCCTGACGGTGGAGGAGCGCACCGAGCTGGATGCCGTGGGCATCGCGGTGATCGAGGAACCGGTGACGGCCGTCGATGCAGGGGCGGACCAGAGCACCCGCCTGACCTTGGAGAGCGGTCAAATCCTCGATTTCGATACGCTCTATTCGGCGCTGGGCATCACCGCCCGGTCCGGTCTGGCCGAGCAGATCGGTGCCGAGATGGATGCTGATGGGCGCCTGATCGTCGACCGGCACCAGCGCAGTTCGGTTCCCGGTTTCTATGCCGCCGGCGATGTCGTCTCAACCCTCAACCAGATCGCCGTCGCCATGGGAGAGGCAGCGATCGCTGCAACTGCCATTCACAACGATTTGCGGCACCGCGGCTGATCTGCAAAGAAATACGCAAAGAAAAAGGAGTGGAGCCTTGCGGCACCACCCCCTTTCCGACGTCTCAGGGTACGTGGATCAGACGTCCAGGTTCGACACCTTCAGTGCGTTGTCCTGGATGAACTCGCGCCGCGGCTCGACGATGTCGCCCATCAGGGTGGAGAACACCTCTTCCGCCTGATCGGCGTGGCTGACGCGGACCTGCAGCAGCGAGCGCTTGGTCGGGTCCAGGGTGGTTTCCCACAGCTGGTCCGGGTTCATCTCGCCAAGGCCCTTGTAGCGCTGGATGGTGACGCCGCGGCGGCCCAGTTCCATCACCGTGTCGAACAGGGCGACGGGACCGGTCAGCGCACGGGTCTCCTTCTGCTTCTCGAAGGCCTTGCCGGCGGTACCGAAGACCCGCTTCAGGTCGGCGGCCAGCCCGTCCAGCCGGCGCGCTTCGCTGCTCTTCAGCAGGTCGACGTCGAACAGATGGCGGTGGGTGACGCCGCGGCGGGCGCGGATGACCGCATAGCCGCCCTGGGGCAGGGCCTCGCCGCGCCAGCCGCCATCGGCGTCCATCGCGTTCATCCGCTCTGCCACCGCCTTGGCCGCGGCTTCGGCGGCGACCTTGTCCTCGGCAAGGTTCGCGGAGAGCGTGCCGGCGACCGCCGCCTGCTCCACCACCATGGCGTTGCCGACCTTGCGCGACAGCGTGTCGATCGCCGGCCGGGCGGTGCGGGCCTGATCGACCAGACCGGACAGCTGCTCGCCGATCAGCAGCGTGCCGTCGGACAGCTGGACCGACAGGTCGCCCAGCGCCGCCTCGACCAGATACTCTTCCAGCGCCCGGTCGTCCTTCAGGTACCGTTCCTTGGCGTTGCCGCGCTTGATGCGGTAGAGCGGCGGCTGGGCGATGTAGAGATAGCCGCGCTCGATCAGGTCGGGCATCTGCCGGAAGAAGAAGGTCAGCAGCAGGGTGCGGATGTGGCTGCCGTCCACGTCCGCGTCGGTCATGATGATGATCTTGTGATAGCGCGTCTTGTCGGCGTTGAACTCGTCGCGGCCGATGCCGGTGCCGAGCGCGGCGATCAGCGTGCCGATCTCCGCAGACCCCAGCATCTTGTCGAAGCGGGCGCGCTCCACGTTCAGGATCTTGCCGCGCAAGGGCAGGATGGCCTGGAACTGGCGCGAACGACCCTGCTTGGCCGAACCGCCGGCCGAGTCGCCCTCGACGATGAACAGTTCGGACGCCGCCGGGTCGCGTTCCTGGCAGTCGGCCAGCTTGCCGGGCAGCGAGGCCATGTCGAGCGCGCCTTTGCGGCGGGTCAGCTCGCGCGCCTTGCGGGCGGCCTCGCGGGCGGCGGCGGCTTCCACCACCTTCTGGACAACGCGCCGGGCGTCGGCCGGATGCTCCTCGAAATACTGGGCCAGCGCCTCGCCCACCACCGCCTCGACGACGGGACGGACTTCCGACGAGACCAGCTTGTCCTTGGTCTGGCTGGAGAATTTCGGATCCGGAACCTTCACCGACAGGACGCAGGTCAGGCCTTCACGGGCGTCGTCTCCCGACAGGTTGACCTTCTCCTTCTTGGCGATGCCGGATTCGGTCGCGTAGTTGTTGATCGCGCGGGTCAGCGCGGCGCGGAAGCCGGCGAGGTGGGTGCCGCCGTCCTTCTGCGGGATGTTGTTGGTGAAGCACAGCGTCGTCTCGTGGTAACTGTCGTTCCACTGCAGCGCGCATTCCACCGTCACCACGCCGCCATGTTCGGTCGGGCGCTCGTTCTTCAGGGTGATCGCCGGCTTGTGCAGCGGCGTCTTGGAACGGTCGAGCCAGCCCACGAAGGCTTCCAGGCCGCCTTCGTAATGCAGG
Source organism: Azospirillum sp. BE72 (assembly GCF_031455875.1). Taxonomy (NCBI): domain Bacteria; kingdom Pseudomonadati; phylum Pseudomonadota; class Alphaproteobacteria; order Rhodospirillales; family Azospirillaceae; genus Azospirillum; species Azospirillum sp. BE72. Next base: position 2,998 of record NZ_JAVDTO010000020.1, read on the forward strand.
TCCTGCACCTTCGGCTCCACCCCGCGCGCGTCGGTCAGAACCAGACGGACGCCGGAGTTGAGGAACGCCAACTCGCGCAGCCGGTGTTCCAGCGTGGCGTAGTCGAACTCGATGTTGGTGAAGGTCTCGGTCGAGGGCATGAAGGTGACTTCGGTGCCCGACAGCTGCTTGCCCTTCTCCGGCACCATCGGCGCCTCGCCGACATCGGCCAGCGGCGCCTCGGCGACGCCATGGCGGAAGCGCATGGTCCAGATACGGCCGCCGCGCCAGATGCGGAGATCCAGCGTTTCGGACAGGGCGTTCACCACCGACACGCCGACGCCGTGCAGGCCGCCGGAGACCTTGTAGCTGTTCTGGTTGAACTTGCCGCCGGCATGCAGCTGGGTCATCACGACCTCGGCCGCCGAGACACCTTCCTCCGAATGGATGTCGGTCGGGATGCCGCGGCCATTGTCGCGCACCGTGACCGATCCGTCGGCGTTCAGCAGAACCTCGACCTTGTCGCAATAGCCGGCCAGCGCCTCGTCGATGGCGTTGTCGACCACCTCGTACACCATGTGGTGCAGGCCGGACCCGTCGTCGGTGTCGCCGATGTACATGCCGGGGCGTTTGCGCACGGCATCGAGCCCGCGCAGAACGGTGATCGACTCCGCCCCATAGTCCGCCTGCTGGGGCTCCGACTGCGGGAGGTCGTTCTTCAGTGCTTCCTGTGCCATGGGTCGACTATAACAGATTCGGTTGTGGATCCGGCGGTTTAGCGTGCGTGAACACTGCTTTTTTTTGGGTCTTGGCCCGAATTTCCAGCCCTATCCGGGGCGGATGTGGGCGTCTTCGATGCGGAACCGGCGGGCGTCCTCCCCGAGCGGGTCGAAAACCCCCTCGTCGGTGCCGGTCATCCAGGCCTGGGCGCCCAATGCCAGGATTTCGCCGAACAGCGCGGCGCGCCGGTCAGGGTCGAGATGGGCGGCCACTTCGTCCAGCAGAAGGATCGGCGCCGCGCCGCGTTCGGCCGCCAGCAGCCGGGCGTTGGCCAGCACGATGGCGATCAGCAGGGCCTTCTGTTCACCGGTGGAGCAGAAGGCGGCCGGCATGTCCTTGGGCGCATGGCGGACGGCGAGGTCGCTCTTGTGCGGTCCCACCGTGGCGCCGCCGGCATCGGCATCGGCCCGGCGGCCGGAGCGCAAGCTGTCGCGCAGCATATCTTCCGCGGCCAGCGCCGGACCTTCATCGAGCCAGCGCTCCACCGTGCCGGCAACGGCGAGGTCGGCGCCAGGGAAGGGACCGACCGAACGGGCGCAGGCGGCGCGCAGCCGTTGCACCACCTCGCGCCGCGCGGCGGCGACGGCGATGCCGGTGGTCGCCATCTGGTCCTCCAGCGCGCCGAGCCAGCCCTCGTCGAAGCGTCCGTCACGCAGCAGCCGGGCACGTTCGCGCAGGGCATGCTCGTAGCGCGACAGCCGGCCGGCATGGGCGGGATCGAAGCCGAAGACCAGCCGGTCGAGGAAGCGGCGCCGTCCGCTCGATCCTTCGATGAACAGGCGGTCCATCTGCGGGGTCAGCCAGACCATGGCGACATGGTCGGCCAGCGCGGTCTGGCCCTTGGCCGGATGGCCGTCGATGCGGACCAGCCGGCGGTCGCGGTCGGAGGTGCGCCCCCCGCCTTGCCGATTCCCGTCATGAGGTTCGCGGCCGGTGCCGATCTCCACCGGACCCAGCGGCGTGTCGAGCGTCGCCGCCACCGCCCATCCGGCGCCGGGGGCCGAGCCCAGCCGCTCCACCTCGGCCAGCCGGGCGCCGCGCAGGCCGCGGCCGGGGGCGAGGAAGCTGACGGCTTCAAGCAGATTGGTCTTGCCGGCGCCGTTCGGGCCGATCAGGGCGACGGGGCGGCGGTCGGGCTCCAGCCGCGCGGACTCGTAGCCACGGAAACGCGTCAGCGTCATCCGCCGCACGGCCAGGGCCGGCGTCAGGGGTGCGGCGGGCACCGAAGCGCCGCCGTTCATCGAAACTGCTGTGTGCTGCAACTGGTCCGTTCCGCCTGGGGCGGGGAGGATCCCCGCAGCCCCATCACACACGCATCGGCATCAGGACGTAGAGCGCGGTGGAGTCGGCGACGTCGCGGATGATGGTCGGCGACGCGGCGTCGGCCAGCGTGAACTGGGCGCCCTCGCCCTCGATCTGCTGCGTGATGTCCAGCAGATAGCGAGAGTTGAACCCGATTTCCAGCGGGGACTCGGCGTAATTGACCTCCAGCTCCTCAGTGGCACTGCCGGATTCGGGGCTGGTGGCGGACAGGGTGAGCGCACCGCGGACCAGCGACAGCTTCACCGCCCGGCTCTTCTCGGTGGAGATGGTGGCGACGCGGTCGACGGCGGCGGCGAACAGCTTGGCGTCCACCTCCATCACCTTGTCGTTGCCGACCGGGATCACCCGCTCATAGTCGGGGAAGGTGCCGTCGATCAGCTTGGAGGTGACGACGACGCTGTCGAAGCCGAAGCGGATCTTGTTGTCGGACAGCGACAGCTCGATGCGGTCGGCGGCCTCGTCCACCAGCTTGCGGATTTCGGTGACGGTCTTGCGCGGAATGATGACGCCGGGGATGGCGTCCGCCCCATCCGGCAGCGGCATCTCGACCCGGGCCAGCCGGTGGCCGTCGGTGGCGACGGCGCGCAGCACCGGGGTCTCCAGGCTGCCCATCTTGCTCTTGGCGGCGTGCAGGTAGATGCCGTTCAGGTAATAGCGCGTCTCTTCGGTGGAGATGGCGAAGCGGGTGCGGTCGATCAGCCCGCGCAGGTCGGCGGCGGCGACCGAGAAATTGTGCTTCAGCTCGCCGCTGGACAGCTGCGGGAAATCCTCCACCGGCAGGCAGGACAGCTTGAACTGCGACCGGCCGGCGCGCAGCGTCAGGATGGTGCCGTCGCCGCCGATGTCCAGCTCCACCTGGCTGCCGTCGGGCAGCTTGCGGACGATGTCGAACAGGGTGTGGGCGGGGGCGGTGGTGCCGCCGGGACGGCCGACCGTCGCCGGGACGGTTTCCACGATCTCCAGGTCCATGTCGGTGGCGGCCAGCGACAGTTCGCCGTCGCCCGCGCGCAGCAGGACGTTGGACAGGATCGGAATGGTGTTCCGCCGCTCGACCACACTCTGCACGTGACCCAGGGAACGGAGAAGGGCGGCGCGTTCGATGGTGATGTTCATGCTGGCGTCGTCTCGGCCGGAGGGAGAACTTTTTGCGGACCCACCGGGGTTGCGGGCCGTTGTCCGGCCGTCCCGCCCCGAGCGGGCGCGCATCATACCACATCAAAGGGTGCGTCGAACCAAATTGTTGCGGTTAAGGCCTTCGGCCGAGGGGGGAGTTCTCGCTCGATACCCCCACCCCAACCCTCCCCCGCTGGGCGGGGGAGGGGGTTAGACTTTTGTCGGCGTTCTGCGGCAGTCCCTTCCCCGCCCAGCTCTCGCACAAAGCTTCGCTTTGTGCTGACGCGGCAGGCGGACCGTAGGTCCGCTGAGAGCGGGGGAGGTTAGGTGGGGGTCTAGCTTTCCCTCAAAGCGACCCACCCCTCCGCCTCCCCTCATGCAGCCGCAGGATGTCGACGAAATCCGCGCTCTGCCAATTCCTCGACCGGCTCAACTCGCTGCGCACGCTGGTGACGAAGGCGTCGATCACCGCCCACTCGTCGTCGGTTATCTCCCCCGCCGCCTCCAGATAGCTGTGCACCACCCGGTGCAGGCCCTGGCTGACCGGGCTGATCCAGCCGTCCACCGTCTCGCCCATCGCCGCCATCAGCCGGCGGATGCGCAACAGGTGCGCCATGCGGTGGGCCGGCTTCTCATGCGGTTCGGCCTTCATGGCCTGGAGGAAGGCGAGGCGCCCGGTCTCCACCGCATAGAGGCGCAGCGACTTCAACTCCGGGTTGGCATAGCCGGCATTGCCGAGATAGCGGCCCCAGCGCCACACCAGTTCCAACAGCCAGACGATGTCCTCATGGTCGGGCACCGGGGCATGGCGGGCGGTCATCGCCACCTGCAGCCGGGCGGCCAGCGCCGGCATCACCGTGCCGGTCAGGTCGCGGCTGACCGCCGCCAACTCCGCCCGCAGCGCCGGGCCGGTGGAGCGGCTGGCGAGGAAGCCGGTGCCGGACAGCGCGGTCAGCGCGCGGTCGAACCGCTCCACCGCCTCGCCCATCAGGGTGCGGGTCGGGGCAGGGGCCGACAGCACCCCGCCATCCTGGATCTCCATGTCGCCGAACATGCCGTCCACCACCTCGCGGATGGTGGTGCAGGCGGCGTTGAAATGGCAGAGCAGCGCGCGCAGCAGCGGGTGCGACTCGCGCACCGCCGGGCCGCCGTGCTCGCGCACGTGGCGCAGGAACACGTCGTAGCGCCGCTTGACGTTCAGCCCGTAGAGCGGGGCGAACCAGGCCAGCACCTGCGACTGGTCGCGGAAGGGCAGGCCGAGATCGCGCACCCGGCGGACGAAGCCGACCATCAGCGCCGACTGGCAATCCACCTCGGCCGACCGCGGATCGCCGGCACCCTGCATCTCCTCGATGTCGCGGCGCATCCGCTCGGTCAGCGGCACCAGAACCTCGTTGTGCTCCAGCAGGGCGCGGACGAAGCCCAGCAGGTCGCCGTCGATCGGCGCCTTGCGGCCGAGATACTGGGTGCGCAGCCCGGCGTCGTGCCGCGCCTCGTCATTCGCCATCGCCAGGAAGCGATCGGTCAGCTTGCGGTCGCCGGCCATGGCGTAGAGGAAGTCGAGCGCCTCCCGGCGCATCAGTTCGCGCATCACCATCGCGTCGGGGCTGGCCAGCACGGCATCCAGCATCGACTCGCGCGCCATGGCGTCCAGCCGGCTCTGCACCTCCGCCGCGAGGCCGGGAAAGGCGTAGCGGGCCAGCGCCGCCCAGATGCCGCCCATGTCGACCCGCTGGATCAGCGCCGGCACCGACTCCGGCGAGCGGTACAGGATGGGATCGTCGACCAGGAAGGGTTCGAACAGACTGGTGAACAGGCGGCGCGCCTTCATCGGCCGCAGGCGGTTGAAATGCTCGACCAGCGCGTCGCGCAGATGCCGCGCCCGCTCGCCGTTCGGGCTGGCCGTCCCCTCCACCGCGTCGAGCACGGAGCGGATGGCGTGCATCGGGATGCGGGAGACGACCTCGTCCATCTGGCGGCGGAAGGCGCTGGAGTCGATGGCATCCACGCCCGCCGCGGGGGTGGCGGGGGGGAGGGAGGTCGTGACCGTCGGCGTGCTGCTCATGCGCCCAACACCTCGCGGGATAGTCGTCGCCCGGATACTTATGATCCCGCGAGATTATTAAATAAGTTTTGCCTTTTCCATGTGTGTCTTTGGCTAAATCTTATGATTACCGGTATATGCCAATCATTTGCTTTGTAACCTTAGCTTTACCTTTTCCCGGATTTCCGGTTACAGCCTAGCAGCCAACTGCGCTTCCAGCCCGGTGCGGTAGTCGGGATAGGCCAGCGTGACGCCAAGCTGGCGCTTGATGCGGTCGTTCTTCACCCGGCGGCAATCGGCGTAGAAGCTGGCGGCCATCGGCGACATCTCCGCCTGATCGAAGGGAATCAGCGGCGGCGGCTCCACCCCCAGCAGGCGGCAGGCATACTCCACCACCTCGTGCGAGGGGCTCGGCAGGTCGTCGGCCACATTGTAGACCGCGCCCAGCGTCGGCCGTGCCATGGAGGCGCGCAGCGTCCTGGCGATGTCGTCGACATGGATGCGGCAGAACACCTGACCCGGCTTGTCCACCCGACGGGCGGTGCCGTCGCGCACGGAATCGATGGCGCTGCGGCCGGGACCATAGATGCCCGCCAACCGGAACAGATGCATCGGCACGCCGTACTGGCGGTACAGGTTCAGCCAGCCGCGTTCCGCCTCCACCCGGCGTTTCTGGCGCTCCCCGGTCGGCTTCAGCCACGCCGCTTCGCTCACCCATTCGCCACCGGTGTCGCCGTAGACGCCGGTGGTGGATAGGTAGCCGCCCCAGTCCAGCGTGCGCAGGTCGGCCAGATCGCGGGCATGCTGGTCCAGCACCGGGTCGCCCTTGCCGTCCGGCGGAATGCTGACCAGCAGATGGGTGGTGCCGGCCAGCGCCGCCTTGGCATCGGCCAGCGGCCGGCCGCGGTCGAACAGGAAGGCTTCGATCCCCTGGGCCTCCAGTTCCGCCTTCTTCTCCTCGCTGCGGCAGGTGGCGGCGACGCGCCATCCGTCGGCGCGCAGCGCGTCGGCGAAGACACGGGCGCTGTAGCCGGGGCCGAAGACGAACAGGCGGGGATCGGTCATCGCGGGCGGTTCCCGTTGGGGCAGGAGGGGAATGCGTAATGCCGGGGCTTGGCTTATAGGCTTGGCTTGCGGGCTTGCGCCCTGCCCGGCGATGGCGGAGTGTAAAGGCACCATGACCCGACGCAATCCTTACCTTTCCGGCGCGCTGGCCCTCGGGCTGTTCGCAGCCCTGCCGGCGGCGCATGCCGCATCCGGCTCCTCATCCGCCCTGGACCGCAACCGCGAGCTTCAGGCCTGCGCCGCCAAGGCGGAGGCGAACCCCGACGGCGCCAAGGCCGACGCCAAACGCTGGCAGGAGCAGGGCGGCGGCGACCACGCCAAGCTCTGCGAAGCGCTGGCGCTGTTCCATGCCGGCGACTTCAAGGCGGCCGGCACCCAGATGGAGGCGCTGGTGCCGACGCTGGGAAAGGATGACCCCAAGGCCGCCGCCTCGCTGCTCGGCCGCGCCGGCTGGGCGTGGCTGCGTGCCGGCGACCAGGGGCGGGCGGAGCGGCTCTACAGCAAGGCGCTCGACAAGACGCCGGGCAACGTGGATCTGCTGATCGACCGCGCCTTCGCCCGTGCCGAGGGCGAGCGTTTCTGGGACGCCATCGCCGACCTGGACGCGGCGCTGTCGCGCGACCCGCGGCGGGCCGACGCCTATCTCTACCGCGCGACCGCCCACAAGGCGCTGTCCAACTACCGGCAGGCGCTGTCCGACATCGACCATGCGCTGGAACTGAAGCCCGGCGATCCGGAGGCGATCCTGCTGCGCGGCAACGTCAAGGCGATGGGCGGCAACCTGCCCGCCGCGCGCGACGATTGGGCACTGGCCCGCCGTGTCTCTCCCGACAGCGAGTGGGGCCGCGCCGCCGCCGACAACCTCGCCCGCACGGCGGAGGTCGCGGGGGCTGCGGGTAAGGATGCGGCGAAGGAGAAGAAGGCGCAGTGAGGCGGGCGTCGGCTGACGATGCCCCCACCCTAACCCTCCCCCGCTCTCAGCGGACCTATGGTCCGCCTGCCGCGTCAGCACAAAGCAGAGCTTTGTGCGAGAGCTGGGCGGGGGAGGGGATAAGCGCTTGATCGGAAAGGCAGCGGCAGTCCCTCCCCTGCGAAGCGGGGGAGGTCAGGTGGGGGTCTAACTCCACCCGAAGCCAACCCCCCAAAGAAAAAGCCCCGCCGCGGCAACCGCGGGCGGGGCTTTTCCTTGCCTGGACCGGTCGAACCGATTACAGCGCCGAGTCGACCCACTGGAACAGCGCACCCTTGGGCAGGGCGCCGATCTTGGTGGCGGCGACGCTGCCGTCCTTGAACAGCATCAGCGTCGGGATGCCGCGCACGCCGTACTTGCCCGGGGTGCCCGGGTTCTCGTCGATGTTCAGCTTGGCGACGGTGACCTTGCCCTCATACTCGCGGGCCAGCTCGTCGAGCGCCGGGGCGATCATCTTGCAGGGGCCGCACCATTCCGCCCAGAAATCGACCAGGACCGGGCCGGTGGCCTTCAGGACGTCCTGCTCGAAGCTGTCGTCGGTAACCTTGATGGTGGTGCTCATGTGACCTCTAGCCTGGATTCGGAAGCGCCGCGGACCGGTTGTGGAAGGCCGGCGGCCATCGCCCCGTCAGTGGAATTGAGCAAAATGTAGGGCGGAGGCGCCCGGCCGGTCAAGTCACCCCATCTTTCGGAGGACCCGCCGGCCACCCCTCACCCCACCCGCGGGGCCAGACCCGCCGCCGCCGCGTCCAACACCGAGGGCGGCAGTTCCATGGTGTAGGGGCCATCGGTCCAAAGCAGCACGCAACGCACCCGGCGCCCCGGATAGACCGCCCGCAACGCCTCGCGGTAGGCCGCCATCTGCCTCCGGTAAACCATTGGCACGTCTTCCAGATCCCGCGGCGGCGGCCGGTTCGTCTTATAGTCGACGATCCACACCGTGTCCCCGGTCAGCGCCAGCCGGTCGATGCGGCCGGCCAGTGCCCGGCTGCCGTCACCCAGCGCCACCACGCCGACCAGCGGCACCTCCGCCCGCGAATCGGGGCCGAACAGATGCGCGAACTCCGCATGGCTCAGCACCGCCAGCGTCTCCCGCGCGATGGCGTCCTGCTGCTCCGGCGTCAGCTTGTGCGCCGGCCGGGCGAGGAAGCGGCGGCAGGCGGCCTCCCGCGCCTCCTCGGCCAGATTGGGCAGCGTCTGCAACAGCCGGTGGACCAGCAGGCCGCGGCGGAAGCGCTGGCCGTCGTCGTTGCCAAGCGGGGAGCGCACCGCCGGTTCCTCGCCATCGGGGCGCGACGGGGTGAGCGGGCGCGACGGCTCCGGCTCGCCGGGCGGCGGTTCGCCGATCCAGGGTGGCGGCGGCTCGGCGGAAGCACTCTCTTCCGTCTCGACATGGCGCGGCACCGCTGCGGTCTGGGCGCCGACCAGCCGCCAGCCATCGCCGGCCCAGCCGTCGGGACACAGGCCGGTGAAGTCGAAGGGATGCGGCACGCCGTTCTCGCGCATCGCCTCCTCGACCAGCCGGTACCAGCACTCGTCGGACGGCTCGCGCTTGCCCTGATGGCCGCAGATGTACAGCCGGTCCTCCGCCCGCGTCAGCGCGACATAGAGCAGCCGGCGGTATTCCTGGTCGCGCCGCCGGTTGGCCCGCGCCCGCGCTTCGGCGCACAGCGCGTCCTCCTGGGACCGCCGCGCGGCGAACAGCGGCACCGGGCAATCCTCGTCCGGCCACAGGATCGGCGGGCTCTGGGTCGGGCTGCCCAGCGTGTCTGGCAGGAAGACGATCGGCGCCTGCAACCCCTTGGAGCCGTGGACCGTCATGATCCGCACGGTGCCGCCGCCCTGTTCCAGCTCGCGCTTGATCTCCGCGTCGCTTGCCGCCAGCCAGGCGAGGAAATTCTGCAGCGACGGCGGCTCCGTCTTCTCGAAGGCGAGGCAGACGGCCAGGAACTCCTCAAGCGGGTCCTGGGCGTCGGGGCCGAGCCGCTTCAGGATCGCCCGCCGCCCCGACCGCCCGTCGGCCGGGCAGGGCCGGTTCAGCAGCCCGGCGAACAGCTCGTACGGCGCGGAGAAGTCGGTGCGCGCCAGCAGGTCGCCCAGATAGCGCCGGGCCGGGCGGAAGTCGGGCTCGGTCTCCGCCAGCGCCACCAGCGAGCGCCACAGCGTGCTGCGCCGGCCATGGGCGACGCGGAACAGCTCCTCCTCCGTCAGCCCGATCAGCGGCCCCTTCAGCACGGTGGCGAGCGTCAGATCGTCGTCGGGCAGCAGCAGGAAATCTGCCAGCGCCACCAGATCCATGACGGCGAGCTGTTCGGTCAGCACCATGCGGTCGACGCCGGCCACCGGCACGCCGCGGTCCTTCAGCGCGCGGACCAGTTCGGTGACGAAGGCGGTGCGGCGGCGGACCAGCACCATGACGTCGCCGGGCTGCACCGGCCGTCCCTTGGCCTCCAGCTTCTCCCCACTGTCGATCCAGCGATGCACCGTCGCCGCGATGACCGAGGCGAGGCGGGCGGACGGCGAATCGGCGGACTCGCGCGCCACCGGCGGCGCCCAGGCCGGCGTCTCGGTCACCTCGGCCGGCTTCACCGGCGGCCAAAGCTCGACCAGTCCGGCCTGCCCGCGGCGGAAGGCGCGGTGGCGGATCACCGGGCTGGCGTCCGACGCCACGCCGTCGCGGGCACGGTCCAGCGAGAAGACGGCATCGACCGTCTCCAGCACCGCAGCGGTCGAGCGGAAGGAGATGTCGAGGTCCACCCCCGCCCACAGCCGCTCCGCCGACTCCGCCTTGTCCTGGAAATGGCGGCGCATGCGGGCGAATTCGGCGGGATCGGCGCGCTGGAAGCTGAAGATCGACTGCTTCTCGTCGCCCACCGCGAAGACGGTGCGGATCTTGCCATCGGGTGCGGCGGCCTCCAACTCGGCGAAGAACTCGCCGGCGAGCGACGCGACGATGGCCCATTGGTCGGGGTTGGTGTCCTGCGCCTCGTCGATCAGGATGTGGTCCAGGCCGCCGTCCAGCTTGTACAGCACCCACGGCACCCGCGGCGCCTTGCCGTCGCCGCCGCTCAGCAGCCGGTTGGCCGCCAGGATCAGGTCGTCGTAATCCAGCAGGGCGCGCGCCGCCTTGCGGTCGCGATAGGCGTTCAGCATCGCCTGCGCCAGGGTCAGCAGCGCGGTGGTCGAGGCGGCGACCCCGGCGGCCTTCACCCGTTCCGCTATCTCCACCAGCCGCTCCGCTTCCTTCTGCAGGGACAGCAGAGCCTGCGGATAGGCGGTGGCCGGCTTCTTGGTGATCAGCGTCTTGCGCGGGCTGCCCTCGGCGGTCAGGAACAGGCGCTTGTAGGCCTCAAAGGCGCGCACCCGGCGGTCGGCGGCGTCCAGCCAATGCTGGATGGCGATGCCGCGCTCCTGATCACCGGCACTGCCGCCCGCCAACGCCCGGCAGGCCTCACGCAGGGCCGGCGGCTCGCACTGGTCGTCGTGGCAGGCGTGGGTCAGGATCGACTCCTCGGTCACGTCCGGCGGCACCCCCAGCCTTTCATGGATGGCGTCGATCAGCCCGTCCAGCCCATGGAAACGTTCGAACAGCTTCTCCACCTGCCCGCGCTGGCTCGCCAGTTCCGCCAGCAGATCGGCGAAATCCTCTGCGTTCAGGTCGCCGGTCAGCCGGTCCATGGCGCGGCTGAGCGGGCTGTCCGGCTCGGTCCGGCCGGCATGCAGCACGGCGTCGCGCGCCTCCGTCAGCAGCCCGTCGGCGGTGCGGTCGTCCATCACGTCGAAATGCGGCGCCAGCTCGGCTTCCAACGGGAAGCGGCGCAGCAGCGACTGGCAGAAGGCGTGGATGGTCTGGATCTTCATGCCGCCGGGGCAATCCACCACCTGGGCGAACAGCCGCCGCGCGTTCAGCCGCGCCTCCATCGACGGCCGCTCGCCGCAGAGGTCGGCCAGCCGATCCTCCAGAGCGTCGTCGGGCAGGGTCGCCCAAAGGCCGAGCGTCCGGTTGATGCGGATCGCCATTTCCGCCGCGGCGGCCTTGGTGAAGGTCAGGCAGAGGATGCGCGCCGGCGGCGTGCCGGACAGCATCAGCCGCAGCACCCGGTCGGTCAGCACCTTGGTCTTCCCCGACCCAGCGGACGCGCCGACCCACACCGACGCCGTCGGATCGGACGCCCGCCGCTGCGCCACGTTGGGGTCGAGCGGCAGGCTGCGGGGAGACAGGTCGGTCATGGTCATGGGTGATGCTTCCGCAGATCCCCTCTCCCCCCGGGGAGAGGGTTAGGGTGAGGGGGATGCGTGGCAGAATCTTCGGGACAGGCACGCGATGCGTCCCCCTCACCCCGACCCTCTCCCCGGGGGGGGAGAGGGGGAATCTCGCTAACTCCACCTTCCATCACTCGCCCTCTCCGCCGCCCGACGACCATTCCTGGACGCGAGCCAGATGCGCATAGTCTGTATACCGCGGCGCCATCGCCGGCCGTGGACGCGAGCGGTAGGGGGTGTTCGGATCGTCGAACTGTGCGATCAACGCCTCCAGCCCGGCCCTGGCCTCCTCGCCCAATGCCGCCGGGTCGCCTTTCACCGGCTTTTCCTCGCCGGCCGGATCGCCGCCGGACAGGCGCCAGAAGGTCAGTTCGGCCACCGCGCCCTTGTCCACCCCGCTGAACCCGCCCGCCGCGGCGATGGCGGCCTCCAGCGGCAACTGCGGAGCGAAGCCCAGTTCGATCTCCCGCGCGCTCGGCGGGGTGCCGGTCTTGTAGTCGATCACCACCAGCCCATCCGGGCCGCGGTCGATGCGGTCTGCCTTGGCGGTCAGGATGAAGGGGCCGCCGGGACCCGACAGCTCCAGCCGGCCCGGCACCTCGGTCGCCAGCGGGCGGATGCGGGGGCGGCGCTCGCGCTCCAGATCGACGAACCAGCCGGCCACCCGCTCGAAGCGCGGCCACCAGAAGGCCCAGACGTCGGGATGGCTGCGCAACAGCGGACCGAAGCGTTCGCGCCCCAGCGCGATCAGCCGGTCCAGCGCGTCATGGGGCAGGGGGCCGGGATACTCGCGGACGAAGGCGTCCAGCGTGTCGTGGATGATCTGGCCGCGGTCCGACGCCCCCGGATCGGCGGCGATGGGGTCGAGGGCGCGCAGCCGCAGGGCGTGGCGGGCATAGATGGCGTAGGGATCGCGCATCCAGGTCTCGATCTCCGTCACCGACAGCTTGCGCGGCCGGGCGGTCAGCGGCGGGCGCGGCTCGGGCGCCGCCACCGGCTGCACCCGGTCGGGCTCGTCCAGCCCGCGCGCCCAGCCGAGCCAGCAGGCGCCGCGCTCCTCAATGGCACCGTCCAGCCCCAGCGCCTTCAGCACGGTTTCCAGCCGCAGCAGCCAGCGCGACGGCACGGTCGGCGTGCCCTCCACCCGCGCGGCGCGGGTCAGCACCACCTCCGGCGCGCCGCAGGCGTGGGCGAAGTCGTGGGCCGACATGCCGACCAGCCGTTCCGGGCTGGGCAGGCCGAAATCGCGCCGCATCGGCCGCGACATCCAGGGATCGGCGGATGCCGCCGGCGGCCAGGTGCCCTCGTTCAGCCCGCCCAGGATGGTCAGGTCGAGATGCTGGAGACGCGCCTCCATCGGACCCAGGATGAACAGGCGCGGGTGCAGGCCATAGCGGGGACGCACCGCCCGCGCGCTCATCAGCGCGTCGAGCAGCGCCGGGTAATCCTTGGCCGGGATCGCTGGGAAACCTTCCGTCGCATCCAGCAGGTCGTGGACGAAGCGTGCGGCCTCCTCGCCGTCGTCCTGCCGCCACAGCCGTTCCGCTCCGGTCAGTTCGTCGTCGGCGGCCAGTGATTCGCAGAAGGCGACATGGGCGCGCACGAGGTCGGCCAGCGGCGTCTCGCCGTTCAACGCCTCCAGGAACGGGGCCGCGCGCTGGCCGATGTCGACCAGCCATGTGCGCAGGAACTCCTGCTGTTCCTCATGGTCGAAGCGGTCGGCCTGCTCCAGCGCCGCCAGCACGCCGTCGAAGCCCTCCGCCGGGCGGGGGCCGCGCAGCACGATGCGCTCCAGCGCGCGGGCGGCGGCGCGGAAATCTCCTGAGTCGCGGCCGCCCGACGCCATCGGGTGCTTGGCCAGAGCCAGCAGGGCCAGCGGATGGACCCGGCTCGCCGCCAGCTCCGCCGTCAGCCGCAGATAGGTGCCGACCGCGGTGTGGGCGAGCGGTTGGCCGCCCGAGTCGTTGACCAGGATGCCCCAGCGCGCCAGCGCCATGGCGACCCGGCGGCCCAGGTTGCGGTCGGGGGTGATCAGCGCCGCGGTCTTGGTCGGCGTTTCCAGTGCATGGCGCATCAGCAGCGCGATGACCTGTGCCTCTTCCTCCGACGTGGCGGCGTCGATGCGGGTCAGCCCGTCCAGCGCCGACGCATCCACCCCGGACAGCTCGCGCCAGCCCTCGGTGGTCGCCGCCGGGCGCATCGCCTCGGCGATCAGGCGGGCGCGGGGGCCGCGCGGCTCGGTCGCGTCGGTCCAAGGCTGCACCTCGGCGCGTTCAACGCCCAGCAGACGGATCAACTGCGACAGGCCATGCTGTGGGTGGGACTCGTCGCCGGCAATGGCATCCCAGATCGTGTCGTCGGCCCCGGTGTCGAGGCCGGGCAGCACCACCGCCCCCTGCGGCAACCGGGCGATCACCGACAGCAGTTCCGTCGTCGCGGCGATGGAGCCGGTGGAGCCGGCCGCTATCACCATGCCCGGCGGCGGCGCGGCCTGCCAGAGTGCTGCCTGCGTCTCCAGCGCCAGATTGCGGCGCTTGGCCGGGTCGGTCTCCCCGGTCGACTCGAGGATGGCGGGCCACACCTCGGTGATGATGCGCAGGAATCTCAGGGTGACCTGCCAATGCTCGGCATAATCCGCCGGCACCAGCGACTCGAGCTTCTCGAAGCCGGCACGCTCGGTCCATACCGCGTCGATCAGCCGGCCCAGATCGGCACCCAGCCGCACCGCCTGCGCCGTTGTCGCCGACAGCCCGTCGGCCCCCAGGATCAGCCGCGCCAGCGTCATCTGCCGGTTGAGCGGCGAGATCGCCTCCGGCAGGTCGAGCGGGACGTCGGGCAGTTCCTCCTCGGTCAGGCTGAGGTCGCCGGCGTCGAGTTCGCCCAGCGGCGCCATACGCGGCAGCAGAGTCGGCTGTCCGCCGGAGCGGCGCAGGAAGGCCGCCTGCAGTGCCCGGCAGGCGCGCCGCGTCGGCAGCAGAACGGTGACCCCGGCCAATGCCATCGGGTCGCCGCCGATCCGCTCCATGATCCCCGCCGCCAGCATGTCGACGAAAGGCGCGCCCGCGGGGATGCTGTAGACTTTGGGGTGGGTCATCGGCATGCGATCGGTTCCAATGAGCGAGCCGCTTGCCCCCACCCCAACCCTCCCCCGCTGGGCGGGGGAGGGGGCAGGTGCTCGTTCGGGAGGGCGGCGGCAGTCTCCTCCCCCGCCCAGCGGGGGAGGATTAAGGTGGGGGCAAAACTCCCCATCGATTGTACCTTAATCCACGCCCTCAATGCGCCACCGCCCGCACGCCGCCGATGGCCAGCAGATCCTCCGCCTCCTTCAATCCCGCGGGCGTGCCGATGTGGAACCACAGCCCGTCATGGGCAAGGCCGAACAGCCGCCCAGCCTCCTGCGCGCGGTTCCAGATCAGGTTGGTGGAAAAGGCGCCGTCCGGCGTGTCCGCCGCGAACAGCTCCGGCTTCACGATCTGCACCCCGGCATAGACGAAGGGCGCCAGTTCGCGCTCGGCCCGGCGGGTCAGGCGGCCCAGCGGGTCCATGTGATAGTCGCCCAAGCCGTCATAGCCGACCGACTTGGTCGTCGCCATCAGCAGCAGCAGCGCGTCCATCTCCGCCGGGTTCCAATGGGATGCCAGGCGGCGCAGAGCCGGGACCGGCCCGTCCAGCCAGAAGATGTCGGCATTCACCGTATAGACCGGCGCCGTGCCCAGATGGGGCAAGGCCTTCTTCACCCCGCCGCCGGTCTCCAGCAGCGTGTCCTCCGGCGACAGGGTGATGGCTGGAGCCGACCGGTCCTTCAGATGTTCCCCGATCATCGCGCCCAGATAGTGGCTGTTGACCACCGCCCGGCCCACCCCGGCCGCGGCCAGCCGGTCCAGCGCATGGTCCAGCATCGGCTTGCCCAGCACCGGGATCAGCGGCTTCGGCATGCGGTCGGTCAGCGGGCGCATGCGCAGGCCCTGGCCGGCGGCCAGAACCATAGCGGTGTCGGGAATGGTCACGGTCATCTCAGATCGTCTCCGGAACGACGAAGGCGGCACGGGCCTCGGGCGGCAGATGGCGGTCGAACCATGTGGCGACCGGTGCAAGCTCCGGCTTCGCCAGTTGGGCCTCCAGCAGGCGCCAGACCCGCGGCAGGTGGACAAGGTAGGACCGCCGCCCCTGGCTCAGCGCCAGACGGACGAAGATGGCGACGATCCGCGTGTGGCGCGCCGCCCCCAGAACCGCCATGGCGCGGCGGAAGGCGGCGGCATCGGTGTCGGGGAACGCGGCGAGGTAGCGCGCGACCATCCCGTCTGCCAGATCGGGCGCCACGTCGCGCCGCGCATCCTCCAGCAAGGAAACGAGGTCGTAGGCCCGCGGCCCCCAGCCCGCGCTCTGGAAGTCGATCAGCCCCGCAGCATTTGCTCCCGGCCGCGGCAACCGCATCAGGTTGTCGACATGATAGTCGCGCAACAGAAGCGACGGCTCTCCCGCGCAGGCCGGTTCCAGCACCATCCGCCAAGCCGTATCGAAGTCGGAACGATCCTTGTCACTCAAGCTCCGTCCCAGCGCCACCGGCACATAGGCGTCGATGAACAGCCGCGTCTGCGCGACGAACAGCGCCGGATCATAGACGGGCAGGGCGAGGCGCTCCGCCGCCCCCTCCGGCCAGCCGCGATGGAGGACGATCAGCGCGTCGGTCGCCATCTCGTAGAGCGGTTGCGGATCGGCACCATCGGCCAGCAGGCGGGAGAATGTTTCGCTTCCGAAATCATCTTGGATCGCCAAGCCTCGTTGCACATCCGATGCGATCACGGTGGGGACCGAGAGTCCGATGGCCGCCAGTTCGGCGCCGATGGCGATGAAGGGGGCGAGGTCGTCGGCCGGGGCGGGCGTGTCCACCAGGATCAGGGTTTCGCCATCGGCCTTGCGAAGGCGTTCGTAGCGGCGGGCGGAGGCATCGCCGGCCAGCGGTTCGCGCACGGCATCGGACAGGCCGTTGGCGGCCAGGAAGGCGGCGATCTCCGCTTCCCGCGCAGAAGAGACAGCAGCCATCACAGCGTCCAGTCGGCGGCGGCCACCCGCGCCGCCAGCGCGCCATGGCCGGTCAGCGTGGCGCGGCGGGCGTCGGGGCCGTCATGTTCCATCGTCACCTCGACCCGGT
Source organism: Azospirillum sp. BE72 (assembly GCF_031455875.1). Lineage (NCBI taxonomy): Bacteria > Pseudomonadati > Pseudomonadota > Alphaproteobacteria > Rhodospirillales > Azospirillaceae > Azospirillum > Azospirillum sp. BE72. Next base: position 19,687 of record NZ_JAVDTO010000020.1, read on the forward strand.
CGGGCGGCAGCAGCGGGCCCAGCCGGTCCGGCCATTCCACCAGCGCCACGGCTTCCGCCCGCGCATCGTCCCAGCCCAGTTCATACACCTCGTCCGGTCCCGACAAACGGTAGAGGTCGAAATGCCAGACCGGGCCGATTGCCGTGTCGTAGGTCTGCACCAGCGTGAAGGTGGGGGACGGCACCTCGGCGTCCTCATGGGTGACGCTGCGGATCAGTGCTCGCGACAGCGCCGACTTGCCGGCGCCGAGATCGCCGCGCAGCGCCACGAGGTCGCCCGGCCGCAGGAGGACGCCCAGCCGGCGGCCCAGTGCCGCGGTGGCGGCCTCGTCCGGCAGCGGTACGGTGACGGTGTAGGGGGAGATGTCCGACATGGCGCGGATACTGTGCGAAGCCGCCGCCCCCCCGCAAGCCGTAAAGAAGGGTGGGTCAGCGGCAGGCTTACCGGCCGACCCGCCGCTTCGGCGACAGCCGGTCCCCCGCTCCCGCTCCAGCTCCCTCTGCCGCACCGGCCACCACCAGCCGCGGCGCCTTGTTGAAGTTCATGGTGATCATCAGCGTCAGTGCGCCGTTGATCAGGTGCAGCATCTTGTCGGACGCCACCGGCAGGGGGATGCGCCGGCCCATGCAATAGCCGACCAGCGCCGCCGTCACTTCGGTATCGGCCAGCACCAGCTCGGTCACCGCGCCGTCATCGTCGGTGATGGACAGGCGGGTCTCGATGCCCTCCTGCTCCGGCCCCTCGTTGCGGTGGTAGACGATCCTGGACACGGTGCCGACCGGCAACGGATCCTTCACCCGGCGCCGACGGTCGAGGACGGCCCGCACAACCTCCTGGTCGGTGAAGACCAGACAGCGAAGTTCCTTCATTCCGGGCCTCCACCCGACTGGCATCCGGACCGGCCTCCGGGCTGCCCAGCCCGGCCATCCGCCGTACGTTCCTACTGTCGGCCTTGCACTCCCCGGTGCGCAATCGACAAATTTAAGCGAATTTATGCGAAATTGTGAAACTCGCGCCGCCGCATCGGCCCGACACCCGGCCCGATGCCTAGCCCCATGCGCGACACAGCACCGCTTTCCCCTTGCTGGGGGTTGACCCGGCCGGGAAATGCGGACAATGGAAGGGCCATTCGCGCATCTTCATCCTTCACCCGGCATCCTCCACCCGGCACCCCGTCTCAAGGAATTGGCTTTCATGTCGCAGACCGCATCCAGCCACGACGTCCTCACCACCGATGTCGTCATCGTCGGCGCCGGCCCCGTCGGCCTGTTCGCCGTGTTCGAATGCGGCATGCTGAAGATGCGCTGCCATGTGGTGGATGCGCTGGACATGGTCGGTGGCCAGTGCACCGCGCTCTACCCGGAAAAGCCGATCTACGACATCCCGGCCCATCCCTCGATCGAGGCGGCCGACCTGATCGACCGGCTGGCGGAGCAGGCGGCCCCCTTTGCACCCACCTATCATCTGGGCCAGCAGGTGGAAAAGCTGACCCGCCAGGACAGCGGGCGCTGGTTGGTGGAGACCAGCATCGGCACGAAGATCGACACACAGGCGGTGATCATCGCCGCCGGCAGCGGCGCCTTCGGCCCCAACCGCCCGCCGCTCGACGGGCTGGAGGCCTATGAGGGCAAGTCGGTCTTCTACATGGTGCGCCGCCGCCAGGACTTCGCCGGCAAGAAGGTGGTGATCGCCGGCGGCGGCGACAGCGCGGTCGATTGGGCCATTTCCCTGGCCGACGTGGCGGAGCGCGTCTATGTCGTCCACCGCCGTCCGAAATTCCGCGCGGCGCCCGAGAGCGTGGCCCGCATGGAAACCCTGGTTCGCGAGGGGCGGATCGAGATGGTGGTGCCCTACCAGCTCTCCGGCCTGGACGGCGAGAGCGGCCAGCTGACCGCCGTGCGCGTCGCCACGCTGGACGGCGAGGAAAAGGCGCTGCCGGCCGATGCCCTGCTCGCCTTCTTCGGCCTGTCGATGAATCTCGGCCCCATCGCCGATTGGGGCCTGGATCTGGAGCGCAGCCACATCTCGGTGGCCCAGCCCGGCTGCGCCACCAACGTGCCGGGCATCTTCGCCATCGGCGACATCGCGACGTATCCGGGCAAGCTGAAGCTGATCCTCTGCGGCTTCGCCGAAGCGGCCCAGGCCGCCCACTCCATCCGCCCGCTGGTTTATCCGGGCGAGGCGCTGCATTTCGAATATTCCACCTCCAAGGGCGTGCCCGGCGCAGCCTGACCCTTAGGCGCCCCACCCGCGGGCCGAACGGAAAGCGGGTGGGGCTCCGCTTGCGCTCTCCCGCGCCGCACCGCATCATCGCGGCAACGAAAACGTCGCCAACGACGAGACGGGGGAGTTTGCCATCATGTCGACCGCCAAGCAGCGCTTTACCCTGGCCGCCATCGCCGGATTGGCGCTGGCCGCCGCATCCCAGGCGGCGCTGGCCCAGCCGCGCACCGACCTCGTCGTCGGCATGGCGCTGGAGCCGCCGCACCTCGATCCGACCGCCGGTGCGGCGGGCGCCATCAAGGAAGTCACCTACGCCAATCTGTTCGAACCGCTGCTGCGCGTCGACGGCGAGGGCAAGCTGGTCCCCGGCCTCGCGGAGCGCTGGACCGTCTCGGAAGACGGGCTGACCTACCGGTTCACATTGCGCGCCAACGCGAAGTTCCACGACGGCACCGCCGCCGATTCCGCCGACGTCAAGTTCACCCTGGACCGCGCCCGCGCGACGGATTCGGTGAACGCGCAGAAGGCCTATTTCGCCCCCATCGCCCAGGTGGAAACGCCGGACCCGCAGACGGTGGTCGTCACCCTGTCGCGGCCCGACGGCCTGTTCCTGTTCCACATGGCGAGCGGCGACGCCGCCATCGTCGCCCCGGAATCGGCGCCGACCAACAAGCAGAAGCCCGTCGGCACCGGTCCCTTCAAGTTCGACCGCTGGGTCGCCGGCGACCGCGTCGTGCTGGTCCGCAACCCCGACTATGACGGGGCGAAGCCCAAGCTCGACCGCGTGACCTTCCGCTTCATCAGCGACCCCGCCGCCCAGGTGGCGGCGCTGAAGGCCGGCGACCTCGACGCCTTCACCCTGTTCAGCACCTACGAGGCGCTGCCGGAGTTCCGCAACGATCCGAAATTCACAGTGACGGTCGGCTCGACGGAGGGTGAGACGGTCCTGTCCACCAACAACGCCCGCAAACCCTTCGACGATGTCCGCGTCCGCCGCGCCATGGCCCACGCCATCGACCGCAAGACGCTGATCGATGGTGTGCTGTACGGCAACGGCGCCGCCATCGGCAGCCACTTCCCGCCGCACCGTGAGGGCTATGTCGACCTGACCGGGATGTATCCCTACGACCCGGCCAAGGCGAGGGCCCTTCTGGCCGAGGCCGGCTATCCCAACGGTTTCGACACCACCCTGCGCCTGCCGCCGCCGCCCTATGCACGGCGCGGTGGCGAGCTGGTCGCCGCCATGCTGGCCGAAGCCGGCATCCGCGTGAAGATCGAGCCGGTGGAATGGGCGGCCTGGCTGGAAAAGACGTTCAAGGGCAAGGACTACGATCTGACCATGATCGCCCATACCGAGCCGCTGGACATCGACATCTACGCCCGGCCCGACTACTACTTCAACTACAAGAGCGAGCGCTTCAACGCCCTGAACGAGGAGCTGAACCGCACCCAGGACGCGGCCAAGCGCAACGCGCTCTACGGAGAGCAGCAGAAGGTGCTGGCTGAGGATGCGGTCAACGGCTTCCTCTTCATGCTGCCGTCGGTGACGGTGCAGAAGGCCTCGCTGACGGGGATGTGGGTCAACCGCCCGGTCCAGGCCAACGACGTCACCAACGCCGCCTGGAAATAGCGTCGAGCAAGTAAGGATAGCCCCCGCGTGCTCGCTTTCCTGCTGCGACGGCTGGTCAGCCTGATCGTCACCGTCTGGCTGGCCACAATCGTGGTCTTCACCGTGCTGCAGCTGGTTCCCGGCGACCCGGCGCTGTTGATGCTGGGCGTCAATGCCCAGCCGGACACGCTGGCGGCATTGCGCAGCCAGATGGGTCTCGACCAGCCGATCCTTACCCGTTACCTCGACTGGGTCGGCGGGCTGGTCCGCGGCGACCTTGGCGTGAGCCTGACCTATGCCCGCCCGGTGGCGGAACTGGTGGCGGAACGGCTGGCGGTGACCCTGCCGCTGGCGCTTCTGTCTCTGGCCATCAGCACGGTGGTTGCCCTGCCACTCGGCCTCTATGCAGCGGCGCGGCGGGGCAGGGGCGGGGACTGGGCGGTTCTAGGCTTCGCTCAATTGGGCGTGTCGATGCCCAGCTTCTGGATCGCCATCCTGCTGATCCTGCTGTTCTCGCTGACCCTGCACTGGTTCCCGGCCGGCGGCTTTCCCGGCTGGGACGCCGGCATCGGTCCGGCGCTGCATGCGCTGGTGCTGCCGGCCCTGGCGCTGGCGGTGCCGGAGGCCGCCATCCTCGCCCGCGTCACCCGCACCGCCGTGCTCGACACGCTGGGCGAGGACCATGTCCGCACCGCCCGCGCCAAGGGTGTCAGCCGCACCGCTGTCCTGCTCCGCCATGCCCTGCCCAACGCCCTGATCCCGGTGGCGACGGTGCTGGGGCTGCAGATCTCCTTCCTCGTGGCCGGCGCGGTGGTGGTGGAGAATGTCTTCACCCTGCCGGGGCTGGGCCGGCTGCTCTATCAGGCCATCGGCCAGCGCGACCTGATCGTCGTGCAGGGGGTGGTCGTGCTGCTGGCGCTGTTCGTGGTGGTGGTGAGCGCGCTCGTCGACATCGCCTGCGCGCTGGCCGACCCGCGGCCGAAAGGGGTGTCGTCGTGAGGTGGGGTGTCGGGAGGGGAAGTTCTACCCCCACCCTAACCCTCCCCCGCTGGGCGGGGGAGGAGACAAGCGCTTGTGCGGGAGAGTGGCGGCAGTCCCTCCCCCGCCCAGCGGGGGAGGTTAGGTGGGGGCATCGCCGATGGCACTCCGCATGAGGCGCCTTCCCCTCTCCCTCCATCTCGGCGCTGTCCTGACCCTGCTGCTGGTTGCCATGGCGCTGCTGTCGCTGCTGTGGACACCCTACCCGGCGGAGCAGGTGCGCGTGGTTGCCCGGCTGAAGCCGCCCAGCGCCGTCCATTGGCTGGGCACAGACCATTTCGGGCGCGACGTGCTGTCGATGATCATGGTCGGCGCCCGCAACTCGCTGGCGGTGGGGGCGGCGGCGGTCGGGCTCGGGCTGCTGGGCGGGGTGCCGCTTGGGCTGCTGGCCGCCGGGCTGGGGCGCTGGGGGGACGAGGTGGTGGCGCGGCTGGGCGACCTGGTCTTTGCCTTCCCCGCTGTGCTGACGGCGATCCTGCTGACCGCGGCGCTGGGTGCCGGGGCGATCAACGTCGTGGTGGCGCTGGCCCTGTTCAACGCCGCGGTGCTGGCCCGCGTCACCCGCGGTGCGGCGCTGGCGGCGTGGCGGCGGCCCTTCGTCGGTGCGGCGCTGGCGCTGGGGCGGGGACCGCTGTCGGTGACGCTGGTTCATGTGCTGCCCAACATCGCCGGCATCATCGTGGTCCAGGCCACCGTCCTGTTCGCCGTCGCCATCGTCAACGAGGCGGCGCTGAGCTATCTCGGCCTCGGCATCCAGCCGCCCAGCCCCAGCTGGGGCAAGATGCTGGGCGACGCCCAGACCTACCTGTTCACCGCGCCACTTCAGGCGGTGTTCCCCGGTATCGCCATTGCACTCTGCGTGATGGGGCTGACGATGCTGGGCGACGGTCTGCGCGACTGGCTCGACCCGCGGCACCGGTCTTCGGGGGTGATGTGAGGGGGGACCCGCGGCGACATCTCATCCCACCGGCCGCGTCCGCTCCGACAGCTCGATCAGGTCCATCAGCTCGTTGCTTTTCCAGTAGCGCGACTTGCCCACCTCGGTGCGCGCCGTGGCGACGAGGTCGTCGATGATCGCCTGCTCTTCCACGCCCAACGTCCCGCCGCGTTCCAGCCGGTGCGACAGCAGGCGGGTCATGTTGTGGCTGAAGGTGGGGATCCAGGCGCTGACGCGCTGGCCGAACACCCCGGCGATGGCGTTGATCCGCAGGAGATGCTCCATCCGCTCGTCGAGCGGGTCGGCATCCTCGAACTTCATCGCCTTCTCGACGTTGGCGCGCAGCTCCTCCAGCAGGTTTTCGCGCCATTTCACCAGATCGTAGGTCTCGAACCCGAAGTCGCGCGACATCCCTTGCCAGCGCCACAGCAGCCGGTCGAGCCAGACGACGTCGCCATGGTCGATGACCGGCTGGCGCCGGGCGGCGGCGGCCTGGGCGGAGCGTTCCATCGCCACCGCGGCCACCCGCGCGCCGATGATCTTGGCCGCCTGGGTCCAGGCGTTGCGGAAGGCCGGCTCGCTGCGCCGGTCCTCCATCAGCCCGGCGGAGATGGCGGCGTGGACCAACTGGTCCAGACGCTGCACCAGCGCCTCCAGCCGCGCCTTCTCCTTGGCGCTGGGGCGGATGGCGGAGCCGGGAACCCTGTCGTTCAGCTTGAGGATGACGGTCAGCGCCGCGGTCAGCGCGCGGGTGACGCCGACGAAATGGCCGGTCAGCGCCGCGGTCATGGCGTCGCCGCGGCCGGGATCGACGCCGCTCTGCCGGACATAGAGCGCCGCGACCGGATAATTGCGCTTCACCGTCAGGACCGACAGCGGCAGCAGGTTCGCCAGATCGTCGCCGCAACGGTCACGCAGCTGCTCCGTCGCGTCCTGCAGCAGGTCGGCCAGCCGGTTCGCCTCCGCCTCGCTGCCGCAGGAGGCGGGAAAATCCTCCAGCCGGTCGGCGACCGGCTTCACCGGTCCTTCGGCATTGGCCAGAACCAGATGCATCAGCCGCAGCGTGCCGATGTCGATGGCCGGCGTCTTTTCCAGGAATCCCGACATCAGCCGGGTGCGGCGCGGCCGGTTGCGCGACAGGCCGGCCAGCAATTCGTCCGTTGCCTTCTTGTTCGCCAGCACGGCGTCCAGATGCTTCACTGCGGCGACGCGCATCCGCTCCTTCATCACCATGGCGACGGGGGAGCGCAGGATGCGGTCGATCACGTCGCCGCGCGCCATCTCGTCCAGCGTCTCCTGCGCCTCCACCGCCAGCAGCGGGAAGGCGTCGCGGCTCAGCGCCTCCCACAGGGCGCCGACATCGACGCGCTGCAGCATGCCGGGAATCGACAGGCCGGCGTGGTACAGCACGTCGTCGTCGATCAGGAAGGCTTCGAACAGGTTGGTGAACAGGCGCCGGGCGCGGTTGGTGCGCTGGCGGTTCAGATACTCGATGACATATTGGCGGACGAGCTGGACCCGGTCGGTCGGCTCGCTGTCCATGCCCTCGATCTCGCTCAGCAGACTGTAGACGAGGCTTGCCGGCAGCCGTGTCACCAGCGCGTCGATCTTCTGCCGCAGCTCTTCCTGGTGCAGTTCATCCGGGCGTATGTCGCCGGTCGAATCGTCGGTCATGCGCGGGCCGCCACGCGATGTTGGTAAGGTGCTGGCGGGCGCAGACGCTCCGCCGCGCGTCATTTAGGACGCAAACGGTAAATTTTTATGTAATGAGCCGGAACACGCGAACCGGCGCACCGGCATGGCCCCCGCATGCCGCGGGGAGCCGTGCCGGTGGCTGGCCGTCAGCTTTGCCGCAGCTTGGCGATCGGCTGCGAGAACTGCAGCTCGATGTCCCAGGGGAAGTGGATCCAGGTGTCCTGGCTGACTTCGGTGATGAAGGTGTCGACCAGCGGCCGGCCGGCCGGCTTGGCGTAGACGGTGGCGAAATGCGCCTTCGGCAGCATCTTGCGCACGACTTCCGCCGTCTTGCCGGTGTCGACCAGGTCGTCGATGATCAGCCAGCCCTCGCCGTCGCCGGCATTGGCGCCCTCGACACCCTTCAGCACCGTCGCATTGCGCTGCTGCTGGTGATCGTAGCTGGAGACGCAGACGGTGTCGATCATGCGGATCTCGAGCTCGCGCGCGATGATCGCCGCAGGAACCATGCCGCCGCGCGTGATCGCGATGATGCCCTTCCACGGGCCACGGTCGATCAGGCGCCAGGCCAGCGCCTTGGCGTTGCGGTGGAGCTCTTCCCAGGACACCGGGAAATGCTTGTTGAAGGGGGCTTCGGCCACGGTACTGACTCTCCAAAAACAGCAAGGGGACTGTATAACCCAGCCGCCGCCGCCCGGCAATCGGGGGTGATTGGTACGCGGTGGACCGACCGTCGCAGGAGCGTCGCAGGGGTGTTGGAAGGCAGGCGAAATTTCGTGAAAAAAGCGCTTGCGGGGCAGGGAGTGTTTGAGTATGTTGCGCGCCTCGACGCCGACGGCCTGCCGCCGACGCCGGGACAGACGGTGGATAAGGCGCCCGTAGCTCAGCTGGATAGAGCATCAGACTACGAATCTGAGGGTCAGGAGTTCGAATCTCTTCGGGCGCGCCATCCTTCCCGTTCGACAAGACAGGCCACCTCCGCGGTGGCCTTTGTCGTCTGGGATGCCGTCGAATCCGCAAGAAAGCTTCGCGTTTTTCTTCGTGAAAAGCTCTTGCCTTCGATGACGGATTTGAGTAGGTTGCGCGCCTCGACGCCGGGGGACACTTCGACGGCGAGACGTTTGGTGGACAAGGCGCCCGTAGCTCAGCTGGATAGAGCATCAGACTACGAATCTGAGGGTCAGGAGTTCGAATCTCTTCGGGCGCGCCATCCTCCTCCATAACTTCGACATGCAAGGCCGCCTTCGGGCGGCCTTTGTCGTTTCACGACTTCGTCGCTCTGGCGCGAGCCCCGGTGGCTCCTTTACACTTGTGGCCCGCACCACTGGATGCATGGCCATGCCCCGCAGCGACTTCTATCCGCCCATCGACCCGTTCCAGACCGGCACGCTCGCCGTCGACGGGATTCATACGGTCTATTGGGAGCAGGCGGGCAACCCGCGCGGCGTGCCGGTGATGTTCCTGCATGGCGGGCCGGGGGCCGGGGCCTCGCCCACCCACCGCCGCTTTTTCGATCCCGCCCATTACCGCATCGTCGTGATGGACCAGCGCGGGGCCGGCCGCTCCACGCCGCTCGGCGAAACGCGGGAGAACACCACCGAACGGCTGGTCGAGGACATCGAGACGCTGCGCCGGCATCTGGGGATCGAACGCTGGCATCTGTTCGGCGGCTCCTGGGGCTCGACGCTGGCGCTGGCCTATGCCGAAACCCATCCGGAGCGCTGTCTGGGCCTGATCCTGCGTGGCATCTTCCTGATGCGGAAGAGCGAGATCGACTGGTTCCTCTATTCCATGCGCGTCCTGTTTCCGGAGGCCTGGGCCGCCTTCGCCGGCCACATCCCGGAAGACGAGCGCGGCGACCTGCTGGAGGCCTATTGGAAGAGGCTCGACTCGCCCGATCCGATGGTGCGCATGGCCGCCGCGCGGGTGTGGAGCATCTATGAGGGCAGTTGCTCGTCCCTGCTGCCGTCGCCCGACCTGATCGCCGCCAGCGGCGAGGACCGCCACGCCCTGGGGCTGGCGCGGATCGAGGCGCATTACTTCCGCTCCAACCGCTTTGTGCCGGAAGACAAGCTGCTGCGCGACGTGTCCCGCATCCGCCATCTGCCGGGGGTGATCGTCCAGGGCCGCTACGACATCGTCTGCCCGGTGATCTCCGCCGACGCGCTGCACCGCGCCTGGCCGGAGGCCGACTACCGCATCGTTCCCGATGCCGGCCACTCCGCCATGGAACCCGGCATCCGTGCCGCGCTGATCCAGGCGACGGAGCGCTTCAAGGAATATCGGTGACGCTCTCCTTGCGTCCTTGGGCTTTAACTTCCGTCCCACCCACCCCACACTCTGCCGATGCCTGAACTTCCCGAAGTCGAGACGGTGTGCCGGGGCCTCGCCCCGCATCTCGAAGGCCGGCGGCTGGTCCGTGTGGAGCAGCGGCGGCCGAACCTGCGCACCCCCTTTCCGCCGCGCTTCTGCGAAAGGCTGACCGGCCGGCGCGTCGAGTCGGTGCGGCGGCGGGCCAAATACATCCTGATGCATCTGGATGACGGCGGTGTGCTGATCGCCCATCTCGGCATGTCCGGCCGCATGATCATCGCGCCGGAACGCCCCGATTCCTTCGACAAGCACGACCATGTGGTGTTCGAGACCGACGCCGGCACAATCGTCACCTTCAACGACGCCCGCCGCTTCGGCCTGATGGACCTGACGGTCGCCGACGCGCTGGGCGACCATCCGATGCTGCGCAACCTTGGGCCGGAGCCGCTGGGCAACGAATTCTCCGGCCCCGAGCTCGCCCGCCGTCTGGCAGGCAAGATGACGCCGGTCAAGGCCGCCCTGCTCGACCAGAGCGTCGTCGCCGGTCTCGGCAACATCTATGTGTCGGAGGCGCTGTTCCAGTCCGGTATCCTGCCCACCCGGACCGCCGCCAGCCTGACCGGTGAAGAGGTCGACCGTCTCGCCACCGCGGTGCGCGAGGTGCTGGAGCGTGCGATCGCCGCCGGCGGCTCCTCCTTGCGCGACTACCGGCAGGCGTCGGGGGAGCTGGGCTATTTCCAGCACCAGTTCGCCGTCTACGACCGGGAGGGGGAGGGCTGCCCCGATTGCGACTGTGACCGTGCCCGGACGGGGGGCGTTCAGCGGATTGTACAGTCAGGCCGCTCGACTTTCTTTTGTGCGGCGCGCCAACGGTGATATAGCTGGGGCATGACGGCTCTACCGGCCATGCTCCGGGCGGCGTCCGCCGCTTTCCTCCTTGCCGGCCCCGCGGTCGCGGGCCTGGGGAGCTTCCTTATTCCCATTCCTCCGGCATTCGCCGCCCAACTGGTCGCTGCCGACTCCGGGCCGTTCGTCCCCGGCTTCACCGACGTTCCGGTGATGCCCGGGCTGGCGACCGCCGAATCGGAGCCGCTGGTCTTCGACAAGCCGGGCGGGCGGATCATCCAGGCCGTGCTGTCGGGAGAGGTGCCGCGCCAGGCGGTGCTGGCCTTCTACGACCAGACCCTGCCGCAGCTGGGCTGGCGCCGGGCATCCGACCGCGTCTTCGTCCGCGAGGGCGAGGAACTGCGGCTGGAATTCCCCCAACAGGCCAAACCCAAGTCCGCGACCGCCGTCCGCTTCACTTTGACGCCGCGCTGACGGCGGGAACACCCGCCATACTCGCGCGGGTCCTCAACAGACGCCCCTACACAACCACGAGTCCCGGAAGCAACCGGGCTCGCCCCATCGGGAGAGTGCTGCAGCCATGTCGTATGAAACCATCCTCGTCGAGACCCGCGGCCCGGTCGGCCTGATCACGCTCAACCGTCCGAAGGCGCTGAACGCGCTGTGCGACCAGCTGGTGACCGAGCTGGGTCGGGCGCTCGACGATTTCGAGGCGGACTCCGCCATCGGCGCCATCGTCGTCACCGGGTCGGAGCGCGCCTTCGCCGCCGGCGCCGACATCAAGGAGATGGCCGGCTTCTCTTACATGGATGTCTACAATTCCAACTTCATCACCGCGAAGTGGGAGCGGCTGGCCAAGTGCCGCAAGCCGACCATCGCCGCGGTGGCCGGCTTCGCGCTGGGTGGCGGCTGCGAGCTGGCGATGATGGCCGACTTCATCCTGGCCGCCGACACCGCCAAGTTCGGCCAGCCGGAGGTCACCATCGGCACCATCCCCGGCGCCGGCGGCACCCAGCGCCTGACCCGCTTCGTCGGCAAGTCCAAGGCGATGGAGATGGTCCTGACCGGCCGCATGATCGACGCCGCCGAGGCCGAGCGCTGCGGCCTCGTCTCCCGCATCGTCCCGGCCGCCGAGCTGGTGGAGGAGGCGGTGAAGGTCGCCACCAAGATCGCCTCGCTGTCGCAGCCGGTCATCGCCATGGCCAAGGAGGCGGTCAACGTCGCCTATGAGTCGACGCTGGCCGAGGGCATCCGTTTCGAGCGCCGCCTGTTCCATTCGACCTTCGCCACCGAAGACCAGAAGGAAGGCATGGCCGCCTTCGCCGAGAAGCGCCAGGCCGGTTGGAAGAACCGCTGAGTCGCCGATCACGCGTTGACTCTGCCGTCGGGGCCGTCCCCTGCATCTTGCGGGGGACGGACCAGATCCCATCAAGATGTCGTCTGAGTACGATTAGTCAAAATCATCGGGCGTCCACGCCTTGACTCGGGGTGCGCTGCCGCGTATAAGGCGCGCTCGCATCACGACAGCCGTGTCGTTCGGAGTAGGGTTTCCATGGCCAATCATAAGTCCGCTGAAAAGCGCATTCGTCAGACCGAGCGTCGCACGGAAGTCAACCGTGCCCGCATCAGCCGCATCCGTTCCTTCGTGAAGAAGGTCGAGGGCGCGATCCAGAGCGGCGACAAGTCCGCCGCCGCCGACGCGTTCAAGTCCGCTCAGCCGGAGCTGATGCGCGGCGTCTCCAAGGGCGTGCTGCACAAGAACACCGTGTCGCGCAAGCTGTCGCGTCTGTCGGCTGCGATCAAGGCTCTCTGATAGAGCTTTCATCCGCTGGTTTCAAAAAGCCGCGCCCGTGACTCGGGGCGCGGCTTTTTGCGTTTAAAGTAAATGTATGGGTACTCGACAATTGTCTTAGATTGTTGTTAGGCGTGCTTATGAGATTCGAGATCGGCCTTGTGGTTAGAGCAGTGGTTTTTATCTTTTTAGGCCGTTCGCCATCTGTCCCATTGCCAGATTTCGTTGGTATGGTTAGACTTTTGCTCCAATTCGGCGGGGCGAAATGGGGTGATGCAACACTCTGTGGCCGGCCGAACACAGAAGTGAAATACTGAAGGTCTACGCCGGATCAGGGCTTGTTGAGTCCCGGTCAATCGCACGATCTTCTTTTACTTACAAGCTGTCGCGCTTGGGGCGGGATTTACAATCCCGTCGACTCATGCGTGTGCGTTTTGGGTATAATGTTCCGTTCGGGGTCAACCCTGCCTGTACACATACGGGCGGGACCAGGCGGGCGGCCGGGGCACCAGTCGGCGGGCACACCATCGGTGTGGCCGGCTGCGGTGCGCGGCGGTTCCGGTCGCGGGGTCGATCCCGCGCCGCCTCGGCGGTGGGGGCTGGCCGGGGGGAAGGAGCGGGAGTAAGGGAGCATGTCGGTCGGCGTGTCGTTGGATCAGCAGTGGGCGCGCATTCGCGGACGCCTGAAGGAAGAGGTCGGCGAGATCGCCTACCGGAGCTGGCTTCAGCCGCTGTCCGTCGCCAGCCTTGTCGGCGGCGAGGTGTGCATCGTCGTGCCCACGCGCTTCATGCGCGACTGGGTGCTGACCCACTATGCCGACCGCATCCGCGCCCTCTGGTCCGGCGAGAATCCGGAAGTCCAGTCGATCGACGTCATCGTCGCCTCCACCAACCCGCCTGCGGCGCTGGTCGCCGACAACGACGACAACGGCGACGACCGCCCCGCTCCGGCACCCCGTGCCCAGGACTCCCGTTTCGCCGAGTCGCGCCCGGCGCCCCGTCCGGCACCGCCCCCGCGTCCGGCCGATGGCGGCTTCTCCGCGGATTCGGCACCGTCGACCGTCTACACCTCGGCTTCCTATGGCGGGGCGTCGGACGAGTCGCCGAACGCCGTCCCGGCGATTCTGGAGGACCGGTCCGACCTGTCCGCCGCCCTCGACCCGCGCTTCACCTTCGAGAATTTCGTCGTCGGCAAACCGAACGAGCTGGCCCATGCCGCCGCCCGGCGCGTTGCCGACGCCACCACCGTGACCTTCAACCCGCTGTTCCTCTATGGCGGGGTGGGCTTGGGCAAGACCCACCTGATGCACGCGCTGGCCTGGCAGATCCGCAAGAACGACCCGAACCGCAAGGTGCTGTACCTTTCGGCCGAGAAGTTCATGTACCAGTTCATCCGGGCGCTGCGCTTCAAGGACACGATGGCCTTCAAGCAGCAGTTCCGCTCGGTCGACGTGCTGATGATCGACGACGTGCAGTTCATCAGCGGCAAGGACTCCACGCAGGAGGAGTTCTTCCACACTTTCAACGCGCTGGTCGACCAGAACCGGCAGGTCATCATCTCCGCCGACAAGAGCCCGTCCGACCTGGAAGGGATGGAGGAGCGGCTGCGCTCCCGCCTGGGCTGGGGGCTGGTCGCCGACATCCACCCGACCACCTACGAACTGCGGCTGGGCATCCTCCAGGCCAAGGCCGATGCGCTCCAGGCCTCCATCCCTCTGAAGGTGCTGGAATTCCTCGCCCACAAGATCACGTCCAACGTCCGCGAGCTGGAAGGGGCGCTGAACCGCATCGTCGCCCATGCCGATCTGGTCGGCCGCTCCATCTCGCTGGAGACGACGCAGGAGGTGCTGCACGACCTGCTGCGCGCCAACGACCGCCGCGTCACCATCGACGAGATCCAGAAGCGGGTGGCGGAGCATTACAACATCCGCGTCGCCGACATGCATTCCGCCCGCCGCGCCCGCGCGGTGGCCCGCCCGCGCCAGATCGCCATGTATCTGGCCAAGCAGCTGACCGCCCGTTCCCTGCCGGAGATCGGCCGCAAGTTCGGCGGTCGCGACCACACCACGGTCATGCATGCGGTCAAGAAGGTGGACGAATTGCGCGCCACCGACCCGTCCTTCGCCGAAGACGTGGAACTGCTGCGCCGGATGCTCGAAAGCTGAAGATCGCTTGATCCGCTGATCAACCGCGGCGTGTCGCCACGCCACCATCCCATCGCGTCGGGAAGTTTGCTAAGGTCCGCCTGCACGGATTCTTTGCGGACGGCATGGGTGTTGCGGTGGAAACAAATATTCTTGTCGCTGACGATTCCGAATACTTCCGCGAACAGATTCGTGCGGATCTGGAAAGCAACGGTTACCGGGTTCTGCTGGCCGAGGATGGGGCGCAGGCGCTGTCGATCTACCGCAGCCACGACATCCACATCCTGATCACCGACCTTGAAATGCCGGTGATGACGGGGCTGGAACTGTGCTGGCACGTCCGGGCGGAGGACGACCAGCACCGCACCTTCACCATCCTGATGACCGGCGACACCGAGACCGCCCGGCGGATCGAGGCTTTCGATTCCGGCGCCGACGAGTTCCTGGCGAAACCCATCGACCTGTCGATGCTGCGCGCCCGCGTGCGGGCCGGCGAGCGCATCACCCGCATGCACCGGGTGATGGTGGAGATGCTGCACACCGATTACCTGACCGGTGTCCTGAACCGCCGCTACTTCATGGAGCGGCTGGAGCAGTCCTATCGCGCCGCGAAGGAGGACGGGACCGCGCTGGCGGTCGCCATGTTCGACATCGACCATTTCAAGACGATCAACGACACCCACGGCCACACCAACGGCGACCTCGCGCTGAAGCGCTTCGCCGACCATTGCGCCGCCCAGGTGCCGGACGGCGGCTTCCTCGGTCGGTTGGGCGGGGAGGAGTTCTGCCTGTGCCTGCCTGCCGGCGACCTGGAGACGGCGCTTGCGCGGGTCGAGGCGATCCGCCGCTCCACCGCCGAACTCATGGTGGAAACCGGGACCGGGGCCAGCTTCGCCTTCACCGTCAGCATCGGCATGTGCCTGGTTCAGGACACCGACTCGGTCAACGACCTGATGACCCAGGCCGACGAGGCGCTCTACTTCGCCAAGCGCAGCGGCCGCAACCGCACCGTCCTGCGCGGGGCGGAAGGGGTGACGGTCAAGGCGCGCTTTTACGTGATGTGAGGCGGCCGGGCTCAGAGCGGCAGGGTCACCGTCGCGCGCAGGCCGCTCGAACTCCCGCCGCCCCCGCTCCCACCCCCAATCCCGCCGCCGCCGTCGCGGTTGGACAGAGTCACGTCGCCGCCATGGCCGCGGATGATGCTGCGGGCGGTGGACAGGCCCAGCCCGACGCCGCCGGTATCGCGCGAGCGCGAGCGTTCCAGCCGGTAGAAGGGGGCGAAGACCTTCTCGAACTCCGCCTCCGGGATGCCGGGACCGTCATCGTCGATGTGGATCAGGGCTTGGCGGCCCTGACCGCCTGCCGAACCGCCGGACTGCCCGTCCATGCCCGCCCCCTCCGCCAGACGAACGGTGAAGCCGCCGCCATACTTGATCGCGTTGTCCATCAGGTTGGCGAAGGCCCTGCGCAGCGCCACCGGGCGGCCTTCCGCCACCACATGGGCGGGACCGTCATAGACGGCGCGGTGGCCGGCATCGACGCGGTCGTCGCACAGGCTCTGCAGCAGGTCGGCAAGGTCGAAGCGGACGCGCGGCTCGCGCTGGGCATCGTCGCGGGCGAAGGCCAGCGTGGCGGAGATCATCGCTTCCATCTCGTCCAGGTCGGCCAGCATCCGCCGCTGCATCTCCGGGTCGTCGACCAGCTCGGCGCGCAGGCGCAGGCGGGTGATCGGCGTGCGCAGGTCGTGGCTGATCGCCGCCAGCATCTGGGTGCGGTCGGCGACGAAGCGGGCGAGCCGCGCCTGCATCCGGTTGAAGGCGCGGGTGGCGGCGCGCAGCTCGCGCGGGCCTTCCTCGGGCAGGGGCTGGGCCTCGCCGTCGACGCTGAGCCGCTCGGCGGCGGCGGCGAATCCGGCGAGCGGTGCCGTCACCCGGCGGGCGGCCAGCAGCGAGACCAGCAGGATCACCGCCACCACCGCCCCCATCCAGAACAGGAAGCGGACGATGCCGAAGGGGCCGGCCAGCGGATCGCCGCCGGTGAAGCTCAGCCAGGACCCGTCGCCGAGCCGCACCGACAGCCGGACATGCGGCCCCCAGCGCCGGTTCTCGTCGCCTCCCATGAAGGGCGGGCGATGGTGGTCGTCGTCACGGCCCCCGTCACGAGGAGGGCGCTGGACCTCGACCAGGATGTTGCGGTCGGGGGTGTCCAGCGACTCGCGCAGCCGGCGTTTCAGCCCGTCGAAGCGGCTGCTCGAATAGGTCTCCGCCGGCAGGGGCGGCGGACGGTCGGCGCGCCATTCCACCCGCAGGACCGGATCGTCGATGGCCCGCACCACCCGCTCGCGCCCCGTGGGCGGCGTGCTTTCCACCAGCTGGACGATGGCGGTGATGCGCTGGACCAGCACGTTCGGCCCGTGGATCGGCGGCGCTTCGCTGCGGTCGGTCAGATAGACCAGCGCGCTGATCGCCTGGGTCAGCAGCAGCGCCAGCACCACCGTCAGCGCGATGCGCGCGGCGAGGCTGTCGGGAAAGCGGAGGCCCAGGCGGCGGAAGGCGCGGCGGCGGACCGATGGGCGATGCGGCGCCTTGGGCTTTCCGGCGATGTCGTCCGGCCGGGCCGTCATGACGCCACGCTGCCGCTGGTCACCGACGGGGTGAAGAGATAGCCGCCGCCGCGCACCGTCTTGATCAGGGTCGGTTCGGCCGGATCGGGTTCGATCTTGCGGCGCAGGCGGCTGACCTGCACGTCGACGGAGCGGTCGAAGGGAACCGCCGACCGGCCGCGCGCCAGATCCAGAAGCTGGTCGCGGGTCAGCACCCGCTGCGGATGCTCGACGAAGGCGACCAGCAGGTCGTATTCGCCGGCCGACAGCTGGACCAGCACGCCGTCGGGCGACCGCAGCTCCCGCTTGGTGAGGTCGAGCGACCAGCCTTCGAAACGCAGCACCGCGCCGGCCGCCGCCGGGGCGCCCGCCACCGGCGGGGCGGAGACGCGGCGCAGCACCGCCTTGATGCGGGCCAGCAGTTCGCGCGGGCTGAACGGCTTCGCCAGATAATCGTCGGCGCCCATCTCCAGCCCGACGATGCGGTCGGTCTCCTCCCCCATGGCGGTCAGCATGATGACGGGGGTCTGCGCCGTCTGCGGCGTCGCGCGCAGCCGGCGGCAGAGCGACAGCCCGTCCTCCCCCGGCAGCATCAGGTCCAGCACGATCAGGTCGACGCGGGCGCCGTCGAGCGTGCGCATCATCTCCGCCCCGTCCCGGACCCCGGTGACCCGGAAGCCGTGCTTGGTCAGGAACTGGGCGACGAGAGAGCGGATTTCGCGGTCGTCGTCGACGACGAGGAGGTGGGGTGTGCGGTCCATGGCTCCCATGATCGGGCGAGGCGCGTCGGGGGTGAAGGGGAAATGTGTAACGCCGGGTTACGGGACGGCCGGCGGTTACACTCTGTTACCAAATGGCGGGTTTGCGGACATTCGACCGCAACGTTCGGCGCCCATTGTCTGGTCATCGGGACAACGGCGGCGATGCAGCCGGCAACGTCCCAACGGAATAAGCCCCCTCCATCCGGGGTTTAGTCAGCACCGTGTTCCACGGTCCAAACACTGAGGAGTTGTCACCATGAAACGCGCCCTTCTGACGTCCGCCCTGCTGGTCGCCGGTCTCGGCGTGGCCGTTCCGGTCTTCGCCCAGGGTGGTCCGCAGCCCGGCGGTCCCGGCCCGGCCGGCGGCCCCGACCGTCACTTCGCCCGCATGTGCGAGGACCAGGAGGCCCGTCTGGCCGGCAAGCTGGCCTATGCGGAGAAGAAGCTGAACATCACCGAACAGCAGCGCGCCGCCTGGACCAAGTTCGCCGATGCCGCCCGCTCCAGCTTGAAGCCGACGCAGGACCTGTGCGTGAAGTTCAAGGACGCCCCGCGTCCCGCCGCCCTGCCGCAGCGCCTGGAACGCGCCGAGCAGATGATGCAGGCCCACCTGCAGCAGGTCCAGACCGTCCGCCCGGCCCTGACCGACCTCTACGCCCAGCTGACGCCCGACCAGCAGAAGCAGGCCGACCGCATGCTGAACCAGGGTCCGGGCGGGATGGGTGGCCATATGGGTAAGCACATGGGCGGCCATCATGGCGGCTGGGGCGACCATGACGGCCCGCGCCATCACGGCATGGGACCCGGTGGCATGGGGCAGGGCGGCATGGGGCAGGGCGGCATGATGGGCCCGGGGAACGGTCCTGGCCAGGGTCCGGGAAAAGCTCCGCAGGAGCAGCCCAAGAACTGACGTAACAGGAAAGGACAAGCTCCCGGCGGCGATCCCAAGCCCCCCAACGCAGCCGCCGTGAGACTAAGGGCCGCCGAACCCCCATTCGGCGGCCCTTGTCGTTTGGGGGAGATAGAAATTCCTTGCGGCATAGCGGAAGGCGATAAAGACAAGCCGCCGCTTGCATTGCGGGCTTCCGCACCCCAAAGCTTAACACCATGACGTCCTCTCACGCTTCGGCGGGCGGCGGTCTCGGGCGGGGGGGCCGTGTGGTCGCCGTGCTGGGGCCGACCAACACCGGCAAGACCTATCTGGCGATCGAGCGCATGCTCGGTCACCGGTCCGGAATGATCGGCTTTCCCCTGCGCCTGCTGGCGCGGGAGAATTACGACCGCATCGTCTCGATCAAGGGAAAGAACGCTGTCGCGCTGGTGACGGGGGAGGAGAAGATCCTGCCTCCCAACCCCTCATATTGGGTCTGCACCGTCGAATCGATGCCGCTCGACCGCGCCGTCGATTTCCTGGCGGTGGACGAAATCCAGCTCTGCGCCGATCCGGAGCGCGGCCACATCTTCACCGACCGGCTGCTGAACGCCCGCGGCATGGTCGAGACGATGGTCCTGGGCTCCGATTCCATGCAGCCGATGATCCGCCGGCTGGTGCCGAAGGCGGAGTTCATCAGCCGGCCGCGCTTCTCCCAGCTGACCTATGCCGGCTACAAGAAGCTGACGCGCCTGCCGCCGCGTTCCGCCGTCGTCGCGTTTTCCGCCACCGACGTCTATGCCATCGCCGAGATGATCCGGCGCCAACGCGGCGGCACCGCCGTGGTGCTGGGCGCGCTCAGCCCGCGCACGCGCAACGCGCAGGTCGGCCTCTATCAGGCGGGGGAGGTGGACTATCTGGTGGCGACCGACGCCATCGGCATGGGGCTGAACATGGACGTCGACCATGTCGCCTTCGCCCGCATCGTCAAGTTCGACGGCTTCGCCCCGCGCCGCCTGCGCCCTGCCGAGGTGGCGCAGATCGCCGGCCGCGCCGGGCGCCACATGCGCGACGGCACCTTTGGCACCACCGACGAGGTGGGGGAACTGGACGCCGATCTGGTCACCCGCGTCGAGAACCACGAGTTCGAGACGGTCAAGGCGCTGTCCTGGCGCAACAGCGCGCTGCGTTTCGACACGCCGGGCTTCCTGCTGAAATCGCTGGAGGAACGGGCGCCGATCCCGGAACTGTCCCGCGTGCGCGAGGCCGACGACCATCTGGCCCTGCAGGCGCTGGTGCGCGATCCCGACATCATGGACCTCGCGAGGGGCCGGGACGCCGTGAAGCTGCTGTGGGAGGTCTGTCAGGTCCCCGACTTCCGCAAGGTGCTGTCGGATGCCCATACCAAGCTGCTGGCCCAGGTCTTCCGCAGCCTGCGAGGGCCCCAGCGCCGGCTGGACGACGATTGGGTGGCCAAGCAGATCGCCCGGCTCGACCGGACGGAGGGCGACATCGACGCGCTGGTCGCCCGCATCGCCCATATCCGCACCTGGACCTACATCTCCAACCGGCCGACCTGGCTGAAGGAGCCGCTGCACTGGCAGGAGCGCACCCGCGCCATCGAGGATCGGCTGTCCGACGCCCTGCATGAACGGCTGACCCAGCGCTTCATCGACCGCCGCTCCGCCACGCTGGCGCGGACGCTGAAGGACGGCCGCTCGCTGCTGGGCGGCGTGCGGGCCGACGGCGAGGTGGTGGTTGAAGGCCATGTGGTGGGGCGGCTGGAAGGCTTCCGCTTCGTCCCCGACGCGCCCGACCGCTCCGACGAGGCGAAGTCTCTGCTGACCGCCGCCCGCCGGGCGCTGCGCGACGAATTGGCCAAGCGCCTGCGCGCCTTCGAGGCCGAGCCCGACGACGTTTTCACTCTAGGACCGGACGGGGTGCTGAGCGCCGACGATCTGCCGGTGGCACGGCTGGCCGCCGGGCCGTCGGTGCTGACGCCGGTGGTGGTGCCGTTCGACGAGGGCATGCTGGATCAGGCCCAGCGCGAGCGGGTGCGGGCCCGGCTGGACCGCTGGCTGAAGGACCACATCGCCGTCCGGCTGAAGCCGCTGTTCGCCCTGTCCGTCGCGGAGGGGTTGTCCGGCCCCGGCCGCGGGGTGGCTTTCCAACTGGTGGAAGGGCTGGGGGTGCTGCCGCGCGCACCCGTCGCAGACATGGTCGAACGGTTGGAGCGCGAGGACCGCAAGGCGCTGGGCAAGCTGGGCGTCCGGCTGGGCGTGTCGCACCTCTATCTGACGGCGCTGGCCAAGCCGGCGGCGGTCAGCTTGCGCGGGCTGCTGTGGGCGGTGTCGAAGGGCCATCCCTTGCCGGTGCCGATCCCGCCGCCTGGCCGCGTGTCGGTCGAAGCCCCGCCGGTCAAGGACGGCGGCGCGCCGCCCGCCTTCTGGGAAGCCATCGGCTACCCGCTGGCCGGCGGCCGGGCGCTGCGCGTGGACATGCTCGACCGGCTGGAGACGGAACTGCTGACGGCGTCCAAGGCGAACATCCCGATCCGCGAGGTGGCGCTCGGCCAGCGCGTCGGCCTGTCGGCTGAGGAACTGGGCGTGGTGCTGACCGGGCTCGGCTATGTGCGGATGGTGGCCGAGGACGGGGCGGTGACCTGGAAGCGGAAGCGTCCGCAGATCAACAGGCAGCGGCGCGAGAAGCCGACGAACGAGGACCACCCCTTCGCCAAGCTGCGCCAGCTGTCGGGGATGTGAGCAAACATGCTGGGGAGTAGAATGAACGCTCAGCCGATCAGTGCCTTTTCCCCCTCTCCCCCTCGGGGAGAGGGTCGGGGTGAGGGGGATGCACTGCGTGCCTTCCCGAGAATCCTCGCCGCGCGCCCCCCTCACCCTAATCCTCTCCCCGCTTTCGGCGGACCGGAGGTCCGCCTGTCGCGTCAGCGCAAACTCCGTTTGCGCGTGAGCGGGGGGGAGAGGGGATCTTCGGAGGCCGCGTGATGACCGACACCGAAGACTCCACCCCCGGCCGGCTGCGGATCGACAAGTGGCTTTGGTACGCGCGCTTCTTCAAGACGCGCAGCCTTGCCGCCAAGCTGTGCAACGACGGGGGCGTGCGGCTGTCGGGGGCGGTGGTGACCAAGGCGCATGCGTCGGTGAAGCCGGGCGACGTGCTGACCTTCGCCCAGGGGCGGCACATCCGCGTCATCAAGGTGGTGGCGCTGGGCAGCCGCCGCGGGCCGGCGCCGGAGGCCCAGGCGCTGTACGAGGATCTCGCCCCGCCGGTGCCGGAGGAGCGGCTGCAGGACCCCTACCGCGCGCCGTTCCAGCAGCCCGGCGCCGGGCGCCCGACCAAGCGCGACCGGCGGGCCATCGACGCGCTGAAGGGCGATCCCCTGATGGATGCTGCGCTGCAGAATGAAACCGATTAGGCGGCGGCACCGAATGTTGCTGGAAAAAAGTGAGACCGCCTCTTAAACGGGGCGGCCACCACCCCCATGTGGGAAGGCTGGATAACCGACCAGATGCGACAAGCGAGCACGATCATGAGCGAGAAGACCCGACCTTCGAGCCTTTCCGCCACCTCCACAAAGATGCGCGGCGCCCGCGCCGCCACCGCCGTGGCGGTTGCGCTGGTGATGGCGCTGGCTGCCGGCACCGCCGACGCCCGCGCCGGCAAGAGCAGCTCCTCGGGCAGCCGCGGCAGCCGCACGACCGAGGCGCCGGCCGCCACCTCCACCGCGCCCAACGCGGTCTCGCCGATGGAGCGCTCCGCCGCCCCGGCGACGGCGACGGCGCCGGGCGCACAGCGCCCCGGTTCGCAGGCCACCGCCCCGGCGGCGGCGCCCTCGCGCGGCTTCTTCGGCGGCGGCTTCATGTCGGGCCTGATGGGCGGCCTGATCGGCGCCGGCATCGGCGCGATGCTGTTCGGCGGCGGCTTCTTCGAGGGGCTCGGCAGCTTCGCCGGCATCCTGGGCTTCATCCTGCAGATCCTGCTGGTCGTCTTCCTCGTCCGTCTGGCCATCCGCTTCTTCCGCAGCCGCTCGCAGACGGCGAACACCGCGCCGGCCGGCGGCCCGCTCGGCAGCCAGATGGGCGGGCAGATGGGCGGCGCCAACCCGGCCTATGCCGGCGGCCCGCAGGGCGGCCAGATGAACCGCGACGCGGCCGACGTCCGCTACAACCCGGTCGGCGGCACCCCGATGGGCGGCGGCAATGCCGGTCCGGCCCAGCGTCGTCAGGCGTCCGACGAGATCGGCATCCAGCCCGCCGACTTCGAGTCGTTCGAGCGTCTGCTCGTCACCGTCCAGACCGCCTACGGACGTGAGGATGTCGACGCTCTGCGCGCCGCCACGACGCCGGAGATGCTGTCCTACTTCACCGACGACCTGACCGAGAACCGCAACCGCGGCGTGGTCAACAAGGTCAGCGACGTCCGCCTGCTGCAGGGCGATCTGGCCGAGGGCTGGCGCGAAGGGGCGCAGGAATACGCCACCGTCGCCATGCGCTTCTCGCTGATCGACACCACGGTCGACCGCGCCAGCGGCCGTGTGGTGGAGGGCAACGCCTCGCAGCCGACCGAAGCGACGGAGCTGTGGACCTTCGTCCGCCCGCGCGGCGGCCAGTGGCAGCTGTCGGCGATCCAGCAGGCCAGCTGACGCTTCAGTCTTCCCAATGCGAAACGCCCCGGCCAACTGGCCGGGGCGTTTTCGTTTGTGTGCGTTTTTCCGGAGTTCCTTACCTCGTCGGCAACACCACGGCGTCCGTAGCGCGGAAGCCCAGCCGCACCGTCTCGCCGGGGACGAAGGCCGGCTCCTGGCCCAGATGCGGCATCTGCACGGTCAGCCCGCCGTCGAGGAAGGCGTTGACGAAGGCGCCCTCGAAGTCGCTGTGGCTGACGCGGGCGCTCAGGACGTTGTCGCTCTCGCCCGCCCCCGGACTTTCCGGGGCCAGCCGTTCCGGCCGGACGAACAGGGTGGCGCGCTCGCCTGCGGCCAGCCCCCGCGGGTTGCGCCCGCGCAGGCGGCCGAAGGCGGTGTCCAGCACCGCCCAGCCCTCCGCCGCCTCCACGACCGGACCGGAGAAGCGGTTCGATTCGCCGACGAAGGACGCGACGAAGGCGGTTTCCGGGTGGTCGTAGATGGTCTTGCCGTCGCCCACCTGTTCCAGCACGCCGCGCGACATCACGCCGATGCGGTCGGACATGGTCAGGGCCTCGCCCTGGTCGTGGGTGATGTAGATGAAGGTGACGCCGGTGCGCTTCTGCAGGTCGCGCAGCTCGGCGCGCATGTGCTGGCGCAGCTTGAGGTCCAGCGCCGACAGCGGTTCGTCCAGCAGCAGCACCGCCGGCTCCACCGCCAGCGCGCGGGCGATGGCGATGCGCTGACGCTGGCCGCCGGACAGGTCGGTCACCCGCTTGTCCGCGGTGTCGGGCAGCGCCACCAGTTCCAGCAGTTCCCGCACCCGGCGCTTGCGATCGGCGGAAGGCACGCCGCGCACCTCCAGCCCGAAGCCGATGTTGTCCGCCACCGTCATCAGCGGGAACAGGGCCAGGTTCTGGAAGATCAGCGCGGTCGGCCGCTTGTTCGGCCCGGTCCCCTTCATGTCCCGGCCGCCGATGCGCACGGCGCCCGCCGTCGGCTCCATGAAACCGGAGATCATGCGCAGGATGGTCGTCTTGCCGCAGCCCGAAGGGCCGAGAAAGCTGAAGAACTCCCCGGCCCCGATGGTCAGCGACACGTCGCGGACGGCGACGGTGTCGCCGAACCGCATGGTGACGTGGTCGAGTTGGACGTCTTGGCTCATGGCCCCTGCTGTATGCCGATCACGCCGCCAGGAAGCGATCCTGGTACTCGTTGCGGATGGAGACGTACCACGCCTCCTGGATCGGCCACCACCACAGCTTCTGCAGCGCGTCGCCTGGATAGGCGTCGGTGAAGAACTGCTTGTTCAGGTCGGACAGATGCGCCTCCGCCCCCACCGCGGTGCTGGAGATGCCGGAATGGTTGGTGTAGAGCGCGCCGGCCTGGGGCGTGTAGAACCAGTTGATCCAGGCATAGGCGTTCTCCAGATTCTCCGCCTTCTTCGGAATGGCGAAGCCTTCCATCCAGGCGAGAGCCCCTTCCTTCGGCGCGACGAAGCGGATCGGCAGCCCTTCCTTGCGCAGCGCCACCGCGCTGCTGTCCCAGGTCTGGCCGATGACGCAGCCGTTGGTGCGGAAGGCGCCCTGGGCCTCGTTCTCGTTGGTCCAGAACTGGGCGACCGACTTCTTGTTGGCGGCGGCCACCTTCAGGATGGCGTCGAAGTTGGCGCGGGCCTTCGCCTCGTCCTTGAACTGGTCGCGGACGGGGTGGGGCAGCTTGCCCTGGCTTTCCAGCCACAGCGCGATGCCGATCAGCGAGGAATGGCCGCGCACCGTCACCTTGCCGGCGTTGGCCGGCGCCCACAAATCGCCGTAGCTGGCGGTGCCGTAGGCGAGCGGCGCCTTCTTCATGTCGAAGGCCAGCGCCTCCGTCCCCCAGTCTGCCGGGGCGAAGTAACGCTTGCCGCCGACGACGCCGCCCATCCCGGCGGAGCCCTCGACCGACGATTTCAGGCAGCCGTCCCACTTGACCTTCGATTCGTCGAGCGGCTGCACCAGCTCGAACTCGACATAGTTCGGCACGCGGTCGACGGTGGGGTGGATGATGTCGAAGCCGGCGCCGCCGGTGGCCTTCAGCTGGTTCAGCAGCTCGTCGTTGGTGCCGTATTCGGTCAGTGTCGCCTTGACGCCGGTCTTCTTCTCGAAATCGGCCAGCATGTCCGGGCTGATGTAGCCGGCCCAGGAGAAGATCTTCACCGATCCCGACGCGGCGCGGCCCTCGCGCAGCACGAAGGGACCGACCGAGGCGACGCCGGCCGCAGCCGCGGCGCTCTGCAGCAGCAGGCGGCGGGTGAAGCTCTTGGCGGCGCGCTGGGTCTCGGCGCTGGACCGCTGGGGCTCGGTCTGGACGCGATCGGTCTGGGCATTCTCGATCTTGGACATGACGTCCGGTCTCCCTGGCTCTTTGGTGGCGTTTGAAGGGCTGGCGACTCGGCCGGCAAAGCGGCCCCGCTCAAGGCGCAAAGTTTGCCTGAGACGAAAGCACCCCGTCCATGTCCGAAGTAGAGCCCCCGACAAACTTCATAGAGCCGTCATATCGGCGCGCCGGCATCTACCCCGCAATTGCGGACAGCGTCATTCTTTCGCCACGGTCGCGGGACAAATAATCGCCGGACCGCCACCGGTCTTTCGGCGAAGCGGGTGTGGGCGTATTAGGACCGTTGCGGGGACGTTCCCCCGGCAAGACACCGACCTTACTGGGCTTTGCGAGCGCGCCGTGACCGCCGACCGACCGGACCACATGACGGAGCAGCACCGGACGGGTCAGCTTTATGCCGGCCCCCGCCCTGTCCGTACCCGCGACGACCCGTCGCCGCTCGACAAGCTGCCCGGCCGCCTGTCCGCCGGCGCGATCTTCCGCAACATCGCGTCCGCGGCGCTGGCGTCGTTCGGCCGCGGCAAGCCGCGCCGCAAGGCTCCGCCGCCCTCGGCCGCGCCGCCGCCGACGCCCTACAAGCCGGTTCAGCGGCCGCGCCGCCGGTCCGGGGTGCTCCCCTTCAATCTGCCGTCCTTCACGCTGCCGTCCTTCACCTTGCCAAGGATCTCCTTGCCCAAGCTCAGCGCGACCAAACTCCGTTCGCCCAAGCCGCCGGCCCGCCGGCCCGCCGGCGCCCTGCCGCCGCAGCCGCCGGCTCCGCCCGCCGGGCGTCCCGGCCGGGCGCCGCAGCCTCCCCGCAAGGGGGCAGGTTGGGGCAGGCGGCTGGTGCAGGGGGGGCTGGTCGCCGCCATCTGGTGCGGCATCGTCCTCGGCATGGTGCTGGCCTGGTTCGCGCTCGACCTGCCGGACATCTCCAAGGTGGCGCAGTTCGAACGCCGCGCCTCCGTCACCGTGCTGGCCGCCGACGGGACGGAGTTCGCCCGCTTCGGCGATCTGCACGGCACGACGCTCAGCGTGCGTGACCTGCCGCCGCATCTGGTCGACGCCGTGCTGGCGATCGAGGACCGCCGCTTCTACGGCCATTTCGGCATCGACCCGCTGGGTCTGGCGCGTGCCGTCTACGTCAACTGGCGCTCCGGCCGGGCGGTGCAGGGTGGGTCGACCATCACCCAGCAGCTGGCCAAGAACCTGTTCCTGACGCCCGAGAAGTCGCTGAAGCGCAAGATCCAGGAAGCCATGCTGGCGCTCTGGCTGGAGAGCCGCTTCACCAAGGACCAGATCCTCACCGCCTACCTGAACCGCGTCTATCTCGGCGCCGGAACCTTCGGGGTGGACGCCGCCGCCCGCACCTATTTCGGCAAGCCGGCGACCGAGGTCGACATCCGCGAATCGGCGGTGCTCGCCGGCCTGCTGAAGGCGCCGTCGCGCTACGCCCCCAGCTCCAACCCCGACGAGTCGGCGGAGCGGGCGCGGGTGGTGATGGCGGCGATGCTGGACGCCGGCTATCTCACCCAGGCGCAGTATGAGGCGGCGCGCGCCGCCAAGCCCTCTCCCAAGCGCAAGCCGGGCGGCGACGGCCGCTATTTCGCCGATTGGGTGACCGATCTGGTGTCGGGCTTCGCCGGTCCCGATCATGGCGACGTGATCGTCCGCACCACGCTGGACCTGAAGATGCAGCGCGCCGCCGAACAGCGGATGGAGGCGCTGCTGGCCGGTCCCGGCGCCGCCGCCAACGTCCGCCAGGGCGCCCTGGTCGCCATGAGCCCCGATGGCGCGGTGCGCGCGCTGGTCGGCGGCCGCGATTACGACAGCAGCGAGTTCAACCGCGCCACCCAGGCGATGCGCCAGCCGGGCTCCGCCTTCAAGCCCTTCGTCTATCTGGCGGCGCTGGAGGCCGGCTGGTCCCCCGAAAGCGCCATCGAGGACGCGCCGGTCCAACTCGGCAATTGGAGCCCCGGCAACTATGACGGCAAGTATCGCGGCACCGTCACGCTGGCCGCGGCGCTGGCCCATTCCTCCAACACGGCGATGGCGCGGCTGATCGACCGGGTCGGCACCGACCGGGTGCGGCGCATCGCGTCGAACCTCGGCATCGCCTCGCCACTGACCCGCGACCTGTCGCTGGCGCTCGGCACCAGCGAGGTGACGCCGCTGGAACTGGTGCGCGCCTATGCCGGCATCGCCAACCGCGGCGCCCCGGTCTGGGCCTACGCCATCACCGAGATCAAGAGCCGCGACGGCATCGTGCTGTACCGGCGCCAGGGCGGCGGCGGCGGGGCGGTGGTCGATCCCGCCCATGCGGTGCAGCTGACGCGGATGATGGGCGGCGTGCTGGATTACGGCACCGGCCGCAGCGCCCGGCTGAACCGCCCGGCGGCGGCCAAGTCCGGCACCACCCAGGATTATCACGACGCCTGGTTCGTCGGCTTCACCGCCGATCTGGTCGCGGGGGTGTGGCTGGGCAACGACAACAACGACGCGATGAAGAAGGTCACCGGCGGCAGCCTGCCGGCCAAGCTGTGGCGCGACTTCATGATGGATGCCCACGCCGGCAAGCCCGCCCGTCCGCTTCCCGGCCTGGACGGCGCCCCCGCCTGGAGCCCGCCGCCCGGTGCGGTGCCGCAGGGCGGCGTCCCGGTCGCCTCCGCCGACGCGCGGTCCGGCGGCGGGATCGGGTCGCTGATCGAGAAGATCGCGGGCACCCCCGCCGCGGCGCCGCGGGTGCAGTACGACTACAGCAACAGCGGGGTGCGGTAGGGGTTGGGGTGTTGGACCCCCACCCCAACCCTCCCCCGCTGGGCGGGGGAGGGGGATAGGAGCTTTGTAGACGTTCGGCGGCAGTCCCTCCCCCGCCCAGCTCTCGCACAAAGCAGAGCTTTGTGCTGACGCGGCAGGCGGACCGTAGGTCCGCTGAGAGCGGGGGAGGTTAGGTGGGGGTCTAACTTCTCCACCCCCAGGTTCCCCCTACCGCCCCGACGCTGCTATACCTCACCCGAAATTCCCCAACAGCGGACGAGACATGCAGGCGGACGAAAGAGTGGACGGAGCGGAACTGCTGGTGGAGGCCGCACCCCCGCCCGTCCCCGCTACCCCCGATCCGCCTCCGCGCCCCCGCTACTCCCTCAATCCCCTGCTGACCGTCGCCGCCCCGGTGCTGGCGCTGGCCGGGAGCTTGCGCGACCGCGCCCTCGCCGACTCCCCGCGTGCCGCCGCCGCCGCCGCGCTGGAGCGGTTCGACCGCGAGGCCGCCGCTGCCGGCCTCGACCCGGATGACATCGCCGCCGCCCGTGTCGCGCTGGCCGCCACGCTGGACGACGTCGCCCGCGCCGCCGACCATGGCGGGGCGGCGGTCGCGGAGCCCGGCGCCGGGGTGCGCTTCTTCGACCTGCTCGACGGCATGCTGGGCGACCCGCGCCGCCACCGCCATGCGCTGGAGCTGTTCTACGCCTGCCTGTCGCTGGGCTTCGAGGGGCGGTTCCGCGACAAGCCCGGCGGTGCCCACGACCTCGCCCGACTGCGCGACGAGCTGTACCGCATCCTGCGCCGCGCCCGCGGCGACCTGGCGGCGGAGCTGTCGCCGGCCTGGGCCGGGGTGGCGGAGCCGTTCCGCCCGCTGGGGCGCGGCCTGGGCGCCTCCTTGCCCGGCTGGATCGTCTGGGCGGCGGTGGCGCTGGGCCTGTCCGGCCTCTATGTCCATCTCGCCAGCACCCTCGACCGGCAGGCGGAGCCGGTGACAGCCCGCATCTCAGCATTGCTGCCCGACCGCCCGATCGAGATCGCGCGGATGGTCCCGCCGCCGCCGCCCGCCGCCGGCCCCGCCCTGATCGCCCGCATCACCGGCCAGCTCGCCCCCGAAATCCGCATCGGCGCCGTCGAGGTTCTGGCGGGGGAGGACGGCGCCCTGGTGATCCGCATCCCCGCGGCGGCGATGTTCGCCACCGGCAGCGAGGCGGTGAAGGCCCGCCACCGCGCCATCGTGGAACGGGTGGGCCAGACCCTGGCGGCGGAGCCCGGCAGCGTCCTGGTGGTCGCCCACACCGACGACCAGACCCCGGCGACGGGCCGGCTGCCCACCGCCCAGGCACTGACCGACGCCCGCGCCGACGCCGTGCGCAAGCTGCTGGAGCGCAGCATCGCCCCCACCCGCCTGTCGGCCGAGGGACATGGCGACCAGGAGCCCGTCGCCCTGAACGACACGCCCGCCGGGCGCGACGCCAACCGGCGGATCGACATCCGCCTCTATCCGCAATAGGGCGCCCGCCATGGCCGATCCCCGTCCCGCAAAGGCAGGCGCCAAACCGCCCAGGCGCCGCCGCAAGCCCGCCGCCGTCCCGTCGCCGCACCGCTCCGCCCGCACCCGCTGGGCGCTGTCGCTGACCGGCGCGCTGGCGCTGGGGCTGGCCGGCTGGCTGTTGCTGCCGCGGCTGGCCGCGTCCTTCGCCCCCCATCTGCTGCCCCCCCATCTGCTGCCGACCGTCCAGGCGGACTGGAGCGTCCGGCTGCTGCCGCTCGTCCTGGCGCTGGCCGGATGGGTGGCGGTCAACCGCCGCACCGACGCCCGCGAGCGCGCCGCCAATGCCCGCCTGCTGCAAGCGCTGGCCGCCACCCGCGACCCGGAACTGAAGGCCTCGCTGGAAGAGATCGCCACGGTGCGCAAGCGGATGGACGCGGTGCTGGCGCGGCTGCGCAAGCGGCGCGGCGGCCGTTACCTCTACCAGCTGCCCTGGTATCTGGTGATCGGCGCTCCCGGTTCGGGCAAGACGACGGCGCTGACCAACGCTGGGCTTGGGGCCGCCGCGGCGGACGGCAGCGTCGTGGAGCCGCTGGCCGGGCTGGCCGGCACCCGCAACTGCGACTGGTGGTTCACCGACCGTGCCGTGCTGATCGACACCGCCGGCCGCTACACCACCCAGGACAGCCGGCGCGCGGTGGACGGGCGGGTGTGGTCCGGCCTGCTCGACCTGCTGAAGGAACACCGGCCGCTCCAGCCCGCCAACGGCGTCCTTCTGACGCTCAGCCTGCCGGACCTCGCCGCCTGGGACGAGGCGGAGCGTCGTAACCACGCCATCCTGATCCGCCAGCGCCTGAACGAGCTGCGCGTGCAGCTGGGCTTGCGGCTACCGGTCTATCTGCTGCTGACCAAGGCCGACCTGCTGGACGGCTTCACCACCTTCTTCGATCCGCTGGACCGCGAGGCGCGCTCGCAGGTCTGGGGCCTGACCCTGCCGGCGGAGGAGCGGGCGGAAGGGCCGCTGCCGGTCTTCCGCGATCTCTATGCCGGGCTGGTGCGGCGGCTGGACGAACGGCTACTCGACCGGCTGCACCAGGAACCGGACCTCCGCCGCCGCGGCGACGCCTTCGCCCTGCCGCTGCGCGTGGCGGAGCTGGAGCCGGCGCTGGCCGACATCGTCGACACCATCTTCGGCTCGGAGCATGGCGAGGAGACGCCCCGTCTGCGCGGCCTCTACCTGACCAGCGCCACCCAGACCGGCGGAGCGCTCGCCCTGCTGGAGCCGGACCCGTCCGTCCGCGCCTCCACCTATTTCCTCGACCGCCTGCTGCCCGACGTGGTTTTCCCCGAGGCCAACCTCGCCCGGATCGACCGGGCGGTGGAGCGCGCCCGCCGCCGCCGGAGCGCCCTGTCCGCCGCCGCCGCGCTGATGCTCGGCCTTCTGGTCGGCGGCTGGTGGCTGGTCAGCGCCCGCGGCAACGCCGCCCTGCTGGAGCGCGCCGATGCCGGCGCCGCAGCGGTGGAGGCGGCGCTGCGCCCGCTCGACACGCCGCCGCGGTCGCTGGCGCGGGTGGACGACGCCGACCCCGCGGCGATCCTGCCGGCGCTGGACGCCCTGCGCGCCTTGCCGCTGGCCTTCGACGCAGCGCACAGCTGGGCCGACCCGGCGCTGGCCGGCGGCCTGTACCAGGGCGCGCGCATCGCCGGCCCGGCGCAGGAGGCCTACCGCCGCGCCCTGCGCAGCCAGTTCCTCGCCCGCATCGCCCTGCGGCTGGAGGAGCGGCTGCGCGCCGACTGGGCCCTGCCCGACCAGTTGCGCCGGACCCTGCGCATCTACCGCATGGTCGGCGGGGCGGAGACGATGGATGCCGGCGCGCTGGCGGAATGGGTGGCGCTGGACTGGCAGCGCACGCTGCCCGGCCCGGCCAACGAGGCACGCCGCCGCGCGCTGGGCGACCATCTGGCCGCCCTGTTCGCCGTCGGCTTCGCCCCCGTCCCGCCCGACGAGGCGCTGGTCGCCCGTGTCGAGGAGGTGCTGGCCCAATCCGCTCC
This sequence comes from Azospirillum sp. BE72, assembly GCF_031455875.1. Taxonomy (NCBI): domain Bacteria; kingdom Pseudomonadati; phylum Pseudomonadota; class Alphaproteobacteria; order Rhodospirillales; family Azospirillaceae; genus Azospirillum; species Azospirillum sp. BE72. The sequence goes on from NZ_JAVDTO010000020.1 coordinate 51,825, forward strand.
TCCTGCCATCGCCCGGCCAATGCCCCAGCCCGGCCGGGCCGCGCTGCCATGATGGGTTCCTTCGGCACGCCGCGCGGCGCCGATCCGGTGATGGGCTTCCATGGCAAGGTGCCGGCGCGCGGCGATTTCGTCGGCCACGGCCTGCCGGGCGCGGTTCTCGGCCCCTGGGACCGATGGCTGTCGGCCGCCCTGGGCGAGGCCGGGCGGCGGCTGGGCGGCGAGTGGGACCCGCTGTTCGCCCAGGCCCCGGTCTGGCGCTTCGCCCTGTCCGCCGGCCTGTGCGGCGCCGCCCCGCTGGTGGGGGTGTGGATGCCCAGCGCCGACCGGGTCGGCCGCCCTTATCCTTTCACCATCGCCGCCGGCCTGCCCGCCGGCTTCGACATCGCCGACGCCCCCGCCGCCTGTGCCGCGTGGCTGTCCCGTGCCGAAGCGCTGGCGGCGGACGCCTGCCGCGCCGGTGCCGACGTGGAGGGTCTGCCGGCCCGCCTCGCCATCCTCGGCCGTCCGGAGCCGGAGCGCGTCAGCCCCGCCACCCGCGCCCTGCTGAACCGCCTGTCCGGTCCACTGGGTGAGGATGCCAGCCTGTGGTGGACCCGCGGCGCCGGCCGCGTCGCCCCGTCGCTGCTGTCCTGTTCCGGCCTTCCCGCCGGTCCGCGCCTGACCGCCTTCCTCGACGGCGCCTGGGACCGCTGGGGCTGGGAGAATGCCGGCGAGGGGTAGGGGGGAGCGTGCATCCCGGGTCCAACGCCCCAGATCGAAAGGCTGTAGCGGAGCGGCAATTCCCGGTATGGTGCGGCGATCTTTTCGTGTTCCCGCCGTCCCCTGGAGCCGCAGCGATGACCGACACCTCCGCCCCGACCCTGATCGAAGCGGCCAAGCGTTTCCGCAGCAACGATCTGGCGGGGGCGGAGGATGTCTGCCGGGCGATCCTGGCGACGGATCCGCACAATGCCCAGGCGCTGCATCTGCTGGGGCTGGTCGCCGCCCACACCGACCATCCCGACTATGCGCTGACCCTGTTCGCCCAGGCCATCGCGGAGAACGGCAACGACCCCTCCTTCCACAACAGCCGCGGCAGCCTGCTCTTCCAGCAGGGCCGCGCGGCGGAGGCGGAGGAGGCCTTCCGCGCCGGCCTCGCCATCAACCCGCGCCTGCCGGAACTGCACGGCAACCTCGGCAACGCCCTGAAGGTGCAGACGAGGCTGGAGGAGGCGGCGGACTGCTTCCGCGCCGCGCTGGACCTGCGACCCGAGGCGCCGGAGATGCACCATTTCCTCGCCGCCACCCTGCGCGAGCTGGGCGAGCTGGAGGAGGCGGAACAGCATTTCCGCACCGCGCTGGAGCAGGCCCCCGACTATCTCGACGTCCATTACAGCCTGGCCGAACTGCTCTCCACCGGCGGCCGGCTGGCCGAGGCGGAGGCGGAGTTCCGTACCGTTCTGGCCGCCGCGCCGCGCTTCGTCCCCGCCCAGGTCGGCCTCGCCCATGTGCTGCAGAGCCTCGACCGCGCCGCCGAAGCGATCGAGGTGATCGAGGCGGCGCGCGAGCAGGCGCCCGACCACCCCATGGTGAAGTTCACCCGCCGGCTGATCTACTCCAACGCGGTGCCCGGCTGGCACCTGCCGATGATCAACGATTTCGAGCGGAACGAGGCCTACAAGCAGTCGCTGGAACGGGCGGTGAAGCCCGGCCAGCTGGTGCTGGAGATCGGCACCGGCTCCGGCATCGTCGCCATGATGGCGGCGCGCGCGGGTGCGAAGAAGGTGGTGACCTGCGAGGTCAACCCGATCCTGGCCCGCGTCGCCAAGGAAACGGTGGCGCGCAACGGCTATGCCGACAGCATCGACGTGGTGCCGCGCCTGTCCACCCAGCTGACGGTGGGGGAGGGCGGCGACCTGCCGGAGAAGGCCGACGTCTTCGTGTCGGAACTGATCAACATCGGCATGCTGGCCCCGCGCATGCTGTCGGTGCTGCAGCATGCCCGCACCCATCTGGTGAAGCCGGGCGGCGCCATCATCCCGCGCGCCTCCACCGTCTACGCCATGCTGGTCGAGACGCCGGAACTGGCCCGCATCAACCCGGTGGAGACCATCGACGGCTTCGACATGGGCAGCTTCGACGTCTTCCGTTCCCCCGGCTACCAGCAGATCGACCTCGGCGCCGACGCCCACACGCCGCTGTCGAAGCCCTTCACCGCGCTGGATTTCGACTTCACCCGCAACATGCCGGAAGAGGGCGAGCGGGTGATCGACGTGACCATCGTCACCGCCGGCACCTGCCACGGCGTCGCCTTCTGGTTCGACCTCTTCATGGATGACGAGGTGGTCTACAAGTCGGAAAGCCGCGCCCGCACCAACCACTGGAAGCAGGCGATGACCTTCCTGGAAAAGCCGATCGCGCTGTCGGCCGGCGACCGCCTGCGCATCGTCGCCCGCTACGACAACAACCAGATCTCCTTCGGGGTGGACGGACTGATGGGGGGTGAGGGCGTTTGAGCGAAGCCTCTCCCTCCCGGCGCGCCATCGCCTCCTGGTGCCTCTACGACTGGGCGAATTCCGCCTACAACACCATCATCACCACCTTCGTCTTCTCGGTCTATTTCGCCCGCGGCGTGGTCGGCGACCCGGTGGAGGGCACCGCGCGCTGGGGGGCGGCGATGACCGCGGCCGGGGTCGCCATCGCGCTGCTCAGCCCGGTCCTGGGCGCCATCGCCGACCGGGCGGGGCGGCGCAAGCCCTGGATGGCCCTGTTCACACTGGTGACCGTCGCCTTCACCGTGGCGCTCTGGTGGGTCAGGCCCGATCCGGCCGATGCCGCCTTCGCGCTCGCCTGCGTGGTGATCGCCACCGTGTCGTTCGAACTGGCGAACGTCTTCTACAACGCCACCCTGCCGGGGCTGGTGCCGCCGCGGCTGCTGGGCCGGGTGTCGGGCTGGGGCTGGGGCATCGGTTATTTCGGCGGGCTGACCTGCCTCGTCCTGGCGCTGGTCGGCTTTGTCCAGGCGCCGGCCCCGCTGTTCGGCCTGTTCGGCCTGGAGTGGTCCGACTGGGGCGAGCAGGCCAATATCCGCGCCACAGCGCTGCTGGCCGCGGTGTGGTACGGCGTCTTCGCTCTACCCTATTTCCTGTGGGTGCCGGACGAACCCTCCACCGGCCAGGGCCTGCTGCGGGCGGCGCGCGACGGGGTGGCGACGTTGGCCGCCAGGCTGCGCGAGGCCCGGCGCTACCGCCAGGTGATGCGCTTCCTGATCGCCAGCGCCTTCTACCGCGACGGCATCAACACCATCACCGCCTTCGGCGGCATCTACGCCGCCGGCACCTTCGGCATGAGTTTCGAGGAGATCCTGGTCTTCGCCATCGTGCTGAACGTGGTGGCGGGGGCGGGGGCCATCGGCTTCGCCTGGATGGACGACCGGGCGGGGGCCAAGCCGGTGATCCTGATCGCGCTGGCGGGCATGGCGCTGTGCAGCGTGCCGCTGCTGCTGGCGACGGAGCGGCTGTGGTTCTGGGTCTTCGCGCTGGGGCTGGGGCTGTTCTTCGGACCGGCCCAGGCGGCCGGGCGCTCGATGATGGCGCGGCTGGCCCCGCCGGGCATGGCGGGCGAGATGTTCGGGCTCTACAGCCTGACCGGACGCTTCGTCGGCTTCTTCGGCCCGCTGCTGTTCGGGCTGGCGACCCAGGCCTTCGCCAGCCAGCGCGTCGGCATGGCGACGGTTCTCGCTTTCTTCGTGATCGGATTCGGGCTTATGCTGGCGGTTCGCGAACCGGCCCGTTAAAAAGGCCGCGTCAAAGCGCCGCACATGAGATCATTCGAGGGCAGAGCTGTTACCTTCGTTTTTGCTGCGACGCACAAAAGTCGAAGCCGAGGGGTACGGACCATGCTGCACATCAACGATATCGAAGCCTTCGCCCGCATCAACGAGGCGCTCAACGACGACGCCAGCACCGGGCAGGCCGATCATGCCGGCCACGACACCGCCGGCCCGGCCCATCCCGCGCTGGTGATGGCGATGCTGGCGACCGGCCGCCTTCCGCTGTCGGCCGTTTCCAATTCAGCCGTTTCCAAATCGGCCGAACCACTGTCTCCCTGGGGCAAGATGCTCCGGCGCTCCTGACCGTCACAAAAGCGACAGCTGGTCCCCGGCGGCCGGCGGCACCCGGAAGCGGCTGCAGTCGAGCTGCCAGTTCCGGTCGCCCAGCCCATGCTTCCGGCAGGCCAGCTTGAAGCGGTGGCGCAGCAGTTCGGCGTAAGGGCCGGTACCCTTCATCCGCGTGCCGAAACCGGAGCGGTAGAGCGCGCCGTCGCGGCTCTGCCGCATCAGGCTCAGCACGCGGTCGGCGCGGTTGGGGGCGTGGGTGCGCAGCCATTCCTCGAACAGGGTGGCGATCTCCAGCGGCAGGCGCAGCAGGATGTAGCTGGCGGCGGTGGCTCCGGCACCGGCCGCCGTCTCCAGGATCGACTCCAGCTCGTGGTCGTTCAGCGCCGGGATCATCGGGCTGGCGAGCACCGCCACCGGCACGCCGGCCTCTGCCAGCGTTCGGATGGTTTCCAGCCGGCGCGGCGGGGTGCTGGCCCGCGGTTCCATCACGCGGGCGAGGTCGCGGTCCAGCGTGGTGACGGAGATCGCCACCGAGGCCAACCCCTGCGCCGCCATCGGCGCCAGGATGTCGAGGTCGCGCAGGACCAGCGCCGATTTGGTGATGATGCTGACCGGCTGGTTGAAGTCACGGCAGACCTCCAGCACACGCCGGGTGATGCCCTCCGTCCGCTCGACCGGCTGGTAGGCGTCGGTGTTGGCGCCCAAGGCCAGCGGCTGGCAGACATAGGATTTCGCCCGCAGCTCCTTCGCCAGCAGCTCCGCCGCGTTGCGCTTGGCGAACAGCTTCGTCTCGAAATCCAGCCCCGGTGACAGGTTCAGATAGGCATGGGTCGGCCGGGCGAAGCAGTAGATGCAGGCATGTTCGCAGCCCTGGTACGGGTTCACCGACTGGTCGAAGGCGACGTCGGGCGACTGGTTGCGCGCGATGATCGACTTGGCCGACGCCGGGGAGACTGTGGTGCGCACGGGATCGGTCAGCGCCTCGTTCCCGCCGGACGCATAGCCGGTCCAGCCGTCGTCGGTCAGGACGCGGGTCTCGCGCTCGAAGCGGCCGGTGACGTTGCTCACCGCACCCCGGCCCTTGATCGGCGGTCGCTTGATCTCATCCATGGCGGCAGCTTAGCCGCGGGTGGTTAGAACGTAAAGCGAACAAAAGCGCTATCTGTGCTTGGTTTGCCGAGCATACCCAGCAAACATAAAGATATCTTTATGCTTGCATGGTTCCGGAACCGCTGATACACCCTTCGCCAATTACAGCGGCAGGGCCGGGGATCCGGCGCGCCTGAATCTCCGCTGCCCGAATCGTCACCGCCCACCAGGAGTCATCCCTCATGGCCGCCGAATTCACGGACTACAAGGTCAAGGACATCAGCCTCGCGAACTGGGGCCGCAAGGAGATCACCATCGCCGAGACCGAGATGCCGGGCCTGATGGCCCTGCGGTCCGAGTTCGGCGACGCCAAGCCGCTGGCCGGCGCCCGCATCGTCGGCTGCCTGCACATGACCATCCAGACCGCCGTGCTGATCGAGACGCTGACCGCGCTCGGCGCCACCGTGCGCTGGTCGTCCTGCAACATCTTCTCCACCCAGGATCAGGCCGCCGCCGCCATCGCCGCCGCCGGCATCCCGGTCTTCGCCTGGAAGGGCGAGACGGAGGAGGAGTTCTGGTGGTGCATCGAGCAGACCCTGCGCGGCCCGGATGGCTGGACCCCGAACATGATCCTGGACGATGGCGGCGACGTCACCCAGATCATGCACGACAAGTATCCGGAGATGCTGGACGGCGTCCGCGGCCTGTCGGAAGAGACCACCACCGGCGTGCATCGTCTGTATGAGATGATGAAGAAGGGCACGCTGAAGGTCCCGGCCATCAACGTGAACGACAGCGTCACCAAGTCGAAGTTCGACAACCTCTATGGTTGCCGCGAGTCGCTGGTCGACGGCATCAAGCGCGCCACCGACGTCATGGTCGCCGGCAAGGTCGCCGTGGTCGCCGGCTATGGCGATGTGGGCAAGGGTTCCGCCGCCTCGCTGCGCTCGCAGGGCGCCCGCGTCCTGGTGACGGAGATCGACCCGATCAACGCGCTGCAGGCCGCGATGGAAGGCTATCAGGTCGTGACGATGGAGGATGCCGCTCCGCAGGGCGACATCTTCGTCACGGCGACCGGCAACGTCGACGTCATCACGATCGACCACATGCGGGCCATGAAGGACCGCGCCATCGTCTGCAACATCGGCCACTTCGACAGCGAGATCCAGATCGACGCCCTGCGCAATCTGGTCTGGGAAGAGGTCAAGCCGCAGGTCGACGAGGTCGTGTTCCCCGACGGCAAGCGCCTGATCGTCCTGGCCCAGGGCCGTCTGGTCAACCTGGGCTGCGCCACCGGCCACCCCAGCTTCGTGATGAGCGCCAGCTTCACCAACCAGGTGCTGGCCCAGATCGAACTGTGGACCAACGCCGCCAACTACGAGAACAAGGTCTACGTCCTGCCCAAGCACCTGGACGAGAAGGTCGCCCGCCTGCATCTGGACAAGATCGGCGCCAAGCTGACCACCCTGACCGACAAGCAGGCCGCCTACATCAGCGTGCCGACCGCCGGCCCGTACAAGCCGGACCACTACCGCTACTAAGCGGTCGCAGGGTTGAATGAAGAGGGGCCGTCCCGGTGGGACGGCCCCTTTTTCTTTGCGGCGCTTGTCACCGGGCGAAAGCCGCATCACCATACGGAGGAAGAGCAGCGGAGGATGGCATGAGCCATATCGGCAAGAGGGATGCGGGCTATGATGCGCAAGCATCCAAGCGGCGCATCGACATCACGCTGAACGAGGATCTGCTGCGCGCCGCCCAGAGCTACACCGACAACCTGTCGGGTACCATCGAGTCTCTGCTGGCGGCCTGGATGCAGGACGAGAGTCGGAAACGCGACGACGATCTGGAACACCGGCGCAAGGTCGTTGCGGCATGGAATGCGTTTGACGAGAAGCATGGGCGCTTCGCGGATGAATGGAGCCGGGATTTCGTGCCGGAAGACCAGGACCGCTGATGGCGCAGTTCGACGTTCATCGCAATCCAGGGCGAAGCAGAACGGTTATTCCCTATCTTCTCGTCGTGCAGAGTGACCGTTGGGAGGACCGCTCCGATCGGGTGGTGGTCCCATTGGTCTTGGCGAGCGAGATTTCCTACCATGACCGGACGCTCAACCCGGCATTCACGGTCGAAGACATCAAAGTGCTGATGAACCCGCTGCAAATGGTGACGATTCCCGCCAGGGTGCTCGGACCATCGGTCACCAGCCTCGATGCCGAGCACCTTTGCGTCATAGCGGCACTCGACGCGCTGGTCGCTCAAGGCCGGTAGATGGATGCTGGAGGCCTGCAGTTCGCAGGGCCGTATGCGTCACCGCCGCCCCAGCCACTCCACCATGCCCTTGCCGGCCGCAACACCCATGGCGAAGCAGCCCTGCAGCAGATAGCCGCCGGTCGGCGCCTCCCAGTCCAGCATCTCGCCGGCCAGGAACAGGCCGGGGCGGCGGATCAGCATCAGCCGGTCGTCCAGTTCCGACAGGCGGACCCCGCCGGCCGAGGAAATGGCGCGCTCGATCGGTCGGACGCCGGTCAGTACCACCGACAGGCCCTTGATATGGCGGGCCAGCGCCACCGGGTCGGTCAGGTCGGCGGCGGGGGCGAACTCGCGCAGCAGCGCGGCGCGCGGGCCGGTCAGGGACAGCGACTTCTTCAGGAAGGTGGACAGCGACTCCGCACCGCGGCGGCGCAGGCGCTTGACCAGTTCGGCCTCCGCCATGTCCGGCAGCAGGTCCAGCGTCAAGGTCGCCCAGCCCTCGGCGGCGATGGCGTCGCGGAGCGGCGCGCTCAGCGCATAGACGGCGCCGCCCTCGATCCCCGTCTCGGTGATGACGAACTCGCCCTTCAGCCGACGACCGGCAGCGGACAAGCCGACGCTCTTCACCGGCTGGCCGGCGAAGCGGTCGCGCAGGTGATCGGACCAGGGCACCTCGAAGCCCATGTTGGAGGGGACCAGCGGCGCCACCTCCACCCCCAGCCCCTCAAGCAGCGGGACCCAGCCGCCATCCGATCCCGTGCGCGGCCAGCTCGCCCCGCCGAGAGCCAGCAGGGTGGCGCGCGGGGAGACGGTGACGCTCTCCTCGCCATGGTGGAAGGCCGCATGGAAGGTCAGGGCGCCGGTCCCGTCCCAGCCGGTCCAGCGGTGGCGGCTGTGCAGGGTGACGCCCAGCCCGTCCAGCCGCCGCAACCAGGCGCGGACCAGGGTGGAGGCCTTCATCTGCACCGGGAAGACGCGGCCGCTGCTGCCGACGAAGGTCTCGATGCCCAGCCCGGCGGCCCAGCCGCGCAGGTCGTCGGGCGAGAAACCGGCCAGCAATCGGCGGAACAGCGGTTCCGCCGCACCGTAACGCGGCAGGAAACGGTCGAGCGGTTCCGAATGGGTCAGGTTCAGCCCGCCGCGCCCGGCCAGCAGCAGCTTGCGCGCCGGGGTGGGAGTGTGGTCGAACACGGCGACCCGCAGGCCGGCGCCAGCAGCGATCTCCGCCGCCATCAGCCCGGCGGGACCGGCGCCGACGATTGCCACGTCAGGGGTGGTATGGGGCACTTGGCAGGGCTTTCACAAAAGGACGTGCCCCCGCCCTTCCCGTGCTGCGCGGGGAAGGGCGGGGGCATTCTCGTCTTGACCTCGGTTTCCCGGGTTCAGTCCTCGTAATCCTGGTCCTGCGCCACTTCCTCGGCGAGGTCGGCGGCGAGGTCGGCGAAATAGCCGGCGTCGACCTCCAGGCCGTTCTCCTCGCAGATGCGCATGAAGATGCGGTAGGCGTGCAGGATGGCGACGTCGAGAACGACGAGGTCCCCTTCCTCGCTGTGGCGGTCGGTGATGTCCCGCTCCTGCAGGGTGGCGACGATGTCGTGCGCGGCGGCCTGCAGGACCGCGTCCATGGCTTGTTTGTGTTGGGTCGACATCGTGTGGATCCTTGTCCCGGTCGTGCTTCGCGCCCCCGCCCGGCTTGACCGGCGCCGCATGGCCGGCGGGAGTGGTCGAACCGTCGGAGAAAACGGGCGCGCCCCGGTTCAGTTTCGAAGGGGCTGCGTTCGTCCGCGATAGTTCGGCCTCCCCCTTGTTGTAGAATCCTTTTTCACGGGCGAACAAGCCCCTTCACGGAGGGCCGTGGCGTGACCTTCCGGGTAGCTCCGTACCGCTTTCCGGCGCAGCCCCTTCAGCGTTTGGCGGGGACGAGCAGCGCCGCGCCGACATAGCCCAGCGCCTTGCCTTTCCGCCCGACCTTGTACCAGCCGCCGACCGCCTCCATCACCGTCACACGCTCGCCCGCATCCAGCACGTCCAGCACCTTGGCATCGCAGACCGGGGCGACGCGCAAATTGCCGGCGGCGCGCAGCCGGGCGACGGTGCCCTGGGGCAGGCGGGTGGTCTGCGCCCGCTCCGATTGGACCCTGGGCAGGTCGCCGGGCAGGGCGCAGCCGCGGTCCTCCCGGTCGGCCTTGGCATAGCGGCCGGGTTTGGGTGGGGAGGCGGGCTCGCCGCGGTCAGTCGCGACCTCCGTCAGGTATGCGCTGGTGACGTAGCCCTGCGGCTTGCCGGCACGCCCTACCCGCTGCCAGCCATTCACCGGCGCGCCGAATGCCTCCACGCGGTCGCCTTTCTCCACGGTGTCGAGGACCCGGCCCTTGGCGTCCGGCGTGGTGCGCAGGTAGATGCCGGCGGTGGCGACCATCGTCCGCCGGGCGGCAACGGTCTTCTCCGGCTCTTTCGGCGCCGGCCGGGCGGCAGGCTCGGGCTGCGGCTTCACCGGCGGCAGGGGAGGAACGGCGGCGAGGGCCTGCTCCGCCGCGACGCTTTTGGGGGCGGCGTGCTGGGGATCGGCCGGCTTTGGCTCCGGTGTCCTCGCCTCGGGAATGGGCGTCCGGCTCGGGGTGGAGACCGGGGCGGGCTGCGGGCTGACCGGCGACAGCGGAGCCGGCGCCTCCGGCGGATGTTCCCAGACCATGCCAGGGCTCAGCGGTGGCGAGACGGACTGTGCCGGGGTCAGGCGGGGCAGGGCGACGATCGGGGCGGCGGGCGGGGAGAAGCGCTCAGCCGGCATCTGGGCCGGCACGCCGGAGGGGGCGGCCAGCAGCAGCAGGGACAGCGCCGAAGCCCGCCGGAGCCGTTTCGGAAACGCATCGCCCATCGGCCCTCACCCCTCAGTCAAGCGTGATGCGGGCGATCAGCGTCGGCAGGGTCTGGCAGCGCAGAAGCCCATCCAGCGTCCGGTGTTCGGTCAGCCGCAGGGTCAGGGCACAGCCGAAGGAGTTCACCGCCAATTCGGTCTGCGCCAGGGTGCCGACGATGCTGGACGGCCGCGCGATGCTGTAGCCGGGGGCGCCCAGCTTGCCGGCCAGGGCCCCGTTGACCGGGCTGAAGCCGTCGATCTCCAGCGTCATCGGTCCCAGATTCTGCACCACCACCTCGGAACTCGGATCCTCCTTGGTGGCGTAGAGCTGGACCGGCACGGCGCGGCGGCGGGCGATCCAGTCCTTCAGCGCCAGATTGGCGACCACCGGATCGCGGCTTTGCAGCGCCGCCTCCATGGCCGTCTGGCGCAGTGCCGGGTCGTTGCCGCCCAGCGCCGCTTCGAAGGCGGCCAGCCGCATCGCGCGGTCGTTGCCGGCCAGCTTGCCGCGCAGGTCGGCCAGCTGGGCGATGCGCGCCTCGACGGCCCGGCGTTCGGTCTCGGCACGGGCGGCTTCGGCCTTGGCGGCGGCGGTCTGCTGGGCAAGCCGTTCCTCTTCGCGCCGGCGGCGTTCGGTGTCGTCGGCCAGCCGTTGGGCGGCGTCGCGGTCCAGCTGTTCGCGCAGGCTCCTGGCTTCGGTCGTGCCCAGCACCACGGTGCGGCCTGGCAGCTCCGCGGCGGGCTTGCCGATGCCCTCGAGCAGGCCGGGGTTCTGCGGCGTCAGCGCGACCGTCCAGCCATCGGCGCCGCGGGTGCCGAGCGCTGTCGCGACCCAGCTCTTGACGAGACCGGCATCGGCCGCCGGGCGCAGGAAGGTCACCGGCCCTTCGCGGCTGTCGACCAGATAGGTCGGGGCACCCAGCACCACCCTGGCGGTCACCCGCGCCGCCGCTTGCGGTTCCGGCGATTGGCCGGCCGCGTTGGACAGCGGCTCCACCATCAGCGCTTCGATGCGCCAGGGCGCCGGCAGCATCGCCTCCAGGCGCGCACGGATCGCCGCTTCCGGAATCTGTTTAGCGGGGACGGATTCCGCGGCCCGGGCATATCCGGAGGGCAGGGCAAGCACGACTCCGCCGGCCAACAGGGCAGCGATGGCGCAGGCCGCGACGCAGCCCGCGAATCGTCCGTTTCCCGGTCGCTTCATCGCCGATCCTTCCTCTTCCACCGCCCGGCCCGTCCGTCAGGCCGTTCCGCCCCATCGGTGTCCGCCCGATTCCCGCAGGAATGATTCGGCACTGGTATAGCGAAGGTGTGAGCCAAGGGAAGCGGCTTTTCCCGGCAACCTGCCGATCTGCGGTTGGAAGCGATACCCGCCTGCGCCCGATTGTCGCGTCGAACCGCAGCCGTGGGTCGAAATTGACTTGGACGGCACACGCTGCTTGCAATATCGTCACACAAATGGATGTATTGCCCCGAACCAGGCGGGCGGAACGCGCAACGGATGAGGAACGGGAATTCCCATGGCGGGCACGGGCGGAGGTAAGGAAGGGCCGGGGCTGCTCTGCCGCAACGTGAAGGTGAGCGGGCGTCGAACAAGCCTCCGGATGGAGCCGTTCATCTGGGACTCGCTGAAGGAAATCTGCGAGCGTGAACGGCTGAGCTTGAACGAGATTTGCAGCCGGATCGACGAACGGCGGGGGGAGGCCAACCTGACCGCCTCCATCCGCGTGTTCATCGTCAGCTATTTCCGCACTGCCATCGGCAACCGCGGCTTCTCGGAAGACGGTCCGTCGCCCCTTCTGCGCAAGGCGCTGGACGACGCGGTTCCGATGGACTGACGGGGCGCGCGGCGGGCGCCCCGCCCGATCGCAGCCAACGCTCACCAGCGCAGGCTGGGCATCGCATAGGTCGGCATGTGGCCGGTGGCATCGGCCAGCGCGCGCAGATTGACCGGGTTGACCGCCTCGCCCCAGGCCGCTCCGCCCAATTCCTCCTGGTGGATGCCGGCGGTGACCAGCGCCACGTCGATCCCGGCGGCGTTGGCGCCGGCGACATCGGTGCGCAGGCTGTCGCCCACCCCCAGGATGCGGCTCTTGTCCGCAATGCCCAACAGTTTGAAACAGCGCTCATAGACCGGGGCATAGGGCTTGCCGTGCTGGCGCACGTCGCCGCCCATCTCCTCATACCGGGCAGCCAGCGTGCCGGCGCAGATCACCAGCATCGGTCCGACCATCACCACCAGATCCGGGTTGGCGCAGATCATCGGCAGGCCGGCGGCAAGACAGGCGTCCAGTTGCGGCTGATAGTCCGCCACCGTCTCGCCGAAGGTCACGATGCCGGTGTTGACGACGAAGTCGGCCTCGGCCGGGGTTGCCGCAACCTGATAGCCGAGCCCGGCATAGACGTCGGTGTCGCGGTCCGGCCCGATGTGGTAGAGCCGCCGGCCGAGTGCCGCGTGCCAGGGATCGTCCCGGTCGCGCAGGGCTTCATAGGTCGCCTCGCCCGACGTCATGACATGGTTGTAGCGCTCGCGCCCCAGCCCCATGCCGTCGAGCTTTTCGATCACGCCAGTGGTACGGCGTGGGGCATTGGACAGGAGGCACAGCGTCTTGCCGGCGGCGCGCATGCGGTCCAGGCAGTCGGGCACGCCGGGATAGGGCTGTTCGCCGTCATGCAGAACGCCCCACAGGTCCAGGATGAACCCGTCATAGCGGTCGATGACCTCGGCGATGCCGGAAATCTGTCGGATGTCGGCCATGGTGTCCGGTCGGTTGATGGTGGGTTGAAGGTCGGATTGCGTCAACAAGCCGGTCTCAGCGTGGTTGCAGCAACTCTGCATAGACCGCCAGCGTATCGGCGCACATGCGGTCCTTGGTGTAGCGGTCCGCCACGAAGGCCATGGCGCGGGCGCCGATGGCGTCGCGCTGCTCCGGTGTCAGCGACAGCGCTTCCCCCAGCGCCCGGGCCAGCGCGTCGGGATCGTCCGGTGGCACCACCCAGGCGGTTTCTCCGGGGACGACGGTCTCCTGATAGGCGCCGATGGCCGAGACGATCACCGGCTTGCCCATCGCCTGCGCCTCCACGATCACCCGCCCGAAGGCCTCCGGTTCACGCGAGGCGGAGACGACCACCGTCGACAACAGGTAGGCCGCGGCCATGTCGCTGCAATGGTCGGTCATCCGCACCACGCCGCGCAGGCCGTTGGTGGCGATGCGGTTCTCCAGTTCCTCCCGGTAGCCGGTGCGGCCCTGGTCGGAGCCGACCAGCAGGGCCAGCACGTCCTTGCGTCCCAGCTTGGCCAGCGCATCGATCAGCACGAGCTGCCCCTTCCAACGGGTCAGCCGGCCGGGCAGCAGGATCACCGGCCGGTCGTCCGGCAGGTTCCATTGCTTGGCGAGCGTCACCAGCCGCGTCGGGCTGACCCGGTCGGGGGCGAAGACGCTGCGGTCGATGCCGCGGTGGATGACGCGTACCCGCGCCGGATCGACCGGATAGTTGCCCAGCACATGGTCGCGGATGAAGCCGGAGATGGCGATCACCCGCTCGCCCCGCGCCATCACCGAGTTGTACCAACGCTTCAGCCGGCCGCCGACCGGCCCGCTGCCGAAATTATAGGGGGCATGGAAGGTGGTCATGTAGCGCGCGCCGGTCTCGCGGCAGGCCAGCCACGCGCTCCAGGCCGGGGCGCGGGAGCGGGCATGGACGATGTCCACCTTGTGCTCGCGGATGATGGCGGTCAGCCGGCGGGCGTTGCGGCGGATGGTCAGCGGGTTCTTGGAGGCCAGCGGCAGGGTCAGGTGGGTGATGCGGGCGCGGTCCAGTTCGCGGACCATCGGCCCGCCTTCCGAGGCCACCAGCGGGGTGCCGCCTGCGGCCTGCAGGGCAAGCGCCATGTCGATGCAGCCGCGCTCCGCGCCGCCGGTGACCAGCGTCGGCACCACCTGCAGCACCGTCGGCGCCCGCCCGCCCGGCCACTCTCCCGGCCAATGGCCCGGCTGGTGCGAAGGCGGAGTATCCTGACGGGCGTCCGCGTTGCGCGGGGATTGGTCGGTGGTAAGGTGGGGGTCGAAATCCATGATGCCGGCTGCTCGCAAGGGGCGGCCCGGGACCGGCCGCGGGCCCCGGCATGCCGGTGTCCCTCGAACCGGTGTCCGACCGCGGGCCGGCATCCGTTGTCGAAGGTGACCGTATGACCGAAACCGCAGCCCAACCGGGCGGCGCGCACCATAGCCTAACGCGCGGTGCGGCGACCATAGCCTATCACCACACCCCTGCCGGTCCTTCCGGGCGGGGCAAGCCCGGCGTCATGTTCCTGGGCGGCTTCATGTCCAACATGACCGGCGGCAAGGCGACCACGCTGGAGGCGTGGGCGGTGGAGCGCGGCCTGTCCTTCACCCGCTTCGACTATCAGGGCCACGGCGCCTCCAGCGGCCGTTTCGCCGACGGCACCATCGGCCTGTGGGCCGACGACGCGCTGGCGGTGCTGGACCGGGTGACGACGGGGCCGCAGATCCTGGTCGGCTCCTCCATGGGCGGCTGGATGATGCTGCTGACTGCGCTCCGCCGGCCGGAGCGGGTGGCCGGGCTGGTCGGCATCGCGCCGGCCCCCGACTTCACCGAAGACCTGATGTGGGACATCTTCGATGCCGACGTCCGCCGGCAGATCATGGAGCAGGGCGTCTGGAACCGCCCGTCGGAGTACGGTCCCGAACCCCAGCCGATCACCCGCGCCCTGATCGAGGACGGCCGCAACCACCTGCTGCTGCGCGGTCCCATCGGTTTCGACGGTCCCGTCCGCCTGCTGCACGGTCAGCGCGACCCCGATGTCCCCTGGCAGCTCAGCCTGCGAATCGCCGAGGCGCTGACGGGCGACGATGTCCGCGTCACTCTGGTGAAGGACGGCGACCACCGCCTGTCCCGTCCCCAGGATCTGGACCTGTTGTGCCGCACCGTCGGCGCCCTGGTGGACGAGGTATGTGGATGAAATCCGGACGGTTTGATGCGCCGCCAAAAAAACGTCGTTCGCGTGAAACGGAGGCTTGCATCGCCGCGAACCTCTGGCTATAACGCGGGCCTCTACGGAGGGGTGGCCGAGCGGTTGAAGGCGCACGCCTGGAAAGTGTGTATACGTCAAAAGCGTATCGAGGGTTCGAATCCCTCTCCCTCCGCCACTAAGTTTCCGGGATAGACCCGCTAAAAAGGCTCAGCTGAAAAGTTGGGCCTTTTTTATTTTGGTCCCGAGAGCTTTCGTTCCTGCGAAAACTCCAAATAGAAAAGCCCGCCTTCGCACTGGCAATTGCTGGTGCGAAGGCGGGCTGTCAGTCGTTTCCGGTGCCTGGAACGGAAGGGGTGGTGCCCCTTACTTCGCCCGCGACACGCGGCGCAGGAAGTCGATGAACTGCGCCTGTTCTTCCGGGGACAGATCCTTGACCATGCTCTGGTCGTGGGCCTGGACGCGCGGAGTCAGGTCGTCCATCAGAGTCTGGCCTTCCGGCGACAGGCGCAGCGCGTAGGAGCGGCGGTCATTGGGCGAGGGGGCGCGGACGACGAGGCCGCGCGACTCGAGACGGTCGATCACCGCGACCATGGTCGAGCGGTCGATGCCGACCGCCGTGCCCAGATCGGACTGCGACAGCCCCTCGTTCTCCCGAATCATGATCAGCACGCCGAACTGGCCGGGCGTGATGTCGTGCGGGGCGACCGCGTTCTGAAAGCTCTGGAACACCGCGACCTGAGCCTTGCGCAGGTTGTAACCCACGAGCTCGGGAAGGGGGCCAAGGGCGAGCTTGCCGTTTTTCCCGGGGCGCAGACGCGACCGCCGGTCGGCTGGGGTGGAACGCTCGTTGTCAGTCACCGTGGATGCCATGTTTTGGATGAATTATCGGATGAACGGATAAAATGCGGGCAAGGCTTACGTTTGTCAGCAAGAACCGCACGGGGGACATGATATGCATACCAGATATGCGTGAAACGTATTGGTTGGCGCCCATACAAATTCCATCTTGAAGAGTCAAGAAGTGGTCGACGCCGATTTGACGCCGATCGCCCGCCCTGCGGTTTCCCCTGCCGCGCGCGGGTTCCCGAATCGGAGCTTCCGACGCCCGGTCCCCCCCAGACCGGGCGTCTTCGTTTCCGGGCTCCGGTGGGCTCCGAGTCGCCCTCCCCTGAACAGGAAATCGGTACCGCTTTGCAGGGCAGGGCGGATGGTTGGACGCTTGGTCCATCGGCGGCTTTCGGGTTAGCTGTTCGGGAGCGTCCCAACCTGAGAGCCGATGTCATGGCCTTTGCCATTCCCCTGTGGTCCCAGCCGGCCGTCCCCGTCGTGGGCGGCGATCCGTTTCCGGTGCGCCGCATCTACTGCGTCGGCCGCAACTATGCCGCCCATGCGCGCGAGATGGGCGCCGATCCCGACCGCGAGCCGCCCTTCTTCTTCATGAAGCCGGCCGACGCCATCGTCCCCGACGGCGCCACCATTCCCTATCCGCCCCGCACCGCCAACCTGCACCACGAGATCGAACTGGTGGTTGCGATCAAGACCGGCGGCCGCGACATCCCGGTCGACCGGGCGCTGGAGCATGTGTTCGGCTATGCCGTCGGGCTCGACATGACCCGGCGCGACCTGCAGAACGCCGCCAAGAAGGAAGGCAAGCCCTGGGACATGGGCAAGGGCTTCGACCGGTCGGCGCCGTGTTCCGCCATCCGCACCGTTGCCGACATCGGCCACCCGGACAAGGGTGCCGTCACCCTGCAGGTGAACGGCGAGCCGCGGCAGAAGGGCGACCTGTCCGACCTGATCTGGTCGGTGGCGGAAACGATTTCCTACCTGTCCGGACTGGTCGAACTGCAGCCGGGCGACCTGATCTATACCGGCACGCCGGAGGGCGTCGGCCCGGTGGTGGCCGGCGACGTGCTGACCGGCGAGGTCGAGGGCGTCGGCACCCTGACCCTGACCATCGCCTGAGCCGCCGGACATGCGCATCGCGACCTGGAACATCAATTCGGTCCGCATGCGTCTGGACCTCCTCCTCCGCCTGATGGAGGAGGAGCAGCCGGACGTGATCTGCCTGCAGGAAACCAAGGTGGTGGACGCCGACTTCCCGCTCAGCCCCCTGGCGGAGCGCGGCTATGTCCACGCCCACATCCACGGGATGAAGGGCTACAACGGCGTCGCCATCCTGTCGCGCCTGCCCTTCTCTTCGCATGACGTCCAGCACTGGTGCGGCAAGCAGGACTGCCGCCACGCGCTTGCCCATCTGCCGGGCGGGATCGAGCTGCACTGCGTCTATATCCCCGCCGGCGGCGATATCCCCGACCCGGCGGTGAACGACAAGTTCGCCCACAAGCTCCAGTTCCTGGACGAGATGACCCACTGGCTGGGCACGGAGCGGACACCCGACCGTCCAATGGTGCTGGTCGGCGACCTGAACATCGCGCCGCTGGAGCAGGACGTCTGGAGTCATAAGGAGCTGCTGTCCGTCGTCTCCCACACGCCGATCGAGGTCGGGAAGCTGGCGGCGATGCAGGCCTCGGCCGGCTGGGTCGACGCCATGCGCCGCTTCGTTCCGCCGGAGGAGAAGCTCTACACCTGGTGGAGCTACCGGGCGAAGGACTGGGCCGCCTCCAACCGTGGCCGGCGCCTGGACCACATCTGGGTGACGCCGCCGCTGGAAGGCGCGCTGCAGGGCATCAAGGTGCTGCGCGACGCCCGCGGCTGGGAGCCGAAGCCATCGGACCATGTGCCTGTGATCGTCGATCTGAACGTCTGATGCACAAGGTCTGATGCATAGAGTCTGATGCATGGGGGAAGGGCGTCCGCAGCCGCGGCCCCTTCCGCTTCTTGTCTATTCCAGCAGCCCGATATTCATCCGCACCATCGTCGGCGTGCCGTTATCCGCCAGTCGGAACAGGTGGGCGCAGCCGTTGCGCAGTTCCTCCGCCGGGTCGTCGCGCATGTCCCAGCCGGTGGCGAGCGAATAGAGCGCGCGCAGGATGCCGTTGTGGGCGACTGCGCCGGTGGGGCGACCGTCCGTCGCGAGGTCGGCGAGCCAGGAGCGAAGGCGGGCCTGCACCTCGCGCGGGCTCTCGCCGCCGGGAGCCTTGTAATCCAGGCCCAGCCGGTCGTGGCGGGCGGGCATGCGGCCGTCGGCGCGCAGATCCTCGGTGCGCATGCCCTCCCACTCGCCCCAATCCATTTCGACGATCCGCGGTTCCGGCGTGGGGTCGAGGCCGAGCAGCAGCGCGGTTTCCCAAGCGCGGCGCTTCGGGCTGGCGACCCAGCGCAAACCGGCCGACTCGGGCGGCAGTCGATAGCGGGCAACCCGCGCGCGGCCGGCGTCGGACAGCGGCTCGTCGATGCTGCCCTGGATGCGCCCTTCGGCGTTCCAGGCGGTCGGGCCGTGGCGGAGAATCAGCAGGGTGGTCATAGGGATACCGGGACGCGGGTGAGGGGAATGCGCCCCCAGCTTAGCGTTTTGCCGGCCTCTGCACCGGCATTTCCTTTATCTGGGCCAGGGCCACGCGGACGCGCGCCAGATCGGGCGGCGGCGCCTTGGCTCCGGGAGCCGCCGGGGCCTTCGCAGGAACCTTGATCGGCTTCGATCCCGCATCGGCCACCTGCACGCGCGCCTTCGCGTTGCCGGCCTTCTGGGCGAGCGCCAGCGCCTGGGCTTTGGCGCGGGCACGGGCCTGCGCCTCCAGGATCTGCGGTGCGCGCGGCTCGCCGGTCTTCGGCGTCCAGGTGCGGAAGGGGCCGGTGTCGACATGGACATGGCCGGTGTGGGCGTACATCGCGTAGCCGCCGCGCTGCATCGCCGCCGCCTCCTCCGCCAGCCGGGCCGGAGGTACGCCGGCGATGGAGAAGTCCGCCGCCTGTCCGCGCAGGTGGTAGGAGTTCTCGGCGACGTTCGGGTTGCTGCGGGCGAGGCTGGCGTTGGTGGCGCCCGACCGGTAGCCCGAGGTCAGGCGGATCGGCGACTCGGGCGCTGCGCCGACGCGCTGGCGCAGTTCGACCAGCATGTCGACCAAGGCCGGGTCGATCGGGATCGCCTCGTCGCTGCGGCGGTCGCGGAACAGGACGGAGATCTCGCGCATCGCCACCGGGTCATAGCCGTCGCCGGGGCGCCAGTAGGTGACGGAAACCGATTCGCCGCTGGCGGGGTGGTGCAGGACCACGCTGCGCGGGGAACCGTCCAGCTTCCCGCTTTCCAGCGGCGGCGCCGTGGCGCAGCCGCCAAGCTGCGTCGCGGCGGTCAGGACGGCAAGCACACCAAAGGCACGACCGGTCATGCGCATCGCTTTTCCCCCCAAGCTTTGCACGCCCCAACGATCCCCGCCCGCCCCAATCGTGGCGGGGTTGCAGGTCCGATCTAATACCAAGAATGTCACAAGAGACCAGTGTGACAAAGCAACCTGTGGCGCATTCGACACGCACAAGAGCTTTTCATGGGGGGAAAGGATTTCCGGAATTCAACCCGGACGGAGGGAGGTCTTACAGCGACAGCTCCATCCCCTCACGGGCCACCAGCGATCCGGGTCGCATCGCTTCCGCCTCTGCCGCAATGGCGTCCAGTTCGTCGTCGGTGCGGGCAGGGTCGTGGTGGAAGATCACCGCGCGGCCGACGCCTGCGGCCTCGGCCAGCCGCAGGCACTCCTGCCAGGTCGAATGGCCCCAGCCGACGCGTGCCGGGTATTCGGCGTCGGTGTAGGTGCTGTCATACACCATCAGGTCGGCACCCTGCAGCAGGTCGAGGATCACCGGGTCGCGCCCTTCGGCCGGATGTTCGGTGTCGGTCAGGACGCACAGGCTGCGGCCGCCATGCTCCACCCGATAGCCGGTGGCGCCGTCGGGATGGTTCAGCGCGCAGGTTCGCACCACCACGCCCGGCGCCGGCTCCAGCGTCTGACCGGCCTGGAAGTCGCGGAACTGGCAATCGGCGCGGAAGACGTCCACCGGCACCGGGAACAGCGGCGCCGTCATCATGTCCGACAGCACGGTGCGGAAGGGACGCTCCGGCGGCAGATGCCCGGCCCACAGCCGCAGCCGGCTGACCGGATCGAAGGCGGGGGCGAAAAAGGGCAGTCCGCAGATGTGGTCGAGATGGCTGTGGGTCAGCAGCAGGTCGATGTCGACAGGCCGGCCGCTCCGCGCCAGCGACTCGCCGAGCGGGCGGATGCCTGTGCCGCAGTCGAAGACGATGTGGGCGCCGCCGCAGCGGACCTCGATGCAGGCGGTGTTGCCGCCATAGCGGATGGTTGTCGGCCCGGGCGACGCGATGCTGCCGCGCACGCCCCAGAAGCGGACGGTGAAGGGGGACGTACCGTCGGCCTCTTCCCGGGCGGGCGGGGGAACGGAATCGATCGTATTGCGGACGGTCATGACGGCGCCATGGTGGCGATCCCGCTTGTCCAAGTCTAGAAAATCTCTTACCCCCGTCTCTCTTCCAGGGGTTCCCCTTACGGGCGGAACGTCGGATGGTGGCGCGCCTTTCGATCGGGCAGGCCGCGAGTCGCCGACCCACGAAGGGCACCTGTCCAAACCCATAAGATGTGGTAGGTTGGGGCTCGTCGCGCATTGCGCGGCATGACTTACCAGGGTCCCCGCGCGGGTGGGGACCGGCTCCGGCGGAACCCGACGCGGATGGATCCTGACAAGCTCGCCAAAGTCCTCGCCATGGCCGAGTCGGAGCATCAGGGCGAGGCGCTGTCCGCACTGCGCGCCGCCCGGATCATGCTGTCGCGCGCCGGCCTGTCCTTCCGCGACCTTGCGGAGCGGGCACGAACGCCGGTACCTCCCCAGGCCGCGGAACCGCCTCCCGCCGCCGAGCCCGCCGGTGCGCCGGCCCCGCCGCCGCCGCCGGACGAACTTGTCCGGGGCCTGCGCCGGCAGGTGAAGGATCTGGAGCTGGAACTCGCCACCCTGCGCCGCCAGCTCGACAAGGCGTCGGGCGATGCCGACCGCCAGCGCGAGGAAGCCGACCGTTGGCGCACCCTGGCGCGCGAGACGGCGGAAAAGCTGTGGGACATGGGCAAGGCGCTGGAGCGCAAGCATTCCCGCCACGCCGACACCGACAAGCGGCGCGCCGTGCTGGATCTCCTGCAGGACCCCGGCAGCGCACTGCTGTCCGACCGCGAGATCGCACGCCGCGTCGGCGTATCGCCGCATGACGTCAGCCACTGGCGCCGCAGGATGGCGATCGTCGGGCGCAAGCTGCGTCTGCTGCCCGTGGTGCCGCGCGGCCGCGGCCTGTGGGGCGGGCCGTCCGCCATCGGCCTGGGCGCAGCGCGGCTGGGCCGGCTTCCGTCGGGGGAGCGCGAACGCCAGCGCTGGCTGGGCTTCGCCGGCGAAGTCACCATCGCCGAACGGGGAAGCCGTCGGGAACTGGCGCCTTGCGGGCGGCCTAATCACGGGCGGCCCACTCATGGCCGGCGTTGAATCACGACACGCCGATTGCGCTGCTGGGCGTTAAGGGACCAGCCGGTAGCCGCCGGGCTCCGTCACCAGGATGCGGGCGTTGGACGGATCGGCCTCGATCTTCTGGCGCAGGCGGTAGACGTGGGTCTCCAGCGTGTGGGTGGTGACCGCGGCGTTGTAGCCCCAGACCTCTCCCAGCAGAGTCTCGCGTCCCACCACCAGATCGCCGGCCCGGTACAGGTATTTCAGGATCGCCGTTTCCTTTTCGGTCAGGCGGATCTTCCTGTTGGCGGCCTCGTCCAGCAGCAGCTTGGCGCCGGGGCGGAAGCTGTAGGGGCCGATGGCGAAGACGGCGTCCTCCGTCTGCTCGAACTGGCGCAGCTGGGCGCGCAGCCGGGCGATCAGCACCCCCAGGCGGAAGGGCTTGGTCACATAGTCGTTGGCGCCGGATTCCAGCCCCAGGATGGTGTCGGCATCGCCGGCCGATGCGGTCAGCATGATGATGGGGCAGCGCACGCCTTCGCGTCGCAGCAGCTTGCAGACATCGCGCCCGTCCATGTCCGGCAGCCCGACGTCGAGCAGGATGGCGGAAAAACCGGCCCCCGCGGCCCCTGCCGCCGCACCGGCCCGGACTGCGTTCAATGCCCCGGCGCCGTCGCCGGCCTCCTCGGTCTCGAACTCCTCCAGCAGCCGCAGCTGCTCCGCCAGCGACTGGCGCAGGGCGGTGTCGTCATCGACCAGGAGGATGCGCTTTGCAGGGATCATGGGGCGTGCGGCACGAAAGCGGGAAGCGGGCGCCGCCGGACGGCAAGGTCGGGGCCGTGCCTTAGTAGCATGGCGGCGGTGGATTGTCGTGGTGGCTTGTGGGCGGGGCGGAAGGGCGGGGCGGAAGGGGGCGGGGCGGGGCGCTGCCGGACGCTCCCTACAGCGTGGCCAGCACCGCCATCAGCGCCGCCGCACCGCCGCCGTCCGCAGCGGCACGGATCACACGGTCGGGCTGGACCCCCAGCGCCCGCACCGCGGCGGCGGTCTCGTCGTCCGGCACCACGACCCGGCGCATGAGAGACAGCGCGCCCTGTTCCAGGTTGCGGCGCACCGCGGCCTCGTCGGCGGTCAGGGCCGGATCGGTCCAGTGCAGCCGGTCGACCAGAGCGACGAAGCGCAGGCGGCGGTCGTCGGCCGGCAGGCTGGCGGCCAGATTGAACAGGGCGTTGCCGTCCAGCAGGACCGGCGCGCGGTCGGGCAGCCGGGCCAGGGCGATGTCGGCAGCCAGGATCGCCGACGGATCGACCTGCGGGTACGGGCCGGGCAGGGCGTGTACGGTCATGCCGGTCCCGGCGGCGCACAACGCCTCGACCATGCGGCGGCCAAAGGAGTCGGCTGGCAGCTCGGCCGGCATCACCGCATGAAGGGAAGCGGGCGGCTGTTGGGGCGGCAGGGTCTCGATCGTCACGGCGCATGGGCTCCGGATGAGGGTATGATCGGGGCAGGCTAGCGGGATCGTTGCGCCTTCGGCAACGGTGTGGCGCGCGGGAATCGCTGGACAGGAGCGCGCCACCTGCGCTTTGCTTCGGCCGCCGAACGCACCATGTCCCGTTCTTGCGCCGAAACCGGCGCTCCCGCTACGCAAAGCCGCTGACGATGCAAGCCGAACACCCGACCGACACCACCACGACGGCCACCCTGTCCGCACCCGCGGCTTCCTCCGCGCCCATCGACGAGGCTGCCGTGCGCGCCGTCGACCGGGCGCTGGCTGCGCTGCGCCGTGGTGAGGTCGTGGCGATCGAGACCGCCGACGGCACCGTCGGCGCGGCGGTGTCGGTGGAATCGGTGGCGCTCGACGCGGTGGAACGGCTGAAGGCGCTGACCGGCGGCACGCCGCGGCTGGTGGTCACCCGCCGCCGCGCCGTGGTGCTGGGGCTTGCCTCCGCCGACGCGGCGCAGCCGGTGAGCGACATCGCCGGCGATCAGGCGCCGGGGTCCTCCACCGAAAGCTTCGGCGCCATGGCGCTCGACCGGCCCGGCGGGCTGACCGCCGACCAGGCGCATGCGCTGGCCGATCCCGAACAGCACCCCCAGGCGCAGGGCGCGCTGCCGGCCGGATTGACCGTCGCTGACGCCCGTCCCGGCAGCCGCGAGGCCGCCGCCGTCGATCTCGCCCGTCTGGCCCGCCTGCTTCCCGCCGCCATCACCGCCGACCTGCCGTCCTCCGGCCCGGCTGCCGGCACCAGCGCCGCCGACTGGGCGGCGGAGCACGACCTGCTGCTGGTGCGAGCGTCGGACGTCGCCGATTACCGCGTCCATGTGGTGCGCACCCTGCGCCGCGTCGCCGACGCGCGGGTGCCGCTGGTGGGGTCGGAGAACACGCGCATCTACGCCTTCCGCCCGGCCGATGGCGGGCCGGAGCATCTGGCGATCGTCATCGGCGATCCCGATCCGGACCAGCCGGTGCTGGCCCGCCTGCATTCCGAGTGCTTCACCGGCGACCTGCTGGGATCCCTGCGCTGCGACTGCGGCGACCAGCTGCGCGGCGCCATCGCCGAGATCGCCCGGCAGGGCAGCGGCGTGCTCCTGTATCTGGCGCAGGAAGGGCGCGGCATCGGGCTGGTCAACAAGCTGCGCGCCTACCGGATCCAGGACCGCGGGTTCGACACCGTGGACGCCAACGAGATCCTCGGCTTCGAAGCGGACGAACGGGTCTATCTGCCGGCGGCGGAGATGCTGCGCCAGCTGGGCTTCTCGGCCGTGCGGCTGATGACCAACAATCCGGAGAAGCTGCGCCAGCTCGCCCGCTGCGGCATCGCGGTGGTGGAGCGGGTGGCCCATATCTTCCCCGCCAACGGCCACAACGAGGGCTACCTGCGCACCAAGGCGGAACGCAGCGGCCACATGTTCTGAGCCATTGGTTCCGAGCCGGAATGGCGGGGCACGAATCGCCCCGCCGACCCGGCAGTTCTTGCCGCCATCCGCCATCGCCCCCGCCACTGGGAATCGGATTCCGGGTGCGGACCGCCCCGAAGCTCCCGAATCGCGGGATTCCGTACCGGGTGGGACCGGTCGGGTTGGCATAAGGATTGCTGTACCCTGTGGTGACCACCGAGCCGGGAGACCGCCCATGGCCATCGACGCCACCACCATCGACAGCAGCGCCGTCCATCGTCCGGCGCCGCGCGAAAAAGCGTCGCCGGTCATCGACGGCGGCCACAATGGCGGGTCGGTCGAAATCCAGGGCGACATGTCCTTCTGGGACTTCCTGGACATCATCAACCCGCTGCAGCACATCCCGATCGTCAGCACCGTCTATCGCGAGATCACCGGCGACACCATCCAGCCGTCCATGCGGGTCATGGGCGACATCCTGTATGGCGGCGTCATCGGCGGCATGGCGTCCATTGCCAACGCGGTGATCGAACAGTCGACGGGCAAGGATGTCGGTGAGACGGTCATGGCCTCGCTCGGCTTTGGGGGCGGCGACCATCCCGCCACCCCCACGGCCGTCGCGGACGCCTCGGGGGGGCCGGCCAAATCCGGCTCCCCCGCGGATCCGTCCGGTAAGCAGCCGTCCAAGGCCGCGGAGGGAGCACCGCCCGCAGGCGGTCTCGCCGCGGCACTGGCGGCGGCCAGCCCCACGGCACCTTCGGCCGCTTCCGCTGCGAACTCCCCCATGGCGACCGGTCAGCCGGTCAGGCTCTCCGCTCCCGGCCCCGCTCCTGCGTCCGCCCCTGCCGCCGAGGCCTCGCCGGCCCTGGTGGCGCAGCTGGCGGGCGGTGGTGCGGTGCCGCACCCCAGCAAGATGCCGGCGCGCGACACCCCGCTCGCCAGTTCCGCCCTGGCCAAGCACAGCGTGCCCCGCAACGCCGCGCCGGTCCCCGGATCGGTCATGGCCGCGGCGCGAGCCGCCGGTGCCGCTCCCGCCAACGGCAACCAGGCTGCGCCCGCCCAGCCCACCAATGCACAGCCCGCCAGCGCCGCGCCGGGCGATGCAGCCGCGACCGCCGGGCCGGCGGCTGTTTCGCCGGACATGCTGTCGGAAACGATGATGCGCAATCTGGCGAAGTACGAGCAGTCGCGCAAAGCGGCCCAGGGCGCCACCGGCACCACGCGGGTATCGGGATGAGCATCGAGATCATCGTGACGCCGGACGGCGGTCCGGAGGCGACCACCGGCCGCCTGCGCTGGCCCGGCGGCGATGTCGCTTGCGTGCTCGGCCGCGGCGGCGTGCGCACCGACAAGCGGGAGGGCGACGGCGCTACCCCCGTAGGCCGCTTCGTGCTGCGCCGTGTCCTGTGGCGCGCCGACCGGCTGCCGCCGCCGGAAACCGGCCTGCCGCTCGGCGCCATCGCCGAGGATGACGGTTGGTGCGACTCGCCCGAGGATCCGGCCTACAACCGTCCTGTCACGCGACCCTATCCCGCCAGCCACGAGGCGATGTGGCGGGACGACCATGTCTACGACATCGTGGTGGTGATGGGGCACAACGACGACCCGGTGGTGCCGGGACTGGGCAGTGCCGTGTTCCTGCACCTGATCCGCCCGGACCGCACGCCGACCGCCGGCTGTGTCGCGCTGGCGCCCGACGACATGCTGCGCCTGCTGAAAGACTGCGACCCGGACAGCGCGCTGAGCGTCGCCGCACCTGCGGGATGATGCGCCTGCCGGAAAAATGCGGGCCGTTATTCCGCGGGATAGGGACGCGCGCCGAAGATCGCCGTGCCCACCCGCACATGGGTGGCGCCGAACCGCACCGCCGTCTCGTAATCGCCGCTCATGCCCATGCTGATCTCGGCCAGTCCCAGCCGGCGCGCCATCTCCGCCAGCAGGGCGAAATGCATCGCCGGCTCCTCGTCCACCGGCGGGATGCACATCAGTCCGGTGACGGGCAGCCCCAGACGGTCGCGGCAGTCGGCCAGGAAGGCTTCGACCTCGGCCGGGGCGATGCCGGCCTTCTGCGGCTCCTCGCCGGTGTTGACCTCGATGAGGCAGCGCGGGCGGCGGCCGGTCTTCGCCATCTCCTCCGCCAGAGCTTCCGCCAGCTTGGGGCGGTCCAGTGTCTGGATCACGTCGAACAGCGCGACGGCGTCCTTGACCTTGTTGGTCTGCAGCGGTCCGATCAGGTGCAGTTCCAGATCGGGAAAACGCTCCTTCAGTGCCGGGAACTTGGCCTTGGCCTCCTGCACGCGGTTTTCGCCGAACACGCGCTGGCCGGCCGACAGCGCTTCCTCCACCGCTTCGGCGGGGTGGGTCTTCGACACCGCGACCAGCGTCACCGCCCCCTCGCCCCGACCGCAGGCCGCAGCCGTTTCCGCGATGGCGCGGCGCACCGAGTCGAGCCGGGCCGTCACGCCGTCCGCAGTCGCGGAACCGCCTGCTTCGCCGCTGGTTTGCGTATCTTTGCCAGTGCCCTGCGTCGTCGTCATGGCCGCCCCCAATCCGGTCGCTGCGGGTGTACAGCGCTTCCGCGGCGTGTTAGCGGACGGTCCGCGGAAACGCAAGCGCCCCAACGCGCCCTACCCAATGCACTTGGACGGGGGCGCCTGGATGGGGGCACCGGCATCGTCATCGTCTGCACATCGAGGAGACCTCCGCATGCGGAGTCCGTTTCGTTCCCTGCTCTCCGCCAGCCTGCTTGCCGCCGCGGCCGCCTTGCCGGCGGCACTGACCGCCGGCCTCATTGCCGCCACCCCCGTCCGCGCCGAAGAGCACGCGAAACCCGCACCGAAGGCTGCGGCACCGGCAAAGCCCACCGGCAAGCAGGGGAAGGCCAAGGTCATGGCGGGGTCGCCGATGACCAAGGTCCGCTTCAGCGAGCCCGCTTATCCGCTGACCGATGACGGCACCTACCGCAGCTATATGGACAAGATCCTGGACGAATTCGGCCGCCGTTGCGTGCGCCAGGAGCAGTTCGGCTGGGAGGTTGCCAAGGACGACCAGGAGCGGCTGGACTTCATCTTCCAGGGCACCATGGCCAACTATGGCCGCCTCGGCTACCTGCTGGGCGAAATCCATCCCAAGGCGGTGACCGATTCCGAGACCCTCGCCTTCCTCGCCGATCGCGAGAAGTCGCGCTATCTGCTGGTCTGGACGCCGCTGGAGTCATCGGTGCTGTTCATGATGTGCGAGACAGCGGACAAGAACGCCAAATCGGAACCGCCCAAATCGGCCCCGAAGAAGTGAGCGGCCTGAAAAACGAAAAGGCGGCGGATCGCTCCGCCGCCTTTTCCATGTCCGATCCGGAACCCGCCGCTCAGAAGGCGAAGCGGGTGTCCCACAGGATGATGTTGGCGTCGTTGCTCACGCCGCCGACCTTATTGTCGAGATAGCTGTATTCCAGACCGGTGGTCAGGCCGGGGGCGACGGTGTAGGTCACGCCGGCCTGCCAGACATGGGCACGGGAATTCAGACCGGCGAAGTCGCTGTCGATGCCCTGGGCGTCGGTGTAGTTGGCGGCCAGGATGACCGGCCCCATGGTGTAGTTGACGCCGACGATCCAGAGCTGCTGGTCGTCCACGCCGCGGGTGCCGGTGGCATAGCCGCTGTCGCCGCTGAAGGCATAGCTGCCGCCGACCTTGAACCCGGCGTAGGACACATTGGCGCCGACATGGACCGAGGACAGATCCTCAAGCCCGCTGGCCGCCTTGGCGAACTGGTAGGCGGCGCTCGCCTCCACGCCGAAGCCGCTGAACTCGCCCTTGTAGGTGGCCTGGATTTCAGCCATGTCGCGGTAGGCGGTGCTGTTCTTGACGCGGTTCACGTCGGTGTTGCTGCTGCCGTAGGTCGGCGTGTAGGCGGCACCGACCTGGAAGCCGGAGAAGCTCGGCGACAGGTAGATGATCTTGGAACTGGCGTCGCCCGACTCCAGCGTGCGCAGGCTGCCCAGCACATAGGGGGCGCCGTTGGCATTGACGTAGTAGTTCAGGTACTGGGCGTCCGGCGACCCTTCGATGCCTTCGACGTTCGGGCCGATGATGCCGTATTCGTCCGACAGGCCGTTGATCACGCCGGCCTGGATCGTGCCGAAGCTGCCGTTCACGAACATGAACGCGCGGTCGCTGTCGGTGCTGCGGTTGTTGCCGGTGCCGCCGGCGGCACGCAGGCGCAGGCGGGCGCCGTATTCCAGGCCGTTGTCGGACTTGGCCGTCGGCGTGATGGTCAGGCGGAAGCGGTTGGCGAACTCGGTCTGGCGCAGGCCGGTGTCGATGTCCTGGTCGACGTAGGCGCCCTGGAAGTAGGCGTCGCCACCCAGCAGGATGTCGAACTTCGACTGGGCCGAGGCGGTGCCGCAGCCGGCGGCGAGGGCAACAGCGGCGCAGCCGATGACGAGAGAACGCTTCATGGATGTCATCCTTGGTGCATGCATCCCGGCGGTCCTGATTGCGATCCCGGGGTGCCAGCGGTGTCTTTGTACCCCATGACTTAATCCCGCCCCCATCAGGCCGGCAAGTGGCAAAGAGACGGACAGTCTTCGCATTCCAGCCGCAGTTGCGCGGAAAACACGGAATCCCGGATCATGTCGCTTTGGATGCTAAGCAACCGCTCCTGCTTCAGTGGTGACTTCATCGAATATCACCGCAATATCACTCGGACGGGGTAATCAACTTGGTGAAGAGCGACAGCATGGCTGTTGCGAACAAAAATACGTGGGGGGAGCGGAAGCTCTGCTTCGATCGAATGGCGGCCATGTTGCGGAGCCTCGCCGCCTGGGCTGCGCACACGAAAAAGTCCGACGGAGCGGACATAAAAAGAGGCGGCGGATTTCTCCGCCGCCCTCGCGTTTGCTGCCAGGAAGCCCGCCCCTTAGAAGGAGAAGCGGGTGTCCCACAGAACGATGTTGGCGTCGTTGTTCACGCCGCCCGACTTGTTGTCGACGTAGCTGTACTCCAGGCCCGTGGTCAGGCCCGGGGCGACGGTGTAGGTCACGCCGGCCTGGTAGATGTGGGCGCGGGCATAATCGGCCGCGGTGGCGGCGCCGCTGCCGACATTGGCGCCCTTGGCGTCGGTGTAGGTGGCGGCCAGGATGACCGGACCCAGGGTGTACTGGGCACCAACCAGCCAGATCTGGTTGTCGTCGACGCCGCGGTGGCCCTTGGCGTAGCCGCTGTCGCCGCTGAAGGCATAGCTGCCGCCGATGGCGAAGGCGCCGTAGGTCAGGGTCGCGCCGGTGTGGACCGACGACAGATCCTCGAAGCCCGACGGAGCTTCGGCGAACTGGTAGGCAACGCTCGCCTCCACGCCGAAGCCGCCGAACTCACCCTTATAGCCGGCCTGGATTTCGCCCATGTCGTTGTAGGTGACGTTCTTGCGGCGGTTCACGTCGGTGTTGCTGCTGCCGTAGGTCGGCGTGTAGGCAGCGGACATCTTGAAGCCGGCGAAGCTCGGGGTGGTGTAGACGATCTTGGTGCTGGCGTCGCCCGACTCCAGCGTGCGCAGCGAACCGGTGACGTACGGCAGCGAGGTGACGCCGTAGTAGTTGGCGTAGAAGCCGTCCGGGCTGCCCGAGATGCCGTCGACGTTCGGACCGATGACGCCCCAGTCATCCGACGGGCCGTTGGTCACGCCGGCCTGCACCGAACCGAAAGTGCCGTTCACGAAGATGAACGCGCGGTCGGCGTCGGTGGTGCGGACGTTGCTGGTGCCGCTGGCGGCGCGCAGGCGCAGGCGGGCGCCGTATTCCAGACCGTTGTCGGCCTTGGCGGTCGGCGTGACGGTCAGGCGGAAGCGGTTGGAGAACTCGGTCTGGCGCAGGCCGCTGTCGTTGTCCTGGTCGACGTAGGCGCCCTGGAAGAAGGCGTCGCCGCCCATCAGGATATCGAACTTGGACTTGGACTGGGCCGAGGCGGTGCCGCAGCCGGCGGCGAGGGCAACGGCGGCGCAGCCGATGACGAGAGAGCGCTTCATGGATTGTCCATCCTTGTGCGTACGCCCCGTATAAGCGGGAGCGCGCGGTTGTCTTTGTAGCTATGACTTAACCGCGCGCGGTTTCGGCCGGCAAGAGGCAAACTGCAGCGCCTTCACACGTCCGCAACACAGTTGCAGCGAAAGCACACAGCCAACTCGTTGATATATAACAATAATATGGGCGTGCCGAATTTTTGGCACATTCGCAGCACTGATTTTGGGCGACTTGCCTGGAAAATGCGCAAGAAAAAAGGCGGTGGCCGAAGCCACCGCCCTTCTTGTCCGTTGCCGGACGTCTGATCGGAAGACCGATTAGAACGCCAGGATCGAGCGGACCAGCACGACGTTGCCCTTGTCGCTGAGAGCCGAGGTCTCGGCGTCCAGGTCGAAGTAGTCGTACTGAGCCTGCAGGGTCAGGCCCGGAGCGACGGTGTAGCCGACGCCGATTTCGTAGACCTGCAGCTCGCGGTCGCCACGCAGGGCCACCGAGCCGGCGTCCTTGCCGTTCTTGTAGTTGGCGCCGACGACGATCGGGCCGGTGGTGTACTGAGCACCGACAACCCAGTTACGGGTGTTCTCGGTGAACAGACCGGCGCGGTCGTTCAGGCCCGACTTGCCGTAGTCGGTGTAGCTGCCGCCGACGCTGAAGCCAGCGTAGCCGACGGTGGCACCGGCCTGCCAGCCGTTCAGGTCCTTGTAGTTGGAGCCGGCGACGTTGCCGACGGCCTCACCCCACATGTAGCCGGCGCTGGCCTTGACGGTCACGCCACCGAAGGTGTTGTTGTAGTTCGCGCCGACTTCCACCATGTCCTGGTAGGTGCCGTTGCCACCGGCGGCGAAGGTGCCGATGGTGTCGGTACGGTTCACGTCGGTGTGCGAGCTGTCGTTACGCGGGGTGTAGCTGGCGCCCAGCTGCAGACCGGCGAAACGCGGCGAGAAGTAGACGATCTTGGTGGCGTTGGCATCGGCGTTCAGCGACGGCCAAATGATGCTGTTGCCGGTAACGGTCGAGGCCGGGCCGTTGCCACCGATGTTGGTGTTCGGACCGAACCAGTTCTGGACCTGATCGACCAGGCCGAGCGGCAGGTAGTCGGTCGGGGCCGAGACGTAGGTCTCGTCGTTGAAGGAGTTGGTCACGCCCAGGCGGACCTGGCCGAAGGTGCCCTGCGCGAAGATGTACGCGCGGTCAGCGTCGGTGGTGCGGCCGTTGTTGGCACCGGCGTTCGCGCGGAAGCGCAGACGGGCACCGTACTCCAGGCCGTTGTCGGCCTTGGCGGACGGGATGATGTTGATGCGCAGACGGTTGCGGAACTCGGTCGAGCGCAGGCCGGCGTCCAGATCCTGATCGACGTAGCCGGCTTCGAAGTAGGCGTCGCCGCCAACCTTGACTTCGAACTTGGCCTGGGCGTTGGCAGCGCCAGCACCGAGAGCGAGAGCAGCGGCGGCAGCGCCGGCCAGCAGATAACGGTTCATGATTGTTGCCTCCATCCTGGCAGCAGATGTTTCAGCCTGGTTGACGTCCTGGCTGAGACTTTCGTACGCACCCCGGCCCTTGCCAGCAAGCGGCAAATCTCCGGGATTGCTGCATTGGGGGGACAGTGTGTCGCACGGAGCACACTAAGAAGGGGGGCTCCGGCCTGCCCGCCACAGTCGAGCAGGGCAGGGGCGGACTGTTGTCGTCCTGTTGTGGCGGGGCGGGGCAAAGACGCATCCGCTGTTGCGTGGGGCCGTCCACTTATGGTCTGTTCACCGGCATTCCGCGCGTGACTCGCGCGCGGCAACCCCTTTTCTGAACCGGGTTCCCGACCATGCGCCGTTCGACCGCCCTTCGCCTTGTCCCTGTACTGCTCGCGGCTTCCGTCTCGATCGCCGGCTGCGCAAGCTGGGGCGGCAAGACCGAAACCGTCGAAGAGCAGATGAAGAACAAGGACTACAAGTTCGGCAGCCTGCTCGGCACCGATGGCGGCCTGAACCTGTTCGGCAAGAACAAGCGCGGCGGCGACCAGGACAGCGCCGGCGGCATCGGCGTCAACAGCTTCCTGTGGCGCGCCTCGCTCGACACGCTCTCCTTCATGCCGATCGCCTCGGCCGATCCGTTCGGCGGCGTGATCCTGACCGACTGGTACACCCCTCCCGATTCGCCGAACGAGCGGTTCAAGGTCAACCTCTACATCATGGACCGCCAGCTGCGGGCCGACGGCGTCCGGGTTTCGGTGTTCAAGCAGCAGCGCACGGGCAACGACTGGCGCGACATCAACGTCGGTCCGGAGACCGCCGGCCAGCTGGAGGATGCGGTGCTGACCCGCGCCCGGCAGCTTCGCGTGTCGCAGAACGCCGCCGCCCGCTGACGCGGCGGCCGGCCCGAGGCACTCCTCTAAGGCGGTCCTCAAGGCCGGTTCGACTGTCGGGCAAGTCTTCGAGCATCTGGTACAACGGAAAACGGCGTCGCGCTCATGTCGCGTTATAATGTCAAGGAAACCGAGGCGAAGTGGCAGGGCGTATGGGACGGCAAAGGCTGTTTCACCGCGCGCGAGGACGCCTCCCGGCCCAAATACTATGTGCTGGAGATGTTCCCCTATCCGTCGGGGCGCATCCACATGGGCCACGTCCGCAACTACACCATTGGCGACGTGATCGCGCGGTTCAAGCGCGCCAAGGGCTTCAACGTCCTGCACCCGATGGGCTGGGACGCCTTCGGCCTGCCGGCCGAGAATGCCGCGCTGGAGAAGAAGGTCCATCCGGCCGCCTGGACGCGCGAGAACATCGCAACCATGCGCGGGCAGCTGAAGACGATGGGCCTGTCCATCGACTGGGACCGCGAGATCGCCACCTGCGACGTGGAGTATTACCGCCACGAGCAGAAGATGTTCCTGGATTTCCTGAAGGCTGGCCTGGCCTACCGCAAGGAATCCTGGGTGAACTGGGACCCGGTGGACAACACCGTTCTCGCCAACGAGCAGGTGATCGACGGCCGCGGCTGGCGCACCGGCGCGCTGGTGGAAAAGCGCAAGCTGTCGCAATGGTTCCTGAAGATCACCGCCTATGCCGAAGACCTGCTGAAGGGCCTGGAGACGCTGGACCGCTGGCCCGAGCGCGTCCGCATCATGCAGGAGAACTGGATCGGCAAATCCACCGGCGTCCGTTTCCACTTCAAGATCAAGGGTCGCGAGGAGGAGCTGGAGGTCTTCACCACCCGGCCCGACACGCTGTTCGGCGCCTCCTTCGCCGCGATCTCCCCGAATCACCCGCTGGCGGCCGAACTGGCCGCGTCCAGCCCGGAACTGGCCGAGTTCATCGCCGAGTGCAACCGGCTGGGCACCAGCGAGGAAGCGATCGAGACGGCGGAGAAGCGCGGCTTCGACACCGGCCTCAAGGTCGTGCATCCCTTCGATTCGTCGTGGGAGCTGCCGGTCTATGTCGCCAACTTTGTGCTGATGGAATACGGCACCGGCGCGATCTTCGCCTGCCCGGCGCATGACCAGCGCGACCTGGATTTCGCCCGCAAGTACAACCTGCCGGTCCGTCCGGTGGTGATCCCCGCCGACGCCGACCCGGCCGCGTTCGAGGTCGGGACCGAGGCCTACACCGGCCCCGGCGTGCTGCGGAACTCCACCTTCCTCGACGGACTCGACACCGAGTCGGCGAAGGAAGAGGCCGGCAAGCGGCTGGAGGCGGCGGGCCAGGGCGAGCGCACCACCCAGTACCGGCTGCGCGACTGGGGCGTGTCGCGCCAGCGCTATTGGGGCTGCCCGATCCCGGTCATCCACTGCGAGTCGTGCGGCATCGTCCCGGTTCCGGACGACCAGCTGCCGGTCGTGCTGCCGGAGGACGTCACCTTCGACAAGCCCGGCAACCCGCTGGCCCACCATCCGACCTGGAAGCACACCAGCTGTCCGACCTGCGGCAAGCCGGCGCTGCGCGAGACCGACACCTTCGACACCTTCATCGAGTCGTCCTGGTATTTCGCCCGCTTCTGCTCGCCGAAGACCGAGGATGCGGCCTTCACCCGCGAGTCCGTCGATTACTGGCTGGGCGTCGACCAGTATATCGGCGGCATCGAGCATGCGGTCCTGCACCTGCTCTACAGCCGCTTCTGGACGCGCGCGCTGAAGACCTGCGGCTACCTGAACCTGGACGAGCCGTTCACCGGCCTGTTCACCCAGGGCATGGTCAACCACGAGACCTACAAGGATGCCGGCACCGGCGCCTGGCTGGCCCCGACCGACCTGACGAAGAACGACAAGGGCGAATGGGTCCGGGCCGACAGCGGTGCGCCGGTCAATGTCGGCCGCGTCGAGAAGATGTCGAAGTCCAAGAAGAACGTGGTGGACCCGGCGCACATCATCGGCACCTACGGCGCCGACGCCGCCCGCCTGTTCATGCTGTCCGACAGCCCGCCGGAACGCGATCTGGAATGGACCGAGGCCGGCATCGACGGCGCCTGGCGCTACATCAACCGCCTGTGGCGGATGGTGACGGAGGCGCCGGTGGAACTGCCCGCCGCCGGCACGCCGAGGCCCGAGTCGCTCGGCCCGAAGGCCCAGGCCGCCCGCCGTCTGGTCCACAAGACCATCGCCGGCGTGTCGGAGGACCTCGACAAGTTCCGCTTCAACAAGGCGGTCGCCCGCGTCCGCGAGCTGTCCAATGCGCTGGGCGAACTGGACGGCAAGGGCGAGGGCGATGCCTGGGTCCTGCGCGAGGGCTTCGAGTCGCTGGTCCGTCTCGTCGGCCCGATGATGCCGCACCTGGGTGAGGAGCTTTGGGCCCAGCTGGGCCACGCCACGCTGCTGGCCGACCAGCCCTGGCCGGATGCCGACCCCGCCCTGGTGGTGGAGGACAGCGTCAAGGTCGCGGTCCAGGTCAACGGCAAGCTGCGCGCCACGCTGGAACTGCCGCGCGACATGGACAAGGATGCGGCCGAGCAGGCGGCGCTGGCCGATGCCAACGTCCAGCGTGCCATGGACGGCAAGCCGGCCCGCAAGGTCATCGTCGTCCCGAACCGGGTGATCAATGTCGTCGTCTGATCCCAGCCCGATCCGCCAGGGCTCGTTCCGCCGGAGCCCGATCCGGCAGACCGCGGCGCGGGGGCTGTTCGCCCTCGCGCTCGGCCTGTCCGCCGCGTCCCTCTCGGGCTGTGGTTTCCAGCCGCTCTATGGCGGCAAGGGCGTCGGGGCCGCGGCGGCGGACCGGCTGATGGAGGTCGACATCGCGTCGATCCCCGACCGGGAAGGGCAGAAGCTCCGCAACCTGCTGATCGACAACTTCTATCCGTCGGAGCGGCCGAGCAATCCGCGCTACCGGCTGGACGTGGCGTTGTCGGCGTCGGAGCAGAAGCTGGCCCTGCAGAAGGATGCCACCGCGGTGCGCGCCCAGCTGCTGGTCAACGCGCCCTACCGGCTGACCGACACCCAGACCGGGCAGGTGGTGTTTCAGTCCAGCTCGCGCTCGATGATCAGCTACAACACGCTGGAACAGCATTACGCCGCCATCGCGACGGTGCAGAGCGCCTATGACCGGGCGCTCGAGGACATCTCCAACGACATCACCACCCGCGTCGCCATGTATCTCGGCCGCGGGTCCTGACCGGCGGGAGATGTTCGGGTGAAGCTTCAGCCCAAGGCGATCGACGGTTTCCTGCGCAGCCCGGACCCCAAGGTCCGGGCGGTGCTGCTTTATGGCCCCGACTCGGGCCTCGTGCGGGATCGTGCCCAGACACTGGGCAAGACGGTGGTCACGGACCTGTCCGATCCCTTTCGGGTTGCCGAATTCCTGGGTCGCTCGCTGGCCGATGATCCGGCGCGGCTGGCCGACGAGGCTGCGGCGATCTCCTTCACCGGTGGCCGACGCCTGATCCGCGTCCGTGACGCCGAGGACAACAGCACGGCCGCCTTCACCGCCTTCCTGGAAAACCTGCCGCCGGGCGACAGTCTGGTGGTGGTCGAGTCGGGCGACCTCTCGGCCCGCTCCAAGCTGCGGCTTCTGTTCGAAGGCGCCGATGGTGCCGCCGCCATTCCCTGCTATGTGGAGGAGGAGGCGTCGCTCGGCCGGGTCATCGCCGACATCCTGCACGGCCATGGCCTGACCGCCGATCCCGACGCGCTGAGCTTCCTGTCCGCCAACCTCGTCGGCGACCGCATGGTCGCCCGCGGCGAGGCGGAGAAGCTGGCGCTCTATATGGGCGACGGCAAGCGCGTGCGGCTGGAGGACGCCCAGGCCTGCATCGGCGACAGCGCCGCCCTGTCAATGGATGAGCCGGTGTGGGCGGCGGCGGAGGGTGATTTCGCCACCCTCGACCGCTCGCTGGCGCGGCTCTTTGCCGAGGGCACCTCGCCGGTGCCGATCCTGCGCGGAGCCCAGCGGCATTTCCAGCGCCTGCAACTGCTCTGCGCCCAGGTTGCCGCCGGCAAGTCGCCGGAGGCTGCCGTCGAGTCGCTGCGCCCGCCGGTCTTCTTCAAGCTGAAGACCCGGCTGGTCAGGCAGGCCCGCCATTGGTCGCCCGGCCATGTCCGCCAGGCTCTGGAGCGGCTGGTCGATGCCGAGGCCGATTGCAAGCGCACCAACATGCCGGACGAGACCCTGTGCGCCCGTGTGCTGTTCCAGCTCGCCTCGCTGGGGGCGCGGCGCTGAAAGGGCGCTGACTTGACCATTGGGGCCTGCGCGCTATCTCGCGGGGCATGAGCCACGCCACATACACCGCGCCACCGCCCGCCCCCTTCCGGGTCCGCTGGTGGCAACCCCTGCTGTTCTGGGTCATCGTCAACGCCTGGGGCTTCGTCGAGCGTGGCGGCCAGCCGTTCGCCGGGCACCAGCCATCGCCGCTGCAGCCGCCGGGCTGGGCGTTTCCGGTGATGTGGTTCACGCTGAACGTCTTCCAGATCTGGGGCGACATCCGCCTGCTGAACCCGGCGCGGCGAATCCGCGACCGCGGCCTGCTGATCGGGCTCCAGGCGGTGACCTGGGTGATCTACGCCACCTTCAGCCTCGTCTATTTCACGCTGGGCAGCTCGATCCTTGCCGCGGCCTGGACGGTGTCCTTCTTCATCATCACGTCCATCTGCATCGCGCTGGTGGCGCGGGACGACCGCAGCATCGCGCTGATCTGGACGCCGCTGATTCTGTGGACCGGCTTCGCGTCGGTCGTCGGCATCCACAAC
The DNA here is from genome assembly GCF_031455875.1 of Azospirillum sp. BE72. NCBI lineage: Bacteria > Pseudomonadati > Pseudomonadota > Alphaproteobacteria > Rhodospirillales > Azospirillaceae > Azospirillum > Azospirillum sp. BE72. The sequence goes on from NZ_JAVDTO010000020.1 coordinate 89,579, forward strand.
GCCCTGATCAACCCCGATCCGCTGTTCGGCACCCCGGCCCTCTGGGGATAATACCCGGATAAAACCTTGCGCCGAATATCACCCGGGTATAATCACTCGGGAGCGATGATGCATGTGGTGAGGGTGGACATGGTTGGCAAAGAGGGTCGCAAGGCTGCGGTGGCGGCCTACAAGGAGCGCAAGAGCGTGGCCGGCGTGTTCGCCGTCCGCTGTCTGTCGGCCGGTTCGGCATGGGTGGGCGGCGCGCCCGATCTCGACAAGATCCAGAACCGGCTTTGGTTCCAGCTGAAGATGGGCGGCTGTCCGCACCGCAGCTTGCAGGCGGCATGGAACGCCTATGGCGCCGAGTCGCTGGCCTTCGAAGTTGTCGAGCGGCTGGAGGACGAGGAGCTTGCCTTCGCCCGCACCGCCGCGCTAAAGGCGCGTGTCGCCCATTGGGCCGCGGCGCTGGGGGCCGAGGCGATCTGAGAGCGGACGCTCAGCCGCGGTAATCGTGAACCCGGCCGGTGAAGTCGGTCACGCGATAACTGTCCTCGCCCTGCTCCTCGATCCAGGCCGGGGCGGCGGGGGCCTTGCCGTGGCCACCGGGGATGTCGAGGACATAGGTGGGCTGGCACAGGCCGGACAGCCGCCCCCGCAGGCCGGTCACCAGCGCCTGCCCCTCGGCCAGGGTCGGGCGGAAATGGCTGGTGCCGGCGGCAAGGTCGGGATGATGCAGGTAATAGGGCTTCACCCGGTTGCGCACCATGCCGCGGAACAGCGCCTCCAGCGCCGCATGGCTGTCGTTGATGCCCTTCAGCAGGACGGTCTGGCCGACCAGCGGGATGCCGGCCTCCACCAGCCGGGCAAGCGCCGCGCGCACCGGCGGGGTCAGCTCGTCGGCATGGTTGATGTGGACGGCGACCCAGGTGGCGAGGTTGGGGGCGGTCAGCGCCTCCAGCAGTTCCGGGGTGATGCGCTCCGGGTCGGCGGCGGGAATGCGGCTGTGCAGGCGGACGATGCCGACATGCGGCATGGCCGACAGCGCCTGTACGATCCCGCGCAGCCGGCGCGGCGACAGCAGCAGCGGGTCGCCGCCGGTGATCACGACCTCCCACACCTCCTCATGGCCACGGATATAGGCCAGGGCCGCGTCCATCTCGTCGGCGGTCAGCGCCTCCCCGCCCGGACCCACCATTTCGCGGCGGAAGCAGAAGCGGCAATAGACGGCACAGGCATGCAGCGGCTTCAGCAGCACCCGGTCGGGGTAGCGGTGAACGATGCCCTTCACCGGGCTGCGGGCCACGTCGCCGATGGGGTCTTCCAGCTCTTCCGGCGTGCTGTACGCCTCGGCGGGGGAGGGGACGTACTGGGCATGGAGCGGGTCCAGCGGATCCGTGCGTCCGGCCAGCGTCTCGCGCAGGTACGGGGTCAGCGCCACGGCGTAGCGGTCGGCGACTGTACGCACGGCTTCGCCCGCCTCCGGCGTCATCAGCCCGGCGGCCACCAGATCGGAAACGCTGTGCAGGGCCTTCATCGCTCTTTCCCGTCTCGACGGAATGGGTCATGTAGGAAAGCGACCGCTCTTACTCCTGCGAGACCCATGCTGTCGACTCTTCCCCGCCTGATCGGCCATCGCGGCGCCAAGGAAAATGCGCCGGAAAACACGCTCGCCTCGATCCGGGAGGCTGCCCGCCAGGGCGCCCGCTGGGTCGAGGTGGATGTCATGCTGACCCGCGACCAGCGCCCGGTGCTGATCCATGACGACACGCTGGACCGCACCACCACCGGCACCGGCCCAGTGCCGCTCCTGGATCTGGCGGACCTGCGGCAGCTCGACGCCGGACGCTGGTTCGATGCAGGCTTCGTCGGAGAACAGGTGCCGACGCTGGAAGAAGCGGTGGCGCTGATCCGCGACCTCGGCCTCGGCCTGAACCTGGAGATCAAGCCCTATCCGGGGCAGGAGGAGATCACGGCGGAGGTGGCGCTGAACACCCTGCGTCCGCTCTGGCCGTCCGACCGGCCGCTTCTGCTGTCCAGCTTCGAGGTACCCTGCCTGGAGGTTGCACAGCGGTTGTGGCCGGAAATCCCGCGCGGCTACCTGCTGTGGGATCCGCCTGCCGACTGGGTGGCCATCGCCGACCGCATCGGGGCGGCGACCCTGAATGTCGACCAGAAGCGCCAGACGGCAGACAGTGTGGCGGAATACCGCGCCACCGGACGGCTGGTGCTGAGCTATACCGTCAACGATGCCGACCGGGCGCGAACGCTGTTCGGCTGGGGGGTATCCGCGGTCTTCACCGACGCACCGGGGCGTCTGGCGCAGGAGTTGGGTGCGGATGCCTGATGGGGCATGTCTCACGGGCATGCCTGACGATGTGCCGGAGGAACGGTCGACACGCTGACGCTTCCGTTCGCAACTGCGGCAAATCGTGAACGTTTTTTGCGCGAGGGGCTGAATCCGCTCGTAGGGCGGGCCAATTCCTCATATATAGAACCGCGTTGGCGATCCCGCCGGAACCCACGTGGATTCCGGCGGAGCTTTTCGTCGTCTGGTTGTTCGCCGCTTTTGATCCGGTGTCCCACAGGGCGCCACGTTCGGTCTTTGGAGGGTTCGTTGAAGGCGTTGAAGCCGTTGCAGATGTCCGGCCGGGAGGTTTTGCCGCTCGTCGAGGGTGGCAAGGGTATTGCCGTATCCAACGGCGAAAGCTCCGGCGCCTGGGCGGCAGCCGGCGGGATTGGCACCTTTTCGGGTGTCAACGCCGACAGCTACGATGAGAACGGCAACCTTCTGCCGCAGATCTACAAGGGTAAGACCCGGCGCGAGCGCCACAACGAGCTGATCGCCTTCGGCATCGAGGGCGGCATCGCCCAGGCGCGCATCGCGCACGAAACGTCGAACGGCCAGGGCCGTATCCACATGAACGTCCTGTGGGAAATGGGCGGGGCGGAGCACATCCTGCACGGCGTGCTGGAAGGCTCGCAGGGCCTGATCCACGGCGTCACCTGCGGCGCCGGCATGCCCTACAAGGTTGCCGAGATCGCGGTGCGCTACGGCGTCCATTACTACCCGATCGTGTCGTCGGCCCGCGCCTTCCGTGCGCTGTGGCTGCGCGCCTACCACAAGTTCCGCGAACATCTGGGCGGCGTGGTCTACGAGGACCCGTGGCTGGCCGGCGGCCACAACGGCCTGTCCAACTCCGAAGATCCGCAGAAGCCGGAGGATCCGTTCCCCCGTGTCCTGGCCCTGCGCCAGATGATGAACAGCTTCGGCCTGAACGACACCCCCATCGTGATGGCGGGCGGCGTCTGGTGGCTGTCGGAGTGGGAGGACTGGATCGACAACCCGGACCTGGGGCCGATCGCCTTCCAGTTCGGCACCCGTCCGCTGCTGACCCAGGAGAGCCCGATCTCCATGGCGTGGAAGCGCAAGCTGGTCGCGCTGCAGCCGGGCGACGTTTTCCTGAACCGCTTCTCGCCCACCGGCTTCTATTCGTCGGCGGTGAAGAACCCGTTCCTGCTGGACCTGATGGCCCGGTCGGAGCGCCAGGTCGCCTACCTCTCCAAGCCGGTGGGCGAGCATTCGGCCGAATTCCCGGTCGGTCCGCGCGGTCGCCCGGTCTATGTGACCGAAAGCGACAAGCAGCGCGCCGAAGGCTGGCTGTCCCAGGGCTTCACCACCGCGCTGAAGACGCCGGACAGCACGCTGGTCTTCGTCACCCCCCAGCAGTCGGAAAAGATCCTGCACGATCAGGTCGACTGCATGGGCTGCCTGTCGGCCTGCGGCTTCTCCAACTGGGCGCAGAACGAGGAAGGGACGACGGGCAAGCGCGCCGATCCGCGCTCCTTCTGCATCCAGAAGACGCTTCAGGCGGTCAGCCACACGGACGACTGCGAGAACCAGCTGATGTTCGCGGGGCACAACGCCTACCGCTTCGCCAGCGATCCCTACTACAATGACGGCTTCATCCCGACGGTGAAGCAGCTCGTGGAGCGGATCGCCTCCGGCTACTGACCGCGGCCACCATACCGGACCGACAGGGCCGCCGGCGGGTGACTGCCGGCGGCCTTTGCATTGGACCGATCCGGCTGACGCCTGTCCGGCTGACGCCCGTTGGGTTGACGCCTGTCAGGTTGACGCCTGTCAGGTTGACGTCGGTGCGACAATAACTTGCGCCGCCTTTCCGAATGGTTTTACAGTTGAACGGTCTGCGGCCTTGTGCCGCGGTTCTGTCCCGGACCTTCGTGTCCGCCCCTGTGTCGACCATACGGGTGCCGCGCCCATGATGACCGCCGAACGCCCATTCAAGCGAGCCCTCGACCGGCTGAACGGCGCCGGGCTGCGCCCGACCCGCCAGCGCCTTGGCCTTGCGCGGCTGCTGTTCGAGGGGTGCGACCGGCACGTCACCGCGGAACAACTGCATGGCGAGGCGCTGGCCGCCGACCTGCCGGTGTCACTGGCGACCGTCTACAACACGCTGAACCAGTTCACCTCCGCCGGTCTGCTGCGCGAGGTGGTGGTGGAGGCCGGCAAGTCCTATTTCGATACCAACACCAGCGACCATCATCATTTCTTCGTCGAATCCACCGGCCGGCTCGAGGATATCCCCGCTGACCGTCTGATGGTGCAGAACCTGCCCACCGCCCCGGCCGGCACCCGCGTCGCCCGCGTCGACGTGATCGTCCGCCTGATCGAGGACGACGGTCCGGCCTGACCCCGCCGGCTTGATCCTGCCTGCCGTTCAGCGCGGGCAGGCGCTCAGCCTTCGCCGTCAGGCATGCTCGGATGGGCAGGGCGGTCGACGAAGGGCCAGCGCATATAGGCGAAGACCCAGACGGCGATCACGTTCAGGTACGGGAACAGCAGCAGCAGGATCCACAGCGGGCTGCGCCCGGCCTTCGCCAGCACCCAGCCGCCGGCGATCAGCGTATAGGTCGTGACGATCGACCCGATCAGCAGTTCCCAGAAGCCCAGATGGATGATGGTGTCCGTCATGCCGTCCTCCGCGCCTTGACCTTGCGGGTTTCGCGCACCGGCAGCACCGGCCAGCGGCTGTGCGCCATCACGCCGATCGCGACCACATGGCCCAGCGGCAGCAGCGCGAACAACGCCCACAAGGGCGAGAAGCCCGCCCGGCGCAGGATGCGTGCCATCGGCCACACGATGGCAAGTTGGAACAGCATAAGCCCCAGAAGCGGGCTGTTGACGTAATCCTCAAGCATGCCGGCCCGGACCCTCCTCCGCATGGTTGAGGGGCAGAGAAGCGCGGGCGGCAGGCTTTGTCGAGCCAAACTTTTCCCGCACCGGCTTTCCGGCCGCGACCGCCACTCCACAAGTTCCCACCCGCATCAGGCGAGCGCGAGCGTGAAATCACCCGGCAGGGCATGCTACAGTTTGCCGCGTCCGGCCGAACCGGCTTGACGTTCTCTGGAATTCAGCCGCGGCGGACTCTTGCCTTTGACGGATTTCTCCGAACCGGCCGGCGCTGCGCGCGGATGGTGGCGGCAGTTGCGATCAGGCGCGTTGTCCCTGTCGCCGGTGGCCGGCATGCGCATCGGCCTGCTCGCGGCGGTTATCGCCGGCTTCTGGCTGGTGGCCTACGCCGATCTGGAGCGTACCCGCGACCGGGCGCTGCAGGACGGTCTGCGCCAGACCTCCAACCTGTCCAGCCTGCTGGAAGAGGATGCCCGCCGGGCCATGGTTGTGGCCGGCTATTCCCTGCATGCGATCACGGAGGGAGGGCAGATTCCTGCCCATCTGCTGGCCGAAACGGCCTGGGCGCCGGGCGCCGGCGCCGGCCCCGGGCAGGCGCTGAGGACGCTGCTGATCGTGGAGCGGGATGGCCGGGTGCGGCAGGCCGCAGGCATGGACACCTTGGCGTCGGTCGCCGGAACCCCGCTGGCCGAGGCGGCGGCCGGCGGATCGGCGGCCTTCGTCGGACCCTACCGGGAGGCCGGCGGCGGCTGGCGCGCGGCCATGGTCCGGCCGCTGGCCGACGGCAGTGGCTCGGCGGTGGCGGTACTCGATCTCGACCGCTTCACCCGGCTCTATGCGACGCAGAACGTTGGACCGCTCAGCATCATCCTGTTCTATCGCGAGAATGGAGCGGTCCTGGCCTATTCACGGGCCGGATTGCCGCTCGACCGCGACCGCGCCGCCTTTGCCGGATTCCTGCCCCGCCTGCCCGCCGACGAAACCGCGCGGACGCTGTCCGGTTTCGATCCGGCGGAAGGGCGCGAGCGGATCGGCACCGTCCGCCGGGTGGCGGGCCTGCCGTTCTACGTCTATGTCCGCATCCGGACCGACGATGTGCTGGCCGGCTGGTATGCCGACCGCTGGAAACGCGTGCTGGAAACCGCCGCGGTGTCGGTGGTGGTCATGCTCCTGGCCCTGCTGGCCTTGCGGCAGCTGGGCCGGCTGGAGACGACAACCCAGGCGCTGCGGGCCAGCGAACGCCGGTCGCAGGCCCTGTTCGACAGCAGTTTCCAGATCATGGGGCTGTTGTCCCCCGACGGGCGGGTGCTGGCATTGAACCGGCCGGCCTGCGCCCTGGCCGGGTTGCCGGCGGAGGCGTTGATCGGGCGCCGCGCCTGGGAGTTCCGCGGCTGGGCCCGGACCGGCGAACTGGCGGAGGCCTTCCGCCAGTCGATCGGAAAGGCGGCGTCCGGCCGCCTCGTCCGCTATGAAACCGACGTGATCGCCGACGGCGTCACCCGGGTGATGGATGTGACGATCAAGCCGGTCTTCGACGACGGGGGCGCCGTGACGGTGCTGGTGGTCGAGGCGCGCGACATCACCGAACGGGTGGAGGCGGCCGAACGGCTTGCCGCCGCGCTCGACCAGGCGGAGGCCGCCAACCGTGCCAAGAGCGCCTTCCTGGCGACCATGAGCCACGAGCTGCGCACGCCGCTGAACGCGATCATCGGCTTTTCGGACATCATGCTGCACGAGCTGTTCGGACCGCTGGGCAGTCCGCGCTACCACGACTATGCGCGCCATGTGCAGAACAGCGGGCGCCATCTGCTGGACCTCATCAACGACGTGCTGGACATGTCGAAGCTGGAGGCCGGGCGCTACACGCTGGACGAAAGCTGGCTGGAGCCGGCCGACGCCATCGAGACCTGCCGGGCGCTGGCGGCGGTTCCCGCCGACGCCGGCGGGGTGACGCTGGAGAGCGACTGCGCCCCCGGCCTGCCCAGGCTGCTGGCCGACGAGCGGGCTCTGCGGCAAGTCTTGCTGAACCTGCTGTCGAATGCCGTGAAGTTCACCCCGCGCGGCGGCCGGGTGACGGTGACGGCAGGGTTGGAGGCGGGGGACGGACTCGCCATCGCCGTGTGCGACACCGGCATCGGCATCCCCGCCGACGCGCTGGCCCGCATTCTGGAGCCGTTCCAGCAGGCCGACAGCAGCATCCCCGGCCGTTTCGGCGGCACCGGGCTCGGCCTGTCGATCTGCCGCGACCTGATGGCCCTGCATGGCGGCAGCCTGTCCATCGACAGCGAACCGGGCTGCGGCACCGTCGTCACCGTCCGCTTCCCCGCCGGCCGCGTCGCCCAGCCGGTTGCGGCCGACGGGATGCAGGCGTAAGCCTGTCTCCGGTGAACGGAGCAAAAGGCGGACGGGATGATCGGGAATGACGGAAAGCCGGTGTCCAAGGAGGACCTGCGCAAGCACATCGCCGTCTACAACGGCCAGTCGCGCGGCTCCAAGGAGTTCGCGGCGATCCCGCGGGCGCTGGTGACGATCCTCGATGGGCTGAAGCCGGGCAAGACCGGCTATGTCAAATGCCTGGACGGTCAGGTGCAGCTGTCGCGCCGCAAGGACAACAGCGTGTCGGCGGGCTGACAAAAGAAAAGCGCCCTTCCCCGGTGTGGGGAAGGGCGCTTTCCTTTGGAAAATCAGACCGTTAGTGCTTGGCGGCAGCCGCGGCGCCGATGCCGGTCTGGGAGCGGACGAACTGGTCCTCGAAGGCGTCGCGCTCGGCACGGGCGGACGCGCTGCTGTCCAGCTTCGACACGATGATCGTGACGATGAAGGCCAGCGTCATCGAGAACAGGGCCGGCTGCTCGTACGGGAAGATCGGCTTCGGGTTGTTCAGAACCACGACCCACACCGCGTTCGACAGGATCACCAGCGTCACCGCGGAAATCAGGCCGGCGATGCCGCCCGCCAGCGCGCCGCGGGTGGTCAGCCCCTTCCAGTACATCGACAGGATCAGCACCGGGAAGTTCACCGACGCCGCGACGCCGAAGGTCAGGCCGACCAGGAAGGCGACGTTCTGCTTCTCGAACGCGATGCCCAGCACGACGGCCAGCACGCCCAGGACCAGCGACGCGATCTTGGACACGCGCATTTCCTCGCGCTCCGTCGCCTCACCCTTGCGGATGACGCGGGCGTAGAGGTCGTGCGCGATGGCCGAGGCGCCGGCCAGCGCCAGGCCCGACACCACCGCCAGGATGGTTGCGAAGGCGACCGCCGACAGGAAGCCGAGGAACAGGTCGCCGCCCAGCGCCTTGGCCAGATGCATCACCGGCATGTTGCCGCCGCCGATCAGCTTGCCGCCGACCTTGCCGCCTTCGAAGAACTGCGGATCGGTGCCGACGATGGTGATCGCCGCCATGCCCAGCACGCAGACGATCAGGAAGAAGAAGCCGATGAAGCCCGACGCGTAGAAGACCGACTTGCGGGCCTCGCGCGCGTTGGGGACGGTGAAGAAGCGCATCATGATGTGCGGCAGCGCGGCGGTGCCGAACAGCAGGCCCAGCGACAGCGACACCGCCGACACCGGGTCGGCCAGCAGCGTGCCCGGCCCCATGATCTTCACGCCGTCCTTGTGCGAGGCGATGGCGCTCTTGGCGATGGCCTCCAGGCTGAAGCCGAAGCGCGACAGGGCGAGGAAGGCGAGGATCACGCCGGCGCCCAGTAGAAGCACCGCCTTGATGATCTGCACCCAGGTGGTGGCGATCATGCCGCCGAAGGTGACGTACACGACCATCAGCACGCCGACCACGATGACCGCGATGTTGTAGTCCAGCCCGAACAGCAGCTTGATCAGCTGGCCGGCGCCGACCATCTGGACGATCAGGTAGAAGCACACCACCGTCAGCGAACCGATGGCGGCGAAGGTGCGGATCTTGCCCTGGTCCAGCCGGTAGGACGCAATGTCGGCGAAGGTGAAGTGGCCGAGGTTGCGCAGCCGCTCCGCCAGCAGGAACAGGATGATCGGCCAGCCGACGAAGAAGCTGATGGTGTAGACGAAGCCGTCATAGCCCTTGGCGAACACCAGGCTCGACAGACCCAGCAGGGTCGCGGCCGACATGTAGTCGCCGGCGATCGCCAGTCCGTTCTGGAAGCCGGTGATGCCGCCGCCCGCGGTGTAGAAGTCGGAAGTCGAGCGGGTGCGGCTCGCCGCCCAGTAGGTGATGCCCAGCGTCATCACGACGAAGGCCAGGAACATGCCGATGGCGGACAGGTTGACCGGCTGCTTTTCCAGCTGCCCGACATCGCCGGCGGCCAGCGCCGGAAGGGCGAACAGGGTGGCGGCAGCCGCCGTCAGGAGGATCCGGCGGGCGGTCATTGCAGCGTCTCCCGCGTGATCTCGTCGGTCAGGTCCTGGAAGCGGCCGTTGGCGAAATGGGAATAGACGCCGGTCAGCAGCCAGGACAGGATGATGATCGCCGCCCCGATGGGGAAGCCGACGCTGAGGGCCGAGTCGTCGGACATCGGCTTGTGCAGCAGGTCCGGCGCGAAGGCCACCACCATCATGAAGCTGTAATAGCCGACCAGCACGACGGCCGACAGGATCAGGGCGAGCCGGCTGCGCTGTCGCACCAGCTCCTGGAATTTGGGGTTCCGGCGGACCCGTTCGTAGACCGGAGTGTTCGCGGGGGAGTGCATGTTTCCTCCAGACGGTAAACGTCCTTGTGGCACCCTGTTCGGGCTTATGCTTTTCCGGCTAACAAAACACTGTTTCGCAAATTTCCCGGAAATATGACGAATTGTTTCAGCGCAATTCCGGTAACAATTCCACCGATTCGGATTGAGCCTGGGCAGCGAAGCTGGAATGATGGAGGGGAGCCCTTCGATCCCCATATCCCGCCGCTTCGTCCGGAAAATGATCCGCTCGCCCCTGTTCCTCCGGCTGTTCTCGGCGATCCTGATCTCGCTCGGGCTGTTCTCGGCGGCGGCCTATGTCTTCTCCGTTCCCTTCATCGAGGAGAAGGCCTACGAGATCGAACGCGACGCCAGCCGCACCATCCTCGACAACGTATTCGAGCTGGTCAGCCGCATCCGCGGCGGGCTGGAGGAGCAGCGCAGCACCACGGTGGAGTCCTACAAGACCCGCCTGCGCGACGTGCTCGAACTGGCCGTCGGCTATATCGAGCATGTCCATGCCCGTGCCGACCGCGGCGAGATCACGGCGGAAGAGGCGCGGCGCGAGGCGATGGAGGGGCTGCACGCCTTCCGCTACGGCAACGGGGATTATGTCTGGGCCATCGGCTACGACTCGGTGATCCTGTCGCATCCCTCGCCGGACTATCAGGGGCGGAAGTCCGACGACCTGCGCGACAATCTGGGCCGCCACATCCTGCCCACCATCGTCGCCACCGCCAAGCGGGAGGGCGAGGGCTTCCAGACCTATCCGTGGTGGCGGCCGAACGGCGACGAGCGGGCGCCGAAGCTCAGCTTCTTCAAGGATCTGCCCAAACGCGGCATCATCGTCGGCACCGGCGCCTATCTGGCCGACGTCGACGCCGAGGTGGAGCGGCGAAAGGCCGAGGCGATCGAGGATCTGCGCCAGGCCCTGCGCAAGCTGCGCATCGCCCGCACCGGATACCTCTACATCTTCGATTCGGCGAACCGGATGATCATCCACCCGAATTCGAACATCGAGGGCACGGCCTTCGGCGACCGGCTGAACTCGGCGACCGGCCGCCCGATCGCCGAGGATCTGAAAGCCGCCGCGGCCAGGGGGGAGCCGCTGACCTACCTGTGGGACAAGCCCGACGATCCCGGCAACTACGCCTATGAAAAGATCAGCTGGGTCCGGCATTTCGAAGGCTTCGACTGGTACATCGCCTCGTCGGTCTATGTGGACGAGTTGCAGCGGTCGTCGGTGGTGCTGGGCAACCGCATCCTCGCCATCGGCATGGCGCTGATGGCGGCGGGCAGCCTGTTGGGCTATGTCGCCGTCGGCCGTCTGGTCCGGCCGCTGCGCCGGCTGGCCGACACCGCGGTGCAGGTGCGGGCCGGCGACCTCGGCGCGCAGAGCGGCATCCGCCGCGGCGACGAGATCGGGCTGCTGGCCTCCGCCTTCGACGGGATGGTCCGGCAACTGCGCGACACCGTCGCCACGCTGGACAGCCGCGTGCGCGACCGCACCGCGGCGCTGGCGGAGGCGGAGACGCGCCAGCGCGTGATCCTGGACGCGATCCCCGCCTGCATCGCCGGGCTGGACCGCGACGGGCGGCTGACCTTCGCCAACCTGCGCTGGGGCGAACTGGTCGGCCGCGACAAGTCCGAGGTGATCGGTCGCGATCTTGCCGCCGTCGTCGGCCGGCGCGCCATGGCGGTGCTGCGCCCCCATCTCGACCGCTGTTTGTCGGGGGAGGTGGTGACCTTCGAATACGCCTTTCCGCGCGACGGCCGCGACATGGTGACCAAGACCACGCTGATTCCCCATCGCGGCGAGGGCCATCGTGGCGAGGGTGGAGCGGAGGACGGCGCCGTCACCGGCCTGTTCGTGCTGACCCTGGACATCACCGACGAGAAGCAGACCGAACGCCAACTGGTGGAGGCGCAGCGCCTGAAGGCGGTCGGCCAGCTGTCGGGCGGGCTGGCGCACGACTTCAACAACCTGTTGTCGATCATCATCGGCAACCTTGCGGCGGCGCGCGAGCGCTACGCCGCGGTCAAGGGATTGGACGCCTATCTGGAGCCGGCCCAGCGTGCCGGCCGCCGCGGCGCCGACATCACCGCCCGGCTGCTCGCCTTCTCCCGCCAGCAACCGCTGAAGCCGGAGCCGATCGAACTGTGCGGGCTGCTGCGCGACATGGCGGTGCTGCTGCGCCGCTCCTTCCCCAGTTCCATCGCCATCGGCGTGCCGGAGGAGGGGCGGGAGTGCTGGACCATCGCCGACCAGACCCAGCTGGAGAACGCGTTGGTCAACCTCGCCATCAATGCGCGCGACGCCATGCCGGGCGGCGGCCGGCTCGACATCGCGGTCGGCATCCGCCGGGTGGAGGACACCCTGTCCTTCGACGAGCCGGTCCGGCCCGACGATTACCTGGAAATCCGCGTCACGGACACCGGCACCGGCTTCACGCCGGAGGCGCTGGCCCGCGCGGTGGAGCCCTTCTTCACCACCAAGGCGCTGGGATCGGGGCTGGGGCTGTCGATGGTCTACGGCTTCGTCAAGCAGTCGCGCGGCTATCTGCGCATCGATAGCCGGCCGGGGGAGGGGACCGCCGTCACCCTGCTGCTGCCGCGCGCCGAGCCGGTGGCCCGCCTGCCCGATGCCGAACCGGCGACGGCCGAACCCCTGGGCGGCGGCTGGTCCGGCCAGTTGGCGCTGGTGGCGGAGGACAACGACGATGTCCGGCAGGTGATGCGCCAGCAGCTGGTCGACCTCGGCTTCTCGGTGGTGGAGGCGGCGAGCGGCGACGAGGCGGCGGAGCTGGTGGAGCAGATCGACGGGCTGTCTCTGCTGGTCTCCGACATCGTCATGCCCGGCCTGTCGGGGGTGGAACTGGCGCGGCGCGCCCGGCTGCTGCGGCCGGACATGCGGGTGGTGCTGGTCAGCGGATTCACGGTCGAGTATGGCGATATCCCCGCCGATGCCGTCATACTGAGCAAGCCATGGGACAAGCGGGATCTGGTGGCGGCCATCGGCCACGCCGCCCAACCCGCGCCGGCCTGATACACTCAGGCCGCCTGATGCAATCGGGCCGAACAAACGCACCTGGAAAAACAGGGCGACGAGTGCCGAGGGGAAACGCGCGTGGTGCAGAAAAAGCGCATCTATCTGGTCGAGGACGAGGCCGACATCCGCCGGCTGGTGAAAGAGGTGCTGGAGGGATACGGCTACGAGGTGTCCTGCTGGGCTAGCGGGCGGGAGGCGCGGGCGGCGATCCAGCGCCAAGCCCCCGACCTGTGCCTTGTCGATCTCGGCCTGCCGGACATGGACGGGCTGACCCTGGTTCGCGAACTGTGGGAGGATGTGCGCTTCGGCGTGATCATCCTGTCCGGGCGCGGCGGCACCTCCGACCGGATTCTGGGGCTGGAGCTGGGCGCCGACGATTACATCGTGAAGCCCTTCGAGCCGCGGGAACTGGTCGCCCGCGTCAACAGCGCCATCCGCCGCCGCGAACAGCTGGCCGGCGCCACGGCTGCGGCGGAGACCGCGCGGGCGCGCTTCGGCAATTGGGTCTTCGACCTCGGCAACCTGACGCTGAGCGCCGATGATGGCCGTCAGGAAAGCCTGACAGCGGCGGAGGCCTCGCTTCTGCTGACCCTGCTGAAGGCGCCCAAGCGCGTGCTGTCGCGGGAGCATCTGCAGGGGCCCGACCAGGACCGCGACGATTTTCCCTATGACCGCAGCATCGACGTCCGCGTGTCGCGCATCCGCAAGAAGATCGAGGACGATCCCCGCGCCCCGCGGCTGATCAAGACGGTCTACGGTGCCGGATACCTGTTCGCCGGCGACGTGACTTGGCTGCGGTGAACTGGGCTGCGGTGAACTGGGCTGCGGTGAACTGGGCTGCGGTGAACTGGGCTGCGGCGATCCGGGTTACGGTGAATGGGGTGCCTCGCTTGCCCGGGGCCGCAACAACTCCAATAACAATTGGTCATAATCCTGAGAAAGTTGCGCAAAGCTGATCTGGTACAGGCTGTTTCCAACACCGCCGCGCCCAATGTCGGCGCGCAACAAGAACCCCTGGGGAGAACGGTCCGATGAGTGAAACTGCCGCCGCACTCGATGTTCGCGCCAATCCGTATGAACGCGACCTCGACCGCAACGCCGCCAATTTCGTCGCGCTGACGCCGCTGACTTTCCTGGAGCGCGCCGCCTCCGTGTGGCCCGACCGGCTGGCCGTCGTCCATGGCCCGGTCCGCCGGACCTGGGCCGAGACCATCGTCCGGGTGCGCCGTCTGGCCGCGGCGCTGGCGAACCTGGGGATCGGCAAGGGCGACACCGTCGCGATGCTGGCCGCCAACACGCCCGAGCTGTTCGAGGCTCATTTCGGCGTGCCGCTGGCCGGCGCCGTGCTGAACGCCGTCAACACCCGCCTGGACGCCGAAGCCATCGCCTTCATCCTGAAGCATGGCGAAGCGAAGATCCTGATCGTCGACCGCGAGTTCTCCGGTGTGGCGAAGAAGGCGTTGGCCCTGCTGGATGCGCCGATCCCGGTGGTGGACATCGACGATCCGACCTACATCGGCGGCGAGCTGATCGGCGACCGCGATTACGAGGCCTTCATCAGCGATGTCGGCAGGGAGCATGCCTGGACCCTGCCGGCCGACGAATGGCAGGCCATCGCGCTGAACTACACCTCGGGCACCACCGGCAACCCGAAGGGCGTCGTCTATCACCACCGCGGCGCCTATCTGAACGCGGTGTCGAACGCGCTGTCCTGGAACATGGGCGACGCGCCCGTGTATCTGTGGACGCTGCCGATGTTCCACTGCAACGGCTGGTGCTTCCCCTGGACCATCGCGGTCACCGCCGGCACCGCGATCTGCCTGCGCCAAGTCCGCCCCGACGCCGTGCTGAAGCTGATCCGCGAGGAGCGGGTGACCAACTTCTGCGGTGCGCCCATCGTTCTGAACATGCTGAACAACGCGCCGGCCGAGTTGAAGCAGGGCATCGAGCAGAAGGTGAAGGTGATGGTCGCCGGTGCCGCCCCGCCCGCCGCCGTCATCGCCGGCATGGAGCGCATGGGCTGGGAAGTCACCCATGTCTACGGCCTGACCGAATGCTACGGCCCGACCGTGGTCTGCGTCTGGCACGATCGCTGGGACGGCCTGTCGCTGGACGAGAAGGCGGCGATCAAGGCCCGCCAGGGCGTGCGTGGCCCGATGCTGGAGGCGGTGATCGTCGCCGATCCCTTCACGCTGGAGCCGGTGCCGAAGGACGGCCGCACGATGGGCGAGATCATGATGCGCGGCAACAACGTCATGAAGGGCTACCTGAAGAACCCCAAGGCGACCGAAGAGGCCTTCGCCGGCGGCTGGTTCCACACCGGCGACCTCGCCGTCTGGCATGAAGACGGCTATGTCGAGATCAAGGACCGCTCGAAGGACATCATCATCTCCGGCGGCGAGAACATCTCGTCGATCGAGGTGGAGGACGTGCTCTACAAGCATCCCGAGGTGCTGGAGGCCGCGGTCGTCGCCCGCCATGACGAGAAGTGGGGCGAGACGCCCTGTGCCTTCGTCACGCTGAAGGACGGCGCCACCGCGACCGAGGCCGACATCATCGCCTTCTGCCGCGCCCACATGGCCCACTTCAAGTGCCCGCGCACGGTGGTGTTCGGCCCGCTGCCGAAGACCTCCACCGGCAAGATCCAGAAATACGTCCTGCGCAAGCAGACCGAGGGGCTGTAAGGGGCGGGGCACTTTGCCCTCTCCCTGACCCTCCCCCGCTCTCGGCCGGTTAGAGCACCTAAATCCCCTCCCCCGCCCGGCGGGGGAGGGTCGGGGTGGGGGCAGCGCCCTCCCATGCCCGCACGCCGCCCATTTTCAAAGGGACCCGCGCCATGAAGATCCTCTGCGCCGTGAAGCGCGTCGTCGACTACAACGTCAAGATTCGGGTCAAGACCGACCAGTCCGGTGTCGAGACCTCCAACGTGAAATTCTCGATGAACCCCTTCGACGAGATCGCCGTCGAGGAGGCCGTCCGCCTGAAGGAATCCGGCACGGCGACCGAGATCGTCGTCGTCTCCATCGGCCCGACCCAGGCGCAGGAGACGCTGCGCACGGCCCTGGCGATGGGTGCCGACCGCGCCATCCTGGTGCAGACCGACGTGACCACCGAACCGCTTGCCGTCGCCAAGGTGCTGAAGGCGCTGGTCGAGAAGGAGGCGCCGGGGATGGTGATCCTCGGCAAGCAGGCGATCGACGACGACTGCAACCAGACCGGCCAGATGCTCGCCGCCCTGCTCGGCTGGGGCCAGGGCACCTTCGCCTCGAAGGTCGTCGCCGGCGACGGCACGGTCGCGGTCACCCGCGAGATCGACGGCGGGCTTGAGGTCGTGTCGCTGAAGCTGCCGGCGGTGGTCACCGCCGACCTGCGCCTGAACGAGCCGCGCTACGCCTCGCTGCCCAACATCATGAAGGCGAAGAAGAAGCCGCTGGAGACCGTCACGCCGGACGCCCTGGGTGTCGATGTGACGCCGCGGCTGAAGACGGTGAAGGTCGCCGAACCGGCCAAGCGTCAGGCCGGCATCAAGGTGCCGGACGTCGCCACCCTGGTCGACAAGCTGAAGAACGAGGCGCGGGTGATCTGAGCGCCGGCTCCGGTGCCCCCACCCTAACCCTCCCCCGCTTCGCAGGG
>NZ_JAVDTO010000021.1:0-94142 GCF_031455875.1 Azospirillum sp. BE72
GGCTCGCTCGCCGGTGCCGGTTCGGTGACGCTGGGCAGCTACACCCTGACGGCCGGCGGCGACAACAGCAGCACGACCTTCTCCGGCGTGCTGTCCGGCACCGGCAACCTGGCAAAGACCGGCACCGGCACGCTGACCCTGTCCGGCACCAACACTTACACCGGCACCACCGGCGTCACCGCCGGCACTCTGTCGGTGACCGGCGGCAGCAACCTGGGCAGCGGCAGCGTGACGCTCAACGGCGGCACGCTGGCGATCACCGGCACCGGCGCCACCGTCTCCAACGCCGTCACCGCCGGCAGCAACGGCGCCACGGTCAGCACCACCAACAGCGCCACCCTGTCGGGCGTCATCAGCGGCACCGGCAGCTTCACCAAGAGCGGTTCCGGCAGCCTGACCCTGTCGGGGGCCAACAGCCACACCGGCGCCACCGCCGTGTCGGCCGGCACGCTGACGCTGAACGGTGGCAGCGCCATCGCCGATGCGGGCGCGGTGACGGTCAGCTTCGGCGCCTTCCTGAGCCTGGGGGCGGCAGAGACCATCGGTTCGCTGGCAGGATCCGGTTCGGTGACGCTGGGCAGCTACACCTTGACGGCCGGTGCCGACAACAGCAGCACCAGCTTCTCCGGCGCGATCGGCGGCACCGGCGGCCTGACCAAGACCGGCACCGGCACGCTGACCCTGTCGGGCGCCAACACCTACACCGGCACCACCACCCTGTCGGGCGGCGGGCTGACGGTGTCCGGCGGCTCGGCGATCAGCGACAGCAGTGCGGTGTCGGTCGGCACCGACACCACCCTGACCCTGTCGGCCAGCGAGACCGTGGGCTCGCTCGCCGGGGCCGGCACCGTGGCGCTCGGCGCCAACACCCTGAGCGCCGGCGGCGACAACGGCAGCACGACCTTCTCCGGCATCCTGACCGGCACCGGCGGCCTGACCAAGCTGGGCACCGGCACCCTGACCCTGTCGGGCACCAACAGCGGCGGCTTCACCGGCACCACGACGGTGCGGGGCGGCGGCACGCTGAGCGTGGCCGGCGACGCCAACCTGGGCGGCGGCACCGTGACGCTGAACGGCGGCACGCTGAGCGTCACCGGGGCGGGCACCATCGACAACGCCTTCGACACCGGGGTCAACGGCGCCACCATCGACACCGGCGTCGCCGTGACGCTGTCCGGCGCCATCGGCGGCAACGACGCGCTGACCAAGACCGGCACAGGCACGCTGACCCTGTCGGGCACCAGCACCTATGCCGGCCCGACCACGGTGTCCGCGGGCACCCTGTTGGTGACGGGCGCGCTGAACGGCACCTCCGGAATGACGGTGGCCTCCGGTGCCACGCTGGGCGGCACCGGCAGCATCTTCGCCGCCGGCTCGTCCAGCACGCTGACGGTGGCCTCCGGCGCCACGCTGGCGCCCGGCGTCGCCGGCATCAGCAACGGCATCGGCACGCTGACCGTCAACGGCAACCTGTCGATGAGCGGCACCCTGGCGGTCGAGATCGCCGGCACCGGCTCCCCCGGCACCAACTACGACCAGGTGATCGTCAGCGGCGGCGTCACGCTGTCCGGCGGCTCCAGCGCCGTCACCGTGACCCGTGTCAACGGCTTCGCCGCCACCAACTCCAGCTATACGGTCATCGACCAGACCGGGGTCGGGGCGGTGTCCAACACGCTGTCCGGGCTGGCGCAGGGCGCCACCATGACCAGCAACGGCGACCTCTACACCGTCGACTATGTCGGCGGCACCGGCAACGACCTGGTGCTGAACGCCATCGTCAACCCGACCGTCTCGTCGGTCACCGCCACCACCGCCGACGGCACCTACAAGGCCGGCAGCACCGTCACCGTCACCGTCACCTTCAACCGGGCGGTGACGGTCACCGGCACGCCGACGCTGGCGCTGAACATCGGCCGCAACGCCACCTACAGCGGCGGGTCGGGGACGACCACGCTGACCTTCACCTACACGGTGCAGGACGGCGACAACGCGACCGACCTCGACTACGCCTCGACGGCTGCGCTGACGCTGAACGGCGGCGGCATCGCCGACAGCTCCACCAGCCTGGACGCGATCCTGACGCTGGCGGCGCCGGGGGGCGCCAGTTCGCTGGGCGCCAACAAGGCGATCGTCATCGACACCGCGGCCCCGACGGTCAGCTCCGTCTCGGCGGTGAACGGCACCTACCGGGCCGGCGAGACCATCGACGTCACCGTCACCTTCAACGAGGCGGTCACCGTCACCGGCACGCCGACCTTCGGCATCACGCTGGACAACGGCACAGTAGTGCAGGCGACCTACCTGTCGGGGTCGGGCGGCACCGCGCTGACCTTCCGCTACACCGTGGGCACCAACCTGGTCGATGCCGACGGCATCGGCATCGGCGGCTCGATCAGCGGCGGCAGCATCGCCGATCTGGTCGGCAACAGCGCGATCCGCACGCTGAACGGCGTCGCCGGCATGGGGGCCGTGCGCATCGACAGCGTCCATCCCACCGTCACCAACGTCACCGCCGGCACCGAGAACGGCACCTACACCACCGGCGAGACCATCTCGATCCAGGTGACCTTCAGTGAGGCGGTGACCGTCAACGGCACCCCGACGCTGGCGCTGAACACCGGCCGCACCGCCACCTACAGCAGCGGGGCCGGCACCAACACGCTGACCTTCACCTACACGGTGCAGGCCGGCGACACCGCCGCCGATCTGGACGCCGTCAGCAGCTCGGCGCTGACCGGGTCGATCACGGACACCGCCGGCAACGCCGGGGTCCTGACCCTGACCATGCCGGGTGACGTGCGGTCGCTGGGCCTGAACAAGGACATAGCCATCGACACCACGGCGCCGACGATCCGCAACATCGTCGCGCCCACCGACGGCACCTACGGCGTCGGCCGGACGATGAGCTTCTATGTCCAGACCAGCGAGGTGGTGATCGTCAACGGTGTCCCGACGATCACGCTGGACGTCGGCGGCCAGACCCGTCAGGCGGTCTACAACCCGGCGGCCAGCAGCGGGACGGTCCTGCGCTTCGACTATGTGGTGCAGGCGGGTGACGCCGACGCCGACGGCATCGCCGTCACCGGACTGAACTACAACGGCGGCAGCATCACCGACCGTGCCCGCATCCCGCTGCCCTCGACGCTGACCGGCATGCCGGGCCTGCAGAACGTCCTGGTCGACACCGTCGCCCCGGCCACCCCCTCGGTCCCGGTGCTGGCGCCCGGACAGGACACCGGCGTCTCCACCACCGACGGGCTGACCAACATCAACCGTCCGACCGTCGGCGGCACGGCGGAAGCCGGCTCCACAGTCACCGTCCTGGTCGACGGCGTGGCGGTCGGCACCACCACCGCCGGAACCGACGGCAGCTGGAGCTACACGCTGACCACCCCGCTGCCCGACGGCACCCATGCCATCACCAGCCGGGCGACCGACCCGGCCGGCAACGGCAGCGGCACCTCGGCGGCGCTGACCCTGACCGTCGACGCCACGCCGCCGGTGCTGTCGACCCCCGCCATCTCCGGCGGTATCGACAACGCGGCCAACGTCACCCCGGTCAACCGCCCGATCCTGACCGGCACCGCCGATCCGAACAGCACGGTCACCGTCATCATCGACGGCGTCACCGTCGGCACGGCCACCGCCGGCAGCGACGGGTCCTGGAGCTTCGCCGTCGTCGCCCCGCTGGCCGACGGCCCGCACAGCGTGACGACCACCGCCACCGACCGCGCCGGCAACATCGGCCGGTCGGGAACGCTGAGCCTGACGGTGGACACCCAGGCCCCGACGGTCTCCGCCGGCGGGACCGCCCCGACGCTGAGCGCCGGCGGCACGGCGACGCTGGGCTCCGCCGTCTCGCTGTCGGACGCCAGTTCGCTGAACCGGGTGACGGTCACCCTGACCGACGCCCGCAGCGGCGACGAGCTGGTGATCGGCGCCCTGCCGGCCGGCATCACCGCGACCCGTGACGGCAACAGCATCGTGCTGACCGGCGCGGCGTCGGCCGCCGACTATCAGGCGGCGGTGCGGGCGATCGGGCTGCGGTCGAGCGCCGGCGACCCGAGCTTCGCCGGGACGGCGGCCAGCCGGTCGATCAGCATCCAGGCCCGCGACCTTGCCGGCAACAGCTCGGCCGCGGCGACGGTCACGGTCACGGTGGCCCGCGCCAGCACGACCACCACCAACACGACCCCGGCGACGACCACGCCCGTCACCGTCAGCGGCAACGGCCCGTCGCAGTCCGGCAGCTCGACGACCGGCTCCTCGTCCAACGGCCCGTCCTCCAACAGCTCCTCCAACAGCGCATTGGGCGGCACCGGCAACACCGGGGCCGGACCGACGCTGCCGGGCGGCGGCGCCAGCGGCACCAGTGGCGGAACCCCCGGCGGTTCGTCCAGCACGGATGCCGGCCGGTCGGTGACGCTGGGCAACATCAGCGGCGGTTCGTCCAGCACGGACGCCGGCCGGTCGGTGACGCTGGGCAACATCAGCGGCGGTTCGTCCAGCACGGATGCCGGCCGGTCGGTGACGCTGAACAGCATCGGCGGCGGCTCGTCCAACTCCAGCAGCGGCTCCGGCAGCGGGCTGGGGGGAAGCGGGCTCGGCGGTGGTTTGGGCGGTGGTTTGGGCGGTGGTTTGGGCGGTGGTTTGGGCAGCGGTCTGGGCGGCAGCCTTGGCGGCGGCCTGAACGGCGGCGGCCTCGGCGGCAGCGGTTTGGGCGGCAATGGCCTGGGCGGCAATGGATTGGGCAGCGGCCTCGGCACCGGCGGCACGCCCGGGGGGACCGGAACGGGCACGGGCCTCGGCACCGGCACCAATACCGGCGGCCAGGGCACTCCCGGCCAAAGCACTCCTGGCCAAAGCACTCCCGGCCAGACCGGCACGCAGGGCAACGGCCTGAACAACGGTCAGGGCCAGGGCCAAGGACAGGGACAAGGCTTGGGCCAGGAGCGGGGCAACGGCCTCGGCACCGGACAGGGCCGCGGCCCGGCGGCCGGACAGCCGGGGACCCAGGGTCTGCAGGGCCAGCAGGGTCAGGGTCAGGGCCAGCAAGGCCAAGGACAGGACCAGCCGCAGGGCCAGCCGCAAAACCAGAACCAGCCCCAGAACCAGGACGCCCCCCAGGATGGCGGCGGCACCCCGGCGGACGGGGCCGGACAGCCGGCGGAGCGTGGTGCGGACGACCGTGCCGAGATCATGCCGGCCTCCCCCGGCTTCGCCCGTCAGGTCGCCCGCGCCCATGGCGGTCCGGCCGGCGCCGCCGACCTGCTGGCGGCACTCGCCAGCCACATCCTGCCCGACAGCCGGGCCGCCTGACGGCGGCCCACCCCTTTCAGTACCCCTTCCTTCCAGCATCGTTTCCTCGTCCAATCCTTTTCCGCCGAACGGAATTGCTCCCGCCATGAAGACTTCGACCGCTCAACTCCGCCGCCGCTTGCTTTCTTCGGTGGTTCCCGTCGCCGTCCTGACGGCATCCCTGCTGGCCGCGGGCTGCGCGGTCAAACCCGAGCCGCTGACGGCCGAGGAGAATCTGGCGCGCGTGCGCAAGGATCTGGGGGTCGTGATGGCCCCGCAGGAGCCGCTGACCAAGGCGGTCTCGATGGACGAGGCGATGGCGCGCGCCATC
The DNA here is from genome assembly GCF_031455875.1 of Azospirillum sp. BE72. Classification (NCBI taxonomy): domain Bacteria; kingdom Pseudomonadati; phylum Pseudomonadota; class Alphaproteobacteria; order Rhodospirillales; family Azospirillaceae; genus Azospirillum; species Azospirillum sp. BE72. Next base: position 5,630 of record NZ_JAVDTO010000021.1, read on the forward strand.
AAGTACAACCTCGACGAACGCGTGAAGCTGATGGAGGTGGCGGTCGCCACCGACCAGCTGGACCTGTCGCGCTACGACATGCTGCCGCGCGTGGTGGCCGGCGCCGGCTATGTCGGGCGCAACAACGACGCCGGGTCGGAAAGCCTGAACCTCGCCACCGGCCGGCGCACGGGCGAGAGCACCACCGCCACCGACAAGCACCGCCGCACCGGCGATCTCGCCTTCACCTGGAACGTGCTGGATTTCGGCGTCAGCTATCTGCGGGCGCGGCAGAACGCCAATCTGGTGCTGATCGCCGACGAGCGCCGCCGCCGCGTCGTCCAGGGCATCATGCAGGACGTGCGCACCGCCTATTGGCGCGCCGTGGCCGCCGAACGGCTGCTGAAGCGGCTGGAGCCGGTGGAGAAGCGGGTGGAGGGTGCGCGCCGCGACGCCCGCACGCTGGAGGCGCTGCGCGTCCAGGCCCCGCTGCAGGCGCTGACCTACACCCGTACCCTGGTGGAGACCCTGCGCCAGCTGCAGTCGCTGCGGCGCGAGCTGGTGGCGGCGAAGTCGCAGCTGGGCGCGCTGATGGGGCTGCCGCCGGGCGAGCCGTTCGAGATCGAGCTGCCGCCGGCCAGCGTCATGAAGGCGCCGCCCAAGCTGGATGTCGCGGTGGAGGCGCTGGAGACCTACGCCCTGCTGAACCGGCCGGAGCTGCTGGAGGAGAGCTACAACCAGCGCATCTCCGCCGACGAGACCTGGCGGTCGCTGCTGAAGCTGCTGCCGGGCATCGACGTCAATACCGCCCTGCGCTACGACAGCAACAGCTTCCTGCTGAACCAGCGCTGGGCCGATTACGGCGCGCGGATCAGCTGGAACCTGATCAACCTGGTCTCCGCCCCCGCCACCAAGTCCTACGCCGAGGCGCAGGAGGAGCTGGTCGCCTTCCGCCGTCAGGCGCTGAGCATGGCGGTGCTGAGCCAGGTGCATGTGGCGGTGCTGCAGTTCCGCGAACTGAAGCAGGAATTCGCCCTGACCGCCGAGCAGGCCGACCTCGACACCCGCATCCGCTCGCAATACACCAACGTCGGCGAGGCCGGCCAGGTGGGCGAGCTGGGCGTGATCCAGTCGGAGGTAACGGCGCTGCTGTCCGATCTGCGCCGCGACCTGGTGCTGGCCGACCTGCACAACGCCTATGCCCGCGTCATGGTGTCGGCCGGCGTCGATCCGCTGCCCGAGACGATGGCCGCCGACGACCTGCCCAGCCTGACCCAGGCGGTGGGCAAGGGCCTGTCCTCCTGGCAGGAGCGCGCCAACAGCATGCTCCGCGTGAAAGAGTTGGTGGCGAAGGACGCGGCCAAGGCCGAAAAGCCGGAGCCGGCGAAGGCCGAACCGGTGAAGCCGGAGCCCGCCAAGGCGGCGGTGCCCATGGCGGCCGCGCCGGCCGCGCCGGCCCCGGCCCCTGTTGCGGCCTCCGTTGCGCCCCCCGCTCCGGCTGCGGAAGCGCCGAAGGCCGCGGCGGCCGAACCGGCTCCGGCCTCCACGCCTTTCGTTCTGGCGTCTTCCGCAAAGCCTGCCCCGGAACCCGAACAGGCCCCGGCCCCGGTTCCGGTTCCGGCTCCGATTGCGCCCCCCTCCCCTGCCCCCGCCCCCGTTACGGCAGCGAAACAATCGCCTTCCGTCGCCGCTCCGGTTGCGACGGCGTCCTTCTCTCCCGTTATACAGGCCGAGCTTGGGGCTTACGCAAGCCACAGGCTTGCCGAACAGGAATGGGGTATGATCGCCAAACGCCTGGGAACGGGAACGGAAGGGGCCGGCGCCCTGTACGTCACCACCCGGCGCAGCGAGGACGGCAAGCCGATCGTCCAACTGCGCGCAGGCGGTTTCGCCGACCGCGCCGCGGCCGAGCGGTTCTGTCATCGTGTGAAGGACAAGCAGCGGGAATGCACCGTTCGTACCCTCTCGGCTCAGGACATCCAGTTCGACGGCCTGCCGATGGGCAGGGTCGCGTCGCTGTGATCCGTCCTGGTGCTGCGGCCAAAGCCACCGCCCAAGCCGCCGCATTCGTGGCCGTCCTGCTGGGCGCCGTCCTGCTGGGCGGGGGCCTCGCCTCCGCCCCGGCCTTGGCCCAGGACTCATCCCAGGGGCAGGTCCGCGCGCTGATCGAGGCCCGGCGGCATGCGGTCCTGTCCTCCGAGATCCCCGGCCGCATCGCCCGCATGAGCGTCGATGCCGGCCAGAGCTTCAAGGCCGGCGACCTGCTGGTTGCCTTCGACTGCGCCAGCTATCAGGCGGAGCTGGACGCCGCCCGCGCCCAGCTGAACGCCGCGGACGTGACGGCGCGGGTCAACCGGCGCCTGAACAGCCTGCGCTCCATCGGCGAGGCGGAGGTGCAGCTGGCCGAGGCGAAGGCCCAGGTCGCCCGCGCCGACGTCCGCAAGGCGGAGGTGCAGGCCCGGCGCTGCGAGATCAAGGCGCCCTTCGACGGCCGCGCGGTCGAACGCCGGATCCAGGAGCATGAGTCGGTCGCCGCCGGCGCGCCGCTGCTGGAGATCCTGTCCGACCGCGACCTGAAGGTGGAGCTGATCGTCCCCTCCTCCTGGCTGGTGTGGCTGAGGCCGGGGCAGCGCTTCGACCTGCGGGTCGACGAGACCGGGGTCACCCTGCCGGGCGAGGTGGTGCTGCCCGGCGCCAAGGTCGATCCGGCCAGCCAATCGGTGAAGGTGACGGCGAAGCTGACAGGCGATGCTCCGTCCCAGGCGCTTGTCGCCGGCATGAGCGGCACCGCCATCTTCCCCGAACCGGCGCTGTCGGCGCTGCCGGCCGGGACTCAGGGCGCTCCCCAGGGAACTCCCAAACCCGGAACCGCGAAGCCATGAGCGCCGTGATGGCCCAGACCCCGCCCCAGCAGGCGGCGCCGCAAGCGACGACCCAAGCGGCACCGCAGCCGGTCAACGGCCTGCTGATGCTGCTGGAACTGCAGCGGCAGGCGTGGCGGCAGGCGACGGCGCCGGAACTGCGCTATCACATCGTCAACCAGACCCGCCGGCTGATCGCCTACCGGCAGGCCGCCTTCCTGACCCTGGCGGACCGGGGCCGGCCGACGCTGGAGGCGGTGTCCAACATCGCGGTGCTGGAACCGAACGCCCCCTTCGCCCAATGGCTGGAGCAGGCGGTGCGCGCCGTCGCCGCCGGGGCGCAGGCCGATACGGTCCATGTCGTCGACCCCGCCGCCCTGCCCGCCGACGTCCGCGGCGCCTGGGGCGAGTGGGGGCCGGCACAGGTCCTGTGGTGCCCGCTGCGCAAGCCGGAACCCCAGCGGGAGGCCCCCCGGGAAGCACTGCCCGGCGCCCAAGCAGAGAACCGGGACAAGGCCGCTCCGCCCCTGGCCGGCCTGTGGCTGGGCCGCGACGAGCCCTGGACCGACGGCGAAATCCTGCTGCTGAGCCATCTGGCGGAGGGCTACGGCCATGCCTGGTGGGCGCTGTCGGGCAAGCGCGCCAAGCGGCGCGGGCTGCGCCGTGCCCTGCTGCCCCTGCTGGTCCTGCTGGCCGCCGCCGGCGCGCTCGCCATCCCGGTGCCGATGTCGACCCTGGCCCCGGCCGAGATCCAGACCAGCAACCCGGTGATCGTCGCCGCCCCGCTGGACGGCGTGATCGAGCGCTTCCATGTGCAGCCGAACCAGGCGGTGGCTGCCGGACAGCCCTTGTTCAGCTTCGATTCCACCGTGCTGCGCAGCCGCTTCGAGGTGGCGCGCAAGGGCCTGACCCAGGCGGAGGCCGAACTGCTGACCGCCTCCCAGGCCGCCTTCGCCGATCCGCAGACCAAGGCTCGCGTCGCCCAGCTCCGCGCCCAGGTGGAGCTGCGCCGGGCCGAGTTGGCGCTCGCCCGCGACCTGCTGGACCGGGTCACGGTGAAGGCCGAGCGCGCCGGCATCGCCGTCTTCACCGACGTTAACGACTGGCTGGGCAAGCCGTTGTCGGTGGGCGAGCGCGTGCTGACGCTGGCCGACCCGCAGGCGCCGGAGATCGACATCATGGTGCCGGTCGGCGACGCCCTGGTTCTGGAGCCGGGTTCGCCGGTGGAGCTGTTCCTGAACGTCGATCCGCTCCACCCCCTCCGGGCCCGCCTGACCCATGCCAGCTACGAAGCCGGCCTGTCGGCGTCCGGCGTGCTGTCCTACCGTGTCAAGGCGGCGCTGGAACCGAGCCAGACTCCGGGGGACGTCCCGCCGCGCATCGGCCTGCGCGGCACCGCCAAGATCCTGGGCGACCGCGTGCCGCTGGCGCTCTACCTGTTCCGCCGCCCGCTGGCCCTGCTGCGCCAGTCGCTGGGAATTTGAGGGGAAGGAACCGGGGATGGAAAGCCTGCCCCCTCCATCACTCGGCAAGGACCTGAGCGGATGCCTCCTCCTCGGCAAAGCCGCCTCCGGCCAGACCGAGGAACACGAGGACGGCCTTGCCGATCCAGGCCAGATGGGCGGCTTCGAGCACGCCGATCCGATTCCCGACCTTGGCCCGCGGAACCGTCATGATCTTGTCCGCCATGATGCGGGAGGACTGGCTCAGGCCATTGCCGCCGGTCGGCTGGACCAGCCGGCGGAACAGCGGCGCGTCGGTCGGATCGGTCGTGAACGGACAGACGGTGACCGAGGCGGTGCCGGAAAAGCGGTCGTCCTGCAGGATGACGACAGGACGCGGCTTTCCCGCATAGTCAGCCCCGCCGGCCACCGTCCACACCTCGCCCCGCTTCATTCACCGTCATCCAGCGATCCCCAGCCCGCGGCATCGACGAAGCCCTGGTCGTCGGCCTCCTGCGGGCTGCGGGCAACGGCCAGGGACTGGCGCCGGGCTTCGGCGACGAAGGCCGGGCTGCGGACATCGGGGACCCAAATCTGCACCGGACGCAGCCCCTGCGCCCGAAGCCGCGCACGATGCGCCTTCACCTTTTCGCGCGAGCTCTGGCGGATTGCGGGCATGGCGGGCTCCCATCATCGGTTACATGTAACTTGGGCCCGTTCGTCCACACCGTCAACGGCGATGCAGGCTAGGCGCCGCCTCCGCTCCACAGCTCCACGTCATTTCTGACCCGCTTTCCCGAAAAGGACGCCGTCCTCCCGTGTCCATCGCCCTCACGCCCCCCGCCGGTCCCTCTGCCAGCCTCCGCGCCGCCGGTTCCGCCCCCGCCGACCCGCGGGCCGCCATGCGGCTGCCGGGCCTGCGCGACGATCTGGCGCTGTTGCCGGCGCCGGCGGGGCAGGACGGGGCGCCGGGCTGGACCATCCACGATCCGGTGCGCAACCGCTATTTCCGCATCGGGCCGGAGGCCTTCGCGCTGATCGCGCACTGGCACCACGCCAACCCGGCCGCCATCGCCGCGGCGGTGGCGGAGGAGAGCCTGTTCGAGCCGACGGTCGACGACGTCATGGGCTTCTACCAGTTCCTGGCGGCCAACAACCTGACCGTCACCGTCGACACCGCCTTTCTGGCCCGTCAGGCGGCGGCGCGGAAGACCGGCTGGTTCTGGTGGCTGGTCCACAACTACCTGTTCTTCCGCATCCCGCTGGTGCGGCCCGACCGTTTCCTGTCGGCGACGGTGGGGCTGGTGGCGCCCTTCTACAGCCGGGCCTGGCTGGTCCTGGTGCTGCTGACCGCGGTCCTGGCCGGGCTGCTGGTGGCGCGGCAATGGGACGCCTTCCTGCACACCTTCCAACATTTCTTCTCGCCCGAAGGGCTGGCGCTCTACGGCGTCACGCTGCTGGGCACCAAGATCTGCCACGAGCTGGGCCATGCCTACACCGCCAAGCGCTACGGCTGCCGGGTGCCGACCATGGGGCTGGCCTTCCTGGTGATGTGGCCGGTGCTCTACACCGACACCACCGACGCCTGGAGGCTGGTCTCGCGCCGGCAGCGGCTGGCGGTGGGGGCGGCCGGCATGCTGACCGAGCTGACGATCGCCGTCTTCGCCACCCTGGCCTGGAGCTTCCTGCCCGACGGGCCGCTGCGCAGCGCCGCCTATTTCCTGGCGACGGTGAGCTGGATCACCACGCTGGCGATCAACCTCAGCCCCTTCATGCGCTTCGACGGCTATTACCTGCTGTCCGACGCGCTGGACGTGCCCAACCTGCAGGAGCGCGGCTTCGCCATGGCGCGCTGGAAGCTGCGGGAATGGCTATTCGGCCTGGGCATGGCCCCGCCGGAGGAGATGCCGGCGGGGCGGCGCCGCATCCTGCTGGTCTATTCCTACGTCACCTGGGTCTACCGGCTGGTGCTGTTCCTCGGCATCGCGCTGCTGGTCTACCACGTCGCCATCAAGGTATTGGGGATCCTGTTGTTCGTCATCGAGATCGGCTGGTTCATCGCCCGGCCCCTCCTGCACGAGGCGAAGGTCTGGTGGTCCTTGCGCGACCGTTTCCGGGTCAACCTGCGCACCGGGCTGACGCTGGCCGGGCTGGCGGCGGGGGGCGGGCTGACCCTGCTGCCGGTGACCACCACCGTGTCGGTGCCGGTGGTCTGGCGGGCGTCCGGCTTCGCCACCGTATACGCCCCCTTCCCCGCCCGGCTGGAGGAGACGCTGGTCGCCCGCGGCCAAAGCGTGGTGGAGGGCGAGCCGCTGTTCCGCCTGACCGCCCCCGACCTGGAGGGCAAGCTGCGCCAAGCGGAGCTGCGCATCGAGTGGATGCAGGAACAGATCGCCCGCATGACCGCCAGCCGCGAGCAGCTCGACCGCGTGCGGGCGATGGAGGAGGATCTGGCCGCCGCCCTGGCCGAGCGGCAGGGGCTGCTCGACAGCCGCGACCGGCTGGTGGTGCGCGCTCCCCTGTCGGGCACCGTGCGCGACATGGAGGATGCGCTGGCCCCCGGCCGCTGGATCGGGCCGAAGCTGCCGCTGGCGATGGTGGTGGCGCCGGGCAGCGGCGAACTGGTCGGCTATGTCGGCGAGGGCGATTTCGACCGGCTGAGCCCGGGTGCCGGGGCGGAGTTCCATCCGGACGACCCTCTCGCTCCCCGGCGCGCGGCGCGGGTGCGCGCGGTCGATCCGGTCGCCGTATCGGTTCTGGACGTGCCGGCGCTCGCCTCGGTCAATGGCGGCCCGGTGGCGGTGGAGGGACAGGCCGGACCGCAGCCCGGCCAGCCGCATGGCGGTGCCGGCCGCAGTGCGCTCGCCCCGGTGGAGGCGGTCTACCGCATCACCCTGGACGTCGAGCAGGCCGACATCGCGCCCGGAGCTGCAGGCAACGCGCAGGAGGGGCCGGAGCGCGTGACCCGCGGCATCGTCCGCGTGGCGGGCGAGGCCCGCAGCATCGCGGAGCGCTTCTGGCGCATCGCCGCGTCGGTGCTGATCCGCGAAACGGGATTTTGACGCCAGCTTCCGGTGAGCACGGCTCACCGGAACGTGGGATTGGATGACGGACTAAGAGTGTCTATCAAAACCCCGGTATGATGCGCTGAAGGCATTGATTGTCCTCAACCCCAGACCGGTTCTGATCTGCACTCTTACACGAACCAAGGGTTGAGCACTTCAATGCTGATCCACGCGGATTGTTCAGAATCGCACATAATGTGAAATTCCTCGTTTTTTATAGACCCGCTAAGCGCTTCTATATATGATTTAATTCACTACATACGCCTTATGTTGTAAGCGGAACATTGGAGGCAAAAAGAGCGCCAGGAAAGAGCTAGTGCTTTCATGATTATCTCAAAATATTATGATGAAATCTGAAGAAGGTCGTAAAATGTCAGAGCCCGTTCTTACTATTCTCGTCCCTACTTACAATAGATCTGTATTTTTGAGATCTATGATTTTAGACTTGGTTAAAGCAGTTCATGCCCTGCCAAGCGGTTCTGTTGAGATATTTGTTTCTGATAATAATTCTAATGATGATACTGAAAGTATTATTGCGGAAATTTCTGAGAAATATTCTTTTCTGAAGTATCATAAGCATGAAAAACATTATCACTCCGGGGAAGAGAATATCTTCTATGCCATACATTTGTGCTCCGGGCAGTACGTTTGGACTGTTTCCGATGATGACAAGCTTGTTGATGGCGCCGTCGAATACATCTATAACGTGTGTAAAAAAGATTTGTACGACTTTATGCTCATCAATGTTTCACACTACAGCACAAATGGTAATCTCCGCGTCTTCTCGTATATTCCCCATGAATCTGCAAAGCCTCTTCTTTCGCGCCCATCTTATAATCTCCTTGATATCATTGAGGCATTTGGCTTTCTCGGCCTCATCACAAGCATATCCTCTGCGGTTTTCCGTAGGGATCCGGTAAAGAACTCGAATATCGAGGAGTATCTTGCACTTTCTCCGATATATTCTCATGCTGCAATATATATTGATGCATTCAAACATCGCCCATCAATATATATTGACAAGCCACTTGTCATGGTCTTCGACGATGAGGGGCTTGCGCTGGAAAAAATCGCTTTCGTGTCGGCAAGAACGAAAACAAAGCGCTTTTACTCGTGGACTGTTGGTGCGTGCAAACTCATTGAGCGTCTTGGCATTTGCGTCGAGCGCGTGCAGGAGGCCGGCCCCCACGGGCGCGCCTATCTCGCTGATCTGATCATCAGCATGGTATGCGATCAGCTTGATTATTGGCTGACGACGCAGCAGCCAAGCGAAGCCTTGACGGCTGAAGATTTCAGCGTGATCGCCCGCGCGTTCGCGACGGCCTCTCCCCGCCACTTATTCCTTCTTCAGCGCTTAGAGAAGGCCATCTTCCTTGCTCGGCCGTACGCCATGCCAACTGAATCCAGCTCAGCTTCCTTTTTCAAGGGGATGAGCACACTATCAGATCAAGCATCGGCAAAATTCAAGGATGTTCTATTTGAAACGATAAGGTCCATATCAAGTGAAGTTAAGGGAGCGCTTGTCGCCAACCCAGCTCCTGTGAATGAGACTCTTAACTATAAAGGATACAAGATTCAAATAATAAACGATATATTGGTTGCTTATTCAAGGGGTCATGAACCCACTGTTCCATATAACAATATATATGAGCACTTTCCCTATCGTCTGATCTGTCAGAGCGTCGAGAACGCAATGAAAAGGATTGATGATATCAGTGCACTTGTCGAGAACGTGTGAATTTGGTTTCGGAGAATATAATGCCCTTCCAGAACAAGCCTCTTCTGACCGTCCTCATTCCAACTTATAATCGGGCTTGGTTTGTTGCGCATGTGTTACACCGTTTTTTGGAGCAGCCGGCGTCAAAGTCGGGCGAGGTGGAGTTTCTGGTTTCAGATAATCAGTCTCCGGACGATACGGCGTCGGTTGTTCAGGAGATCGCCCGAGACCACCAGGCAGTCCGCTACTTCTGCCAGGAGCAGCATCTCCCGACAGGAGAAGAAAATCTTTTGCACGCACTGGCACAGTGCCGCGGCGAATATGTTTGGCCCATGTCCGACGATGATGAGCCGGAACAAGGATCTCTGGAGAAAATCCTAAATATTATCAAGGAAAGTGGGGCTGACTTCCATCTTTCCAATATTCGTATAGTTTCTTTGTCTGGAGAAACACTGCACGACCGACTTGTTAAGAATCAAAACGTTCCATCCGATATTTCGGTATTGGAGCTGGTAAAGAATTTTGGCTTCGTAACCACAGTTTGCTGCTTCTCCGCTGTCATATTTAGGAAAAGCTTGATCGAAGGATTGGATTGGCGCGAATTCTGCGCGATATCGCCAATCTATTGCCACGTTCCGCTCTACATAGCGGCTTTTAAAAATAGAAAATCCATCTTCATTCATGAGCCGCTTGTACGGTATCGATTTGAAGGGACTCCAGTTTCCGCTTGGGGTGAGGTTGGGAGACAAAGAGCCCAGCAGTTTTACTTCCCGTGGACGATCGGGTTGATGCGGCATTTCGCGAACTTGCGGCGCCTCAAATTCATTGATGCTGACTTTTACCACTCCATTCTGGAAAATGGTGTGACTGGTCAGTTTCACCTTTCAAGGTCTGTGCTTCAAACCTTGATCGATCAGGTGATGCGCTGGGTCAACACGAAGAACGAAAGGGAAAGGCTGACTCAGAAAGAGTTCAGCGAAATAATGACTGAGTATGCGGCAGGACCGCAAGAAACGCTGAACTGGCTGTATGATGTCCAGAAGATTGTAATTTTCCTAAACCAGCTTTGGCCGGACACCACGAATGCGGTGCTACGCAGTTCGAATCGACCAGTGACCCCCCGAACGATGCTTGATGCTTTGCCCCCTCAAGTTTCCACCAGCCTGGAGCAGGAATGGTTGGAAGAGGTTCGGCAGAAGTTGGGTGCTTTGCGTGCTCAGATGAATCCTGGAATTTCTTTGGAAGCAAAAGCAAGCTTCCTCGGCTTTGATGTGCTTCGTATTGCAAATCGGTTCGTTGCCCTTCCGTCCGACCAAGCCAAGCGCCTTGCTGCAACAGGGCAGGTCTACTGGGCACTTCTCTCGCGAAGCCCTTCGCTACTCTCCTCAGGAACTCTGGAAGGGGTGCGATATCTGATTTTCCACCGCGCCTTCAAGCGCGGAATGACATCAGCACTCGAAATTCCTTTTCTGGCTCATGTCCTTATTCCGAATGGAAGCGGCTGCCTCGTAGGCGACGCAGATCGTACGGACTTCCGTTTCGAAGCCTCCACGGCTATGGCAGTTGCTCAGCTCGTCGAAGGGGCTTCTGAAGGCAGGACGATGGGCGCTTTCGTATCGGCAGATATGTTCAGGACATCGGGTCAGAGAGGAGCGCGCCAGTCCCAGCCGGAGATGGGCGTTATGGTCGGCTGCAAACTTGAGAACCGGTTCCTGTGGTCTACCGATCCTGCCCGTCACCCATGGGCAGGCAAGGGCGGACATTTGGTGAGGGTCCAGCATGCCCCCCTGGAACAACATCAAGCTGTCGCCATTCTAGAAGATGCTGAGGCTGGCGAGCATTTCCTGTACCAGAATGCAGATATTTCCACAAAAGATGGCCTGACTGTTTCAGTGTTCGTACGGCCGGAAGCGCGACGCAAATGTTGGATCTTCTGCTCCAGTAACGCGGGAATCAGCTTTGGTGCCGTATTTGACCTCGATCAGGGTATCGTCGTCGACACCGGCAACGACAACACTGGAGGACCTCTGCGTACCACCATCAAGCCAGCAGCCAATGGTTGGTATCAATTGACGTTGTCTGGTTTGGTCGGTCAAGAGATACAGAATGTGATGGTCGCGGTATTTGCGCTCAACGATCAGAACAATGCACTCTTCACCGGAGAAGGGAGAGTGGCACTTTCGATTGCGGCTCCCCAGCTGGCGAAGGGGATAGACGATGTTGGGTACATGGCTACTTCTGAACAGGTGATCGAGCAAGGGAATGCAGTAGCTGTGCTCGATCTGCCTGTTTGGAAGCAGGGCTCCGGTCGGAGCGTAATGTTTGATGTCTCCTTTTCCCAAACGTCCTTCAAGCAATCCGTCTGGCTGGGTATCCTTGATGCTGCCGGTCTGGAATGTGCTACGGCCGGGGTGGATGGCGACGGTCGCCTGCTTTTGATGGATGCGACCGGTCGTAAAGGCAAAGTTGTAGGTACGCTTCCACTGGAAAAGAGAACTTCCGTCCTGTTGTGTCTTGGCAAAGATCGTGTTGAATTGGGCAGCACATGTGGTTCATTTGCCGCAGTTCTCATGACTGATGCATCCACCGCAACGCAACTGCGTTTCGGCCCCTCCGCTGCTCAGGATGGCCACCCTATGCAGCTTTTCGATGCCTCTATTTGGGATGACGCTGACACGTATGTGGAATCTGCCTTCATTCCTGCAATCGGCACGGAAGCATCGAAGGAGTTCGTGTAATACTGCTGATATCTGCCAGTTTCAGTTGATGGCGGTTAGGGCTGATATGATCCAACCTCATCAAGCAGCTTTGGTAAATCTTTTGAGAGCCGCTTGAAGTTTGAATCGCTTCGGTCGCATCCCCGGTAAGTTTGCGCGTACCGATCTTCGTCAATTAACTATGATTCCTATTCTTGAGTCCATCAGATGCTTACTGAAGCATCTGATGGACTCAAGACATTTGCTTTTCCGTGCGACTCACACTTCAGACGATTCCATCTGAAACGATCGTACTCTAGTTCGCACCGAACAAAGAACGGCATTTTTCTCCAATATCCAGAACAGGTGAAATGTATTTAGATGCCTTCCTATAAATTTCCATATCTACCGAACAATACTCATTGAGCATGTCAACAGTGGATTGCGAAAATTCTTGCTTATTCACAAAAGACTTGTTTATGAAAGGAACCTCTATGTCCGACACAACGTCAAAGAACAGACAAACAACAAAAACCGTGTCCTGTAACCTCTCGCTGATGCCAAAAAACCATTCATCGGATTCGACAAGGGCATCAAAACGCTCAATTATTTGATATTTTCTGTCAGTAAGCTGCTGCTTTGTCATAAAGTTGCTTGGATGAGCAAGAAGAAACTCATCATTTCCAGAAATAATAGTGTTATAAATACATTGACTGTACTTCCAGCAAACCCACGGATTTTCCTCAACGAATTGATCTATAGAAAGATTAGATCCTGTATGCTTCCAATAGCTTACCACTCTCTCTATTGGATCTCTCAATAAAACTATTTTGGTGCATTTTATTTGATCGACAATCGGAAACAAAGTGTGATGATGTATGACGTTTCTTGATATTTCTGGAGACTGGCGTGCATAATGCTTGCGGGCAGACAATCCAGCTTCCAACATTGGCAGACAAGTGTAAATGTCTTGTGTTACAGCCATTGACCCAGAAAATATATCCAACCCAAACAACACCTCATTCAGGCGCGTTCTACAGAATGACCAGAAGCTGCTCCCAGCAGTTCTCGGAACATGCCAAAATAGAACATTCTCATTGCGGCTAAATTCTAAATGCTTTTTTCTAAATATATCATTATTATTCATGATCTCTAAAAGATCTGATGCACCATATTGAATTTTTGTCTTGCTTTCCGGTGCCACTACTTCTCTCCGCTTCATACCTGATGGGCTACGGCATCGGTAACCATGCAGAATGCCCTCTACATCAAAACTATCAAAAGGTGGTGCTGCCAGACAATGGCAGCTTGCAGGTTCCTGATTGGCGCCTCAAGTTTTCTGGGGTTGTCGGATTTCTATACCAGCACCCGGTATGTACCAGCCGATGCACTTCAGTGCGCCTATACCATGCCGACGGCAAGCAGCCCGGCATCCGCCGTCGCGAAACCGCTTGAGGCCGGACGGACATAGCCGATCGGGTTGGGGCGCGGTTCATTGCGGCCATACTGGATGAAATGGACCAGCGCCTGCTGCTGGTCGCTGCCGAAGGCACGCTGGAGGTCGGGGTTGGCCGTCAGATAGGCGAGCGCGTTGAACCTGGTCGGACGCCCGTCCGCCTGCCCGGTGGACTGGTAATGGGTGGTTGCGGCCGCGGTATCGGTGCCGAAACGCGCGGCCAGGTCCGGGTTGGCGGCCAGATAGCTCAGCGCGTCGAAGCCGGCGGCATCGCGCCGCGGCGTATTGCCGTAGAGGACGACATAGAGCTTCACCTGCTGCTCGCTGCCCGAGAAGACGCTCAGCAGGTCGGGGTTGGCCAGCAGATGGTCGTGGGCGTTGAAGCTGGTGGCGCGGTTCTCCAGCCGGCCGTAGCGGATGTAATGCTCCTGCGCCCGCACCGGGTCGTTGCCGATGGAGGCGGCGAGGTCGCGGTTCGCCGCCAGATAGGAGAGCGCGTCGAAGCTGGTGCTGCGCCCCTCCCGCCGGCCGCTGGACAGGTAATGGCCGGCCGCCCGGGCGGTGTCGGTGCCGAAGGCGGCGGCAAGGTCGGGGTTGGCGGCCAGATAGGCCAGCGGGTCGAAGGTGATGCCGCGCCCCTCAGTCCGGCCGGAGGTCACGTAATGGCGGGCCGCCGCCACCGGATCCAGTCCGAAGGCCGCCGCCAGATCCGGGTTCGACACCAGATAGCCGTAACCGTCGAACCGGGTGCCGCGCCCCTCCCGCTGGCCGCTGGACAGGTAATGACGGGTGGCGGCGACGCTGTCAGTGCCGAAGACGGCGGCCAGGTCGGGGTTGGCGGCCAGATAGGCCAGCGGATCGAAGCTTCCGGCCGACCGGCCCTCCCGCCGACCCAACACCAGATAATGCCGGCTCGCCGCCGCAGGGTCGGTACCGAAGGCCGCCGCCAGGTCCGGGTTGGCGGCGAGATAGGAAAGGGGATCGAAGGAGCGGGTCGCCCGCCCCTCCCCCAGGCCGAAGCGCAGGTAATGCTCGCGCGCCGCGGTCGCGTCGGTGCCGAAGGCGGCGGCCAGATCGGGGTTGGAGGCGAGATAGGCCAGCGGGTCGAAGCCGGCCATCGTCTCGGCCAGCGGGGTCACCCGCAAGGTCACTGTCTGGCCGCTGACCGCGCCCTGGCTGTCGGTGACGGTGTAGGCGAAGGAGCCCGGCGATGCCGGGGTGCCGATCGGGGCGTGATAGCTCAGGCCGGCCAGATCGGCCGTGCCGAGCGTCATCCCAGCGGTGACGGCGGTGCCGTTGGCCAGCCGGAGCGTGCCGGCGGCCGGCAGCCAGGCCAGCGTCACCGTCATGCCGTCGCCTTCGTCCGGGTCGCTCGGCCGGTCGATGCCGAGCGCGATGGCTGGCCCGCCTTCCAGGACGGTCAGGGTCTTGTCGCCCTGGACGGCCGGCGGCCGGTTGGCCGGGCGCGAGGCGATGGTGAAGCCGATCCAGCGGCTCCAACCCACGCCGTTGTAGGCGCGCACCGACAGCTCGTCGAGGCTGGTCAGGCTGGAGGCGGCGAAGGTGACGCCGGCGAAGGCCGCCGCGGTCAGCGAAACCACGGCGCCGGTCGCCTGCGCCGTCCCGCCGACCACCAGGGAACCGGCGCCGTTGGTGTTGTCGACCAGTTCATACCGGGTGACGAGGCCGCCGGCCGGATCGGTCGCCGTGATCAGGCTGGCCAGCGTGATCGAGGAGCCGATGGAAACCCGGCCGGCCCGTGCGGTGACCGCCGGAGGCATCAGGCTGATGCGGGTGTCGGCGAACAGGGCGTATTCGACGTCCGTCAGCGTGTCGATGCCCTCGCCGCCGCCGGAGATGGTGGCGCCGTCGGCGGTGACGGTGACGGTGTAGGAGGCGCGGCTGCCGTTGTAGACCGCGGTGTCGGTGCCGCCGCCGCCCTGCAGCGTATCGTCGCCCGCCCCGCCGGTCAGCGTGTCGTCGCCCGCTCCGCCGGTCAGCAGATTGTTGGCGGAATTGCCGATCAGGATGTCGCTGCCGCCGCCGCCGATGGCGGTCTCGATGGTGACGCCCGCGGCGATCGCCACATTGCCGACCGCCACCCCGCCCGACCCGTTGGGACCGATGGAGCTGAAGGCGCCGGGCGTCAGGTCGATGGTGACGGCCGACGCCTGCCCGCCGGCGTCGATGGTGTCGGTGCCGCCGGCATCCCAGATGGCTTGGGAGACCGCGACGGTGTTGCTGGCGAAGGCATAGCGGTCGTCGCCGATGCGGGTGGCGGTGTTGGCGCCGTACAGGTACTGGACCGCCGCGATGTCGTACAGCGCCGGCCCCGTCGCCAGCCCGTTCAGGCCCAGGCTGGGGTGCCGGTTGTAGGACATCAGCGTGTAGCGGTAATTGTCCTCGGCCGTGGACAGGTAGGGCGGCTCGCCCCCGCTGCCGGTGGCGTTGTAGTTGCCGGGATGCTTCAGCCCGATGGCGTGCCCGATCTCGTGCAGGATGGTCAGGTAGCCGTAGCTGCCCTGCGTCGGGCTGGCATTGGTCGTGCTGCTGTTGGAAAGATAGATGTCGCCGCCGCCGTCATAGAGCGAGCCGGTGGGATAATAGGCGTAGGCGGCGCTGGAGCCTTGCCGGTTGGTGCCGATGCGGATCGACCCGCCCTGCCCGCTGTTGGCGCTGTCGGAGGTCTCGACGAAGAAGATGTTGGCGACGGCGCTCCAGGCGGCGAAGGCCTGCCGCACCGCGTCGCGCTGCCCGCCGGACAACGGCGCGAAGCCGCTCCTGTCCGAGGTGGAGGCGTAGGACGGCGCCTGTTCCATGAAGCTGTAGCTGACCGTCGCCCCGTTGCCGACGGCGCCGCCGCCCCAGCGCGGCGTTCCCGGCGCCAGCAAGGTCGAGACGGTGGCGGTGAGGGTGCCCTGCGGCTGCACCCCCCCCTGCGGGTCCGGCCCTGCGGCGATGGGAGCGGCGCTCCAGCCGGCGGCGCTGCACAGGAGGCAGGAACAGGCGCGCATCGGATCGGCCGAAGCGTCGTACAGGTCGGAGAGGGTGGTCGTCATGGCCGGGAGGGAATCCGCACCGCGGATTGCGGCTCCGGCACTTTACAACCTTCCATTCCCCTGTCGAAAGAGGTGGAGAACCCGGATCTCTTTTTCTCACGCAATGAAGCGACTGGCCGGAGCGCGAAGCGCGCCTTATGAAGAAGTCAGCTGCCGATGTGATAGTCGACCCCGGGAAAATGATGGATGCGGCTGTTGAAGCCATTGGCAGTGATGAGGCAATGGATGTCCAGCTCCCGTCCGGCCTTTTCCCCGGCACCGCGGACAGCCGCCGCAAGCGCATGGGCCCCGGACCAGACGGTGACGAAGGCCTTGCAGGAGGCAAGCACGTCGCAATAGCGGAAGATCGATGAGATTTCGAGCGGAGCGACGTTGTACCGGGAAGCATCGTGCTGGCGCACCGGACCGGCGAAAACGACCTGCCGCACGTCCTCCAGCCGGTGGCCATAGCGCTGAAGCATGCGGGACACGTAATCGTGCACGACGTTGGCGGCATAGGTCGTGGTGGTCGATCCGACATCGATCAGCACCGCTTCGGCCAGCGAGGGGTCACGCTGCGGCTGATAGTGGATGCGCGGATGGCAATGGCGCGGTTCCAGGCCATGCGCCATCTCGATCCGCTCGATGAAGCTGTTGCGCCAGGAAAAGCTGTTCAGCCGGTCCAGCCGCGGCATTCCGGCATTGGGCTCCTCCGATGAAAGGCCGGAGACGAATGGATTGCAGCCCCAGACCAGCTCATGGATCTCCGGATTGCGCACCGCGTTGCGGTCGTGGATCAGAAAACTATCCCCACGTTCGGCGAAGCGCTCCGGCAAGGTCGAGAATTGCAGGTTGTCGCCCAACCCACCCCAGGGCTGGAACAGAACATGGCGGGTCATGGGGATCCTCCGGTCTTCAATGCGATCAGTTCCTCGAACACCGCCTCGATGCGGTCGACGGAGCGGGCGACGGTGAAGTCGCGGGCGCGGTCGCGGCCCGACAGGGCCATGCGCTGCCAGGCGGAGCGGTCCTTAGCCAGACTGCGCAGGCGGTCGGCAAGCGCCTCGTGGTCTTCCGCCTTGAACAGCAGGCCGTCGATGCCGTGACGCAGCACTTCGCCGCTGCCGCCGGTGCCGCTGCCGATCACGGTCAGACCGGCGGCCATCGCCTCCACCTGCGAAATGCCGAAGGGCTCCTCGAAGACGCTGGGGAAGACCAGGACGTTGCAGCGGGCGAACAGGGCGGACAGGCCGCGGCGGTCGAGGAAGCCGGTGAAGCGCACCTTGCCGGCCATGCCGTGGCGCTCCACGAAATCCCGGCAGCGGCCGGCCAGATCGGCATCCGGCGCCTCCCCGGCGAAGGTGCAGTCGAAGTCGATGCCTTCGCGGTGCAGGATCGCAAGCGCGTTGACCAGCGTCTGCGGCCCCTTGTAGTTCACGAACAGGCTGGCGAAGGCGATGCGCAGCCGGTCGGTCGCCGGCATCGCCGCACGGTGGAAGTAATCGACGCGGGCGCCGGGATGGATGACGGTGGCCGGCAGGCCGTAGCCGCCGGCAGCCAGCCGTTCCGCCACCCAGCCGCTGGCCGGTCCGGCACGGTAGAGGAGAGAGCGCGGAGCCGCCTCCGGTCCATAGCCGGGATGCTGGTTGCCCAGGCAATGCAGCACCGGCACGCCCATCTGCCTGGTCAGCGGATCGAGGAACTCGGTCGCCAGCATGTCGAGGTTGCCGACCAGACAAGCCTCGGCGCGGAAATCACGGGCGGTCTCCAGCACGCGGCGGATGTTGTCGCGGATCAGCGCGGCGCAACGGGCCGGATCGTCCTGGGTGAAGGCGCGTCCACCCTTCCAGTATCCGTAGAGGGTGAGCGAGCGGTCGACATGCCGCTCGATGTCCTCGGTCCCGGCGATGCCCGGCCGGGCGAGGTCGGGAACGTTGGCGGTCAGCACCTTCACCGTGTGGCCGCGGCGGATCAGCTCGGCCGAGAACTCCCACAGCTTGCGGCCGTAGCCGCCGAACTCCTGCGGCGGGAACAGGTTGGTGACCACCAGGATGCGCCGGGGCCGCCCGGTCGAAGGATCCGTCGCCTGCCGGAACAGCGCGCGGTAGCGCTCCAGAGCCGGATGCTCGCCGGCCGGAGCGGCAAGCGTGTCGGTATCGAGATCGGGAGCGGGATCCGCCGTGCCGGCAAGCCGGGCGGCGCGCCGGGCCTCGGCCAGATAGATCGCAGCCTCCACCGGGCGTCCGGCCGCCGCGCACAAGCGGGCCAGCCCGGCGAGCGCGTCCGGCTGCTGGCGGTCCAGCCCGACTGCGTTCAGCAGGAGCCGCTCCGCCAGGACGTTCCCGCCGAAGCGGAGGGCCAGCCGGGCAACGCCGATCATCTGCTCCGCGGTCCGCAGCATCGGTTCCAGCGCCGCGAGGCGGGCATCCCGCAGCTCCGGCGCCAGCCCCGCCGCCAGGGCCGGGTCGGACAGCGAGCGGGCGGCATAGCGCAGGGCGTCGGCGCACTGGAACAGGATGCCGCCGGGTTCGGTCGGCACGAAGCCCCAGCCGGCCAGATGGGCCGCCGCCGCGGCATGGTCGCGCGACGAAGAGGTGGGGCAGAGAACGGACGAACCGGGCAGCTGGACCATCCGCCGGTCGGTCTCCGCCCTGTCCGGCCAGGGCAGCAGAGTGACCGCGTCATCCCGCACCCGGTCGGTGGATGGCGGCAGCGGCAGGGTGGCCGATTCGGGCGTCCGGCCGGGGGCCGCGAACGCCACCCGCGCCAAGTCGCGGGCCATGAGGCGCAGGTCGGACGCGAAACCGCCCCCCTCCCCGCCGGCATGGACGGTCAGCCGCGACGCCGTCAATTGCAGCCGTTGCAGCGCCTCGTAGGCGGCGAGACGGCGTCGGAAGCCGGTGCCATGCACGGGCAGGGGCGACAGCCCGCGCCGCTCCCCGCGGACCTCCAGCGCCGGGTCGACGCGGTCGTCGAAGACGGCGGCGAAAAACTGGGCGCGCTTGACCTGAGGGCTATGGAATTCCAGCAGATGGGCCTGTCCGGCCCGGCGGATCGCCATCGCCTCCTCGGGGTGGTCGAGGTAATGGCGCGTCAGCTCCACCAGCTCGTCCGGGGAACGGTACGTGACGAGATGGCGGCCTGGGGTGAAGCAGCGCTCCAGCCCGGCGTCCTCCGACAGGGCGTCGGTCAGCAGGAAGCCGCCGGCGCCCAGCGCTTCGAAGACGCGCAGGTTGAGGTCGCCGTTCAGCGAGACGTTCAGCGTGACCCGCGAGGCGGCATAGATGTCGGCCGCCCTCTCCGGTTCGCCACGCATGCCCAGCAGCGGCAGCCCGGCGGCGACCAGCCGGTCCAGCACATGGCGCCGCCAGGGATGGAAGGCGCCGATCTGCCCGACGAAGGTGAGGGGGAACCGGGCGTCCGCCGGGATGTCGCGCCGGCGCAGCGCATAGTCGACTGCGGGGACCCAGTAGACCCGTTCGAAGCCCGCCTCCAGGAAGGCATGGGCGTGCTGGCGGGTATGGTCGAGCATCACCACGTCGAAGCTCTCCATCGCGCCATAGGCCAGCAGCGTGCGCAGGGGGGCGGCGAAATGGTGGGTGTCGCCGACCAGCAGCACCTTGGTGCCCGGCAGCCGGTCCAGCCCGCGGGGAAGATTGCGCCGGGTGGCGTCCGCCTTCACCACGATCAGGTCCGGCCGCTGGTGCGCCGGCAGGCGGGTGACAATGGAAGGCAGGTCGTATTCGCCGGGCGGGGTGTTGAGCGAGGCGAAGCCGTCGCCGGTCTCCACCGTCGGGCAGTCGGGACCGCAGAACACCTCCCGTTCCGAAAACAGCGGCCGGCGGTAATAGCCGGGCGGAGCCAGGCAGCAGAAGAGCGTGACGGGATCGGGCAGGCCGGAGACGGGCGGAAGCGGGCCGGTCACAGCGCGTCCAGCCCCCGCAGCAGGGCGATCAGCCGGCGGGTGGCGGCCTGCCAGCTGAAATGCTCCAGCAGGTGGGCCTGTGCCGACCGGCGGGTGCCGGCGGGGTCATCGATGACCGCCCGCAGCAACCGGGCGGCCTCGCCCTCGTCGGGACTCCACCAGTCCTGGCCGGCATAGGCGCCGATGCCGGGAGTGACGGCGCAGGGCATCATGTGCGCCACCCGGCCGTCCAGATAGGCGTGGTAGGCGCTGTGATCGGGTGCCAGCAGGGTCAGCCCCATGGCTCCGGCCTGGGCCATCGGCAGGTCCCAGCCCTCGCCGTGCGACATGCTCCAGTAATGGGTGGAAGCGGCGTGGAGCGACATCATCTCCACGTCCGACAGCTTGCCTTCCACCAGGAAGACCGGTGCCGCCCGCTCCAGCGTCCGGCCGGTCTGCGCCGACACCCGGGCCAGCAGGTCGCGCATGCCGCCGGAAACTCCGCCGCCCTTGCCGACCTTCAGCAGCAAGGCCGCCGGATCCTCCCTCCTCGTCGTGTGCAGCCAGACCCGCAGGAGCCCGTCCAGGTTCTTGCGGTCGTTGAAGTCGGAAACGTTCAGGACGCGCACCGGGTAATCGGCAAGCCGGCGGCCAATGCTGTCGACGATGACGGCGGGAGCGACGCCTGCGGCGTCCACCGTCTCCACCCCGGCGGGGCAGATATGGATGCGGTCCTGCGGATGGCCGGCGCGCAGCCAAGCCGTGCGGGAGGATTCGGTGGCGACGACGACATGGTCGTGGCGCCGGCTGAGGCCCGCCCACAGCGGCGGGATGTCGACCGCCTCGAACATGCTGAAGTTGATGGTCTTCAGCCCGGGAATGCTCTCCACCGCCGGCGGGGTGGTGATGGTCAGAACCGCCTTGGCCCGCACCGGCCGGTCGAGCGAGAGCAGGAGCGGGTCGATCTGGCTGTCCGGCAGGTTGTCTGCGTCGCCATAACTCAGGTCGACCAACCGGACGCGGATCCCTGCCGCCGCCAGTTCCTGGACGAAGCGGCGGACGACGTAGGCATAGCCGCTGCTGTCGCGGAACACGCCGCGCACCACCAGTCCAGGCGGCAGCGACGGGTCGGCGGCATCGTCGCGGATCGAGCGGGCGGTGGCGCAGCGTTCCAGGGCGCAGCGCAGCCGGGGGACGGGGGCGCCGCCGCCGGATTCCGTCGCGGCCGCGCGGCGCAGCAGCCGTTCCGCCTCGTCGATCCGTCCGCAGGCGAGCGCCTCCGTTCCCAGGCGCGACAGCGTCATGGCACAGGCCGGATCCACCTCCAGCTTGCGACGGAAATGCGCCATGGCCGAGTCCAGCCGGCCCATCTGCAGCAGCATGCCGGCCTGGTTGAACAGGGCGCCGGGATGGGCCGGCACCAGCCGCAGGGCGCGGTCCACCAGTGCCACCCCGTGCCGTGGATCGGGACGGCGGCTCAGCAGACCAAGCAGATGGAGCGCATCCGGATGAGCCGGGTCCACCGCCAGGATGCTGCGGTAGAGCGTCATGGCCCGGTCGGTCTCACCGGCCCGATGCAGGCCGACGGCCCGGGTCAGGATATCTTGGATCGAAGTCATGGCGCGGGCGCTGTTCCGGAACCGGGGCAAGGGAGTTGGGCAAGGAAGCGGAGTCGGCATCCGGATCGGAGGAGCCGGAAAGGGCAGGAAGATCGGTGAAATTCCGAAGGCTTGCAACAAGGCAGCTTGACCCTGCGGGCGATGCGGGTGCAAGTCGGAGGGACCATCCCGCTCCTTCCGCGGGCACCGTCTCCTGGCCGCCTCCACCGGAACCGTCATGTCCATCGAGATCGAAACCCTGCCCGGACAGCGGATGTCCGTCCCCGATGCCGTCAAGCAGGCGCTCGACTACTGCAATTCAGGCTGGCTCGACATCAGCGCCGACATCTGCGCCCGCATCCTGGCCGCCGATCCCGGCAACGCCCACGCGCTGCTTGTTCTGGGCATCACCGCCTATAAGAACCGCGAGCCCGCCCGTGCCGTGCCGATCCTGTCGGAGGCGCTGCGCCGCGATACGACCTCGTCGGATGCCATGTACCATCTGGGGCTGGCGCTGCTGATGTGCGGCCAGCTCGACCGGGCGGAACTGGGCTTCACCTGCGCGATGCAGGCACGGTCCGATTATGCCGAGGCGATGGCCGGGCTGGCCGAAGTGCGCCGGGCCAAGGGCGATGACGACGGCGCCTACGAGCTGCTGCAGCGGTCCGTCGCGCTGAAGGGCAATTATTCGCCCTCCTACATCACCTATTCGCTGATGCGCTTCGACCGCTCGCTGCCGCCGGAGGAGGGAGGATGGAACCGGCGGCGGGAGGCGCGGCGCGACCGCCCCTGCCTGACCATGGCCTCGCTCGGCTCCTATGGGCGCTTCGCCCAGACGGTGAACGAGTATGTCGCCGTCCGCCTCTATGCCGAGAAATACGGCATGGAGTTCCTGACCCCCGACTGGGTCGGACATGCCTTCTTCTCCCTCGACGATCCCCGGCTGGATCCGGGGGTGCTGCCGGAATTCCAGGGCTGGCTGCAGCAGCGCAAGGACTTCACTCGCGGCTTCGACGAGCGGGTGGAGGATCCCTTCCGCGACCGCGACCTGTTCCTGGGCGGCTCGCCGGTCAACGCGATGCTGAAGGAGCGGCGGGCCGACATCCTGTCCTGGCTGACCCCGCGCCCCTGCTGGGACCGCTTCCTGGAACCGCCGGTGGAGGCCCTGCGCCGCCGCGGCCGCACGCTGGTCGCCGTGCACATCCGCCAGACCGACTGGTGGAACCAGGACTACACGCCGCTGTCGCTCTATCTGGACTGGCTGGACGGGCTGTGGCCGACGCTGGAGGACCCGGTCCTGTTCGTCGCCACCGACGAGCCGAGCGTGGTTCCCGAATTCGCCCGCTTCAACCCGACCACACCGGCCGACTTCCCGGTCCGTTGGGAGGGGCTGGAGTATCTGCAGGATTTCCACGTGATGACGCGGGCCGACATTCTGGCGATCAGCACCGGGTTCTTCGCCGCCACCGCCGCCGCGTTGAACCCCTCTCCCCGCCTGCTGCTCCACCCTGCGGAAGGCAACCGCGGGCTGCAGCCCTTCGAGGTTTGGCGGTAGGCAGGGTCAGTCCGCCGCCGTTTCCGGCGGTTTGGCGGTCTCGGCCACCGGCCCGCGCGCCGGGTTGCGCATCGGGTTCTTGGGGTCGAACAGGCCCAGGCGCTGCAAGGTTTGGGCGAAGCCTTCCGTCAACATGGTGATGCGGTCGCTGATCTCGGCGATCTCGCGGGCGGAGATGACCGGAGCGTCGGCAGAGATACGGCCGTGGGCACGGTAGTTCAGGCGGATGGCGACGTCGTCGGTCTCGCCCTGGATCCAGGAGCCGTGCAGGATCTTGTTGCGCTCCCGCCCCAGCTCCAGAGCCTCGTCGCAGCGGGCGATCAGGGCCTTGGCCTCGTCGGGGGGAAGGCGCAGGCCGGCGATGGCCTTCAGCGCATCGAAGCGGGCCTTGACCTGCATGTTGGAGGCGATGGGCAGGAATTCGGTGTGGTCGGCGCCGAGCAGGCGGGAGATGCACAGCGACACCATGTCCTCGAGCTGGGCCCAGGACACGGCGATCATGCCGATCGCACAATACATCTTCACGCTGAGGGGGCCCAGCCGGACCGTCCGCGTCGTCATTCATCACCCTTGATATCCACGCCCCGGTCGCCTGGGCATGGGACGGAAGGTAAGCTTTTCACGTGGTGTGGAAAAGCCGTCATTGTGCGGCTTGGAGTTGACAGGCTCCGCGATCCATAGGATGCACTGGCCGCTGCGCACAGGTCCCTGCCCTTTCCGCTCTTCGCCCGTCAGCGCAGACACGCACCATCGGTCACGCACAAGGTATCTTGCCCATGGACTCCCAGGACACCTCCGCCTCCTCGCTGAACGGTTGTCTCACCGCTGCCATCGACGTCCTGCGGCGCACCATGGACAGCCTGGACCCCGCGCGGGTCGAGGCGGCGGTCGCGGCGGTCACCGCGGCGCTCGGCGCCAACAGGGCGCTGCTGGTCTGCGGCAACGGCGGCTCGGCGTCCGACGCCCAGCACATCACCGGCGAACTGGTCGGCCGCTTCCTGAAGGAGCGCCGTGGGCTGAAGGCCATCTGCCTCAGCTCCAACGCGGCCGTGCTGACCGCCTGGAGCAACGATTACTCCTACGACAGCGTGTTCGCCCGCCAGACCGAGGCTTATGGCGAGCCGGGCGGCGTCCTGCTGGGCATTTCCACCAGCGGCAACTCGCGCAACGTGATCGCCGCCTTCGAAGTGGCCAAGCGGCTGGGCATGACCACCATCGCCATGACCGGCGAGGGCGGCGGCAAGATGGCGGGGCTGAGCGACATCCTGCTGGACGTGCCGTCGCGCTCCACCCCGCTGATCCAGCAGGTCCACATCTGCCTCTACCATTACCTGTGCGAGCAGGTCGAAGCCCGGCTGGCCTGAGCCCGTCCATGGCCCCGTCCACCCAGGAAGCGCTGAAGCGCCGCGCGCTGGAGGCTTTCAGCGCCGGACAGCTGGAGGAGGCCGCGGTTCTCTACCGGGAACTGCTTGCGCAGGACGGCACGGCCGCCGACCTGTGGAATAATCTGGGCGTCATCCTGTCCGAGCTCAAGCGCCCCGGCGAGGCGGCGGCGGCGTTGCGCACCGCGCTGGTGCTGCGGCCGGATTATGACAAGCCGTGGGTCGGGTTGGGGAGCGAAGCCTTCGGCACCGAGCGGCTGGACGAGGCGGTGCGCTGCTGGACCCGGGCGATCCGGTTGGAGCCGCAGCAGGGCGCCGGACTGTGGTTCAACCTGGGCGTGACCCGGCAGATGCGCGGCGAGGCGGTGGAGGCCGCCGCCGCCTTCGACCGGGCCGAAGCGCTGATGCCCGACAACCCGCGCGTCGCCAGCCAGCGGCTGCTGTGCCTGAACTATCTCGAGCTGTCCGGCGAGCGCCTGCTGGCCGAACACCGGCGCTTCGACGAACGGTTCGGCGACAAGCCCGGTGCCGCCCGCCCGCCCGCCGCCCCGCACGCGAACCGTCCCGACCCGGCGAAGCGGCTCCGCATCGGCTATCTGTCGGTCGAATTCCGCGAGCATCTGGGCGCCTATTTCCTGCCACCCCTGTTCGAGATGGCCGACCGCAGCCGGTTCGAGATCATCTGCTATTCGATCCTGCCGGACACCCATGCCGACGCCTACACCGCGCGCTTCAAGGCGCAGGCCGACGGCTGGCGCAACATCGGCCATCTGGACGACGAGGCGTTGGCGGCGCAGATCCGCGCCGACGGCATCGACATCCTGGTCGATCTCGCCGGCCATTCCGGCCTGAACCGGCTGCCGATGCTGGCGCGGCGCCCCGCGCCGGTGCAAGTAACCTGGCTCGGCTATCCCAACGGCACCGGCATGGAGGCGGTCGGCTACCGGATCGTCGATCCGGTCAGCGATCCGCTCGGCCCGACCGACGCCCATGCGGCGGAAACCCTGGTCCGGCTGCCCGCCCCCTTCCTGTGCTTCCGCCCGCCGGCCTCCGCCCCGCCGGTGGTGCCGCTGCCGGCTGGCGCCACCGGGGCCGTGACCTTCGGATCCTTCAACAAGCTGTCGAAGATCACCGACGGCACCGTTGCCCTGTGGGCCGAGGTGCTGCGCCGCGTGCCGGACGCCCGCCTTCTGCTGAAGGACCGGCCGCTGTCCGACCCCGGCACCGCGGACATGATCCGGGCGCGCTTCGCCGCCGCCGGCGTCGATCCGGCCCGGCTCGACCTCGTCGGCTTCATCAAGGATGCCGCCGGGCATCTCGCCGCCTACAACCGCATCGACATCGCGCTGGACCCGCATCCCTACAACGGCACCATCACCACCTGCGACACGCTGTGGATGGGGGCGCCGCTGGTGACGCTGGCGGGCGGGCGCCATGCCGCCCGCGTCGGCGCGAGCCTGATGACCGCCATCGGCCTGCCCGAGCTGGTCGCCGCCACCCCCGACCGCTATGCCGACATCGCCGCCGCCCTGGCCGGCGACCTGACCCGGCTGATGCGCCTGCGCCTGGGCATGCGCGAGCGGGTGCGGAGATCGGCGCTGTGCGACGAGACGCGCTTCATGCGCAATCTGGAGACCGCCTACCGGTTGATGTGGCGACGCTGGTGCGACGATGCCGGGGCGGCCTGACCGGCCGCGTCCCCGCCCCACCTCCCCGCCCTGCCTCCCTGTCCGCCGGCGATCCGCGCCGTGGCTCTTCCAGGGCGGGACCGGTATGATCAAGGAGCCTTCCACCGGCTGTCTCAACCGCTTCCCGCCTTCCGACAAAGGCCCGACGATGTCGTTCCGTTCCGATGCGTGACCCTATCCGTACCCGGACCGACCCCCCCGGCCATGCTCCGGACGACCCGGCGCCGAATGGCGGTAAGCCGGCAACCGATCCCTCATCGGAGGGCTTCCCGGTCCCGCATCCGCCGATCGCGCACCTGATCGACGGGTTGGCAGAGCGGGCGGAGACGGTCGCCGCGCTGCGGGCTAGGATCGACGCGCTGTTGCGGGAGAAGGAACAGGCTGATCACGCTGCCGCGCTGAAGGATGCGGCCATCGCGACACTAACCCGCGACCAGACCCTGTTGCGGATCGTCGAACAGCGGTTGCACCACCGCCTCGCCAGCCAGGAGGCCCGGTTCCGCAGCCTGTGCGATGCGCTCGCCGGGGGTGGAAACGCAGTCGGTTCCGGACAATCGCCGCACCAGTCCGCCGACCTGTCCGCCTCCTTCTCCCTCATTGCGGCCTCGGCGCTGTTCGACCCCGCCTATTACGCCGCCCGCTGTCCCGACGTGGCGGCGTCGGGCTTGAACCCCCTCATCCATTACCTGACGGAGGGGGTTGCCGCGGGGATCGATCCGCACCCGCTGTTCGACACCGCCCATTACCGCGCCCGCCAGCGGGCCTCGGGATGCCCCGATCTTCAAGAGACGGGGGGCAATCCGCTCCTGCATTATCTGCGTGCCGGCGCCGCTGCCGCTCTCGATCCCCATCCGCTGTTCGATACGGCGCACTATGCCGCATCGGTGACGGCCGGCGGATCGGCGGGCGAACCTGCGGCCATGGAGCCCGATCCGCTCAGCCATTTCCTGCACCACGGCGCGTTGCGGGGATACGAACCGCACCCGCTGTTCGACACGGCCTTCTATCAGGCGACGCATCCCGACATCGCGGCGTCGGGCCTGAACCCCCTGATCCATTACATGTGGTACGGCGTCGCGCAGGGGTACGATCCCCACCCGCTGTTCGATACCGTGTTCTACGTCACCAGCCATCCGGACAGCGTCCGGGCGGGGGATACCCCGCTCGCCCATTACCTGCGGCATGCCACGGTCCCGGGCCACGACCCCAACCCGCTGTTCGACACCGCCTTCTATCTGGAGCGCCACCCCGACGCGGCGGCGGCGGGCATCAACCCGCTGGTCCATTACCTGCGGCATGCCACGGTCCCGGGCCACGATCCCCACCCGCTGTTCGACACCGCCTTCTATCTGGAGCGCCACCCCGACGTGGCGGCGGCGGGCATCAACCCGCTGGTCCATTACCTGCGACACGGCGCGGCGGCGGGCCGCGACCCCAACCCGCTGTTCAGCATCGCCTTCTACACCGGGCGTTATCCCGACGCCGTTGCGACGGGGCTGAACCCGCTGGTTCATTACCTGCATTGCGGCGCGGCGTCCGGCCACGACCCCCACCCGCTGTTCAATACGGCTTTCTACCTGGAGCATCATCCCGACGCGATGCCGCCGAAGGCCAATCCGCTGGCCCATTACCTGCGGTACGCGACCACACCCGGCCACGATCCGGGACCGCTGTTTGACACCGCCTTCTATCTGCAGCGCCACCCCGACGTGGCGGCGGCGGGCATCAATCCGCTGATCCATTACCTGCGGCATGCGACGGTCCCTGGGCACGACCCTAACCCGCTGTTCGACACCGCCTTCTATCTGCGGCGCTACCCCGACGTGGCGGCGGCGGGCATCGACCCGCTGGTCCATTACCTCCTGCATGGTGCGGCAGAGGGGCGCGCTCCAGGACCAGGGTTCGACGTCGCTTTCTATCTGGAGCGCCACCGCGACGTGGCGGCGGCGGGCATCAACCCGCTGGTCCATTACCTGTGGCGGGGCCGGCGGGAACATCGCGCGCCGGTTCCCTCCACTTGGCCTCGCAGGGAAGTGCCCGCCCCTCGCCCCCCCGTCACCTCCGGGTGCAGCACCCGGGAGGTCGGGCTTTGGGAGACGCTGGCCCGCCGCAAGGCTCAGGCCGCGTCCGGTGAGCAGACCTGCAGGCCGGTCGACGTCGTCGTTCCGGTCTATGGACACCACGACGACACGCTCCTGTGCCTGCACAGTGTCCTGACCTCCACGGTCCGGACACCCTACCGCCTCGTCGTCGTCGACGACGCCAGCCCGGAACCGGATCTGGCACGCGCCATGGACTTCATCGCCGGACTGGGCCTGATCGAACTGGTCCGCAACGAGCGCAACCTCGGCTTCGTGCAGTCGGTCAACCGGGGCATGGCCCTCCACCCCGACCGGGACGTCGTGCTGCTCAATTCCGACACCGAGGTGTTCGACGGCTGGCTGGACCGGCTGCACCGCGCCGCCCGTCTCGCTCCGGACATCGCCACGGTGACGCCGCTGACCAACAACGGCGAGATTTGCAGCTATCCACGCTTTCGGGCCGACAATACCGCCGCGCTGGAAATCGGCGACCGCGAGTTGGCCGGCCTCGCCGCCGAGGTCAACGACGGCATGGTCGTTCCCCTGCCGACCGGCGTCGGCTTCTGCTTCTACGTTAAACGCGCTTGCCTGGACGACGTCGGGCTGTTCGATGCCGACCGTTTCGGGCGCGGCTATGGTGAGGAGAATGATTTCTGCCTGCGGGCCTCGCGGCGCGGCTGGCGGCACCTGCTGGCGGGAGATGCCTGGGTGCGCCACAGCGGCGGCGTGTCGTTTGGAGCGGAGCGGGGCCGTCGGATCGCCGCCGCGCTGGAAACCATTCGGCAGCTCTACCCCCACTATCCGCAGCTGGTCCAGGACTTCGCCGACACCGATCCGCCGCGCCCGCTGCGGGAACGCATCGACGCCGCCCGCTTCCGCCGCCGCTGGCCGGACCGGGCGGTTCTGCTGGTTACCCACAATCTGGGCGGCGGTACGGAACGCCACGTCGCCGAGCTGTCGGTGCTGCTGGACCGGCAGGGGATCGGCGTCCTGATCGGCCGGCCCGGCGGCCGGGACGGCGAGCTGCTGACCCTGGAGGCGCCCTTCCTGGATTCCGCCCCGAACCTGCCGCGCTTCGACGTCCGCGGACCGTCGGGCGATCTGGCGGACTTCGCCGCCGGCCTCGGCATCCGCCACATCCATGTGCATCATCTCGCCGGCTTCGCCGATCCTTTGATGGACGCTATCCGCAAGGCGTCGCTCGACCGCGGTCTCACCTACGATGTGACGGTCCACGACTACATGGCGATCTGCCCGCGCATCAACCTAGTCGACGCGTCCGGCGCCTATTGCGGCGAACCGGGACCGGAGGTTTGCGCGCTTTGCTTGTCACAGGGCCGGCAGACGGGAAGCGGGACCGCAAGCCCCGATCCCTCCGGGATCCCAAAATCCGATCCCTCCGGGATCCCAAAATCCGATCCCTCCGGGATCCCAGATTCCGATCCCTCCGGGATCCCAGATTCCGATCCCTCCGGGATCATGAACTGGCGCAGCCGTCATGCCCGTTTCCTCAGCGGCGCCCGTCGTGTTTTTGCCCCGAGCCGCGATACCGCCACCCGGATCGCCCGCCATGTCCCCGGCCTGCATGTCCATGTCGTCCCACATCCCGAGCATCTCCGGCTGTCGGCCGAACCAAGGCGGCCGCAGGATCGGGCGGCGTTCCGCCGGCGGGTCGCGGTGATCGGCGCCGTCGGGCGCCACAAGGGAGCGGATGTCCTGCTGGCCTGCGCCAGGGACGCGGCCGACCGCGCCCTGCCGCTGGAGTTCGTCGTCTTCGGCCATACCGCCTGCGACGGCGCCCTGAACGCCTGCGGCAACACCCGGATCAACGGCACCTACCGGGAGGAGGAGATCGACGCCCTCCTGCAGGCGCATGACTGCGACGTGGCATGGTTCCCGGCGGTCTGGCCGGAGACCTATTCCTACACGCTGTCCATCGCGCTGCGGAACGGGCTGTTCCCCATCGCCTTCGACCTGGGCGCCGTCGCCGAACGGATCCGGGCGTCGGGATGGGGGCGTCTGGTCGCGCTCGGCCGGCGGACGGACCCGGCCTTCCTGAACACCGTCCTGCTCAGCGAGCTTCCCCTGCCGGGCGAGCGCGCCATGGCATCGGCGGAGCCGGACGCGATGGCGCTGTATTACCGCGGCGTGCCCGCCCTGGAAGAGAAGGCGGACGGGCACGCCGGCATCAGGTGACCGGCGGAATCCCCGGCGCAGGCTCTCAGGCCGCTTCCAGCGTCCGCACCCGCCCGGCCAGTTCCTGCACGGCCCGGATCAGCGGAGCCAGCAGTTCGTCATGGCGCAGGCCGAGGCGGCCGGTGTCGGTATCCTCGATGAACAACCCCAAATCGACCCCGGCCGCGTCGAGGGCGGCCTTCACGTCCTGGGCGAGCAAGCCGGCATGCAGGCGCCTGTGCACCCGCTCGACGGCAGGGGTCAGGACGATGGTTTCCTCCGCCTCGTCGAACAGCGGAACCTCCGCGGTGAGGGGCTGCCCCGCTGCATCGACGAGCGGCCGTCCTTCGGCATCGTGCAGGACCGCGGTTTCCGTTTCCGGCCGGTCCTCCTCGACCGTCTCGCGGACGACACGCCAAAGCCCGTCGATGTTGGCCACCGTCTCCCGTTCGACCGTCACCCGCACCGTCCGCGGCCGCTTCACCGGCCGGGTTTCCGTCACGGCCGGACGCCGTTCGTCGAGAAAACGGAAAACGACCGGCTTCAGCGCTTCGATGAAGCCCAGACCCAAAGCGTCGGGCAATGTGCCCACGTCCCGCTTGTCCCGGGCGTCGGAGGTCTGGATGGTCCCGTTCGCCGCCCATACGTCTCCCCATCGGCGGGACGCGGTGCCGAGACCGCCGGTACCGTCCGCGGCCGGCTGGATGCCCGTCGCCGACAGGCTGAGGCCATTGATCGTCAGACGGCCAGGGCCGATGACTTCAAGGTCGGTGTTGGCGGACGACGTCGTTCCGCTCCGGATTGCCGCATCGTGGCGCAGATAGATCGCCCAGGACTCCGCCCCCGTGGCGGCCGAGCTGTCGCCGTCCAGCAGGAAGGCGACCTGTTTGGCGGACGAGGCGTTCGACAGCGCCCGCTTCAGGACGATGGGGGCGAAGTTCCAGTTGTAGGTCACGCTCCACTGCGCCATGGCCGAGAAGCTGTTGGTGATGTCCAGGCGTGCCAGGCCGGCCCGCAGGCCGTCCACGGTCGTCCGCCGCGTCTGGCCGGACTGCACGATAGGAACGATATCCGCGCCATTGACCACCGGAGCGGCTGGCAGTTTGGAAATCGGCACCGTCATGGTTCTTACTCCGCTTGCAGGGCCCGGCCGTCCTCGCTCATCAGAACGGTACGGTCTTCGGTGGACAGGTAGGCGGGAATGCCGACCGCGCGTAGGGCGCCGCCCCTGAGGGCGAGCCGCCGGAAGAGGGACATGCGCCTACTCCCGCTCGGACACATGGAGGGTGCAGTTTTCGACCGCATGGACCGCCGCCAGATGGGTGCGGAGCCCCCGTTTGCCGCCACCGAGGCTCAAGTCGAGGTAAAGGCCGGCCGGCAGATAGTGATCGGCAGTGGTCGCCGTCACCTCGGGCCCCCCGATGGAGAAATGGAGCGGGCCGTCGGACACCAAGCTGACGATGCAGGTTCCTGGCGAAAAGGGACCGATCCGCGTGGATGTGGTGGTGACCGGCAGGTGAAAGGCGCCGCCCGACCGGAACCCGAGCACGGGAACCGGAGCGCCATCGTCGTCACGGGGCATCTGGGTGGAAAGCGGCATGATGCACCTCGGGAAGGAAAGGATTGAAGGATTGCCCTCGAACCGCGAAGGATCAAAAGCTTATTATTAGGCTTATATTCCATCAATAGGGTATGGTCAAGTTTCCGCTTCTCATAACGGACAGGGCGGTGGCCGGATGCGGAAAGAGGACACGACGATGCACGCTCCGGGGGCGGCCCCCGGAGCGTGCATCGTTGTCAATCCATGCGGATGGCTTCCGGTCCCGACCTGTCGGGACTGGAAAGTCCGGCGGCATCGGCCGCTGTGTCAGCCAGCGTGGATGTCGGTAGCCATTGCCAATGAACGCGGCGGTTACCGCCTTCAGCTCACCGTTTCGGCCGTCGGCATGTGGCGAAGCACACGGGCGGCGACACCCTCGGGCAGGTCAGGCGACATCAGGTGCAGCGGGTTCGATTCCATCAACCCGCTGGCGGTCACCCGGCTGGTGATCTTGGGGAAATAGGTCTGCTCCAGGTCGACCGGAACGACGAAGACCGCGGGACCGGCGGCTTCGAACAGTTCGGTGAAGGCCGCTTCCTTCCCGGTGAAGCCGGCCGGCAGTTCCAGGCACGGAATGCCGTAGGCCTGGCTCAGCACGGACCAGTTCGGCAGGCCGAGTCCGGTCTTGCTGTCGCAGCCCACATAACGCCCGCCAAAATAGTTGCGCTGGGTCATGCGGATCGAGGCATAGCCCTCGTTGGCGAAGATGAAGACCT
The DNA here is from genome assembly GCF_031455875.1 of Azospirillum sp. BE72. Taxonomy (NCBI): domain Bacteria; kingdom Pseudomonadati; phylum Pseudomonadota; class Alphaproteobacteria; order Rhodospirillales; family Azospirillaceae; genus Azospirillum; species Azospirillum sp. BE72. The sequence continues at coordinate 38,583 of NZ_JAVDTO010000021.1, forward strand.
TCAGGTTCAGCGCGTTGACCGCGACCGTCCCCAGTTCCTGCAGGTTCTGGGCAAAGCCGCCGTCACCTTCGACCAGAACGACCCGCCGATCCGGGTGGGCCAGTGCGGTGCCGATGGCGCCGCTCAACCCATAGCCCATAGACGCAAGGCCCTTGTTGGTGATGATGATCTGGCCCTTCTTCTGCGCGAAGATCTGCATCATGACGGTGAAGGCGCCACCGCTGCTGCAGGGAATGACCACGTCGGTGCCACGGCACAGAGCCGACAGCCTTTCGCAGAAATCATAGGGCGACAGGAAGCCAGGCGCCGTGGTGTTGCAGACCTCGTTCAGCGGCAGGGTCTCCGTCACCTCACGGCAGAACTCCTGCCACGGGCCGAAGGACGGCAGCCCGTCCAGAGCCGACAGGCCATCCAGGACGGCATCGGCATCCCCGGCAACCGGCAGGTCGACACGCGGATGGCCCTTGGTCAACTCGGCCGGATCGATGTCCACATGGACCACGCGGGCCAGCGGCGCGAAGGACTGCCAGTTGAAGCCGGTCTGCTGCATGCCCAGCCGCGTCCCCAGCGCGATCACCAGGTCGGACTGCTGCTGCAGGATGTTGGCCGGGCGCTGCCCCCAGGTGTTGGGACGGCCGAAATAGAGCGGGTGGTCGGCCGGGACGCGGTCCATGCCGTTCCAGGTGGTCAGCAGCGGCACGCCCAGCCGGCCGAGCGCCGGCAGGCAGCGCTCCATCGCCGTGCGCGACACGCCGCCGCCGATCAGTAGGACCGGCCGTTCGGCCTGCCGCAACAGCGCCGCGATCTCGGCGATGGCGGGAGCGAGATCGGTCGCCGGTACCGTCTGCGGCTCGCCGGCGGGAGTGCGGCGCGATAGAACCTCGGCCTCGGCATCGGACAGGGAGCGGCCCTGGACGTCCAGGCAGAATTCCAGGAACACCGGACCCTTGCGGCCATCCGCTCCCGTGCCGATGCTGGCTTCGAAGCGCGCCCGGTCCCACACGTCCTCGACCCGCTCCGAAAGCACCGATACCGGCTTGGCGAGCGCCACGCCGTCGATCTCCTGGATGCCCCGCTGGCGCAGGCCGCCGGTGGCGAGGTCGGTGGTCTTCACCTGACCGCCCAGCACCAGCAGTTCGCGGCTTTCCAGATAGGCGCCGCCGAAGGCCGTCAGGATGTTGGTCAGGCCGGGTCCGGCCGTCACCAGGGCCAGGGCCTTCTCCCCCGTCTCCGTCCGGCTTTCATTGAAATACTCGGCGGCGACTCCGGCCGCCACCTCGTGCACGGTGGCGACGCACCGCATCCGGCGGCTCAGGCTTTCCACCAGGTGCATGATGTTGCCACCGGCAACGAAGAAGCAGTGCGTATAGCCGAGATCGACCAGCCAGTCGGCAATCAGGTCACTGTACTTCAACGGAAAATCTCCCGGATGACACTGTCGTTGGCGGCGATGATCGCGGCGTCGATCGCCGCATTTCGCGGAAACTGGGGCCGGCTCAGGCGCCCCTCGGCGTTGGGCAGGACCATGACGTAGGCGTCGCGCAGATGCTTCTTGTCCGAGGCGAAGGCCGCCAGGAAGCGTTCGGCCGACGCGCCGCGCAGCGTCTCCTCCAGGCCGTCGACGGTCAGGAGCAGGGCGGTCGTGTAGTCGCTCAGGCGGGCGATCCGGGCCTCGCCTGCCGGGCCGGTCAGCCCCTGCGAGCGGGCGAAGGCGAAGGCCGCCATCATGCCGACGCCGACGGCGACCCCGTGATTGATCCGGAAATCGACGGCCGATTCCAGCGCATGGCCGAAGGTGTGGCCGAAATTCAGGAGCAGCCGTTCGTTCCGGTCGAACTCGTCCACCTCGATGAACCATTTCTTCGACAGAAGGCTGGTGCGGATCGCCGCGGTCAGGGCGGCGGAGTCCGTCTCGGCCCGTGCGGCTGCGTCGAGGAAGGCGTCGAGCGCCTCGTCACCGCGGGCGAAGCAGATCTTGGCCGCTTCCAGCAGGCCGCCGGCGCGCTGGTCGGGTGCCAGCGAGGCGACGAAGGTCGGGTCGATGTGGATGCGCTTGGGGGGGTGGAAGTTGCCGGCGAGGTTCTTGTACCCGGCCACATTGATGGCCGACTTGCCGCCGATGCAGGAATCCACCATGCCAAGCAGGGTCGTCGGGAAATAGACCCAGTCGATCCCCCGCATGTAGACCGAGGTGGTGAAGGTCGTCAGGTCCTGCACGATGCCGCCGCCGACGGCGGTCGCCACATCCTTCCGGCTGACGCCCATGCGGCGCAGTTCCGCAATCAGCCCGGCGCAGGTCTCGATGGTCTTGTTGTGCTCCGTCGCCTCGACCGGCAGCAGGCGGTCGCCGGCCAGCGGGGCGAAGCGTTCGGCGAAACGCGCGTCGCAGATCAGCGGAGCCCCGCCCTCCGCCGCACCCGTGTCCGCCATATGGCGGTCGAAGCTTCCCGCTTCGATCACGACCTCGTAGTCGCCGCGGGACGAGGTGATCGTGAAACGATCGGACTCAGAGAATACGGCCATGACGGAACCCAAGATCGACGGCGACCGACTGGCCGGTCACCCCATGATTGTCGGACGAGCAGAGCCAGTGGATGGTGCTGCACACATCCTCCAGCCCGACCAGGCGGTTGAACAGGGTGGCCGACGACACCGCATCGATCTGTTCGGGCGACAGGTTGGCGCGGGTCATCGGCGTGTCCACCACGCCCGGCAGCACCGCGTTGACCAGATGGCCGTCCTGTCCCAGATCGACCGACGCGGCGTGGACGATCCCCTGCACGGCGGCCTTGGAGACGGTGTAGCTGTACTTGTTCTGACGCGCGATGGACTGCCAGATGGAACTGACCACGCAGAAGCGCGCGCCGCGTTCGACCACCATCTTGCGGGTCAGCAGCGCGTTCATGGTCTTGGTGATGAACACGCAGTTGGCCATCAGCAATTCGACATGGCGGTCGATGTCGAGCGTGTAGAGGCTGTCGTTGACGTTGGCGCCCTGCGCCCACACCACGGCGTCGTAGGGGGCTTTGGCCGCCAGGGACGCGTAATCCGGATCGGGTCCGAACGGATCGAAGGCCGTGACCGGCACGGCATCTGGAGACGGAACCGCGGGAGACCGCGGCGTCGTCCGGCGTCCCGTTGCCGTCACCGTCCAACCGCGTTGGCGGAAATAGGACGCGGCAGCGGCGCCGATGACGCCGCTGCCGCCGAACACCAGAACGGAAGGACCGCTCATCGCCACAGGCCTCCCGCTCTCCGGCAGGCCGGGTTGTGCTCACTCCCCACTCAGCACCTTCCAGCGGCTTTCCAGCATGTTGATGCGGCGGGCATCCTCTTCATAGATGGCGCCGTAATATTCGCGCTTGTTGAGCAGCCACAGCAGCTCGAACTTCACCGCCTGCAGCAGGCCGTCCTTGACGCCGCGCTCGTTGACGGCGTCGCCGCGGAAGATGATCTTCCGGGTTTCGAAGCGGGTCAGGTGTTCGCTCTGGATCCGGGTCAGGATGCCCAGGCTGTCCATCGACACGCCGCCGCCCACCACCACGTCGAGATTGGCGGCCTTGCAGGCCCGGCCGGTTTCCAGCGCGTACTGGGTGACCTGGTCGGTGTTGATGGCGTCGCGGCTCAGCCCCATGGACTGCGCGAAATCGACGCGGCCGAAGACGAGGCCGTCGATGCCGCCGGGGCGGTTGGCCACCTCGATCATGCGGGGCAGAACTTCGAAGGCGTTGATCGTCTCGATGTTGATGAGAAAATCGGTATCTTCCTGCTCATCGCTGCGGAAGACGAGGTTCTTCGCATCGATGAACTTGCTCAGGGCGTAGGCGGACTCCACCATCGGCGCAATGATGTACTCGACGCCGAACTGACGGGCTTCGAGAAGATCGCGGATAGCTTCGCAACCTCCGATTTTCAGGGCGAGCTTCAACCCAGCCTTGCGGGTGATCTCCACAAGGCGAAGCAGTTCATCCGTGCGTGTGCCTTCCGCCTCGAACTCAGCCTTGACACCGCAATATCCAAAATTGTCACGGCCACGCTTGAGGATATCAAGCATCTCACGTTCACGCTTATTCATCACCATCTCCAGAAGAAACGCAAACTACCCGAGAAAAAAACATACATATTCATGTCGTCAAGCAAATAAATTAGATTTTTATTTGCCTAAGACATCATTCCAGGGCGCGCCCGTTTACTTATCGCCAAATTCGACGACTGCAAAACGCTTTGCGTGCCCTGACGCGCGCCTTTCCGCAAGGTGGAATATCGCAAACGCTTATCGCCGGAGGTTATAGGGCGACTTTTTTTCAGTCAAGCGACAATAAAATATAAAATTTGTAACTCAACTCTTTATCGACTTCGAACTGTAAGGTGCGCGAACTTTGATGTATTCGATGAAGGTCTTTCTCTGCGTCAAAATGACCACATGTGTCCGCGTAATTTCTTTGGTTATCTGCTCCGGCTTTGGCGGCAAGAGCGGCAGTCGGACAGGCTGCCTGCAGAGGCCATGACTTTACGAGTTTCTTCAGCCCTCTGCCCCCTTGGGCAACGTTTTACCCCTCTTATTGGCCAGCTTAGATTGCATTATCTTTGCGCTATCTCTTATTGCCTTGGCAATATTTTCCATACACGCAACTCAGAATTTTGTACTAGACGGTTTGATAAGGCACATGCTAGCAAGCGGTTCCATATGGCATATAATATGGACGCACGGCGAGTGAGTTGGCCAAGTGACCCTCCCTGCTCTTCATGATGTTGCCCTTGTATTTTTCAAAGGGGGAGACTTAAGCGCAGAACACGAGGGACACCACAGTTCCGCTGTTCCCAGCAAAAGCCTCCCGCTCTTCAAGCAATAATCAATAGATAATCGTCGCTTATGCAATCTTAAGTTTTATCTTGCATGGCAGTTACTAAAGGCCTGGAAGAGGATGCCGGAAATGGGTAGTGCCGATCTTGAGCGCTCCGAAGCAGAAACGCTGCGTCAACAGATCCTTGATCTGGTCGCGCGATACGCGGAGCTTGCGCATGCACCGAAAAGTTTCGTTCCGGGCAGCTCGCCGGTACCGGTGTCCGGCAAGGTCTATGGCGCGCACGAGATGCAGCTTCTCGTCGACAGCTCGCTGGATTTCTGGCTGACCACCGGCCGCTTCAACGACCAGTTCGAGGAGCGGCTGTCCCGCTTCCTCGGCGTCCGCCATGCCCTGACCTGCAATTCCGGATCGTCGGCCAACCTGCTGGCGGTCACCGCCCTGACCTCGCCGCTGCTGCGCGACCGCGCGCTGAAACCGGGGGATGAGGTCATCACCTGCGCCACCGGCTTCCCCACCACCGTCAACCCGCTGATCCAGAACGGGCTGGTGCCGGTGTTCCTGGACGTCGACATCCCGACCTACAACATCCGCGCCGACCAGATCGAAGCGGCGCTGAGCGAGCGCACCCGCGCCATCGTCGTCGCCCATACGCTGGGCAATCCGTTCGATCTCGGCACCATCATGGACGTCGCCCGCCGCCACAACCTGCTTGTGGTGGAGGATTGCTGCGACGCGCTGGGGGCACGCTACGACGGCAAGCTCGTCGGCACCTTCGGCGACGTCGGCACCCTCAGCTTCTATCCGGCCCACCACATCACCATGGGCGAGGGTGGCGCCGTCTTCACCCAGGGCAGCTCCATCAAGCGCGCGCTGGAATCCTTCCGCGACTGGGGCCGCGACTGCTGGTGCCCGCCCGGCAAGGACAACACCTGCGGCAAGCGGTTCGACCGCCAGTTGGGGACGTTGCCCTGCGGCTACGATCACAAGTATACGTACAGCCATCTCGGCTACAATCTGAAGATCACGGACATGCAGGCCGCCGTCGGGCTGGCCCAGATGGACCGGCTGGAAGACTTCATCGCCGCCCGCAGGCGCAACTTCGCGCTTCTGAAGGAAGGTCTGGCTCCCCTGGCCGACCGCCTGATCCTGCCTGAGGCGACGCCCAATTCCGATCCGTCCTGGTTCGGCTTCCCCATCACGGTGGCCGAGGGCGCATCCTTCACCCGCGACGAACTGGTCCGCCATCTGGAGAGCAACCGCATCGCCACCCGCCTGCTGTTCGGCGGCAACCTGCTGTGCCAGCCCTATATGAAGGGCCGCAACTATCGGGTCTTCGGGTCTACCGAGAACAGCGACCGGGTGATGAACGGCACCTTCTGGATCGGCCTGTTCCCTGGCCTGGGCGAGGCGCACATCGCCTACATGCTGGACGTCATCACCGCCTTCGTCAGCCGCTGAGGCGCCGACCGCCATCATGCCGCCCCGTCTGACCATACTCGTTCCGACCTATGGGCGCGCGGAGTTCCTGCGCGGTCTGCTGGCCCGGTTGGGGACGCAGATCGCCCGGCTTCCCGCCGGAACGGTCGAGCTGCTGGTCAGCGACAACCACTCCGCCGACCACACCCCCATGGTCCTGGCGGCGGCGGGGCGGTCTTTCCCATTCCTGCGCGTGGTTTCTCCTCCCAGGCACGTCCCATCGGCGGAGGAGAACCTGGCCTTCGCCCTGCCCTATTGCCGGGGGGAGCATGTCTGGCCGTTCGGCGACGACGACGAGCCGGAGGACGGGGCTATCGCGCGCGTCCTCGATCTTCTCGCCGCACACCGGCCGGATGTTCTCGTCCTCAATCCGCGCCTGATCGCGGCGGACGGCGCGCCGATCCGCGACCGCGCGGTGAAGATGCGTCAGCCGGTCCTGGACTGGCCCTTCGACAGGCTGGTCGCCGCCATCGGCTTCAAGGGGCTTGCCGCCTGCTTCACCGCCATGGTGATGGCGCGCGCCCCGCTGGACGCCGCCGATTGGGCCGGACACCTGAAACGCTCGCCGATCTACGCCCACGTCGCGCTGTTCCTGGACGCCTTCCGGGACCGGCGTTGCGTGATGGTGGACGAACCGCTGGTGTCGGCGCGCCAGGGCGGCACCGGGATGGAGGAGTTCCGGCGCTTCGCCGCGGTGGCCGAGGTGCCGCTGCTCCACCCGTGGGTGGGCGGCCTGCTGCGCCATCTTCACGCCCTGACCGTGCGCGGCATCGTGCCGCCCGACTTCCCCGGCCGGGTGGTCGAGCCGGAAGCCGACAGGCGCGTGCGCCTGCTGCCCTACATCCTGATCAAGGCATGCGAGCAGCTGTGCCTGTGGCTGGACGGCCGGCAGCCCTCCCAGTCATTGAGCGCGGAGGATGTCGACCTGCTCGGCACCGTGCTGGCCTCGGGGATCGGGGTGGAGCGGGAAACCGGGCGGCGGCTGTGCGAAACCGCTTCGGTCGTCGCGTCGCTCCTGCCGTCGCCGGTCCATCCCGGCCTCCCGGCCGCCCATGCGCTGGAGTTGCTGACGGCGGACGAACGGGCGGCGTTCGAAGCACCACTGGCCGGCTGGGCGCGGGACCGCATCGCTGCGGCAGTGGCCGCGCAGGACCCGCGGTCGCTGACCCGGACTGTGGACTATCGGGCGGCAGTCAGTCTTCTCGACATCCTGGGCGGCAACGGGCGGAACGCCGCGCCGGGCAAGGCCGAAACAGCTTCGACCCTTGCCGGACTTCTGGCAACGGTGCCGCCGGCGGTGGCCGCGATGGCCGCCGACGCTCTTGCGGCGGCGCTACGCCGTCGCACCGAAGGGCTGGCGGCAGGCATCGAGGCCCGCATCGATCCGGCGTTGCAGGCCGACGGCCGGTCGACCCGCGATGGCTACGAGATCCTGCCGCTGGGTGGCGTGGTGGTGGGGATTCGGGGCGACCATGTCCTGACGGCGTCCGACATCGACGATTTGGACTGCATCGATCCGGCCGGCTGCGGTTCCGCCATCCTGGTGGCCGACGGTGAAGCCGCCCTGTACAGGCAGATCGGGGAACAGCCCGCACCGGCCGATGCGCCGGACGCGGAACTCTTCCTCGGCTACCGCCTGTCGCTCTGGCGCGGCCGGCATGTGGCCGTTCCGGTGGATCGCGGTACGGCCGGCGATGGAAATGACGGTTCGCTGAGCATCGTCGGCGACCGGACGCGGCTGCGCGCCGCCGTGCTGGCGGCGCGGCGGGCCGCCGACCCCGCCTTCACCAGCATGGAGGACGCGCGCGCGCGCATCGCCGCCGCCTACCGGCCGGAGGAACTGCTGGGGGTCTTCGACGCCGAGTGGTATTGCGCCGCCAACCCCGGCGTCGAACCGCGGATGCGGCAGCTGGGATGCGACGCCCTGACCCATTTCTGCGTCGAGGGCAGCGCCTCTGGTCTCAGCCCCGGCATCTGGTTCGACGAAAGCTGGTACCGCACCGCGCATCCACTGGTGGCCCGCGGCATCGCCGAAGGGGCCTGGGACAGCGGCCTGCACCACTGGCTGGGTCTGGGGCGCGCGCTGGGACTGAGCCCGATCCTGTGGTTCGACGCCGACGGCTATTGCGCCGCCCATCCGGAGGTGATGACCGCCCTGTCTTCGGGGCAGGCTGCCTCCCCCCTCGACCATTACCGGACGGTCGGTGCGGCGCGGGGCTGGCGGCCCTTCGACCTGTTCGACCCCGGCTGGTATGTCGAAACCTATCCGGACGCGGCGGCGGCGGTCGCGCTTGGGCAGAGTCCGCTGGAGCATTTCCTGCGCCATGGCCGGGCCGCCGGCTATGGCGTCGGTCCCGATTTCGACGACGGCCTCTATCTCGCCACGAACCCAGATGTGGCCGAGGCCATCGCCCGGGGCGTCGTCGTCGGCGCCTTGCAGCATTGGCTGCAGTTCGGCCGGCAGGAAGGCCGCCGCGGTGGCCGGGTGCCGCGTCTGGCCCGGCTTCGCCGGCGTGCCGCGACGAACCCGTCGGGCAACCGTTCCGATCCTGGTCCCCATGGAGCAGGAGCGGGCAGGACATGAGCATTCCCACCCCCTCCCCCTTCCCGATCCCCGCCCTGCACCCGTCGGTCGCCGGCGCGCTTGCCGGACAGGAGCGGCCGGTCGTCGTCATCGGCGGCGGCGGATGGATGGGGCAGGCCGTCCTGCACATGATCGGCGGCAGCGCGGAGAGCGGCGATCTGCTGTCGCGGGTGCATGTGTTCGGGTCGGCGGCGCGGACGATGCCGCTCCCGGGCGGCCGGTCCGTCGCGGTGCGCCCGCTGTCCGAACTCGGCGGCCTGCGGGTGGAGGCGCCGCTGGTGTTCCACCTCGCCTTTCTGACCAAGGACAAGGTCGACGGCCTGTCGCCGGACGCTTATGAGCGCGGCAATACCGCCATCACCGATGCGGTCGCAGGCTGGCTGGAGACGGTGCATCCGGCCGGTCTGGTCCTGCCTTCCTCCGGCGCCGTGTACGGAGCCATGGGGAACGCGGCTGGCGCCAACCCCTACGGCGCGCTGAAGCTGAAGGATGAAGAGCGCTTCGCCGCCCTGGCGGCGCGCCGGGGATTCCGGGTGGCGATCGGGCGGGTGTTCAACCTGTCCGGCCCCTTCATGAACAAGCTGTCCCTTTATGCGCTGGGGTCGATCCTGGCTGCGCTGATCGACGGCCGGCCGGTGGTCCTGCGGGCCCCCCACCACGTCGTCCGCGCCTACACCCATGTCGGCGACGCCCTGAACCTGATGATCACCGAGGCCCTGGAGCCGGGTGCCGGGGCCAGCCTGTTCGACGTGGCCGGGCTGGAACCGGTCGAGGTCGGGGAGTTGGCGCGGCGCTGTGCCGCCCTGCTTGGCCGGGCGGACATCCCGATCGAACGACCGCCCCACGATCCTGGGCGGGAAGACCGCTATCTGGGCGATCCGGCCCCATGGCGGCGGCTGGCCGACCGGCACGGGATCGCGCTGCGTCCGCTGGATGCGCAGATCCTGGACACCGCCGCCTATGTCGCGGCGCTGCCGCCCGACGAAAGGCGTGCAGCATGATCGACGACCGCACCGCCGGTCGTCTGACCGGTCCTTTGAACGAGGTGCTGAAGGCCATCCCCGATCCGCAACGGGGACTGCCGGAACCGGTGTTCGATTTCGCCCTGAAAATCACGCCGATGGTCAACGTCGATCTGCTCGTTCGCGACGGTGAAGGCCGCAGTCTGCTCAGTTGGCGCGAGGACGACTGGGGCCGCGGATGGCACATCCCCGGCAGCATCATCCGCGTCAACGAACCGGTGGCCCGGCGCATCGCCGCCTGTGCCGAGGCTGAACTGACCGCGACGGTGGAGGCGGACGGCCCCCCCCTGGCGATGACGGAATTCCGCACCGCCCGCGGCCATTTCTTTTCGCTTCTCTTCCTATGCCGGCTGACCGGCCCGATCCGGAACGCCGCTCTTCTTGATCAGTCGCCTCCCCGTCCCGGCGCCCTCGCCTGGCATCGGGGGGTGCCGGACCGGCTGTATCCGGCACACACAGTCTATGACCCTTGGTTGTCGGGTTCCGAGCTTCCGCCCGGACCGGTTTTCCGTTTCATCCCCTGAATTTCCGGAACAAGCCATCATGGCTCCCCGTCTGACGATCCTGGTACCGACCTTCCAACGCGCGTACTTCGTAAACTTCGTTCTCAATCGATTGATCGAGAGCGTTGCCTACGCCCAGGCGGACGATGTCGAGATCCTGGTGTCGGACAACCGATCCACCGACGGTACCCAGGAGATCGTCGCCGGGTTCGTCGACCGGCACGACTTCGTCCGCTATTATCGCCAGCCCGAGCATTACGCCTCGGGTGAGGAGAACATCTTCACGGCACTGCCGCAGTGCCGGGGCGAGTTCGTCTGGACCTTCTCGGACGACGACATCCCGGAGATTACCGCAGTTGCCGAGATCCTGAAGGTCCTGGACCGCAAGCGCCACGACTTCATCCTGATGAACCCGCGGCTGGTGTCCACCAGCGGCGAGACGCTGGCCGAATCCATCGTCCCGATGAGCCGGCCGGAACTGGAATTGTCGATCCGCGATCTGATCTCGCAGCTGGGCATGATCAACCTGTCCTGCTGCTTTTCGGCGGTGGTGTTCCGGCGCTCTTGCCTGGAGGCGGTCGACTGGCGCGCCTACATGGAGCGGTCGCCGATCTACTCGCACGTCGTCATGTATTGCGAGGCCTTCAAGGACCGGTCCTGCCTGTTCCTGTCGAAGCCGCTGCTGCGCTACCGCATCGCCGGCACCGAGGAGGACGCGTGGAAGACCCGCTCGGCCCTGCTGAAGAAACCGTTGCGCTTCCCCTGGTCGGTCGGCCTGGTCCGGCTGCTCCGACATGCCCAGGAACGCGGAGCCCTGCCCCCCGACTTCCTGCATGGCGTGGTGGAGCGCGACCTCGAAGGCTGTTTCCTGCTGAATGAGTATGTGCTGTGGCAGCTGACCGACCAGATCCTGGTCTGGATCGAGAGCGGCCGGGATTACGAGGCGGTGACGACCGACGACATCGCCGCCTACATGGCCGTGTACGGCACCGGCGAGCAGCCGATGCTGGACTCGCTGTACAAGCTCCGCGCCGCGGTCCAGCTGTGGAGCGCCGCCGCCCCGTCGACGGCCAAGGCGGGCGGGGCGGGCGGGGCGGCGACGGTCGGCGCCGTTCTCGACATGATGCCGCCCGAACTCTCCGCACGGGCCAGAGCCCAGATCCGGGCCGGGATCGAGCGGATCGTCGCCGAGGTCCGCCAGTGGCTGGACGCCCGCAAGGTGGTGCGGCGCCTGGGGACGCAGGACGAATACACGCTGTATCGGGTCGTCAACCGCCATGTCGCCGTCCACCGCATGCTCGACGGCATCAACCTGACCGCGGTCGATCTTAGGGAAGCGGCTCCGTATCTGCTAGTCGCCAAGTCCCTGGCCGAGCTTCAGTTGCGCCTTCCGCAGCAGGCCGGCGCCGGTGCCGGCGATGAGCATGACGGATACCGGCTGGTGAAGCGGACATCGGACTGGGTCGCCGTGCAGGCGGGACTGGACGGGCTGGACGCCAGGGCGTTGCCGGCGATCGAATGCCCGCCGCTGTTCTACATCGCCGGCGACCGGGAGTCCCTGCGCGCCCGCATCGGCAGCAGCATCGAACGGAACCGGCTGGCCGCGATCGACGCGGAGACGCTGAAGCGGGAACGCAGCAAGCCGGTGGACGCCGCCGCCCTGACGGCCGAAGCCGCTTCCTATTTCGACGAGGCCTGGTACCTGGAGCATTACCCGGACATCCGCGCCGGTATCGCCGCAAAGCGCTGGAAGGACGGGCTATCGCACTTTCTGCAGGAAGGGGTAATGAAGGGCTGCAACCCCTCGCCCTTCTTCGACGAGGCCTCGTACCGCCACCTCTACCCGGCGGTGTCCCAGCTGGTCGCCGCCGGCGGCTGGGCATCGTCCTTCGTCTTCTGGCTCCATGTCGGCCGGCGCTGTGGCTTCCCGCCATCCTGCTTCTTCGACGAGGCCTGGTACCGCGCCCGCCACCCGGATGTCGCCACCCAGGTTGCCTCCGGCGAGCTGCGCAGCGGGTTCGACCATTATCTGCAGTCCGGCTGGCGCGAAGGGCGCCAGCCCGCCGACAGCTTCGACCCGGTCTTCTACTTGAACGCCGCCAGACACGCCGGCCTCCTGGCCGACGGTGCCGCCCCCGTCGACCCCTTCCGCCATTACCTGGCAGTGGGCCAGCGGCGCGGGCTGTCGCCCGGCCCGCTGTTCAACGAGCAGGGCTATCTGGCACGCAACGGGGACGTCGCCGAAGCGGTCGCAGCCGGACATTACCGCAGCGGCTTCCATCACTGGCTGGTCTGCGGCCGGACCGAAGGCAGGCCGTCGGCCAGGCAGGACCTTTCATGAGCGTGCAACGTCGCGATCCATCAAGCCGCACGAGCAGACAGGCCACACCGATGACGCCCCCTCTCCTGTCCATTCAAATTCCCGCGCTGGACGTCGGCTCCATGTTGCGCAGCCGCCTTCAGGAGATCAGGAAGACGGTCGAGTTGTACGGCGACGTCATCGAACTGGTCGTCATCGTCCCGGCCGGATCCGACAGTCCCGAAACGACCATCGCGGCATTCGGGGACACGCTGCCGCGCCTTCGGATCCACAGGCTCGACAACCCGTATCTCACCCTGGACGAGATGCTGTTCGCCGCGCTGCCGGCCTGCGGCGGCCTCTACACGATGGGGCTGCATCCGGTCGACGTCATCGATCCGCTCGCCCTGGGGGCGGTGCTCCGCCATCTGCTTGCCGACACGCACGACCTGATCGCCATCAACTGCCCGATCGTCACCGAAACAGGGCGGACGCTGGTGTCGCGCTTCGCAGGCACCCTTCCCGAGAAGATGGAGACGAACGGCGCCGTACTGGTGCACCGCTTGGGCTTCACCGGCCTCGTGCACCAGATCAGCACGCTGATCTTCAAGACCGAGCCGGTGCGGAGCGTCGACTGGCAGAGCTATTACAGCCTGTCGGAGGTGTATTTCCGCGCCGCGGTCCTGGTCGAGGCCCTGGGTTCGCGGCCGGCGATGCTGCGTGCCGGGAACGCCGTTTCGGTGATCGACAACCCGATGCGCCACAGCAGCGTTCTCAGCCCGCAGTTGATCGCGAAGCGACTGGACAAGCCCAAGCTGTTCTATTGGGCGGTCGGCATTCCTCTGCTGGTCGGCGAGCTGATCCGCCGCGGCGCCGTCCCGCAGGACTATCTGAACGGCCTGACCGAACAGTTCCCGGAGACCAGCTACAAGCAGACCGACCACATCCTGCACAAGCTCGCCGAGCAGCTGCGGAACTGGATCGAGAGCCGCGACGCGACGCAGGCCGTGAACGCTGCGGCCCTGAAGGCCTTGGCCGACGTCTATGCCGACCTGCCGCCGCTCTATCTCGGTCTGCTGGCGAAGTTCGAGCGACTGCTGCCGCTGATCGAAGACTACACCGACTACTTCTCGATGGCCTACCGGGCGCGTTCCAACATCGAGCGGCCAAACCCCCTGCTGCCCTTGGGCGCGCTGAAGGCAGAGGAACGGGCCGGCCTGGAAACGCTGATGCGGGACTGGCTTCTCGGCGAATGCGGCAATCTTTCCAGCATGCTGAGCGAGGCAGGCTGAGGCCGCAGCACTGAAGAGGATTGGGGAAGAAGGCACGGGGCGGGTTTCCGCAACCCGGATTTTGAGGCGGCGGTTCCCGACCGGGAGCGCCGAGGGAAGCCGCGCCGGGCTGGCGGCGACGTTGCAGTATTGAATGTGGTGAGGGGGCTATGGTCAGAAAAGCAGTGATTCTCGCGGGTGGCATGGGCACCCGCCTTGCCGAAGAAACGGAATTTCGGCCGAAGCCGCTGGTGGAGATCGGTGGCCGTCCGATCCTGTGGCACATCATGAAGATATATTCCAGCTTCGGCATCAACGAGTTTATCATCTGCCTTGGATACAAAGGCTACGCCATCAAGGAATATTTCGCCAATTACTACCTTCACATGGCTGATGTTACCTTCGACCTTGCCGACAACAGCATGGAGGTTCATCGCGGCCGCGCTGAGAGCTGGAAGGTCACCCTGGTCGATACCGGCCTGGAGACGATGACCGGCGGCCGGGTGCGCCGGGTGCGCGACTATATCGGCAACGAGCCGTTCTGCCTGACGTATGGCGACGGCGTCGCCGATGTGGATGTCGGCCGCCTGATCGAGCACCACATCACCAACCGCCGGCTCGCCACCGTCACCGCCGTACGTCCGCCCGGCCGCTTCGGTGCGCTGGAGATCGAGAACAGCCGGGTGTCCAACTTCCGCGAGAAGCCGCTGGGCGATGGCGGCTGGATCAATGGCGGCTTCTTCGTCATGGAGCCGGGCGCCATCGACTATATCGAGGCCGACCACCTCCCGCTGGAGAACGAGCCGCTGACCAACCTGGCTGCCGACCAGCAGCTCACCGCCTTCCATCACGACGGCTTCTGGCACCCGATGGACACCATCCGCGACCGCACGCATCTGGAAAAGCTGTGGGCGACCGGCGAAGCCCCGTGGAAGAGGTGGTGATGACCGACATCGTCACGTCCGGCACCGGAATGCCCGACCCGGCCTTCTGGTCCGGAAAGCGCGTGCTCGTCACCGGCCACACCGGCTTCAAGGGCGCCTGGCTGTCCTTGTGGCTGCTGCGGATGGGTGCCCGGGTGTCGGGCCTCGCGCTCGATCCGCCGACCGAGCCGAGCCTGTTCGCGCTTGCCGGCCTGGACCGGCGGATGGTCTCGCGCATCGGCGACATCCGCGACCCCGAGACCGTGTCCGCCGCCATCCGCGCGGCCGATCCGGAAATCCTCATCCACATGGCCGCGCAGCCGCTGGTGCGCCTGTCCTACGACGAGCCGGTGGGGACGTTCGCCACCAACGTCATGGGGACGATCCATGTGCTGGAGGCGGCACGGCGCAGCGCGAACCTGCGGTCCATCGTCGTCGTGACCAGCGACAAATGCTACGAGAACCGGGAATGGCCCTGGCCCTATCGCGAGACGGAGCCGATGGGCGGCCATGATCCGTACAGCGCCAGCAAGGGCTGCACCGAACTGGTGGCATCGGCCTGGCGCCGATCCTATTTCAGCCGGCCGGGCACGGCTGCGCTCGCTTCGGTGCGCGCGGGCAACGTCATCGGCGGCGGCGACTGGGCCGGCGACCGGCTGATCCCCGACTGCGTGCGTGCGCTGTCGGACGGCCGTCCGGTCGCCGTGCGCAACCCGCATGCCATCCGGCCCTGGCAGCATGTGCTGGAACCGCTGAGCGGCTATCTGCGGCTGGCGGAACGGCTGGACACCGACCCGGCGGCCCACGCCGAGGGCTGGAACTTTGGCCCGGCCGACAGCGACGCCCGCCCGGTATCCTGGGTGGTGTCGCGGGTGGTCGAACGCTGGGGTGACGGCGCATCCTGGGTGCTGGACGGCGGCGACCACCCGCACGAGGCCAGCTACCTGCGGGTGGACTCCTCCAAGTCGCGCATGCGCTTGGGATGGGAGCCGCGCCTGGATCTGAGCGGCTGCCTGGACTGGACGGTCGAATGGTTCCAGCGCAGGCAGGCCGGCGAAGGTGCCGCCGAGATCACGCTCGACCAGATCGCCCGCTACGAGGCAGGCGACCGGTAGAAAGCGCACCGACGGCGAATCCCGGACGGGAACCCGTGGGAGGGGCATACAGGGAGGCGGAGGGCGAAAAGGGCGCCCCGATGCCTCCCCTCTCCTTCCACCAACTCTCTGCTCATCCGCCGCCATGTAAAGCTGTCAAATAATTCACCAGCACGCCTGTTTGGATCAAACACGGAACACCAAAATCTCATGTGCTGGAACGCCGGTGATTATGAATTTCGTTACGGGTCGCTGGCTGAAGGATTGTGCCCTTGCGATTGTTCCGCTTATGAATTAGCACCATTCGAGACGATTTCTGCTGGGATACGAGGTGGTCTCTTATGGAAGCAAGCACTTTAGTCGGCGATTGGACAGTTTGTGTCGGAAGCCTCCACACACCCGTTCGCAAAGTCGGTCTGACGGATGTGTTCTCGGTACGCAGCCTCCATGGTGCGGAAGCATCGTGGAAGCTGATCGGCACCGATCTGCTTTTCATCGATAGAAGCCAGACGATCCTGTCGATCTTCGACATCTCCACCCTGCACACGGGCGTCCTCAAGGGAAGGGTCGCCCAGCTCGGCTTCTCCGACAGTCCGATCTGGCTGGTCCGCGGGACGCAGGCCGGCGTCCCGATGACGGAATCGCCGCTTCCCATCCACGCCGGTCCCCTGCCCGCCTCGGTCACGACGCCCGAGGGGTTCCCGGATGCCTATCGGGGCACCCAGGATTTCTCGGTCGTCCTTCACGACGGCAAGCCGTCCGTGGCGCGTCCGCCACTTCCCGAAAGCCTCAATTTCGGCACCAGTCCCGACGCCGCGAAGTTCGAACTCTGCCTCAGCCGGGCTTCGACGACCGGCTATCCGCCCACTCCGGCATTCTTCACCGTGCTCAATGATTGCTGGATCGTGGACGGCATGATCGTGGTGACGCGGGACGGCCATGTGCTGCACGAGACGACCCAGTTCCCAGGGCTGGAACCGCTGTGGGACACGGACTACCACCTGCTCGGCTCCAAGATCACCGCGCTCGAGCAGATGGTGTCGGTCACCAGCCATCGTCCGACCACGACGCTCGAGATGCCGGTCTTCCTGTTCAGCACCCTGAAGCTGGGCTATGGCCACTGGCTGGGCCAGTCGGTGACCAACTGGGTCTTCCTGGACTGGATCCGCGAGGCGGCACCCGAGATCGCCGACCAGCTGGCTCTCGGCATCAACGGCGGCGTCGCCAACGAAGATTTCCGGCTCATCTCGCTGCAGCTGCTGGGGGTCGACAACCCGGTTCTGCCGATCCCCAAGGGCATCGTCCACTGCAAGAAGCTGATCGTCCCCTCTTTCCACCGGTCACACAGCCATCACTGGTCCGGCATGGGCAAGCCGTTCCAGGTCATGGGGAAGAACGCCCTGCGGATGCTCAAGGAGCCGCCGAAGCCGGGGCGCATCTACGCGTCGCGGCGCGGTCAGCTCCGCAGCTTCACGGAAGATGCCAAAATCGAAGCGGTGCTGCACAAGCACGGCTTCTCCTCGCTGATCGGTGGAACCGTCTCCTTTGTGGAACAGGTGGCCACCTATGCCATGGCGGACGCCGTCTTCGGCATCTACGGCAGCAACATGTGCAACATTTCATTCTGCCCGAAGGACAGCGTCACCATCGAAGTGTTCGACGAGATGCACCATGATCCGTTCTGGGAATACTATCTCGCGAACGCAAGCGACCTCAGATACTGCTACATCATCACGGCGGTATCTCCCGAACTGAAAGACCGGGGCTTTCAGGAAAGGACGACGGATCTCCCCCCCGATATTCTCGACGAATTGCTCAGCAAGATTCTGTGACCGGGCAGGAGCGTATGGACCACACAAGCTCGACGGGCAACCAGCCGTTGCCACAGAACGCAAGGCCGGTGGTGATCGCCGGAGCCAACGGCTTCGTCGGTTCCCATCTGGCCCGCGGCCTCGCCGCCATGGGGCACCAAGTCATCGCCCTCGTGCGTCCGAACGGCGCCCTGGAGCGGCTGCTGACGCCGGCCATCGGGAACCCGTTCCGGGGGACCGTCATCCGCACCGATTACTCCGCCGACCATCTCAAGGCGACCTTTGCCGAGATCAAGCCCCGGGTCATCATCAACGCCGTCGGCTATGGCCTGGATCCGACCCATCGCAACCTTGAGCTCGGCTTTCAAACCAACATCCGGATCGCGCTCGACATCGTCGACTGCGCCTCCGGCGTGAACGCCGACGTGGTGCATATCGGAAGCGCCTACGAATACGCCGCCTCCAACGCCCCCATCGACGAATATCTGCCGATCAACCCCGAATCCTTCTACGGGACGATGAAGGCGTCGGCGTCGCTTCTGCTGAGGGTCAAGGCGCGGGAACTCGGGCTGCGTCTGCTGATCGTGCGTCCCTTCGGGATCTACGGTCCGCTGGAGGCCGAGAACAAGTTCATCCCCGCGGTGATCCGCGCCTGCCTCAGCCGCAAGCCGATGAACTGCTCCAACGGCAGCAAGATCCGGGACTACACCTATATCGACGATGTCGTGGATGGTTTCGCACGGATCATCAACTCGAACACCGACTGGCCGGAGGTGGTCAATCTGGGGTCGGGCTATCCGATCCGCCTGCGCTACATCGTCGAACGGATCTGCGCCATCATGGACGTCCGGTCCGATCTCTTCATCTGGGGCGAGATGCCGGCCCGGCTGGGCGATCCTCCTCGCATGGTCGCAGACATCCGGACCATGGAACGGTTGTTCGAATGGAGCCCGCGAACCAAGCTGGACGTCGGTCTCCAGAAGACCATCGAGTCCATCCGGAACGTCTGAGGCCGACGTCTCCGGTCCGTGACCGGCGCCGTCGGAGGGCCACGGTTCCCACTCTTGCCACGCCTTGGCAAAGCGGCTTGCCTTGACAAGGCCATTCCCCGCCCATACCAAGGCCGGCCAGTGACCCGCCCACTTACATCCGGACGTCTGCCATGAGCGTAACGCCGTCTCCCGACGCCCGCCCGCCTGCCGTTACGGCATCCGGGGACGATGCCGTCCACACCGGGTCGGCTGACCGCTTCGGTTACGAGTGGGGGCGCTATGCCGAACTGAAGGGCATCTACGAGGAGCAGTTCCGGCGCTGGACGCCCTTCATGGCGCCGGAGGACTGGCGCGGCCTGACCTTCGTCGACGTCGGCTGCGGCATGGGGCGCAACAGCCACTGGCCGATGAGCTATGGCGCGGCCGGCGGGCTGGCCATCGACATCGACGAGCGCAGCCTGACGTCCGCCCGCACCACGCTGGCGCGGCATCCGGCGATGGAGGTGCGCCGCCAGAGCGCCTATGAGCTGAACGAAGAGGAGCGCTTCGACCTCGCCTTCTCCATCGGCGTCATCCACCATCTCGCATATCCGGAGAGGGCGCTCGCCAACATGGTGCGCGCGGTGAAGCCGGGCGGGCGGGTGATGATCTGGGTCTATGGCCGCGAGAACAACGGCTGGATCGTCCGTTTCGCCGACCCGCTGCGCAAAGCGCTGTTCAGCCGCCTGCCGATCGGGCTGGTGCATGCGCTGTCGCTGCCGCCGACCGCCGTGCTGTGGCTGGCGCTGCGGCTGGGGTTGGACCGGCTGGAATATTTCCGCCTGATCCGCCGCTTCGACTTCGCGCATCTGCGCTCCATTGTCTTCGACCAGATGCTGCCGAAGATCGCCAACTACTGGCGCCGCGACGAGGTGGAGGCGCTGATGAAGGATGCCGGGCTGGAGGATGTCCGGCTTGCCTGGGTCAACGAGATATCCTGGGCCGCCATCGGCCGGAAGCCGCAGGGGTAAGGCGGAATGAAGCCGGAGGAAGAGAGCGGCGGAGGCAGCCCTTTATTGCCCCCAGCCGCGCTGTTGGGGTAAGAAACCGCGGTTCCGTGCGGCGGGTCCTCCGCGCAGCAGGGCCTTGGGCGCGTGTTGCAAGCCAGGCATCGGGCCGAAGCGTTGGGGGTTGCCATTTCCGAGTTCTCATCGGCCTTCATCGAGGCCTTCAACGGCGGTGCCGTCCTGTTCCAGGCCGGTCGCTTCGACGAGGCGGCCGAGACCTTCCGCCGGCTGGCCGACGAGCGTCCCGACATCGCCAACCTGCACGGCAATCTCGGCCTGTCGTTGCGGGCGGCCGGGAGGCCGGACGAGGCGATGGAGCCGCTGCGCCAGGCGCTGCGCCTGCGCCCCGCCTATCCGGACGTGCTGAACGCGCTGGGCAACATCTTGCTCGACCGGCGCAACCTGGACCATGCGCTGATCGCCTTCCGCGAACTGGCGCGGCTGAAGCCGGACTATCCGGGCGCGCTGCTGACGCTCGGCAACCTGTTCATGTTCACCGGGGAGGGCGAGCGGGCGCGTGCCGTTTACCGGCTGTCGCTCACCGTCGAGCCGGACGTGGCCGTCAACTACAACAACCTGGGTGCCGTCAGCCTCAGCCTAGGCCGCCCGCCCGAAGCGGCGCTGAACTACCGGCGTGCGCTCGCCATCGACGTCGGCAAGCCGGAATACCGCAAGAATCTCGGTACCTGTCTGCTGATGGCCGGCGATTATTCTAACGGCACCGTCGCCTATGAAGGCCGGCTGGAACAGCCGGTCTGGCGCAAGCGCAACATGCCCGGCATCCTGTGGCAGGGCCAGCCGCTGGAGGGCCGGACCCTGCTTGTTCATTTCGAACAGGGGCTGGGCGATTCCTTCCAGTACATCCGCTATGCCGGTGTGCTGAAGCGGATGGGCGCGCGGGTGCTGTACGAATGCCAGCCGGCGCTGAAGCGCGTGCTGTCGACTGCGCCTGACCTGGACGGGCTGTTCGCCTTCGGCGAGCCGCTGCCCGCCTACGATTACCACATCTCGCTGATGAGCCTGATGCACCGGCTGGGCACCACGCCGGACACCGTTCCCGGCGGCGTGCCCTATATCCGGGCCGAACCGGAACTGGCGGCCCGCTGGGCGGAGCGGCTGGACCGGCTGGAGGGCGGCAAGCGTCCGGCCTTGCGCATCGGCATCAACTGGCACGGCAACGAGACCGGCAAGTCGATCCCGCTGGAGTGCTTCGAGGCGATGGGACGGCTGCCCGGCGTGCGGCTCTACAGCCTGCAGAAGGTGTCGGGCCTGGACCATCTGGAGCGGCTGCGCGACCGGGTGGCGGTGACGGAACTGGGGGCGGATTTCGACGCCGGGCCGGATGCCTTCCTCGACACCGCCGCGGTGATGGCGAACCTGGATCTGATCATCACCTGCGACACCTCGGTCTGCCATCTCGCCGGCGCCATGGGGCGGCCGACCTGGGTGGTGCTGAAGTGGTTCGCCGATTGGCGCTGGATGCGCGACCGGCTCGACAGCCCCTGGTATCCGACCATGCGCCTGTTCCGTCAGGCGAAGTCCAATGACTGGGCCGAAGTGATGACCAGGGTGACGGCGGACGTGACGGCCGAGGTCGCTGCAAAGGCCGCCGGGGGGATGCCGCGATGACGCTGAACGAGGCGGTGCGACTGGCGCTGGAGCATTTCCGCGCCGGCCGGATGGCGGAGGCCGAAGGGCTGTGCAGGGCCATCCTGCAGGCCGCTCCCGGAACGGGCGAGGTCGCCCAGCTTCTGGGCGTGACGGTGATGATGCAGAATCGTCCGCAGGAAGCGGAAACGATCCTGCGCCAGTCGATCGCCATGCGACCCGATCTGGCCGACAGCCACGGCAATCTCGGCACCGTACTGCAGTCGCTGGGCCGCATGGGCGAGTCCCTGGCGGCGCACGACCGTTGCGTCCAGCTGTCGCCAGTCACGCCGGAGGCCTACGTCAACCGCGGCTCCGCCCGCTTGACGCTGGGCGACCGCAACGGGGCGGCGACCGATTTCGCCCGCGCGCTCCGGCTGAGGCCGATCGACGCTCTCGCCGCCGCCAACCTGGGCGTGGCCCTGCGCGAGAGTCATCGCGTTGCCGAGGCCGACCGCGCGCTGCGCAGGGCACTGGTCGTCGAGCCCAGCCATGCCGAGGCGATGCTGGGCCATGCCCACACCCTGCGCGAGCTGGGCCGGCTGACCGAGGCGAAGACCGCCTACACCCGCGCGGTGGCGCTGTCCCCGGCCAAGACCGAGGCGCTGTGCTATCACCTGTACCTGATGCAGACGCTGTGCGACTGGGACGACTATGACCGGCTCTGCGCACGGGTGGCGGAGATCATCGACCAGGACGGCGGCATCGTCATCCCGCTGGCCACCCTGTCCATCGATACCGGCCCGGCCCAGCAGGACCGCTCCGCCCGCCTGTTCTTTGACCGGGTGGTCAAGCGTGCCGCCCCCGCCCCCTTGCAGGCGCGGGTTCCATCGCCCAGCGGGCGGCTGCGCATCGCCTATGTCTCCGCCGATTTCCACGAGCACGCCACCGCCTTCCTGGCGGCCGAACTGTTCGAACTGCACGACCGCGAGCGGTTCGAGGTGCTGGCCTATTCCTACGGCCCGGACGACGGCAGCGCGATGCGCCAGCGGCTGGTGACGGCCTTCGACCGCTTCCGCGACATCCGCAGCGTGCCGCTGGACGCCGTTGCCCGCTGCATGGCCGACGACGGCGTCGACATCATGATCGACCTGAAGGGCTACACGAAGCAGACCAGGCTCGACCTGCTGTCGCGCCGGCTGGCGCCGGTCGAGGTGAGTTATCTGGGATACCCCGGCACCATCGGCTGCCCGCACATGGATTACGTGATCGGCGACCGCTTCGTCACCCCGCCGGAACACCAGCCTTTCTATGCCGAGCGGCTGGTACTGCTGCCGGACGCCTACCAGATCAACGACCGCCGCCGCCCGTTGCCCGATGACATTCCGTCGCGTGCCGATTGCGGTCTGCCGGAGGACGGCGTCGTCTTCGCCGCCTTCAACACCGCCTACAAGATCAGCCCGACCATGTTCGCCTTGTGGATGCGCATCCTGAAGCGCGTGCCGGGTTCGGTGCTGTGGCTGTTCGAAGCCAACCCCCTGGCTGCCGGCAATCTGAAGGCCGCGGCCAAGGCCCAGGGAGTCGATCCCGTCCGGCTGGTCTTCGCCCCGCCCCGTCCGCTGGCCGACCACATCGCCCGCTACCGCATCGCCGACTTGGCGCTCGACACCCTGCCCTACACAGGCCACACCACCACCAGCGACGCATTGTGGGCGGGCTGTCCGGTGGTGACCTGCCTGGGCGGGACCTTCGCCTCGCGGGTGGCCGCCAGCCTGCTGAACGCGGCCGGCCTGCCCGACACGGTGACGCAGTCGCTGGCCGACTACGAGGAACTGGCGGTGGCGCTCGCCGGCGATCCCGCCGGGCGGGCGGGCCTTCGTAAGCGGCTGGAGGAAGGACGGATGACGGCTCCGCTGTTCGACAGCCGCCGTTTCACCCGGCATCTGGAGAAAGCCTATCAGGGCATGTGGGGTCTGCATGCCTCCGGCCGGCCGCCTCAGGGATTCAGAGTGCTGCCCGATCCGATTACAGGAACGTAACGGAGCGGGAATCCTCTATTCCGAGTATGGTCTTCACGCTATTGTGCGCAAGAGACGGCCCAGACCCGTGCACGTTCAATCTTGCGACGCAGTTCTGATTTGCAATACCGATTATTCACAATCAAACCTCTTCTTCACTCCGACCCAAAATGGCGGCGGGAAGAATGCCCCGCCTCCATCGCCCCGGGTGACGCCGGTTGGTCCCCGTGCCATGCGCGGTGGACCGCATGAGCGGGTCTCCGGCCGATGTCGCCACCGATACCGCCACCTACCAGGGCCGGCTGGAATTCATCACCACCGGCAAGGTCTATGGCTGGCTCCACAACCAGACCCACCCCGCGGAGGAGTGCCTGGTCGACCTCTATGTCGACGGACGCTTCCTGGGCACCCATGCCTGCAACGAACACCATGAAGCCTTGAGCCAGTTGCCTGGGCGGAACGGCTTCCTGGTCTTCAACATTCCCCTGCCTGTCGGTCTGCTGTCGGCGGAAAACTGCATCGTGGACGTCCGCATCCACGGGACGGGAATGTCGATCCCGAATTCGCCCATCGTCACCAACCTCCATCGTGCGCTGATCGATACCGCGCTGTCCGGGATGACACCCGAACGGCGGACGCTGTGCCTGAACGCGCTCTCCGAAACGATGAGCCAGACCCGCCGCGGGCGGGACCGCATGGAGGATCCGCGGCTGGTCCGGCCGGCCGCGGGGTTCGAAGACGCCGAGGTCACGGTCGGCGCCTTCCTGGCGCACCAGCTCTATCGGCTGGAGGAGGCGCGGAACTTCCATCTGCGCAGCGCAGCCGACCTGACCCGCTTTCTGGTTCTCCACGCCGAACATTTCAATCTGGCCGACCATGCCTGGTGCCCGCTGCCGGCGGACGTCCAGGCCTATCTGGCGTCGGGATGGAAGGACAGGACGGGAGCGTTCCGCTCGCATCTGTTCACCGCCTACCGGGCCGAAACCGGACATGGTGAAACCGGATACGGGGAGACTGGACCGGTCGACGCGGACACGCTGTGCGACATGGTCCATTGGATGTTCGGCAAGGCGCGCCTGCCGAAAGGCGCTTTCGCTCCCGAGCATGTGGATTTCCTGAACGCGCCCGACGACGCCGGAGAGCACAAGCTGCTTTCCCGTCTTTACGCCGGAATGCATTCCCGGGACACCGCCCTCTGCGCCACGCTCAACCCGAGCAACGAAAAGGCGCTGTTTCCAGTCATTCTGCTCATTTCGCTGTGGCTGATCCGCTGGAACCTGGACGATCTTTTCCTGACGCCGGCGGTGCGCGACCTTCTGGGCACCCGGATCCGGCATGGGGACAAGGTGCTGAGCGGGCTGGCTTACTTCTACGCCTGCCTGGGCGTGCCGGCGCCGGAGACCGTCACCCTGGACGAACTGCGCCGGAGGCAGTGCGCGCCGGCGATGCGGCGGTCGCCGCGGGCCGAGCACGGCAAGGGCGTCAATCTGTTCGGCTATTTCGACGGCGGCACCGGCATCAGCCGCAACGCCCTGTTTTCGCGCGACATCCTGCAGGACGCCGGCTTCGGCGTGGCCATGCCGCTGATGGCGGTCCCGAGCCGGCATGCCGGCGAGGAGCTGTACCCGGTCAACCTGATTCATTTCGGGATTCTCGGAACTCCCGGGGACATGGTGAATTACGGGCTGGAGCGGTTCGCCGGCGCCTACAACATCGGTTTCTTCCTGTGGGAAACCAGCACGCTGCCAAGATCGGCCGGGCTGACGCTGGATATGATGGACGAGGTGTGGACCCTGTCCAGCTTCTGCGCAGAGGCCCTGGCCGCGCAGTTCGACGGGCCGATCCATGTCGTGCCGAACTGCGTGGACGAACGGGTGCTGTGCGGCACCAAGCCGGCCGAAAAACCGGCCGGGCAGCCTTTCACCTTCTATTTCTGCTTCGACGCCCGCAGCTGGTACACGCGCAAGAACCCGCTGGCCGTGGCCCGCGCTTTCCAGCGCGCATTTCCGAATGGAGAGCCGGTGCGGCTTCTCCTGGGCATCCGCTACCGCCAGACCAGCCGGACGGTCGCCGACCTCGCTCACAAGCTCGATCTCGACCATCTCATCCGCTCAGACCGGCGCATCGTCGTGCATGACCGGGATCTGTCCTACACCGACTCCCTGGCGGCGATGCGGCAGTGCGACTGTTACGTGTCGCTGCATCGCGCTGAGGGCTTTGGTTACACGATGGCGGAGGCGATGATGCTGGGCAAGCCGGTGATCGCCTCGCGCTACTCGGCCAACCTCGACTACATGACCGACGAGACTGCCTTCCTGGTCGATGGGCGGGAGCGCTACCTGGAGGTCGACGAGTATATCGACGTCACTCCCGGCGCCCGATGGTTCGAGCCCGACATCGATGCGGCGGCCGCGGCAATGCGGCGGGTGTGGAACGACCGGGACGAGGCCGGGCGCCGGGCAAGCGCCGGAGCGGCCTTCGTCCGCCGCGCGTTCTCGCGGCCGAGGCTCCAGGCGCTCTATGCCGAGCGGCTGGAAGTCATCTACCGGGAACGGTCGCAGCGCATGGCGCGTCCGGCTGCCGGAGAGCCAGCCCGGCGTTATACCAGCGGTCATTGAAGATGACCGCTGGTATCCGCGCCGACTGGCGCGGCGGCGGCCCATGCCGCCGAAGCTTTTGATCCTGACAAGTCAGGATCAAAAGCCGCTAGTATTAGAGTGCGACCGGATGAAGCGGAATTGCTTGAAGCGATCGCATCCTTAATAGGCGAGACGTGAGAAAGGCGCCGCCATGCGGGCGAAGTTCCGGTTGTGGTAGGGGTCGTCCAGCATGTCCCCCCACTCCTCCCGCATCCGGCGCAGGTCGTTCTGGTGGACGTCGCGCGACGACTGGCCATAGAGGTAGCCGCGGGTCTTTGACTCGTAATGGTACAGGCACACCTCGGGATCGTAGACGACCCGCAAACCGGTCTTCCTGACCGCCAGGCAATAGACGATGTCGTTCCAGTTGACCGGACGGGAGGGGTCGAAGCCCTGGACCGCCTCGAAGGTCGAGCGCCGCGTGACCAGGCAGGCGCCGGTCACCGCCGCGGCGGAGCGCATGATCAGGTTGCGACCGAGATAGCCGCCGTCGTCGCTGCGGGCGCCCAGGGCTTCGTGGACGGCCCCCTGCTCCCGGCTGGTGACGACGCCGCCATGCTGGACGCTGCCGTCGCGGTACAGCAGGCGGGCGCCGACCACGCCGACCTCCGGCAGTGCCAGCGTGGCCACCGCCCGGCGCAGCCAGTCGTTGCTGGCGGCGACGGTGTCGTCGTTGAGGAAGGCCAGGACCTCGCCCTGCGCCATCGAAGCGGCGAGGTTGTTCATCACCGCCCAGTTGAAGGCGCCCTGATAGGGCATCACCTCGATACCGCGCTGGGTCCGCATCGCCTCTAGCAGGCCGACACTGTCGGGATCCTCGTTCTGATGGTCGATGACGATGATCTGCATCGGCGCCCGGTAGTCCTGCCGGACACGCAGCAGGGAGTCGAGGCAGTTCCGCAACAGGACCGGAGAATTGCGCGTCGGAACGATCACGCTGACCGATGGCAGGGCGGACGGACGCACGTCGATAGCACAGGGCTCGACCAGGGTGCGGGAGTCCGGATCGGTTGTGCCGCTGAGGATCTGGAGGGGGCGCACCACCGCTTCCAAGCCGTTGCGCTGGACCCAGCTCCGCACCGCCCCGACATTGCCGGACAGCAGCCGGGGCACAGCGAACCCGGCATGGAACCCTAGAGTCTTGCGGACCGTATACAGGATCGAAGAGATGTGGCGAATGTCCGCATGGGCGATGCAATCGGCCAAGCGTAGGGACAGATCATGCAGGTCGCCGGGCGGCGTGCCGTTTTCAAGGGCGAAGACCTTCAGCATGGCCTCTGATGACAATGCCACCATGGGACCGAGGCAGTCGTAGGCCAGCAGCGTGACGGGGTCGAAGTCCGGTTTGAAAACTGGAATGACCTCGCCGTCGCGCCCGTTCTGGCGGTCGATCTCCACGTCATGGTCGCTGTATGCCACATGGGCCGACGCCAGAGCGGCCAGGAAGACCGCCAAGGCGTCCTCCCGCAATGCGCCTCCGCCTTCGACGACCAGATGGCCGCCGGCATCCCGCAGGCGCGGATGGGTAGTGATCAGACGCGGAAGCTCCCCGGCCGAAGCCCGGACCGCCTGCCCGCCGTCACGGAGCGGGGCGAGCAGCGCGGCCAGTTCGCTGTTGGGGGGCGGCTCGTCCGGGGTCAGGACAGTGAGAGTCCAGGCCGGATGGGACTGGCGGCCCAAGGATGCAATCAGTTGCCGTAGTGGTGCGCAATCGTCGGCCGGCACCATGACGACGACATTCACGACGCTGGCGGCGGCACTTGCCTGCAGCCGCTCCGCACCTGTGTCGGGGCCGCGCCTGTTGCTCTCCAACAATCCCTCCGCCCGCAACGCGGCATAGGCGTCGAGCGTGGGAGCGATGCGGCTGACGGCATGGGGCAGATGCTGCTCGATGTTGCCGATCGCCTGCTTGATCCCCTTCAGCATGGCCAGGATCTGGCTGATGTCGCCGATGCTCTCCTGCAGATTGGTCTTGATGTAGATGTCCGAGCCGAAGGGCTTCTTCGAATGGGCGTCGCGGACGCTCAGATACGTGCCCCGCGACGTCAGGTCGTCGTGAAGAGCCGGAATCCGGAAGCTGAACCCATGCTCGCCTCGGCCGCCGATGCGTTCGGCGAGGCCGGGCACGAAGTGCATGCAGTGGGCCACGCCGATGAAACGGCTGCCCAGGAACAGCTCCAACACGATCCGCTCGTTGAAGTCCTGCGGATTGGCGCACCAGCCGGAGATCTGTCCGCTGCCGCCATCGGCGATCTCACCGATCAGCTGCCGGGTGGCGACGAGTTCGACCGTGGCGATCCTCTCGGCGATCCGGGCGCTCCGCCACCATTCCAGGACCTGCGGCGGCAGGAATCCCGTGAAATCGGGGTCGCGCAGCATGGTGAGGATCCAGAAGCGCCATGACCGGCTGGCGGACAGGGCATTCCGGGAAGCGCCGGTCAGCGGGACGGTGCCCGACGCCCATCGAGCCAGCCCTTCGTCCATCTGCGGTGCGAGTTCCGCGTGCGGCAGGCTGCTGCCGTCGGCCAGCCGGTTGACGACGTTCGAAATGAATTCGCCGCGCAAAAGGAAATAGCTGATGAATTCGCCCGGACGGCAGTCGGCGGCGGCAAGCAGTTCCTGGCTGTTGGCTGGATAGCGCCCGAGGAACAGGCGGTATCCGTTGACGGCATCGTCCAGCGTCGTGCGGCGGCTCGTGTCTTGCGCATGGTTCTTGTCCAGCGTGTCGACTTGGCTTTCCGACCTGCCATCCATGCCCACACCCCTTCTGTGACGCGAACATGCCGCGCACGGCACTGCATTCAACGGCTTCCGGAAAGCAGTCACATGATGCAGACAAAAATCCGGCAAACCTTCCGCCTGCCGAATGAAAAAGAACGGCGGCTGGGTACGCGCTCTTTACATGCAGGCTTTCGGGGGTTTTACCGGCTGCCACCACTTTCGGGCAACCGATTTCGCGATGTCCGCTGAGACAAGTTATGTCCGGCAAATCATACCCCGAGGGAAGGGCGCAACCGGCTGAGGCCGGCGGCGGCCGGGAGAAGACCGATGCCGCCGACAAGTCATAGGAGTGACGTTGCGGGCTGTTGCCCGCAAACGGCCGGCGGCGGTCTCAGCCCATCGCCACCAGTTTTGGGTTCTTCTTCCACTCTTCCATGATGACCTGGGCCTTGTGCCTGTCCTCGCCGCTGAGGCCGGCTCCGAGTTCATGGGCTTTGCTTTCCAGCCCGTCTCGGTCGGGACCGGGCTGGGTGGCCGCAGCAGCCATGATATACCAGACATAAGCCTGGATCGGGTTGTAGGCCTTGCTGTCGCGATTGGCGTAGAGAGCGCCGAGATTGGTCATGGCGCCGGTGTGGCCCTGTGCCGCGGCCTTGCGCAGCCAATCCACGCCCTCGACCAGATCGGGCCGGCCGGCCCAGCCATGGGCCAGCATCAGGCCCAGATTGACCTGGGCTCCGACATTGCCCTGTGCGGCGGCCTTGCGGTACCACACCGCAGCCTCGGTATAGTCGGGGGCCCCCGCCAGCCCATTGGAATGGATCAGGCCAAGGTTGAACTGGGCGTTGACGTTGCCCTGCTCGGCCGACCGGCGGCACCATTTGAGGGTTTCGGCATAATCCTTGGGCACGCCATGGCCGCGGGCATAGAGCAGGCCCAGATTGACCTGGGCCACCGGATGCCCCTGCTCGGCCGCCTGACGGTACAGTTCCGCCGCCTTGGCCGGGTCGGCCTCCACCCCGCTGCCATGCTCATAGATGATGGCGAGCGCCAGCTGCGAATTGACGAAGCCCTGCTCGGCCGCGCGCTTGTACCAGGCGATCGCCTGCTCCATGTCGCGCTCCACCCCTTGGCCATTGGCGTAGAGGGAGGCAAGCGCATGCTGGGCGACGGCATAGTCCTGCTCGGCCGACTTGCGGTACCAGTCCGCGGCGGTGGCGTAATCCTGGGCGACACCCTGGCCGAAGGCGTGGAACAGGCCGAGATGATGTTGGGCCTCGGCATGGCCTCCTTCGGCCGCCTGACGGTACCAGTGCAGGGCCTGGGCGACATCCGGCCCGATGCCCAGCCCGTTTGGATAGAGCAGCGCCAAGTTCGCGTCGGCCGTGGGCGGGCTGGCCTTCGAGACGGTCTTGTACCAGCGGACCGGCAAGGCGTTGTCCTGTGCCGCTCCCTCGCCGTTGGCATAGCACAGACCGAGCGAGAACTGTGCTTCGGTATGCCCCTGCTCCGCCGCCTTGCGGAACCAGTGGGCGGCGTCGCCGAAATCGCGCACCACCCCCTGGCCGCGGGCATAGAGCTGGCCCATGCGGAACTGCGCCTCGGCATGGCCGCGCTCTGCCAGCGGCAGCCAGTCGGTGACGGCGGCTGCATAGTCGTTCGCCTCGAAAGCGGCGAGGCCGCGCTGGAAATCAGGCTTGCGGGAACCGGTGGATTTGCTTCGCTTCAGCAGCTTGCCGAACAAGATCAGGGCTCCCGCAGGCTTTCGTCGACTCCGCGCAGGATTGGGCGGAGGAAGTAGGTGATGATGCGGCGCTCGCCGACCTTGATGTCGGCGACCAGCGGCATACCGGGGATCAGGCGGAAGTTGGACGGCACGTTTTCGAGCGTCGTGGTCAGCAGCTTGATGCGCGTACGGTAGAAAAGCAGCCCGTTCGCACCGTCCTTGTTGGAGAAGGAGTCTTCGCTGATCGTCGTCACCTCGCCGTCGAGCGAGCCGTGCTGCATATAGGGATAGGCGTCGAGCTTGACGCGCACCTTGTCGCCGACCTGGACGAAGGCGAGGTCACGGGCGTCAATGTTGGCTTCGACCTCCAAGGGTGCCCCGATCGGCACCAGCGTAAAGAGCGCCTCGGCCTCCTTGGCGATGGACCCAGGCGCGGCTTTGGGCGAAACCTCCAGCACGATGGCGTCGACAGGGGAGTCGAGCTGGACCAGCGACTGGCGCTTGCGCGCCTTGGTCAGCTGTTCGCGCAGCGCCTCGCGCTCGTTGCGCTGCGAGGTGAGCTCCTCGATGATCTTGCCGTTCCACTGCTGGATGAAGACATCGCGCTCGGCCAGCAGGGCCTGCAGGTCGTGGCGGTTGCCCTGCAGCTCGTTCTGGTTCAGGACCAGGTTGCGTTCGATGTCGATGCGGTCGCTGGTGGCTTGCAGCAAGTTCAGCTTGCTGCCGACCTGGGTGGCCAGCAAGGAGGAACGCATGTTCTCGATCTCGCGCACCACCTTCAGCCGCTCGTTCAGGTGGACGCGATCCATCTCGTACTTGGAGACATTGGACCGCAGCCGTGCCAGCTTCTCCTCGTAATTTTGCATCTGCGACTGGTACTGGGCTTGGCGCTCGCGCCACAGCGACTGCTGCAGCGTACCGTAGCCGTAGCGGTCATTACCGCCCACGAAGGGCTTGCCGTCATGCTCGGCCTCGAGCCGGGCGATCAGGGCATCGGCATTGGCGAGGCGGGATTCCAGTTGCAGGACGTCGGCCTGGGTGAAGGTCGGGTCCAGCGTCGCCAGCACGTCGCCCTTGCGCACGACGTCGCCGGAACGGACCAGAATCTGCTTGATCGCCGCCATCTCCATCGGCTGGACCATCACGTTGGGTTCGGTCGAGATGATCTTGCCCTGCGAGGCGACGATCTTGTCCAGATAGGACAGCGTCGCCCAGGTGATCAGACCGATGACGAACAGCGCGAGCAGATGCAGCGTGATGCGTGCCAGAAACGGATCGGGGGCGTTCTGAATCGCCTCCGTGTCCTTTTGGAAGGCACCGATCGCCGCCTTTCCGCGTGCCTTGGCCCGCTTGTCGAGCGGCAGGACCGGCCCCTCCGGCGCCGCATCGTTGGCGGGAACGCGTGCCGTCTCAATTTTCGCGAGCTTGTGTGCGGTCAAGGGGACGCGCTCCTAGATGTGCCGGTTCTGCTGGTGCCAGAGATGCTGATAGATGTCACAGCGTTCCAGCAGTTCGTCATGCCGGCCGCTATCGACCACCTTGCCGCGGTCCATTACCAGGATGGTGTCGGACGGAACCAGCGACGACAGGCGGTGCGAGATGATGATCATGGTACGGCCACGGGCGATGTTCATCAGGTTGGCCTGGACGATGGCCTCGCTTTCGGCGTCGAGCGCCGAGGTCGCCTCGTCCATGATCAGGATCTTCGGGTTGGTCAGGAGGGCGCGGGCAATGGCCAGCCGCTGGCGCTGACCGCCGGACAGGTTGGACGAGCCTTCCTCCAGCATCGTGTCCAGGCCCTTGGGAAGCCGCTCCACGAACTCGTCGGCGCCGGCCAGATGGATGACCTTGAGGATCTCTTCCGTCGTGGCCCCCGGCTTGGCGGCGGAGACGTTCTCGCGAATGGTGCCGGTGAACAGGAAATTGTCCTGCAGGACCACACCGATCGAGGCGCGCAGATGGTCGAGGTCGTATTCGCGCAAGTCCCGGCCGTCGATGCGGATCAGGCCTTCCTGCGCCCGGTGCAGCCCCTGCAGCAGCCGGGTCACCGTGGTCTTGCCCGAGCCGCTGCGCCCCATCACGCCGAGAATGGTGCCTTCGGCCGCGGCGAAGGACACGCCGTCGAGCGCCGGCGGGGAGGAGGGGGAGTAGCGGAAGCGTACGTCCTGGAACTCCACCGTGCCGCGCAGCGGCGTGCGCAGGCCGCGGCCGGTCCGGCCTTCCTCCGGCGGGTGGTTCATGATCGTGCCCAGCATCTGGACCGAGATCGACACCTCCTGGAACTGCTGCACCAGCTGCGCCATCTGCAGCAGCGGCTGGGTGACGCGGCCGGCCAGGATGTAGAAGGCGATCAGGGCCCCCATCATCAGTTCGCCGTTCAGCGCCAGATAGGTGCCGAGGCCAAGCAGGCAGGCCATCATCAGCTGGTTCAGCGGCATGGCCACCGTCTGGCCGATGATCATGATGCGGCCGACGTCGAAGCGTTGCTCAGCGGCACGGGCGACGCGATGGTCCCATTCCTGCTTCTGGCGGGAGTCGAGCGCCAGGGACTTCACCGTGCGCATGCCGTGGATGTTTTCGATCAGAAAGGATTGCTGGCGGATTTCCGCCTGGTAGAGCTCCCTCAGCCGGCCTTTGATCAGCGGGATCATGATGCCGATGTTGATCGCCATCAGCACGGAGAATACCAGGACCAGGAAGGTCATCGGCACGCTGTACATGAACATGATCGGCAGGAAGATCACCAGCGAGACCGTGTCCAGCAGCGTCATGAAGAGCTGGCCGGTGAGGAAGTTGCGGATGCGCTCGGCCTGCTGGACGTTCTTGACGATCTCGCCCGACGACACCCGCTCGAAATAATGCATCGGCAGGCCGACGAGCTTGTTGAAGACCTGGACGTTCATCTTCGCGTCGATCTTCTTCGTCGCGTAGAGCATCAGGTACTGGCGCAGGTAGGAGAAGGCGGTTTCGAACAGGATGACGCCGACCATGCCGATCATGAGGACGCTGAGCGTGCCCAGGCTGCGGTGGACCAGCACGCGGTCGATGACCAGCTGGAAGAAGATCGGTACGGCGAGCGCGAACAGGCTCATCAGGATCGCGGCGATGCCGATGTCGCGGAAGATGCGCTTGTGGCGCAGGATCTCCACCAGGAACCACTTCAGGCCGAAGGGCTGCTCGGCATCGGTCAGGCCGTAGTCGCGCTTCAGCAGCACCACCTCGCCGGCCCAGGCCTGGCTCAGGCGGATACGGTCGACCGGCAGGATGAGCTCTTGGCCTGCCAATGGGTCCTGCAGGATGGCGACGTCGGTGTCGCCCTGCTTGCCGAAGCCGAGCACCACCATCGAGTTGCCGTTGCGCAGGCGCAGGATGGCGGGAAAGGCATCATGGAGCTTGCCCAGATCCTCCCAGTCCAGCGTCGTCGCCTCCGCCTTCAGGCCGATCGACTTGGCGACGCGCAGGAGGCGGGCGGTGTCCAGCTCCTCGTTCCCGATGACGTTGCTGTGCTGAAGCCGCTCGGCCGAGATGTCGAGGCCACGCTGGCGCGCGACGGCAGCCAGGGAATGCAGCCCTGTGTGGGCGCAGGGGACTTCCGCAGCAAGGGTCATGGGAACCGCCGTGAGAAATGTGGAATGCGTCGCGAAGGCAGGGTCTTCATACCGTTTGGTCACCCGGTTTCGATTGACCATACGCTCCTTGGGCCTGGGGCGCGACGAAGCGCGGACGTGTCCGCTACTTGCGGATGATGCACGGCTACGCGATTCCGCTGGAATAGCAGAACTGCCCCAACAGCGGCAAGCCATCTGTCCCTGATGGCACCTCCATCCATCATATGTCCCCACCCCTTGTGTCTGTTGTGGCACATTGGCCGGAGACGAGATGCCGCTTGCGGACCCTGCACGGTCGTTGCTATCGACCGGCAGGACGGCTCTTCTGCCGACGAAGACTTGAAATCCAAGCGGGCAGCCCGATGAAAAAGCCTTCACGCAAGCAGACCCAGGCAAAACGCCCGACCATCCCGCCCGTCCCGCGGAGCGCGGTGCCGGCTGCCACGTCCCCGGCGGCGGATGCCGGCTTCGGCCGGGCCCTGACCCTGCATCGGGAAGGCCGGACGGCCGAGGCGGAGGCCGGATACCGTAGCGTGCTGGCCATAGATCCGGGCCATCCCAACGCCAACAACAACCTCGCCATCATCCTGCGCGCCCGCAGCGACTGGGAGGAGGCTCTGGGCTGCTATCGCCGGGCGCTCGCCCGCAACGCCGGCGATCCCTTCGTCCACAGCAACCACGGCTGCCTGCTGCTCGACATGGGCCGGATCGCGGAGGCGGAGGAAGCGTTGCGCACCGCCATCCGGCTGAAGCCCGACTATGCCGAAGCCCATTTCAACCTGGCCAACATCCTGCGAAACCGCGGCGACCGCGAGGGTGCACGCGCCGCCTACGGCGAGGCGCTGCGCCTGAAGCCGGACATGGCGGAGGCGTTGTGCAACCTGGGCGATCTGCACAAGGGGGCGGTGGAACTCGCCCGCGCGGTGGAGTGCTTCGTCGCCGCTCTGAAGGCCAATCCGGCCTCGGCCGAAGCCTGGAACAACCTGGGCGAAACGCTGAAGGAGATGGGCCGCATCGAGGAGGCGATCACCGTCTTCCAGAAGGGGCTGGAGACGCACCCCAACCATGCCCTGATGCATTCCAACCTGCTGCTGGCCCTGCACTACACCCCGGCCGTCCCGCCCGAGACCATCTTCAAGGCCCATGCGGTGTGGGCGCAGCGCCATGCCGACCCGCTGCTGCCCGCCGGCAAGCGCCACGCCAACCCGCGCGATCCCGAACGCCGCCTGCGCGTCGGCTATGTCTCGCCGGATTTCTGCGCCCATTCCGTCGCCTTCTTCGCCGAGCCGCTGATCCGCGAGCATGACCGCAGGCATTTCGAGGTGTTCTGCTATCATGCCGCCGCGCGTTCGGACGTCGTCACCGACCGGTTGAAGGGGATGGCCGACGGCTGGCGATCGCTGGTCGGGGTGGACGACGCGCGCGCCGCGGCGCTGATCGAGCAGGACGGCATCGACATCCTGGTCGACCTGACCGGCCACACCGCCAACAACCGTCTCACCCTGTTCGCCCGCAAACCGGCACCGGTCCAGGTCAGCTGGCTGGGATACCCCGACACCACCGGCATGCGCATGATCGACTGGCGCTTCAGCGACGCCATCGCCGAGCCGCCGGGGGAGGCCGACCGGCTGAGCGCCGAGGGCATCGTGCGCCTGCCGCACGGCTTCCACAGCTACCGCCCGCCGGTGGACGTCGCTCCGCCCGCCGAGCCGCCGCTGCTCGCCAACGGCCATGTCACCTTCGGTTCCTTCAACAACACCTCCAAGGTGACGGGAGAGGTGGTGCGGGTCTGGTCGGAAATCCTGAAGCGGGTTCCGAACTCGCGCCTGATCGTCAAGAGCGCCCAGATGGGCGACGAGGAGACGCGCCGGCGCTATCTGAACACCTTCGTCCAGTGCGGGATCGACGCCGGCCGGATCGAACTGCTGGCCCGCATCGATGCGGCCAACGGGCATCTGCGCGCCTACGACCGCATCGACATCGGCCTCGACCCCTTCCCTTACAACGGCACCACCACCACCTGCGAGGCGCTGTGGATGGGCGTGCCGGTGGTGACGGTGGCCGGCGCCAACCATGTCGCCCGCGTCGGCGCCAGCCTGCTGACCCATTGCGGGCTGACCGAGCTGGTGGCATTCGACGAGGCAAGCTACATCGCCACCGCGGTGGCTCTTGCCGGCGACGCGGCCCGCCTGACGGAACTGCGCCGGACCATGCGCGACCGGCTGAACGCCGCTCCGCTGACCGACTACAAGGGGTTCGCCCGCGGGGTCGAGGCGGCCTACCGTGCCATGTGGCGCAACTGGACGGCCGGCAACCAACCCGGCAACCCGCAGGGCTGACCGGCAGGAGGGGGAGGCATCCAGGACGCATTGCCGGCACCGTCTGCAACCGATATGAAGGATGCCGCACCAAACGCCCGCCTTTTACGGGAGCGCCCTTCATGCCGGTTATCGACATCGTCCTGGATCTGCCCGACCGCAGGCCCCGCATTCTCCTCGACCTGGACGACAGCCACAGCAACGAGCGGACGGTCGCCGGCTGGATCCGGGGCGGGCGCTTCTACGAGCCGGACGTGTCGCTGGCGCTGACCCGGCTGGTGCGCGAGGGCGACTGCGCGGTCGACATCGGCGCCAATGCCGGCTTCTTCACCATCCTGCTGGGTGCCCTGACCGGACCGGGCGGGCGGGTGCTGTCGGTGGAGCCGGGGGCAGGGAACCTGGAGCGGTTGAGGAACAACATCGCCCTCAACGGCTTCGGCCATGTGACGGTGCTGGACCGCCCGGTCAGCGATGCCGAGGGGCCGGTCAGCTTCTTCATCAACAGCGACGACAGCGGCGGCAACGCCCTGTGGGACCCCGGACATTTTCCGGCCAACGAGCGCTCCCGCGCCACGCCGGTCGCCCACAGCCTGCAGGCGACGACGCTGGACAAGGCGGTGGCCGAGGCCGACCTGCCCGTCCCCCGCCTGATCAAGATCGACACCGAGGGGGCGGAGCAGCGCATCCTGGAGGGGGCCGGCGCCCTGCTGCGCGACCGCCGGGTGCCCTATGTGGTCGCCGAACTGCACGAATTCGGGCTGGAGCAGATGGGCGGCTCGCAGGCCGGGTTGCGCGGCCTGATGGAAGAGTTCGGCTATGCCACCTTCCTGCTGAACCATGACGGATCGCTGCCCAAGCTGATCCCGGCCGGCACCGCGATCCGCGCCGGCCACTTCCCCAACCTGCTGTTCAGCACGCCGGACGACGTGGCCGCCGGCTGGCCGGAGGAGCAGGCGCGGGTCCTGCTCCCCTGACCCCAGTCACAGCCCCCGCAGGCCCCCGTGGTCGACAGCCCCCAGGAACCAGCGGTAGGTGGCGGCGAAGCCGTCGCGCAAGGATGTGGGGGCGGTCCAGCCCATCTCCGTCATCCGGCTGACGTCCATCAGCTTGCGCGGGCTGCCGTCCGGCTTGGAGGTATCGTGGCGGAACTCGCCCTCATAGCCGACGACGTCGCGGATCAGCTCGGCCAGTTCGCGGATCGACACCTCGCTGCCGGTGCCGACATTGACGTGCGGCTCGTCCGAATAGTGCCGGGCGAGGAAGACCAGACCGTCGGCCAGATCGTCGGCGAACAGGAACTCGCGCTTGGGCGCACCCGTCCCCCACAGCTCGACGAAGGGCTGCCCCTCCACCTTGGCGCGGTGGATCTTGGCCAGCAATGCTGCGGCGACATGGCCCCCCTGCAGGTCGAAATTGTCGTTCAGGCCGTAGAGATTGGTCGGCATCGCCGAGACGAAGTCGCAGCCATACTGGCGCCGGTAGGCCTGGCACATCTTGATGCCGGCGATCTTGGCGATGGCGTACCACTCATTGGTCGGCTCCAGCGGGCCGGTCAGCAGGGAGTCCTCGCGCATCGGCTGTTCGGCCAGCCGGGGATAGATGCAGGACGAGCCCAGGAAGACCA
Organism: Azospirillum sp. BE72; assembly: GCF_031455875.1. Taxonomy (NCBI): domain Bacteria; kingdom Pseudomonadati; phylum Pseudomonadota; class Alphaproteobacteria; order Rhodospirillales; family Azospirillaceae; genus Azospirillum; species Azospirillum sp. BE72. The sequence continues at coordinate 76,653 of NZ_JAVDTO010000021.1, forward strand.
GCTTCTTCACGCCGACCCGGTAGGCGCCGTGGATGATGTTGGTCTCGATCGCCAGGTTGTCGTAGAGGAACTCGGCCGGCCGGGTGGAGTTGGCGAGGATGCCGCCGACGGTGGCGGCGGCGACGAAGACCAGATCCGGCTTCGCTTCGGCCATCCAGTCCTCGACCTCCGACTGGCGGCGCAGATCGACGCGGTCACGGCCGACGGTGAGCAGGTCGCAGGGCTCGCGTTCCAGCCGGCGGACGATGGCCGCGCCCGCCATGCCGCGATGCCCGGCCACCCAGACCCGTTTGCCCTCCAGGGAGAAAAGCGATTCCGTCTGCACCCTGCGCCCCATGCCGCTATGAAAAGCCGCTGGTGTCGTAGCATCGGGCAGGCGTGGAATCCAGTCCGCTCCGCCTGACTTGACAAGCGCCGGTCCGGCGCGGGATCGTCCGGCCGCTTGGGCGGCCTGATTTGTGCCCAGAACTGGGGTTTCCATCATGATTCCGAACTTGGCCTTCACCTGGCAGCTCACGGAGGTCCACGGCTGGGGGCTGGTGGGTGTCCACACCGCCCTTTACCTCGCCGACCAGGGCCGGCCGCCGCTGCTGCTGGAAAAGCCGCTGATGGGCACCCTGCGTCCGGAGAACCGCGCCCGGCTGCAGTCGCTGGAAGGCCCCTATCAACAGGTCGCCGCCATGGCCGACAACGCCAAGGGCCACATGCTGCTGCTGAAGGAGTTCGACGTCCTGCACGCGCTGGGCAACGGCTTCACCGCCGGCGGCCCGTCGGGGCGCTTCCGCGGCCGGCGCAACATCGGCGTCATCGCCTATGAGGAAACCCGCTTCACGCCCGAGGTGATGGCGCGGGCCCGCCAGTACGACCGCATCGTCGTGCATTCCACCTACAACAGGCAGCTTCTGGAGATCTGGGGCTTCGACAATGTCGGCCTCGCCTTCCAGGGCATCGACCCGACCGAGATGGTGGAGGCCGAGCCGAGCGGCAGGTTCGGCGACCGCTTCGTGATCTTCTCCGGCGGCAAGCTGGAGTTCCGCAAGGGGCAGGACATCGTTCTGGCCGCCTTCCGTGCCTTCCGTCAGCGCCACCCGGACGCGCTGCTGGTCACCGCTTGGCAGAACGCCTGGCCGGAGGTCGGCATGACCATGGCGGAGTCGCCGCTGGCGCCGAAGCCGCCGCGCATCCTGCCCAACAACATGGTCGACGTGAAGACCTGGGCGATGGAGAACGGTGCCGACGAGGAGGGCTTCGTCGATCTGGGCTTCCTCGGCCGCCACCAGATCGCCGGCGTGCTGGCCGACTGCCATGCCGCCGTCTTCCCCAACCGCTGCGAGGGGGCGACCAACCTCGTCGCCATGGAGGCGATGGCCTGCGGCGTCCCGGTGGTGCTGTCCAACAACACCGGCCACCGCGACCTGCTGAAGAGCGCGACCCTGGGCGACGACCTGTGCCTGACCCTTGACCGTCAGGTTCCGGTCGCCGACCGTGACGGCAGCCGCTTCGGCTGGGGCGAATCCTCGGTCGACGAGTTGGTGGAGGCGCTGGAGCGGCTCTACGCCGACCGTGCCGCCGCCAAGGCGCGCGCGGCCCGCGCCAAGGCCTTCATCCGCACCGAGCGCAGCTGGCGCGCCTTTGCCGAGGCGTTCGTCGAGGCGACCCAGTAAGATACGCACAGGGTTCCGACTTATGCCCGCCGTCCTGGCCCTGCTCTGCCCGCAGGAGGATGCCCGCCATCTCGGCGCGGTGCTCGCCGCCGCCGACCGGGAGCTGGTCGTGGTCACGGCGGCCGATACGGCACAACTGGAGCGGACCGTGGCGGAGGCCGGAGGAGTCGACCGCATCGTCGCCTTCCGCACCGACAGCATCGTGCCGGCAGACCTGCTGCGGCAGGTTCCCGGACCCTCCTATAACTTCCACCCCGGGCCGCCCGGCTATCCCGGCCGGCATCCCTTCGCCTTCGCGCTGTATGACGGAGCGGCGCAGTATGGCGTCACCGCCCACGAGATGGTGGAGCGGGTGGACGCCGGCCCCATCGTCGGCACCCTGTCCTTCCCGCTGCCGGACCGGCCGGATGCGGATTGGCTGATCGACCGGACCTATACGGCGCTGGTTCAACTGTTCGTGATACTGGCCCCGCAACTGGCCCGGATCGGCACGCCGCTGCCCCGCACCGACCTTGCCTGGGACCAGCGCCGCCGCTGCACGGCGAAGGCGCTGGATGTGCTGCGCGCCCTGCCGCCGGATATCGGAAGCGAGGAAATGGAACGCCGCGTCCGGGCGTTGCGCAGTGTCCGGCACCAGGGCATCCGCCCCCACCTGACCCTGCACGGCCGCAAATTCGTCCTGGAAGAGGAGTAGGGGAAGAGGATCAGCCCCCAACGCCGTCGAGCGCGTCCAGAAGCCTGCGCGCCGCGGCGTCCCAGGTGAAGCTGTCCATCAGGTGGCGGGCCGCGTCGCGGCGCTCGCCCACGGGGTCGCGAATGACGCGGGACAGGATGTCGGCCGCCGCATCCTCGTCCGGGTGCCACCAATCCAGCCCGTGGAAAGCGGGATAGTAGGCATCGCTGTATGGCATCAGCGCCGGACCGGTGGTGCAGGGGATCAGATGGGCGACGCTGTCGTTCAGATAGGCGGTGTAGGCGCTGTGCCGGGGTGCGATCAGCCCGGCGCCCAGGCAGCCGGCGCGGGTGATCGGCAGGTCCCATCCCTCGCCGTGCGACAGGCTGAGGTAATGGGTCGCCATGGCGTAGAGGCCGGCGATCCCCTGCTCGTCGTAACGATCGGTCAGCAACGCGATGGGAGCCGCCTCCTCCGGCCGGCAGCCGGTGGCGCGCATGCACTGCTCGACCAGCCGGCGCATTTCCCCCACCAGCGATGAGCCGCCCTTGCCCACCTTCAGGATCAGGATCGCGTCGTCGTCGGCACGGGTGGCGCGCAGCCAAACCCGCAGAAGCCCGTCCAGGTTCTTGCGCGCGACGAAGTCCGAGATGTTGAGGACGCGCACCCGGTAATCCATCACTCCCCGGCCGCGCGGTCCCATGATCGGCAGCGGCAGCGCCCCGGCGTCGGCCGGGTTGGGAGCGATGCCGGGCGGGCAGACCCGGATGCGGTCTTCCGGATGGCCGGCGGCGATCCAGGCCAGACGGGAGGATTCGGTCGGGACGATCACCATGTCATGCGTCCGGTTGCAGACGGCGAAGGCATCCGGGACCCGCGGTCCTTCGAACATGGTGTAGTTGACGGTCGGCACGCCGGGGATCGGTTCGACCAGCGGCGGGGTCAGCACGCTGAGCGCCAGCCGGGGCCGCAGCGGCTCGCCCAGCCGGCGCGCCGCCGCCTGCAGGATCGGATCGGCGAAGGAGGGGCGCCAGCTCTCCTCGCCCACCAGCCCGACCAGCCGCAGCGTCTGTCCGCACTCCATCAGGCTGCGCACGAAATGCTGGGCGAAGTCGCCGTAGCCCGACAGCACGGAGAAGGGTGCCCGCACCACAAGCCCGTCGGGGAGCTGCGGCCGGCCGGCCTCTTCGGCGATCCGGCGGTAGAGCCGGGCGCGGGCGATGGTGGCGGTATCCGCATCCGGGATGGGGCCGCCCTCCGACAACGCCTCCTCCGCCAGATCGGGACGGCCGAGCGACAGCCGGACCGCGGCCAGATGTCTGCGGGCATCGGCATGGCCGGGATGGCGCGCCAGCACGCCGTCCAGGATTTCGGCCGCTTCGGCATGGCCGCCATTCGACATCAGCGACACCGCCAACAGCACATGGCGGGCGGGATCCTCAGGAGCAAGCCGGACGGCGCGGCGCAGATGTCGTGACGCCCCGCCATAGTCGCCCAGACCATGCAGCAGACTGCCCAGCCGGCCCAGCACCTCCAGCCGATCGGGCACCAGTGCCGCGACGATGCGGAACTGGGCGGCGGCTTCCATCCGGGCGCCCTTCTCCTGCTGCACCACCGCCAGATTGATGCGCGCCTGCACGAAAGCGGGATCGAGGGCCACCAGCCGCGACAGGGTCTCCTCCGCCTCGTCCAGGCGGCCAAGCTCGTACAGGATGGCGCCTGTGAGGTTGAGCGCCCCGCTGTCGCCGGGGGTTTCGCGCAACGCCTGCCCGGCCAAGGCCAGGGCATCGTCACGGCGACCGGCCCGGTAAAGCTCTACGGCACGCGCGATGTCTTGACCCATGAAGCTGATGTCCACTGACCTGCGGGGGCGGAATGAAGACGGAGGGTTTCCGGTCTCCGGCCATAGCACGACGGATTTTTTCGGGTCAACCGAAGGGCTGATTTCAACAATTGCAATTCACGATAGAGGGCGCGGCGTCCCCCGGCACGCTCACCGCTTCCGCGCCGCGAAGATGATCGGCGTCTCCCAGTGCAGGCGCCGGGCGAGCCAGATCGCCGGCTCCAGCAGGCCGGAGCGGTGGACGAAGGTGACGATGCGCTTGGCGACCGACAGCGCCGCCCAGTCGCCGAAGCCCAGCGTGCGCAGGCGCTGCTCGAAGACGCCCCAGCCCCAGTCCAGTACCTCCAGCCGGCTGGGATGGCGGCCGAGCCAGCGGTCGAACCAGGGGCGGTCGATCAGGTTGAGGGTGTCGACATAGGACGGGTCGCGCCCGAACAGCCGGACATAGAGCTTCGCCAGCCCGGCCGGCATCCGCGGCAGCCACAGGATGCCGTAATGCCCTTCCCACCAGGAGCCGTAGTTGGGCACGACGATCAGCAGCAGCCCGCCCGGCTTCAATACGCGCAGCGCCTCGTCCAGCACCGCCGCCGGGTCGCCGACATGCTCCAGCACGTTGGAGGAATAGACGATGTCGAAACTGGCGTCGGGGAAGGGGATCGCCTCGCCGGTGGCGTCGCGCACCGCGTCGGCCGGCAGGCCGTAATGGCCGATCAGCCGGCGGCAGACGTCGAGCGTCGAGCTGTATTCGCCCATGCTGGGCTCGATGCCGTGGATGTCCAGCCCATGGGCGGTGCGCCCGCGCACCACGGTCATGCCGCAGCCCGACCCGACCTCCAGGATGCGGGCCGTGTCCGCATCGACGCCGGCGGCCGCCGCGGTGCGCCGCAGCTCCGCCACCTGCTCGTCGGCGCGCGCCTCCGACAGCATGTCGCGCACGACGTCGGCAACCGGCACGCGGGTGACGCCGCCGATGAAGCCGCTGTCGATGTAGCCGCGGGACAGCAGCCGGCCCAGCTCCGCCCAGTCGGGGGGGGCAATGCGGCTTTCCTGTCCCGCCGCGGCATCAGCCATTCTTCGTCGCCCGGATCACGAAGATCGTGGCGCTCTTCATCCGGCCCAGCCGGTCCTGGATGCACTCCGCCTTGAAGCCGTTGCGCTCGAACAGCGCCACGATCTCCTCGATCGAGTAGAAGGTCTTGTAGGGCGGATAGTACCAGTCCTCGACCTGGGCCTGGATCGACACGTTGTCGGCGCGGCGGTTGATCTCCTGCCCCTTCAGCATGCAGGCGACCTTGGTCAGCCCGGTGAAGAAGCCGCCGACCAGCTTGCGCCGGGCCGGCGTGTCCATGTAGGCGCGGCAGAAATGGCGCACGCCCTCATGCACCGGCGACAGCCAGGTCTTCAGGTAGAGGCCGAGATAGACGGTGCCGCCCGGCTTGGTGACGGCCATCAGGTTGCGCATCACCTTCATCGGGTCGGGCGCCATCATCGCCACGCCCCAGCACCAGACCAGATCGAACGGCCCCAGGTTTGTGTCCAGTTCTTGCAGGTCCTGGTGGTGGAACTCGATGTTGTCGCGGCCGAAGCGCTGGGCCTGCTGGCGGGCGGTGGCGAGGCTGTCCGACGACACGTCGACCGACACCACCTGTTCGGCCATTTCCGACAGGATGACGGAGCAGATGCCGTGGCCGCAGCCGGCATCGAGCGCCCGGCCGATCTGCCGCTCGGTCAGCGTCTCCAGCATGTACTTCTTGGTCTCGTCGTAGATCGGCACGAAACGGGGCCAGAAGTCGTCGTAGAATTCCTTGGTCGCGAGATCCATGGGGCTGCCCTCCCGCCCGCTGAGGGCGTCGCTTTGGTCGTGATGGTGATGGTCTTAAGGGGTGCCGGACGGAGCCGTCCAGGGGGAATAGGACTTGATGCGCCGCGCCGCCGCGTCCGGCTCGACGAACAAGCGGGCGTTGCGGTTCAGCAGGGCGGCCAGTTGGCTGTAGCCGCTGTGGGCGCTGACGCCCAGCACGTCGGCGTTCATCAGGACGTGGAAGTCCTGAAGGAACTCCAGCCCCGCCCAAGGCTGCACTGCGCCGTCCTTCTCCAGACCGTCCAGAGAGACCGGGGCGAACTCCGCGAAGTCGGCGATGGTCGCCGGATCGTCGGTAGCGATGTAGAGCACCGGCCGGTCCAGCGTCGGCCACAGCGCCTTCAGCCAGTCGACGTACCAGGAGGTCTCGGTGATGGTATAGCGGAACCAGACGAAGTCGCCGCGGCGGATGTGCAGCGCCACCACCGTGTTGCCGCGGTCTTTGAGCGCCTGCATCACCGGATCGACGTGGGGCAGCCATTCCGGCCGCGGCTGCAGCCAGGACTGCACCCGCTCGCGCCACTCCTCGCGATGGTCGAACAGGAACAGCGGCGACAGGATGTCGACGTCCGGACGCGGATCGTCGCGCCGCCCGGTTACCAGATCGTTCAGGATGCGCCGGGCGAAATGCATCGGCTTCAGCCCGCCCGAAGGCTTGGGATCGTCGAGGTTGAAGTAATAGCCGCCGACCCAGTCCGGCGTCTCCAGCCGGTAGCCGAATTTTTCGGCGTAGAGCCGCAGCAGCACATACTCCAGAACATTGTGGGCGAAGCGCCCATGGGTCGCCAGCGTGGACGAACAGATGCGCGGCTGCGACGGATCGGGATTGACCGGCCGCTCCAGCCGCCTCCCCTGCCGGGCCAGGACCTGTTGCAGCCCGGCGATCGATTTCACGGTGAAGAAGCGGCTGCCATGGCCGTGCACGCCGGCCAGCACCTCCACCGCCCGGTCGACCTCTCCGGCCGCCAGCCAGCTTTCGGCGATGGCGGTCAGGCATTCGATGCGGAAGGCGTTGGGGTCGGCGACGTGGGGATAGCGGTAGTCGGCGAAGAAGCGCCGCGAGTCCTCGTACCGCCCCTGGCGCGCCAGCAAGGCTGACAGCATGTCGATGGCGCCGGCCACGTCGCTGCCCGGGCTTGTCAGCGCCAGCCGCAGCACCTGCTCCGCCTCGCCCTCGCGGCCCAGGCCGGTCAGCACGTCGGCCAGCCGGGTCAGCGACAAAGTGACGCCGCCGCGCGCCGCGCGGGCATAGCTGTCGACCGCCGCCTCGCCCAGCCCGGCGGCATGCTGGGCATTGCCCTGGTTATAGAGGGCACCACCGTGTTCCGGCTCGATGGCGAGCGAGTGGCGGAAGCAGACCAGCGCCTCGTCCAGTCGGCCAAGCTCGACCAGCAGGTTGCCCAAGTTCATGTGGGCGGCGGCGAAGTCCGGCCACAGGGCGAGCGCGTTCCGCTGGCTGTCCTGCGCCAGGACCAGGGCGTCGGCATCGACCGCGCTGCCCTGGCGCAGGGCGATGCCCAGATCGTGATAGACCTCGGCGCGCTGGGGGTTGAGGCGCAGCACGCGGCGGAAGGAGGCGGCCGAGACCGACCAGTCGCGCGGCCCGCCGCGGCTGCACAGCAGGCTGGCAAGGCCGTGATGCGCGGCCTCCAGCGCCGGGTCGATCACCAGGGCGCGCCGTTGTGCCGCAGCCGCTTCGTCCACCCGGCCGAGATCGGACAGGATGCCGGCGAGGTTGCAGCAGGCGTCGGCCATGTCCGGCGCGATGTCCAGCGCCGCGCGGATCAGGTCCAGCGCCTTGTCCCGCCGTCCCTGCCGGCGTTCGGCCAGCCCCAGCAGATGCAGGGCGACGGCGTTGCGCGGATCGGCCTCCAGGATGCGCAGATACAGCGCGCGCGCCTCGTCCAGGCGGCCGGCGCGGTAGAGCCCGACGGCAATCTGCAATGCTTCGGCGACGGTGGTCATGACGATCCGTGCTGTGGGCCTTCCGCGCAAGAGGGCGGGCCGGCCGGTTCGGCGCGCACCCTATCGTCACCGGATAGGCGCATCAACCGGGTTGATGGCGATGGCGGCGGATATCCCGGGCCCCTGTCCCGGCCATGTCCCGCCGCCGCCCGTGTCCTTGCCGGGACACGAGCCTCAAGAACCTTGCCTTGCCCGGACCCTTTGAGGATAGTGCCCGATCATCAACGCCGTACAGATCAAGGGTCGGTCCTTTGCGCAAAGTTGCCCTCATCACCGGCGCCACCGGCCAGGATGGCGCGTATCTTGCCGAGCTTCTGCTGGGGAAGGGCTATATCGTCCACGGCGTCAAGCGCCGCTCCTCGTCCTTCAACACGGGCCGGGTGGAGCATCTCTACCGCGACCCGCATGAGGAGGATGTGCGCTTCTTCATGCATTACGGCGACCTGACCGACAGCACCAACCTGATCCGTCTGGTCCAGCAGATCCAGCCGACCGAGATCTACAATCTGGCGGCCCAGAGCCACGTGCATGTGAGCTTCGAGACGCCGGAATACACCGCCAACGCCGACGGCATCGGTACGCTGCGCCTGCTGGAAGCGATCCGCATCCTGGGCCTGGAGAAGACCGCGCGCTTCTATCAGGCCTCCACCTCGGAGCTGTACGGCAAGGTGCAGGAGACGCCGCAGCGCGAGACCACGCCCTTCTACCCGCGCAGCCCCTATGCCGCCGCCAAGCTGTACGCCTACTGGATCACGGTGAACTACCGCGAAGCCTACGGCATGCATGCCAGCAACGGCATCCTGTTCAACCACGAGGGCCCGACCCGCGGCGAGACCTTCGTCACCCGCAAGATCACCCGCGCGGTGGCCGCCATCGAACAGGGCCGGCAGGACTGCCTGTATCTGGGCAACCTGGACGCCAAGCGCGACTGGGGCCACGCCCGCGACTATGTCGAGGGAATGTGGCGCATCCTGCAGCAGGACGAGGCCGACGATTACGTGCTGGCCACCGGCGAAACCCACAGCGTGCGCGAGTTCGTCGAGCTGGCCTTCGGCCATATCGGCCGCGGCATCGAGTGGCGCGGCGAGGGCGTGGACGAGGAAGGCATCTGCCAGAAGACCGGCAAGGTGGTTGTCCGCATCGATCCGCGTTATTTCCGTCCTACGGAAGTCGACCTGCTGCTGGGCGACCCCAGCAAGGCGCGCGAGAAGCTGGGCTGGACCCACACCACCGCCTTCCGCGATCTGGTCCGGGAAATGGTCGAGTCCGACATGCGCCTGGCCGCCGACGGGGACGACCATCGCTGATCTGCTCCCGCGATCGACAAGGCGCTGTTCATGACCATCGGAGCGACGGCCCGCAGCGAACCGAAGACTGCGCTGATCTTCGGCGTTTCGGGCCAGGACGGCGCCTATCTGGCCCAGCTGCTGCTGGGCAAGGGCTATACGGTCCACGGCACCTCGCGCGACCGGGAGATGTCGAGTTTTGCCAACCTGCGGCGGCTCGGCATCTTCGGCCGGGTCGCCCTGCATTCGGCCGTGCTGACCGACTTCCGCAGCGTGGTCGAGGTAATCGCCCGGGTCCGCCCCGCCGAGATCTACAATCTCGCCAGCCAGGCCTCGGTCGGACTGTCCTTCGAGCAGCCGGTCGAGACGCTGAACAGCACCATCACCAGCACCATCAACATCCTGGAGGCGATCCGCTTCCTGAAGCTCGATGCGCGTTTCTACAATGCGTCGTCCAGCGAATGCTTCGGCAACACCGACGCCCCGGCCGACGAGACGACCCCCTTCCATCCCCGCAGCCCCTATGGCGTGGGCAAGGCGGCGGCTTATTGGGCGGTCGCCAACTATCGCGAGGCCTATGGGCTGTTCGCCTGCTCCGGCATCCTGTTCAATCATGAATCGCCGCTGCGCCCGGTCCGCTACGTCACCCAGAAGATCGTCCGCGGCGCCGCCGACATTGCCGAAGGCAAGACCGACAGCCTGGAGCTGGGAACCCTGTCGATCGCCCGCGACTGGGGCTGGGCGCCGGAATATGTCGACGCCATGGCCCGCATGCTGGCCCACGACCAGCCGGAGGATTTCGTGATCGCCACCGGCGAGGCGCACCGGCTGGAGGACTTCGTCGAGCAGGCCTTTTCCTACTTCGGGCTGGACTGGCGCCGGCATGTCCACGGCAACGCCGCCCTGCTGCGCCCGTCCGACATCGCCTTCAGCGTCGGCAACCCCGCCAAGGCGGAGCGGCTGCTGGGCTGGCGTGCCGAACGCCGGATGGCCGATGTGGTCGCCGGGCTGGCCGATGCCGAGATGGCGTGCCGCGCCGCCGACTGATCCTATCCCGGCTTCCATCCTTTTTGGAGAGCACAGTCCATGTCGGCCAAAAGCAGGCTGGTCATCAATGTCGAGGTCGACGATCGCACCGTCCTGTTTCCCGACGGCAAGTTCCTGTCCCACATCGCCCTGAACGAAGAGGACGCGGCAGGGGACGGCGCCGTCCGGCTGGAGGGCGTTTTCCTGTTCAACGAAAGCCGGCTGGGGCCGGAGATCGCCACCCTGCCGGTGGAGGACGCGCGCGAGCTGGCGCGGTCGATCCTGGACGCGGTGTTCCAGGGGCGGACCCAGCATGTCCTGTCGGAGACCGCGAAGGTCGCCGTGGTGTTCAATCCGAACGGCTTCGTCCTGCGCTTCGGCGAGGGCGACGCCCTGCGCGAGCTGTTCATCGGCTCGCCCGCCATCATCCGTCTGGCCCAGGGCATCCTGCGCATGGCGGATCGCCTGTCGGCCCTGCCCGCCCACTGATCCCGCACCCGAAGCCCGGTCCCTCCCTGTTGCGATGATGGGGGACCGCTAGAGTGTGATCGGTTCAAGCGTAATGGCGCTTGAAGCGTGAATCACACGGAAAGCCGTAAGCTCAGAGTCTGTCTGGTGCTTCAATAAGCACCAGAAAGCACCAGACAGACTCTAATGGAAAAGGCGGCAACCGGTCCTCCCGGTTGCCGCCTTTTCTTTTGCCCGAACCGGAGACGCCGGAGGGTAGTCCGGATCCCCGAACGAGCCAGCAAAGGAAAAGGGCGCCCTTGCGGGCGCCCTTCCCTTTTACCGCGATGCTTAGGCTCAGTCGCCGGATCAACCGAGGTTGATGTCGGAGAGCGAGAGCACCTGGCTGTTGTACACGCCGAGCAGGCGAACCTCGGAGTTGGCCACCTGGCCGTCGCCGTTGGTATCGACCACCTGGTACAGAGCGGAGTTGGTCCCGTTGTTGGCCAGAACCAGCGTGCTCGCACCAGCCGACGAGTTCGTCAGCGTACCCAGAGCCGTACGGAAGTTGGCGAGGTTAGCATCCGTCAGGCTGCCGCTGACCGCCGAGGACAGGCTGACCAGTTCGTTGGTCATGCTCACCCCGTTGGTCGCCGCGGTCGCCGTGGTCAGCGAAGCGTCGCCATTCTTGTCGGCCGTGCTCCGGGCCGTACCGGTCAGCTGCACCTTGTCGGTGCCCGTCTGGAAGTTCGAGACCGAGATGAAGCCGGTGTTCGCACCCAGCGCCGCGATGTCGCTGAAGGACGAGTACACGACCGTATCGGTGCTGCTACCCGACGTCGCCAGGCTGATGCTGTCGCCAGAACCACCCTGGAAGCGGATCGAACCGCTGGTCACCGTAATCGCATCGGTACCCAGGCCGCCGACCAGCGTCTCGATGCCGCTGACCGACATGGTCACGCCGGTATCGCCGGTGGTGATCACGTCGTTGCCGGCACCGCCGGTCAGGGTCTCGATGCCACGCAGCAGGACGGTCGAACCGCCGTCGCCGAGGCTGACCACATCCGTGGCCGCACCGCCGACGATGATCTCGATCCCGCTCTCGGCACGCATGGTGACGCCGGTATCACCCAGGATCACCAGGTCGCTGCCTGCACCACCGATCATGGTGTCGATGCCGCGGGTGATGACGGTGTTACCCGACGCACCCAGGGTCACGATGTCCGTACCGGTGCCGCCGACCAGGAACTCGACGCCCGTGGCCAGCATCGTCACGCCGGCCGTGCCGGTGAAGACGACGTCGGTGCTCGCACCGCCGGTCAGGGTGTCGACGCCCGAGACGGAGACCGTGTTCGGCGTGTCGCCGAGCGTGATCACGTCGTTGCCGGTGCTGCCGATCAGGGTCTCGACCGCACGGGTCAGCAGGGTGCTGCCCGCAGTGCCGAGATTGACGACGTCGGTGGCCGCACCACCGATCAGCAGTTCGATGCCCGAACCCAGCGCCATGGTGACGCCGGTGTCGCCCAGGAACACCCAGTCAGTGCCCGCACCGCCCGACAGCGTATCGATGCCGCGGGTGATGATGGTGTTGCCGGAGGAGCCCAGGGTGACGATGTCGGTGCCCGTGCCGCCGACCAGGAACTCGACGCCCGTGGCCAGCATCGTCACGCCGGCCGTGCCGGTGAAGACGACGTCGGTGCTCGCACCGCCGGTCAGGGTGTCGATGCCCGAGACGGTGACCGTGTTCGGCGTGTCGCCGAGCGTGATCACGTCGGTGCCGGTGTTGCCGATCAGGGTCTCGATCGCACGGGTCAGCAGGGTGGCGCCCGAAGTGCTGATGCTCAGCACGTCGGTGGCCGAGCCGCCGACCAGGATTTCGATGCCGGTGCCGAGCGTCATCGTGTTGCCGGTGTCACCCAGGAACACGAGGTCGGTGCCCGCATCGCCGATCAGCGTCTCGATGCCGCGGATCGTGGTGGTGTTGCCGGACGAACCCAGGGTCAGGATGTCGGTACCGGTGTTGCCGATCACGAAATCCGCACCCGAGACGGTCAGCGACCCACCGGCCGTGCCGGTGAAGATCACCTCGAGGCCCGTGCCGCCGATCAGCGTCTCGATGTTGAGCGCCAGCAGCGTGCCGCCGGCGGTGCCGATGGTCACGACGTCGGTGCCCGTGCCGCCGTTCAGCGTCTCAACGCCCGACACCACCATGGTGCTGCCGGCCGTGCCGAGGGTGACGATGTCCGAAGCCGAACCACCGGTCAGCACCTCGATCCCGCTGACGAGCAGCGTGTTCGCGGTGTTGCCCAGCGTGACGACGTCGGTGCCCGTGCCGCCGGTCAGCGTCTCGATGCCGCGGAGCAGCACCGTGTTGCCGGCCGTGCCGAAGGTGACCACGTCGGTGCCGGTGCCGCCGATCAGGATGTCGATCGCCGAAACCAGGGCCGTCGTACCGCCCGAACCCAGGAACACCAGTTCGGAGCCCGAACCGCCGGTGATCGTCTCCAGAGCATTGGCCAGGAAGGTCGAGCCCACCGTGCCGATGGTGATGACGTCGGTGCCCGTGCCGCCGGTCACCGTCTCCAGCGCCGAGACCAGCATGCTGGTGCCGGCCGTGCCGATGGTGATGACGTCGGTGCCCGCACCGCCGGCCAGCGTCTCCAGCGTCGAGACCAGCATGGTGGTGCCAGTGTCGCCGATGGTGATGACGTCGGTGCCCGTGCCGCCGGTCAGGGTCTCCAGGCCGCGCAGGATGACCGTGCTACCGGCCGTGCCCAGCGTGACGACGTCGGTGGTGGTGCCGCCGACCAGGATCTCCAGGCCCGAGGCCAGGACGGTGTTGCCCGAGGAACCCAGGAACACCAGGTCGGAACCCGTGCCGCCGAGGATCGTCTCCAGGGAGTTGGCGACCAGCGAGTTGCCCGTCGTGCCCAGGGAGATGACATCGGTGCCCGCACCGCCGGTGACCGTTTCCAGGGCCGAGGCCAGCATGGTGGTGCCGGTCGTGCCCAGCGTGACGACGTCGGTCGAAGCGCCACCCGTCAGGGTGTCGATCAGCGAGATCGCCAGCGTGTTGCCGGACGAACCCAGGGTGACGACGTCGGAAACCCCGGAGCCGGTCAGCGTCTCAAGCGACGACGCCGTCATGGTGGCGCCCGTGAGGAGAGTGACGACGTCGGAACCCGAACCGCCAACCAGCGTGTCGATCAGCGTGATCGCCAGCGTGTTGCCGGTGTCGCCCAGGGAGATGACGTCGGTGCCGGCGGTACCGGTCAGCGTCTCGATGCCGCGCAGCAGCACCGTGTTGCCGGCCGTGCCGAGGGTGACGACGTCGGTGCCCGCACCGCCGATCAGGATATCGATGCCCGACACCGTGACCGTGCTGCCGGCCGTGCCGAGGAACACCAGTTCGGAGCCCGTGCCGCCGGTGATCGTCTCCAGAGCATTGGCCAGGAAGGTCGCGCCGACCGAGCCGATGGTGATGACGTCGGTGCCCGTGCTGCCCGACAGGGTTTCCAGAGCCGAAACCAGCAGGGTGCTGCCGGTCGTGCCCAGAGTGATGGCGTCGGTGCCCGCACCGCCCGTCAGCGTCTCCAGACCCGAAGCCAGCATGGTGGTGCCGGTGTCGCCGATGGTGACGACATCGGTGCCCGTGCCGCCGGTCAGCGTCTCGATGGCGCGGATGATGACGGTGCCGCCAGCCGTGCCCAGCGTGACGACATCGGTGCCCGCACCGCCAACCAGCAGTTCCAGACCCGAAGCCAGCAGGGTGTTGCCAGCCGCGCCGAGGAGGACCCAATCAGTGCCCGTGCCGCCGGTGATCGTCTCCAGCGCCGAAGCGGTGAGCGTGCTGCCCGCCGTGCCCAGCGTGATGACGTCGGTGCCCGTGCCGCCCGACAGGGTTTCCAGAGCCGAAACCAGCAGGGTGCTGCCGGCCGTGCCCAGGGCGATCACGTCGATGGCAGCGCCGCCGGCGATCGTCTCGAGCAGGTTGACCCGCAGGGTGTTGCCGGCCGAACCCAGCGTGACGACGTCGGTGCCCGTGCCGCCCGACAGGGTTTCCAGAGCCGAGACGAACAGCGTGCCGCCGGCGGTGCCGATCGTGATGACGTCGGTGGCAGCGCCGCCGATGACCGTCTCGAACAGCGAAACCAACGCGGTGTTGCCCGTGTCGCCCAGCGTCAGGACGTCGGTGCCGCCCTGGCCGATCAGCGTCTCGATGCCGCGCAGCAGCAGCGTGTTGCCGGCCGAACCGAAGGTGACGACGTCGGTGCCCGTGCCGCCGATCAGGATGTCGATGCCCGACACCGAGAGCGTGTTGCCGGCAGTGCCGAGGAACACCAGCTCGGAGCCCGTGCCGCCCGTCAGCGTCTCCAGCCCCGAAACCAGCAGCGTGCCGCCGGCCGAACCGATGGTGACGACGTCGGTGCCCGTGCTGCCCGTCAGGGTTTCCAGAGCCGAAACCAGCAGGGTGTTGCCGATCGTGCCCAGGGTGATGGCGTCGGTGCCCGCACCGCCCGTCAGCGTCTCCAGACCCGAAGCCAGCATGGTGGTGCCGGTGTCGCCGATGGTGACGACGTCGGTGCCCGTGCCGCCGGTCAGCGTCTCGATGCCGCGGACGGTGACGGTGTTGCCCGCCGTGCCCAGCGTGACGACATCGGTGCCCGCACTGCCGATCAGGAACTCCAGGCCCGCAGCCAGAACGGTGTTGCCGTTCGAGCCCAGGAACACGAGGTCAGAACCCGTGCCGCCCGTCAGCGTCTCCAGACCCGAAGCCAGCAGCGTGCCGCCGACGGAGCCCAGGGTGACGATGTCGGTGCCCGTGCCGCCGACCAGGGTTTCGAGCAGCGACACCAGGATGTTGCTGCCGGCCGTACCCAGGGTGACGACGTCGGTGCCGACCTGACCGGTCAGCGTCTCGATGCCGGACACCAGCATGGTGTTGCCGACGACCGAGCCGATGGTGATGACGTCGGTGCCGCCCTGACCCGTCAGGGTTTCAACCGCGGAAACGAACAGCGTGCCGCCGGCGGTGCCGATCGTGATGACGTCGGTGCCCGTGCCGCCGATGACCGTCTCGAACAGCGAAACCGACGCGGTGTTGCCCGTGTCGCCCAGCGTCAGGACGTCGGTGCCGCCCTGGCCGATCAGCGTCTCGATGCCGCGCAGCAGCAGCGTGTTGCCGGCCGTGCCGAAGGTGACGACGTCGGTGCCCGTGCCGCCGATCAGGATGTCGATGCCCGACACCGAGAGCGTGTTGCCGGCAGTGCCGAGGAACACCAGCTCGGAGCCCGTGCCGCCCGTCAGCGTCTCCAGACCCGAAACCAGCAGCGTGCCGCCGGCCGAACCGATGGTGACGACGTCGGTGCCCGTGCTGCCCGTCAGGGTTTCCAGAGCCGAAACCAGCAGGGTGTTGCCGATCGTGCCCAGGGTGATGACGTCGGTGGCGGCGCCGCCGATCAGCGTCTCCAGACCCGAAGCCAGCATGGTGGTGCCGGTGTCGCCGATGGTGACGACGTCGGTGCCCGTGCCGCCGGTCAGCGTCTCGATGCCGCGGACGGTGACGGTGTTGCCCGCCGTGCCCAGCGTGACGACATCGGTGCCCGTGCCGCCGATCAGGAACTCCAGGCCCGAAGCCAGAACGGTGCTGCCGGCCGTGCCGAGGAACACCAGATCGGAGCCCGTACCGCCGGCGATCGTCTCCAGCAGGTTGGCGAGCAGGGTGTTGCCGGCCGAACCCAGCGTGACGACGTCGGTGCCCGTGCCGCCCGACAGCGTCTCGAGAGCCGAGACGAGCAGGGTGCCGCCCGAGGTGCCGATGGTGACGACATCGGTGGCAGCGCCGCCGGTGACGGTCTCCAGCAGGTTGGCGAGCAGGGTGTTGCCGGCCGAACCCAGCGTGACGACGTCAGAACCGCCCTGGCCCGTCAGGGTCTCCAGACCCGAAACCAGCAGGGTGTTGCCCGAAGCGCCCAGCGTGATGACGTCGGTACCGGTGCCGCCGGCGATCGTCTCGAGCAGCGAGACGGACAGCGTGTTGCCGGTGTCGCCCAGCGTGACGACGTCGGAGCCCGCGGCGCCGGCCAGGGTCTCCAGACCGCGCAGCAGAACCGTGTTGCCCGCCGTGCCCAGCGTGACGACATCGGTGCCCGTACCGCCGATCAGAACCTCGACCGCCGAAACGGTGAGGGTG
The DNA here is from genome assembly GCF_031455875.1 of Azospirillum sp. BE72. NCBI lineage: Bacteria > Pseudomonadati > Pseudomonadota > Alphaproteobacteria > Rhodospirillales > Azospirillaceae > Azospirillum > Azospirillum sp. BE72. Next base: position 93,611 of record NZ_JAVDTO010000021.1, read on the forward strand.
TTGCCGGCCGTGCCGAGGAACACCAGATCCGCGCCGGCGCCGCCGGTGATGGTCTCGAGCAGCGAGGCCGTGACGGTGTTGCCGCCCGCGCCCAGCGTGATGACGTCGGTGCCGGTCTGGCCCGTCAGCGTCTCGACCGCGCTGACCAGCAGGGTGCTGCCGGTGGTGGCGATGGTGACGACGTCGGTGCCCGCGCCGCCGGTCAGCGTCTCGATGCCGCCCACGACCAGCACGTTGGCGGTGTCGCCCAGCGTGATGACGTCGGTGCCCGTGCCGCCGGTCAGCGTCTCGACCGCGCGCACCAGCAGGGTGGCGCCGGTGGTGGCGATGGTGATGACGTCGGTGCCCGCGCCGCCGATCAGCGTCTCGATGACCGAAACGGTGGTCGTGTTGCCGGCCGTGCCGAGGAACACCAGATCCGCGCCGGCGCCGCCGGCGATGGTCTCGAGCAGCGAGGCCGTGACGGTGTTGCCGCCCGCGCCCAGCGTGATGACGTCGGTGCCGGTCTGGCCCGTCAGCGTCTCGACCGCGC
>NZ_JAVDTO010000022.1:0-78619 GCF_031455875.1 Azospirillum sp. BE72
CGTATCGGCCAACTCCTTGACCACTTCAAGCCGGACGAGTGCGCCAACTACTTCCGCGCCGCAGGGTATGGAGACTCATTCTGAAAATGCTCTAGGAACAGTGCCTTGATGCCGCACCGGCTCGCCCAGAGGTGCTCTGGCTCGACGACCAGCACCGGGATGCTGCCCGATCCCTGGCGCTGGTCGGATTTTGCAACATGCTGATAATCGTGCGAGACCGGTGGTGACCGCCTAGAACTTTGCCGCAGTGGACATCTAATTGTCGCTGCGTGGTTGCGGCAGTGAGATCAAGTTGGTTCGGTTGAGCTCAACTTCGTTAGAACCTTGGCGAGATCGATCAGGCTCCTGCGGACGGACGGGTCACTGATGGTGTAGTAGGCGCGCACCAGCTCCAGAGTCTCCCGCTTGACCATCGGGTCCGGCTCGTAGCCGCTGCCGGAGTGGTCGCCGATCACTACATCGCCATCTTCATCGACCGTTGTTGCCGCAACATGAGGCGGCATGTCGTCGAAAAAGAAGGACAGGGGCACATCAAGCACACGCGTGAGGTGGAACAGGCGGGACGCGCTGATGCGGTTGGCGCCGCGCTCGTATTTTTGCACCTGCTGAAAGGTAAGGCCGATAGCCTCCCCCAACTTTTGCTGGCTCATGCCAAGAAGAGTCCGACGTAACCGGATGCGAGACCCAACATGCACGTCGATCGGGTTGGGGCCCTGCTTCTTGCGGCCGCGAGTCAGTTTCGGCTTGGTGGCATTGGTCATCGTAAGTGAGCTCCTTGTGCAGCGGCTGCGGTGGACGTTTGGATTAGTGACAGTGGGCCATTGAAGGCAGGCCGAGATCAGCGGATCGGCGCCGGACGGTGCATCGCCTGAAATGATCCCCCACTCGACCGGAAGCGCTACTTATTGGCCGGAGTAAGCTAGTCGTTTCTGCGCCCTCGAAGCTGCCTGGAGACCAGGCCCGACGACCCTGCCGAACCCACGGAGGTGACCAGCGGGGCTTAGCTTCACGGTGCAGTGCATGGTCATTGCTTCGGGCGGAGTGAGGGCGCCAATGGCGTCACTCCACTGGTCTTCCAAGTCAAATTAAGAGATATCTGCTAACGGGTCAATAAGAGATATCTCTTAAGCGCACTGAGAGAGATCGCTTTAGAAGTGGCCCGAAGCACACCCGAAAAAGTATGTCGGGGATATGTATCCCGGGTTCGCCGAAGGCACTTTTTGCCGCATCGCCCCGGTACTCACCTCCGAAGATGATCAGGCAGGCTTTGTCCGGGATGCAGTAGAGAAGAAGTTGGTGAACCGCGAGTTCATAGCGGGTGAGGCGAGGAAGGCCGTCAAATACCTTGCGGATGACTCCTTCGGCAGTTCATTGTCTCGGTCAGCAGAAGCGGTAGTATGCTAGGGGCATCTTGAAAGCGCTCAAGTGCACCTGACCAGGAAGACGCAAACGGAATGTCCACCTCAAACCCCACTGGAAAGCACTTTTCGAGGCCGGCGTTCGGCAAGACACGCTCACAGATCAGTCCCTCTCAGGGCAGCGCGCGGCCGGCGACCCGCGTGAATGGAACTGCGCAGCAGAAGCAAGCTCAATGGCTAGCCCGTGCAGCTGACGCGGAGCGCAGTGGCGATGCGGTCGAAGCAGAGCTGTGTCGTCAATACGCCGAGCACTTCTTTCGGGTATCACGAGGACAGGATTAAGTGCGTCTGCCGGCAGAATGAAGGGGTATAGCGCGGCGTCCTACAGCATTGGCGTGCGGCGCACAGCCTAGCAGATGGCAGCCACCAAGTGGGGGCATCACACCGTCCAATCGCGACGATGTCGATCAAGCAAGGTACTTTAAGAAGCTTCACCGGCGTACTTCGACCCTACTGGGCGGCCCACCCGCTTCCGCCTGCCCGGCCCTATAGTGCCGCCGCAGCTCTCGGCGGCATTGCTAAGTGCTAGCGTTGCGAGTGGACGACCATCGTAGCTGGAAAAGCCGAGTTCGACGGCGATCAGGGCAAGCTCGAGGGTCTTGGAAAATGGTGCCGGGCGCCGGAAGCCGTTACCATCCTGCCGATAGCCGCGCTCCAGGTCCTTCAGCGTGCTGACACCAAGGCCGATGCGTTGTGCCAGCTCGCGCTGTGTAAGGCTGTGGCGCTCGCGGAAAGCGGCAAGCTGTGCATTAGTCATCGAGGACGTTGTGTCCGGTTCTTAGCAGGCATGAGAGGCCTCAAATCTCAAGCGTGTTTCTATCGGGCAGCGACGATTACGACCGAAGAAGGACTAGGAGAAGGCTGTCAGCGATATTGCCAACGCCTCGGCACCGCGGGGAAGCGCCGGGGCGTTGGTCACCTAGCGGCGGCTATCGCGCCGACTCGACCCAGGCTCATCCACGGGCGCGGCTGAACATCGTCTGGCACGCGGTGTTTTCCACGGGCAAGCGGGTGGATCGGCGTTCCGTTCATGGTCGTACCAAGAGAGTGAAGCGGCGGAAGCCCCTTTGCACCAAAGCTCCATGCCCTGCCCCACTTCTGGACCCGCGTCACCGTCGGATCGAGCACATCTTCATTCGCGGTGGACGGATTAAGACCGATCACCTGCATGAACGGCTTGGAGCTGTCCCGGACGCGCCGGAGCGTGTAGCGGTGGCTGCTGTCGTACCGGTTAGTCCCCGACCATGCGGAGGCCCAGCCTGGATACCGGGACGTGTCCGCCATGGCAAAGTCGAACAACGAAGTCATTCGATCACCTGCAGCATGGTCGGTGGCGCAAAGGCGTGCCGGCATTTTAGGCTCGCCACGCTCGCGCCCGCAAGGGTCGCCAATTTTAGACCAGCGTCATGTCCAGCCATAGGGTGCCACTATCTCCCTTGTTCTTGATAGCGATGATGGAGCTTTTGTGTGTCTGAATGCCCTCTAAGCGTCGGGGTTCGACCTTGAGCTTCTTGGCGGCGCGATCCAGGAAGATTGGGTCGACACCGAGGACGAACTTCGTACCCATCTGCGCGAGGATCTCGTCGGGAAAATCTGTCAGGTTCTGCGATGAGAGGATCAGACCGAGTCCGAACTTGCGTGCCTCGCGAGCCCAGACGCTGATGATATGATCAGCCTCAGGGGACACAAATTTGTGACTTTCGTCGAGTAAAACGAACATGACGGTTTCTGGCTTCTGACCGTCGCCACGGGCCGCAGCAAAGATGTCGTCCAGGATGAAGTCGACGGCCATCCGCTGGCCGTCCGAGGACAGCGCTGACAGATCGTAGCGCCAGATCGCCGCGGCTGGATCGAACATGTAGGTGTCGGCTCGGAACAGCCCGGAGCGTTCAAGATTGCAAATCCGCTCGTAACAGCTTTGGAGCACCTCCTTGTTCCCGTAGCGGAACAGCGCGCTGACCTCCTGGCCATCGTACATGCCTTCTAAGAAGCGCTCGAACAGCTCACGGCATTTGTCTTTGAGCTTGTCGACGTCCACGCTGGTTTCCTCGCCACGGATCTCCTTCTTGATTGCACGATCCATGGAGCGCAGCTTTCGGCTCAGATCGTCGAGCGCGGCAACGGTTTCTGAACTGGTGCCCAGAAAGACCTGGGTCATCTTGCGTTCCATGAACCACTTGAGGGTTTTCACGGTGGGGTGCCGCTTGGGCATCTCGGGATTGCGCCGGTCGTCATATCGAAGGTTCCACGTTTCGGGCCGGTCAGCGTGGAACCCAAGGTAGCCATAGAGGTCGAGCAGAACGTTGTGGAGGGTGTGCTCCTGCTTGGAGCCGAGCGGCCGGCTTGTCCGGCTGATCGTCTTGAGGAAGGTCTCGATGGCTCTGGTAACCCCGCCGTAGTCCGGGTCCTCACGGACGGTTAGTGGGTTAAGTCCTAGATCGGACGTCGAGCTGAACCGGAATGAGTCTTCACCCGACACACCCATGTCCCCATGGGGATCGAGGACCACGAACCTGATCCGGGGATTGACGAGGGACATGCCGGCCATCAGCCGGCGGAGGCGGGTGGTTTTTCCCGATCCTGACGGGCCAATCACCGTAAAATGGGAGTTCATGACCTTCTCGGAGTCCCAGAACACTGGAACCTCTTCCGGGCCTTCAACCGGCTTATAGGTGCCGAATTTGATCCGCACTACGCCCTCTCCCGCTTCGTCCGTTCGCTGTACGGGGCGGATAATAGAGGCATCGTGTAGCGTCGCGCGGCTCCAAAAGACGCTGAAATCCTACGTCTTTCTAAGGACGGCCCGGCGTAAACTGTTCGCCTATGATTGTGCGTGGCTTGGGGCAGGGGGGGCTGGGGGTGAGCTGTGCGCCCCGTACCTCAGACCCTACCCGACGTCGGGTAAAAGATAGAGGGGCGGATGCACCGCCCCTGCCCACCAGCTTTTTACCCGACGTCGGGTAAAAGACAGAGGGGCGGATGCACGGCCCCTGTCCACCAGCTTTTTACCCGACGTCGGGTAAAGGGTCGACTCTACGAGCTATGGAGAACTCTCGCTCCTCTAACTTATGCTTTCAATCCCCGATGATCCGGGTGATCACGTCTCGCAAGCGCCGAAGATCGTCCATGTCATCGGAAGAGAGATCCTCGGGTCGAATTTCGTGCTTGGACAGGCTGGTCGCCATGGTGCGCCACTGCTTTCGGGCTCTCTCAATCGGCGCAGCCCTCGGCGCTACCGCGGCTTCTGGAGCAGGGTTGTCGTCGTCCTGGAAAGCAGCCTTTGCTTTGCGAAGCTCCGCAACGCTCGCGCCGTTCTTGATCATGTCCCAAAGGCGCATCGTCACGGCCTCGTCGTCGATGCCCAGAAGCTCCGACAAGGCCGACTTCGAAACCTCCTTTTGAATGGCCTCGTACTCGACCAGGACGGTCTCGGGGAGCTTCACGATGTTCAGCAGGCGGGTAACCTCAGACTGGCTTTTACCGATGAAGCGCGCGAGGTCCTCCTGGGTCAGCTTCTCTCCCTTTGCCAATGCGCGCTCTTGCAGTCGCACGAGACCGCGACCGCTCTCGACGGGCGTGAGGTCGACACGTTGAAGGTTCTCGACAAGCGCGGTAACCTCCACATCCTCCCGGTCCGACACGATGATCGCGAGGATGTTATCTCGCCTGAGCAGTTGGTGAGCTCGGAACCGGCGTTCGCCGGCCACCAGCATGTAGCCGCCTTCAGCACGACGGCGGATCAAAATTGGCTGCTTCAGACCATGCGCGTCGATGCTGGCTGCTAGGCCAGCGAGCTCGGCTTCATCGAAGGTCTTCCGCGGCTGGTTCGGATTTGGGTGTATGTCCGGCAGCGGGACCTTGTTGATTTCCGGAAAATCCGGATTGGTAACGCGGTCAAGGTCGATTGATGCCGCTGCGAGACCGAATGCCGGGTTAGTGTTAGCGAACTTCTTAGCCATTCGTCGTCTCCAGGGCAGGGGCCTTAGCGAGCAGGGCTTGTGCAATGGAGCGGTAAGTCTCGATACCATCGGCTTTCGGCACAATGGCGAACAGGGGCTTACCGGTCTGAACCGCCTTGGCGAAGTCTTTGCGCTTCGGGATCGGGTCCCACACTTTGATGTGCGCACCGAACGCAGCCTGCAGATCGCCCAGGGTCTGCACGTCGATGGTCGAGCGGCGCTCGAAAATAGCCGGCAGGATCCCGAGAATTTCAACTTTCGGATTGCCGCGCCGTTTCACGTCTTGGATGGTCTTGATGAGGTGAGGGACGCCTAGCACTGCCATTGGTTCGCAAATAGTCGGGATCAGGACCTGATCGGCGGCAATTAGAGCGCTTTCTGTGAGTCCGCCCAGATGCGGTGGGCAGTCGATGATGATCACGTCGTAGGACGGCTTCAACGGGGAAAGGCGTTCGCCGAGTACCTTATCGCCCTGCGTCTGGCCGAACTTCAGCTGGCCCTCGGCCTGTGCCAAGGTGATCGAGCAGCCGATAAGGTTGAAGGCGCCATCGCAAACCTTCACCGGGAAGTGCGCCGGATCAGCGCCCTCGTTGAGCAAGAAGTGGGTGAGGGAGCGCTGTTCGGCTTCCAACTGCATCGGATTCACCGCGAGGCTTTGGGTCGAGCTCGCTTGAGGATCGGCGTCAATCAGCAGAACGCGCTTTCCCATTTCAGCCAACAGGAAGGCGAGGTTGCAGGAGCTGGTCGATTTGGTTACGCCGCCCTTCTGGTTCGCGAGTGCTAGAACCACGCAAGCGTTGTGGTGAGCCGGCGGACTGGACGGCACGCCAAAAAGCTTGTCAGTGCTGGCCAGGAGGGCTTCGCGCAAACCGGGCACGAGCTTACCTTCAGCCACATCCGAGTTCGCCTCGACAAACTTGGCGACGGCGGCCGGGATCTTCTCGCCCCCTGACTCCCAACGGCTGATGCGGGCGCGGTCATAGCTTCGCCCGATACCGGCGTTCAGCCAATCCGCAAATTCGGCTTGAGATGCACCGCGTTGCTCGCGTACCGCCTTCAGCGTCAATCCTTCCATCACGCGGCCTCACTCTTCTCATGGGGTGGTGGTTTGGTTGGAGCATCGCAGTTCGCGGTATGTGCGTCAACATCGTGCCGTCTGTGTGTCACGCGTGAAGGCGGAGTGCGACAAAACGGTCACGATCACGTTTACCCCTGGAGGATTAGAGGCGGTTTCCAGAACCCTCATCCGATGATCACTCCTCCGGAAACCCGCTGATCTGCTGTCGGTTTCCTGTGCCTTTGGCACAGAGAGGCAGGCATGGGACCGACAGTCGCGGACTTGGTGGCGGGGATCATCGACCGGATCGAGGATCGGCCTGTCGGCCCCGGGCGTCCGCCGATGTCCACCGTGGAGGTCATCGAAACACTCCGCTTCTTCCTGCGCGAGGGCGTCCAATGGCGCGAGCTGCGGGCGGCGGACGGGCGTGCCTCGGGCTCGACCCTGCGCCGCCGTCTGGAGGAGTGGCACAGGACCGCGTTGCTTCGGCGGGTTCACGCCGTCCTTGTCCGCATGGTGCGCTCCGGCCCCGACGACGCCGCATGGGACGTTGTGGTCGACAGTTGTTCGGTACGGGCAAAGCACGGTGGTGAGTTGACCGGACCAAACCCGACCGACCGCGGCAAACCCGGCACCAAGTATCACGTGGTCGTCTCGACTGACGGCCTGCCACTGGCGGTCATGCCGTCAGCCGCCAATGTGCATGACACCATGCTCTTCCCCGACTTGCTGCGCCTGGCCCAGGTGGTCTGCGCCGCCATTGCCAAGCTCTACGCCGACGCAGGCTACGATAGTGCCGATAACCGTTGGATCTGCTTACGTGACGGGGTTCAACCGCACATCCGCAAGATCGGCGAGCCACACGGCTCGGGGCTCGGCAAGGTTCGATGCGTTGTCGAGCACGGCTGCGCTTGGCTGCTCGCGATCAAACGCCTGGATCGACGGCAGGATAGGCTCGGACGGATCGTCCTCTCCTTGCTCACTGCCGCCGCCATCTTCATCATCGCTAACCGCATCAGTCCATTCTGAAAACCGCCCCTTAGTTTTACCCGACGTCGGGTAAACAGAAAGGGCAGGGGGGGCAGCGCCCAGGCGCTTCCACGGGAGCTACAACACGCATGGAGCACTGAGCGATGCAACTACAGGTGCTCTGGCGGGTCACTCGAAGCGTTGGTAGGTTTGCGCTGCGCGTTCGCGTTCTGCAAAAGTGCTCTGGTGGTTCACAGGAATGCAGATCAGTGTGGGTGGGGGGAGGCACAGTGCGAAACCGGAGCCTACCTTAGGGGCTAAGGAAGAAGGGGAAGGGCAGGGCGTGACACGGTCGACGCACGGCGTTGGTGGGGTGCTTGTGGTCCTCGCGAACAAGCTGGTGTTGCCTCCTGCCCGGCGCGGCGCGCCCGATCAGCGCCATAGGACAAGAACGTGCAGACTTCCTGCCACCGCATCCACCGTCAGGTGGAAACCACGACGTTTACCGATCCCAGTCGCACATTCGCTAAGCCGCGCCGCTGCGACCTCACGTGGAGCCTATTTTTTGAAGGCCAGGAGAGAGCCCGCAGCGCACCTGCTCTTGATCACGCCCCCAGCGAGTGAGGTAGTTGTCAGCTTTAGCCGCACTCCGTGAGACTAGACGATCAGAACGGCTTTACTGGAGCATTCGATACGATCCGCCATGCCGGATCAGCGGCTATCAGATGAGATGAGATCGCACTGATATGGAGTTGCCCATAGAGCACCAGGATGCTGCGGTCGCGTGCGTCCTCGATCGCGCGAGCGACGCGCTGTTCACGCAGGGTCGTGATTGCCGGTGGGAGCACCGCGTGTGCATATCGACCTGATGTCGTGGTGGCGAGCAGGATCTGGAAGGCGGCGCGCACGCGGTCCTGAACCCACCCAGGCAGACCGTCAAACGTTTCCCGCACTTCCGTCAAGGTGAATGGCGCGTCAGGCTGGCGGTCGTGGGCGGACGGTGGGGTAGGGGGGAGTTCCGCGAGCAGCTCCGATAGCGTCACATCCACGTTGCGCGCATCGGGGCCAGGCCGGCCGATGATGGCCTCGTTGTCCTGGAGCACCAAGCCTTCGGCAAGCGCCGGCGCAAGCATCTCATAGGGATGCGCCTCACTGTCCGCGAGGAGGTTTGGCGCACCTCCCAAGCTGTTCAGGACATCGGAGAAGGCATCGTTGCCGCGGCCGAGGTCGTCGCGGACCCCTTCGTAGAACACGAGCCACCCTTCGGCCCGGCGGCGAGCGACCAATTCCCCCACGTCGCGGTAGAACTCCGGCGAGGCGATGTGAATCATGCCCTGCATCTCGACTTTGCGAGCGCCGTCGCTCAACGTTGTTCGAGACAGTTCCAGCGGCAGCACGGAGGCAATGAGGGGGAGGGCGGCAAAAGTGGCGACGCCCACACCAGCAACTGCAACCGGCACCGCGAGGATAACGGCGCCGGCGATGCAAAGGACGCGGCGAAGGCGGATTTTCATGGCGGTTACTCGCTGCTCCGGCCCGGTCCAGACCCAAAGAAAGCTTCAGCGGCGTGCTGATCGATGATGTGGGTGCCGCTCTTGCCGGCGACAGCTGCCGGGTGATGGCGAAAGGCAAGGAGGAGGGTGGCGAGGCTAATTCGGTCGGTGAACCACAGGTGCAGGGCCGTTAAGGCATATCGGATGGTCAGGCGGGGCGGGCGGAAATCGTGATCGGAAATAGTCTGCATGATGCCTCACTCGCCAGCCGCGTTGCGCTCGAACAAGTACCAATAGGTGCCCATGACGAGCGCCACCCAAGCTATTATAACGGTCGGGGACCACATAAAGGCCACCTCAAGAACGCGGAACAGAGGCGTGTCAATGTAACCGGCAAAAAATGCAAATTCGCCAAGGTTGGCCTTTAGAAATTCGTGATAGCTGTCACGATTCATATGGTAATAGATTGCGCTGACTGGGTGGTAGATAACTATCAGAGCCGCGACCAGTGTACCTTTATTCCGTAGCGCCCAAGAGATCATCTTGCGTCCTCCAGTTTCGGCGCAGCATCCTAGCAGCCACGTTTGGTCACCGCGCCGGAGAAAGACGACGTCTTTCGACGCCTTTCAGGCATGATAACTCCCGCGTCGGAGGTGATTCGGCCACTAACAAGGGCGGTAATCGCTGGATTGCGGGCAGCCGGTGACAAGTCGGGCGATAACCCCGTACTATCGGCCGCGGCGGGCGTGACTTCCGTTGAGCCGTGCCGAGACTGCTTCAACACCAGAGTTAAACGCGAATTCAGTGGCCTAACCTCCGGCCCCCGGCACGAGCTTCAGCTGTGGTGAATTATCTGGGTTAGGAACGGCCCGGCAAGGCAAAGCACTGGAGCAGCCGCACGATGGCGCCGGCCGGAGGGGTGAGCAGCAACATCGTGCTCCGTATCCGGCACGTTCACGGCCTTAAGCTGCATTGGTAGTGCACCTTCATGCTGGCGCGCAAACCGCATCAGGTTCTGGCGCAAGGGTTCAATTTGCTCGCAGCAGAACCGCACCGGACTCTTGAGCTTTGGCGGCCGACCGGTAATAGGAGATCGCGAACATGCGCAGCGCCGAAGTCAGGCTTTCAGCCCCACGGCGGCAGTTGAGCCGCTCGACAAGAGTGGCCAAGTCGGTGTTCTGGCAGGCTGCGACGTCCTGAAGCCCGTCCCAGAACTCTTCCTCAAGCTCGACGGTCATCGGCGTCTCGCACAGGGTGAACACGATGGCGATCTTATTTGTTTTCATAACGGCCTGCGGCCATCCTTTGTGGAACGTAGTGGCGCTGGTGGGCGCCGCAGACTAGCTGATCCGGACTGCGCGATCCACGCCGGTGCTATCACGCCAGGGATGGTCATGAACGGAGGAGCGGTCCTTTGCCAGGGATGCGCCGCAGTGAGGGCACGAGGATGGAGGTGCCACTTCGTCGTGGACAACGTGGTCACGCCCGCATTCGCACGCCTCGAACGAAATGGTCCGGGAGCGTAGCTCCCGAGCAAGGACCCAAGCTGCAGCGATAGTGGTCGCCTCAGCTGTGTTCAGGTCTCGTGATGCGAGGTGCAGATCGTGGGAAACGATGAGCGCATTCACGTCGACCCGGCGGTAGGCGTTGCTCCCCGCCAAGCCGGCATAGTGGCTCAGGAAGGTTGAAGCCTGACGAGTGGAGCCTGTCGTTCCTAGGAGGTCAGCAATCTGGGGGAGAGTGGATGGCGGGGGCGCTGAGTCGTGAAGCTGCCGGTAAAGTTCCCGGACCGCGTCACTGGGGAGGCCGGTGTGGAGGCGAATGACGGGAACGGGAAACCACCGCAGGATCATGCGCGCAGCCAGATCGGAATCCGAGTGCCCGGCGGCAGGGCGTGGCAGTGAGGCGGCCGACATTCAGAGACGCTCCTGTGGTGCACCGGTTAAGTTGTTCGCGAGGCGCCGGTGGAGAGCGTCCACCACACCCCGACCAAATGGGTTACATCCCTACTTAAGAGGGGGTGGGGGCGACCCTACCTTTGAGGTAGCCGAGGCTGCAATAGAAAAATGCGCAACTTTGTCACAGTTCGCGTATAACTCCGATAAGTGCTTGAAAAGACCGGATTATCAGATGCGCTGATTCGCGGAGGGGTGTCATTTCTGCAAAATATGGGGGCGGGGCTACCTCGGCGGCTACCGCACGCAAGCAGCCTTTAGGCGATGGCGCTACCCCACCAGAGGGAGTAGAGCGTTGTGCCATACGGGGAGGCTGTATATAGTGCCCGCGCTTTTAGGGGCGTCGCATATCAACGGTGGAATAAAATAATGAGGATACTGCTGGCAGATGATCACTGGTTCATGTTTGAGTCTATGGTCCGTTTGCTCAACGAAGAAATTCCCGGAAGCGAAGTTGTCGGGGCGGCAAATCTCGACGAGGCGATGAAGGTCGTTGATACTGATAAGTCCTTTGACTTGATATTGTTGGACCTGAACATGCCGGGCATGGGTGGGGGAGGGCAGGACAGGTTCTCGTGTATTGATAAGATAAAGAGAATAATTCCCGATACCCCCGTAGCCATTATTTCGGCTGAGGAGGATGAAGTTATTGTTCAGACAGCGCTATCAAAAGGTGCCGCTGGTTACATTCCAAAGTCTCTGACAAGGAATTCCCTCGTTGCTGCGATGCAGTTGCTGGTGTCCGGGATGGCTTCCTATCCACGTCCCGTGACTCGCAGAGTACAGAAGACTCCTGCTAGCCACCTAGGAGTGTTGGGGCTGCGAGATAGCAATAAGGGCCCGAACCTTAGTGCCCGCGAGAAGGAAGTTCATTCATTAATTATTCAGGGTCTCAGCAATAAGGCGATAGCAGAGCGACTGGCAGTCAAAGAAGTAACGGTTAAAGAACATGTTAGTGCGATACTAAAAAAGTTTGGGGCGAAGCGGCGCTCAGAGATCATAGCTGCGGCTGTCAGGTAAGGAACCGTAGGTGCAGCGATGCACCGATGCTGCCGCTTTGAACGGATGATTTGATCGATGGTCGAATCGTTTTCTTAAAGGGCAGTTAATCGTGGGAATTGGGCGGTGTCTTCATCGTCGATAACTCAGGGGATATAGAGCATCATGGTAAGGGCTGTGTACTGCTCATTTTTCGTTTCGCTTTCGGTTGGTTGCGCCGTTATCGCTTTTGACGGCGGGCGTCTCGCTCCCTCGGCTCACGCAACTGAGAGTTCCGTTCAGGTCGCCAGCGAACCGATCCTGGTCGTTAGTGGCTTGGTCGCGGCCGGTCAGGAGCGCAGCTTCACGAGGGATGAGTTCGAGGGTATGGGATTGTCCAGTCTGACGACGCGGACGCCCTGGAACCAAGACCCGGTCGAGTTCTCCGGCGTCAAACTGTCGACCTTCCTGAAACAGGTCGGCGCGACTGGTCGAGTGCTGCGCGTAACTGCGTTGAATGACTATGTTACAAATATCCCTGTTGATGATGTAAAATATGACCCAATTCTCGCAACGCGTCGTGGCGGGAAGCAAATGTCCGTGCGTGATAAAGGGCCGATTTTCATTATATATCCATTTGACGAAGACAAGTCACTCAATAGCGAACTATACTTTTCGCGTTGTGCATGGCAGGTAAAGGCCATCCAGATCGAGTGAATACATAGATGCGGCGGTCCTGGGCATTCTTGAGCACTATCACGCTTCGTCGCAAGCCACGGCGTCGCACGAACAGAATTGCTTTCCAGGCACTCGCGGCGACAGGTGCGCTAATGGTGCTCCTATGGTCCTACCTCGACAATGAAATATCGAAGGAATTGGATTCACAGAGAACCCAGCGTATCGAGGCCTCACAGTGGTCCCTTCATCAGTTTGAGGTCGAATTCAATCGCTTCTCCGCGCTGGTTCGGACACCGGTCCAAGGCAACAACGAGCGGAGAGACTTGGAAGTTCGGTATGACATTCTTCTGAGCCGCTTCGATGTTCTGAAGAATGACCATTGGTTCATCTTAGAAGCGAACACGGCGTTGAGCGAGAGGATTGCTCTGCTTGAGCGGATGGTGATGACCTGGGAGTCGCTCCTAGAGGCACCATTCAGCAGCGAAAACCGAGTTGCGCTATCCGCGTCGGTGCAGAACGCTGAGGCCCAGCTCAAGCCGCTGGTTTCGGAGATTCATGGAACGGCCAGTGCGTCGAGAGCCGAAGCGAGAAGCCTGCTCGTCGACAAGCTGACACACGTCAACTGGGCAATTGCTGCGTTGGCGCTCACCGCGTTCGGGCTGGTCACCTCACTCTATGTCCAGCTCAAGCGCGAGGAGAGGGCTCGCTTAGCAGCGGAAACGCTCGCCGACGAGAAGTCGGCTCTTGTGCGTGAGCTTGAGGATGCCCGAAATCAGGCTGTAGCAGCTGGCAGAGCGAAATCTGCCTTTCTCGGTGCCATGAGCCACGAGATCCGGACACCGATGAGCGGGATAATCGGTATGGCCGATCTGCTGCACAGAAGCGCTACCGGTTTCGAGCAGCGCCGCTGGGCGATGGCGGTCAAAAGCTCCGCGACAGCACTTCTCACCGTGGTCAGCGACGTCCTCGAATTCTCCCGAATTGAGGGATCAATCGTTCACTTGGTCCATGAGGGATACGACATCGAGGAGCTAGTGGACGGGGCTCTTGAGTTGCACGCGCTGCCGGCCGCTGAGAAGGGGCTGTGGCTCGAGTCAATCGTCGAGCCTGATGTTCCCCGCGAACTGCTGGGCGACCCAGGCCGTATTCGGCAGATCGTTGTCAATCTCGTCAACAATGCGGTGAAATTTACCCAGACCGGGGGCGTGAAGGTGTCGGTCTCCGCACCTGAGAACAGCGGTGGTGGGAGGGACTTGCGGGTTTCCGTAGAGGATACCGGTCCAGGGATCCGCGACGAGGATATTCCCCGCCTATTTCAGCCGTTTAGTCAACTTGATGCAGGGGCATCAAGGCGGTTCGGTGGGACCGGTCTCGGACTCGCAATCTGCCATGGATTGGCGGACCAGATGGGAGGGAGGGTCACTGTCGAAAGCACCGCCGGCAGCGGGACGACGTTCAGGCTTTCCCTGCCGTTGTGTGCAACAGACAAACAGGAGGTGACTGCACGTCTCGACGGCCTTCCTCCGGTTCTGGCTTTCATGCGTTCGTCAGAAGAACATAACGCGATGCTGAATAAACTGCGCATGATTGGATGCGAAGTGTTCAACGCGAACGAACAACTCGCTGCAGGCCAAAATCCAACCCGAGCATTGGTGGTCCTGGATATGGAGCACCCTGCCGCGGCCCAGATCGAAAGCAGCATACCGCCTGACTGGCCGGTGGTGCGGGTGGTTTCCACCAGCAGCCATGGTTTGATCGGCGAAACCGGCACTGTGCTCCTGAAGCCTATACGGCGAACTGCTTTGGCTGCGGCGCTTGCGGAGGCGGCCGGGCAGGGAACTGGCGCGACTGCTTCGGATGGAAACCCGACCACTTTGTCCATCATGGTCGCCGAAGATAATGGACTGATGGCCGACATCATTTCGTTCTATCTCCGTAAGGAAGGTCACGAGGTAGTCGTCGTCGGAAATGGTGCTGAGGCAGTTACGCAGCTAGATCAACAACACTTTGATGTGGTGCTGATGGACGTTCAGATGCCTATCATGGACGGTATTACTGCTGCTCAGGCCATACGTTCACGGAAAGATGAACGAGGGCGGATCCCAATCATCGCGGTTACAGCGAACGCTCACGACGACGCGGCTGAGCTGTGCAAGAATTCAGGGTTTAACGGATTTATAACCAAGCCAGTTGATAAAAGAACAGTCGGTCACGTCATAGCGTCCGTGTTGGCCGGATCATCAGCTGTGTAGGCCGAAGACTGGTTGCTGGTGCTATAAAACCCTATGCGGATCGCCCAAGAAATGAACTATAAATTGCCTGCGGGAGTCCCACGTTGGCAGCTTCCACTGACGTTGCCTCCCAGCTATTCGATTGAGCAGCATCTCTACTCTGCTGCCGACCTCACCGTCATCATTCCGGTGAAGGACGATCCGGCCGGTCTGAGCGAGACCCTGTATGCGTTGAATGAACTTCACGCTGGGGTGCGTCCGGCCAGGGTGATCGTGGTCGATGATGGATCGAGCGACGCTGGGCTGGGTGCGAGTGCTGAAGTCCGCAAAGCATCCGAGGCTGGTCTCGTGGTTGAAGCGTGCGTCCAGGGTGTAAACCGCGGACCAGCCGCAGCACGTAACCGTGGGGCCGAATTGGCATCTACGCAGTGGCTCTGGTTCCTTGATGCTGGCGTGCGGCCGGATACAGACTACCTTGAGGCTATCACGGACCATGGCCACGTCTGCCCGGCGGTGGCGTGGACCGGCCCGATCACCTCGGATCCGACTGGGCTGTTCGCCTCCTACTACACCGCCCAATCCACTCTGAGCCCACCCGCTCAGCCGGACGGACAACTGGATGGCTTTGTGACCGCGTCCGTTGTCATTAATCGCGCAGCATTTGAAGCGGTTGGTGGGTTCGATGAGCGCTTCCGGCGGGCAGCTTGCGAGGACCTCGACCTGGGTCTACGTCTTCGCCCGCACGGTAAGATCAGGTACGCAGCTGACCTGTTGGTGCGGCACCGGTTTCGCGAAGACGAGCAGGATTTCCGCCGACGGTTCAGGCGCTATGGATTCGGCTTCTTTCAGTTCGGTGCCAAGTGGCAGCAGAACATGGAGCCATGGCCGGTGGTGGCTAGAATAGACGACCCTGTGCACCGGCAGCTCGCCGGAATGCAGTACGAGGAGCTCTGGAATGGTTGGAGGGAGGCGCAAGCCGTGGACGAAGCAGCGAAATCAGAAGGCGCAGGGTTGCTCTCCTGAGAGCCTTTTCCGTTGCTGTTCGGGGGGCGCGGGAAGGACACGCTGACTAGCGGCGACGGGGAGGATCTGTTCGTGATCGGCTGGGACGGCGGCCGAGACCTGGTCACCGATTTCGACTTTGCGCAGGGCGAGTGCATCGGGCATGCCAGCATTCCCCATTGGCGGGATCGCTCCAACGCGTCGGGCGATGCCGTGGTCGATGTCAGGGGCTTTGGCAGCCTGACGCCGGCCGGCATCGCACCTGACGACGTCACCTCCGCCTGGTTCACGGTGGTGTGACCCGGCGCTTTCAGCCATGCTGGCCGAGATACTTGAGCTTTGACATCTCGAGCAGCTGGGGTGTGTGGCGAGATGTCCAGCTCACGAGATTGGCTTTTCGGAAGAATGGCCAGGGGTTGCCAGGTGAGCTGTGGGAGCCTACGGCGGAGTGCTTGCCGCACCGCCGTACCGCCCGGATGTGTGCCGCATTCATTAGGCCCTTGATCGCGTGTGACCGCTGCGGCCGACTTCGTACGGCCATTCCCATTGTTGCTCCCGTCGTCGGGGGCTGACGCAGGCGCTATTGAGCGCCGCATAGGCCTGCAATACACGCGGTCTGAGGCGGAGATCAAATTCGGGAAGCGAACTCAGAGAAGACAGTAGCTGGCGTAAGCCGCCTCAGCATCTGTGAGCGACTGTTCAGCAGCATCGATCAGAGCATTGATCGTCGTCCACGACGCTCTGGTACGGCTTGCTTGCTCAAGCTGGCTGACTTGCAGCGAGACCTGAAATGCTCCGAAAGATCGTGATGTACCTTTGAGCGTGTGTGCTTCGGCTTGCATCGTGTCGTGGTCGCGGATCGAGCGCATCGTGGCGAGCTTGCCTCGTGTCTCAGAAACGAACCTGGCTATGAACAAGGGCACATGCTCTTGGCCCAGGTCCCGTAGCATTGCGGATAGCGTGTGCCCGTCGATCCGGTCGTCGTTGACCGGGAGCGATGGAAAAGTCCGGTTCAGAACCCTGACAAGTTCGTCCAGGCGCACGGGGTTGGTAAGAACCTCCTGAGCTCCATGCGCCAGAACTGCGAGCCGGAACGCGGGGTTCGCGTCTCCGATCAGCGCCACTACCGGTGTGCTGCAGAACGGAACGGGGAGGCGCCGCAGTGACGCAATCACGTCGGGGCCCTCCATGTCCTGAAGTTGCGTGCTTATAAGCACAGCATCGTAGCGGTGCCGACCAGCGGCATCGATTGCGTCGCCGCCCTTGATTTCGACTTCGAGCGCGACATTGGGCAGAGACTGAAGAAAAGCTCTGATCAGATCGGATACAGCCGGGCGATCTTCGACTAGGAGCACTCTCCGCTCGGGGGGGTGGTTGCGAACGATCTCCCGCACGGGGTCAGCCTCTTTCTCGTCGGGTGTGGACACTGAACAGGTAGCGTTACCGGATGAGAGCTGCGACGCTCCGGCAACCCGCCCACCTGCTTCGTGCACAGCATTCAGAACGCGCTGGGCTGCGGCCAACGATGAGAGTGGGCGGCTTACAGCGGCTGTGTTGCCGTTGCTCTCGTCATAGTTCTGCCAAGCGTCAGGGTCGATCGCTCTGGCAATAAACTCAATGTCAGCTACGGTTTTCATCTAGGTCGTACAGCTCGAAAATTCATCAACTGATAGAGTTGGGTGAATCCAAAGGCTCTGCTCATTCCCAAGGCGATCGTAACCCTTCAAAAAGCCCGTTCTCGGGCGGCTTGAAGCGAGTAGCGACAACCACAATGATCATGGTGATATAATAGCGAAGAACTTAATAAGAAGTTTACCGGTAATTTAGAAAGAATTTTAGTAAAAAGCATTATCCTTCCGGAGCCAATTTGCGACGTGACTTCTAGGTGGCAGCAGAATGTTGATCAATGTGGGGCTTGCTGTAACAAGTGTCGGTTGTGAATTGTCGGGGCGCAGCTTCTGTTTAGGTTTCGTCTATACATGTAGTCGAATTAGCGCGGCATGGTTGAATGATCCCGGTGATGCGAGCCGCAGCCGGATCAGATCTTGCCGTACGATAGAAGCCGGGCGTTGGCACTGCCATAATCGGCCAGCAGCGGGTCCAGGCGCCTCATGACCTTCTCCAGCTGAGCGAGTGCGTCGTCCACACCTTCGGCCGGCTCCACCCAGCGGTCAGGTTCGGTGACCACTGCGGGCGGGGGCAGAAGTGGTGGCGCGGCAACAGTTCTGACCGCTGCCTCTGATCGCGGTGCCACCTCTCCCAGCATCGGCGCAAGGTCTTCTGCCACGAAGACACGGTAGGTGCGGCGGCGCGTGATCTCCACGGCGATCTCCAACCGCTGCAACTCCTCCAGCAGGTCGGTGGCGACACTTGTGGCGCAGCGCAGCCGCGACGCCAGACGCGCCGGACTTATCACGCCTTCAGCGGCCATTGCGTCGATAGCGCGGCGGATGCGGGCGTCGCTGCGCCGGTCGCCCACACGCCGGCGCCAGCTGCGCCAGCGGTGGAGCAGGGCGATGAGCCGGTCCTCGCCCTCCTTCGCCTGCAGAGCCATGCCGTCGAGAAAGGCAACTAGCCAGACACCGCGGGGCTCTGCGCGGCGAATTGCTTCCACCCCATTCAAGCAGGGTAGCGGCAGCGGCGTCATTCCCTGAGCGGCGAGGAAGCGCGAAACCGCGAGGCAAGCGCCGCTGCGGTCGCCGCCAGCTTCCAGGTGGGCAAGGAAGCCAATGCCGCAAGCGATCAGCGCTGCCGACCCTACGGCGGCGTGGGCCTCTTCCATCTGCGCAAGCGCGTCATCCGTACCGGTCGGGGCGAGAGCGGCCGTGCCAGGTCCGGCGAGCATCTGCCGCATCATATCGAGGGCAAGCATGGTGGCGCCCCAGTCGCGCTGGGCCCGAGTCGGCACCTGCGCCAGCAAGGTACGCAGGCGGTTGGGATCGACCCGGCGACCCTGGGTCTCTGAAATCTCGGCTACCGCCTCGACACGCGACCGGTGCAGCCACGCGGCCAGCACCGGGGTGCCGGCAGTTGCCTGGGCCAGCCGGCCTACGGCCGCGGCGGCGCGCTCCAGAGGGCCGATGAGGGGCTGCGGGTCCAAAGAACGAAAACGCATCTATCATGCTTTATCAATTGGTTACGCATTCTTGATACCGAGAAATCGGCAACAAGTCCACTTTTGTGAAAGGTTGAAAGCCCGTTTTGGTGATAATTTGCGCTATCGCCAGCAGGGGAGGGCAGCTATCGTTCTCGCCTGTCGTTGTAAGGCAGTTGATGCAAAAAGCCGGATCCTGAGGGATTGGGGCCTTACGTGCCTCGGTTTTGCAAACCGGTTCATGCAAAATGTAAGCGGTTTATGCAAAAAGCTGAGCGAAGCCCCTCCGCGCTCGCTTCAACCCACTGGAAAACAAGGGTTTCCTTCAGACGTTCGAGACGTGCCCAGCAGGGTGGTGCGCGTCCGACCATCCCGACCGGCGCTTACTGGGCGACCGTCTGGTTTGGCGTCTTGTCTCGCTTCCTGCGGAGAGGAGTAGGGCAGGCGTGGCGACCAAATCTTTTCCGCTGATTTTC
The DNA here is from genome assembly GCF_031455875.1 of Azospirillum sp. BE72. Classification (NCBI taxonomy): domain Bacteria; kingdom Pseudomonadati; phylum Pseudomonadota; class Alphaproteobacteria; order Rhodospirillales; family Azospirillaceae; genus Azospirillum; species Azospirillum sp. BE72. Next base: position 19,311 of record NZ_JAVDTO010000022.1, read on the forward strand.
AACCGTCCGGTTATGAATAAGCGATTGTCCTGAAAATAGGGTAAGCTGGCGCAGCCGGCCGGTTGGGATTGCCATTCCCTGCTGGCTTGGAATCCATCACAGCATAGGAAACAGCCGTCATGGCCCTCATCGGCTACGCGCGCGTCTCCACCGAGGACCAGTCCACCGAGGCGCAGTTCCTCGATCTGAAAAAGTTCGGCTGCACCGAGATCTTCCGGGAGAACGCCTCCGGCGCCGACCGCGAGCGGCCGCAGCTCAAGGCGGTGCTGAACCGGGTTCGCAAGGGCGACACGCTGGTGGTGGTGCGCATCGACCGCTTGGCGCGCTCGCTCGCCCATCTGCTCGATGTGATCGACGGCCTGGAGCGCAAGGGAGCGGCCTTCAAGTCGCTCGGCGATCCCATCGACACCGGCAGCCCGCAGGGGAAGTTCACCCTGCAGATCCTTGGTGCCGTGGCCGAGTTCGAGCGCTCGTTGATCCGCGAGCGGACGAAGACCGGCGTACGGGCCGCCAAGGCGATCGGCAAGCAGCCGGGCAATCCGGGACTGATCGCCAAGGACCCACTCGCCCGGCGCCGGGTGGCCCGCGCCCGGGACGACCGGCTCAGTGAGCGGGTCGCCGAGGGGGCTGGGGAGTTTCTTCCCGTCGTCGAGCGGCTGCGGCCGGGGCACCCATGGGACCGTGTCGTCGACGTGCTCAACAACGCGGTGAAGAAGCGCCCAGGCGACAACCCGGCACCCTGGACGCGTGACGCGCTGATCCGGGCCGTCCGCCGCCTGGTCGGCGACGGCTTGGCCGATCCCAGCCTGCTGAAGGCGGCGCCACGGCGCTCCAAGAAGGCTGTAGCGCAGGACAGGCGGCTGGTGGAACTGGTCGCGACCATCCACAACGCGGCCGACGGAGAGAAGCCGACGCTTGCTCGGATCGGCCGTCAGCTGGAGCGTCAGGGCATCCCGACCAAGACCGGAGCCCGAACCTGGGCGCCGTCGAGCATCAAGGCCCTGCTCGACCGGGCGCGCGACCAAGGCTTGCTTCATCCTACCGAGGACAACACCTTAAACTGAACTGATGGTGTGGATGCCTCCCGTTCCTCGGCATCGGAATATGCCAGGATGCGGTGTTTGTCTGACATTGCAATGGAGGGCAGCATGGCCGAGACCTATCTGGTGGCGATCGATCTTGGGAAGCGGCATTTTCAGGTATGCGCGACGGACGCCTCTGGGAAGGCGCTATTCAATCGGGCGTTTTCCCGCCAGATGCTGCAGGAGTTCCTGGACAAGCTGCCGGCGTATACGTTGCCATGGAAGCCTGTGCGACCAGCCACTATGGGGGTCGTGCCGCCCTTTCGGCTGGTCATGAGGTTCGGCTTATTTCGCCGATCTATGTGATACCCGCTCGCCTTATCAACCGCCACCAGTTCGCCCTTTTCTGCATCAACGTCCTCGGGCTTGGCTTTGAACGCCATGGCGACGGCGTCCTCCTCGGTTGTGGCGTAGCCGACCACCGAGAGCTCAGCGTCCTCGAGCACGACGCGTTCCCCGATCGGCGATGAGCAGTTCGTCCTCGACGATCAGAACCGAGCCTTTGATGAAACCATAACAGATGGTGGCAGCATCTCTGCCTCCGCATGTCTGGAAATCTAAAGGGCTGTGCCCGAGGCGATGTGCAGATGCACGGCGTCCGTGGCTGGATGCGCATTTGCCGTGTGGCCGCGGGGGCCGTCAGCCGTGCTGTGGCGCGGGCGCTTCCAGGCGAATATCCAAAGCATCGGCCAGGTGTCTGGCCGTCACCGGCTTGTGCAGGATGCGCAGCCCGTGGGCCGCGGCCTCGCGCAGGCTCTCCGTGCCCGTCTCCCCGGTCAGCAGGACGCCCAGCACCTCCTGCCCGCAGAACTCACGAATCCGGGCGACCGCCTCCGTGCCCAGCTCGCCCCGGCCCAGGCGGTAGTCGGCCAGGATAAAGTCGGGGCAACGCCCCGCAGCGCGCAGGCGGTCGACGGCTTGGTCAGCCCCCGACGCGACGATGACGGTGCAGCCCCAGTCCCTAAGCATCGCCTGCAGCCCCATCAGCACCATCACCTCGTCGTCGACGACGACCGCGAGCCGCTCGGGGCCAACCCGCGCGGTGCCCGCCCCCCCGGCGCTTTCGGGCGCCACGGCGGGGGTGGCCGCGCCGCGCGGGATCGAGAACGAGAACGTCGAACCCCGGCCGACCCTGGAGCGGACCTCGACCGTGTAGCCGAGCAGGTTCGCAATCCGCTGCACGATGGCCAGTCCGAGCCCGAGCCCCTGCTGCCTGTTGCGCTCGACGTTGGCGACCTGGTGGAATTCTTCGAAAATCCGGCTCAGTTCCTCGGGCGGAATACCGATGCCCGTGTCCTCCACCTCGACGCGGACGCGGTCCTGCTCCGGCAGGCAGCGGACGGTCACGCCTCCCCCTTCGGTGTAGCGGACGGCGTTCTCAATCAAATTGCGCAGTAGGCGGCCCAGGAGGACGCGGTCGCTGCGCACCGTCTCGAAGCAGTCGGGCATGTGCCAAGCCAGCCCCCGGCTCTCGGCGACCGGCTGGTAGGCCGCCCGGAGTTCGTCAAGCACTGCGTTGACGGGAATGTCCTGGAGCGTGATCGTCACCAGCCCGGCCTCAAGTTTGGACACGTCGAGCAGGCTGTCGAGCAGCCCCTTGAGGGCTTCCAGGCTCCGCTCGAGTTGGACCAGCTTTTCGCGGCCGGACGCGTCCAGGTGCCGCTCCAGGGCCGCGGCGAACAGGAACAGCGACTGCATAGGCTGGCGCAGGTCGTGGCTGGCGGCAGCCAGAAATTTGGACTTCGACCGGGACGCCACCTCGGCCTCCTGCTTGGCGGCCTCCAGCGCCCGCTTGGCCTGGCGCTCCTCCGTCACCTCGCGGACAATCGCGCCAACGGCGACGACCGTGCCGTCCGGCCCCTTCAGGGGGTAGAAGTCCTCGATCCAGTCCCGCTCGATACCCGGATGGCTGGCCGTCGTACCGTGCAGCTCGATGCCGTGGATCGGCTCCCCAGTCTCGAGGACCTGCCGGAACAACGGCTCGGCCGCCTCGCGCAGGGAGGGAACGACGTCCCAGGCGTTCCGGCCGATGTGCTCCGCGACCGGGACGCCGTTGATCTCGGCCAGAGCCTCATTGATGCGCACGAAGCGCAGGTCGCGGTCGAGCAGAGTGAGGCCGATGGGGGCGGTGTCGTAGATGGTTTCAAGCTCGTGGAGCTGCCGGCGCTGCACCACGACGGCCTCCTCGGCCCGCTCCTTCGCCCTCTTGAGCTCCTCCTCGGCCCGCTCCCGGAAGCGCAGGTGTCGGCGCAGTCCCCAGGCTGCCGTGAGGACGGTCGCCAGGAGCGCCGCCGCCGAGGTCAGCAGCGTACGCAGCATGGTGCCGTCCGCCGCCGCCATCCGGGCATCCAGGTCGATAGACAGAACGGTGAGGGTGTCCTTCACCCCGATGCCCAGTGGGGAGAATGCGGTGATCAGCCGCCTGCCGTCGTCTCCACGGATTTCGACGACGCCGGCGTCCGGGGCCTCAAGCAGCGGCCAAAGGAACCCCGGCAACGGCCTTGGGGGGGCGCCGCTCTCCGGAGCGCGCGCGAACACCGTCCCCGCCTGGTCAGCGACCAGAAGGCCGGCATGTGGGGGCAGAGGCTTCTGCGCGAGCAGGTCCTCGAGCCACGCGGTGTCGATCAGGGCGTTAACGGTCCCGGCGAACCGTCCGGCATTGTCCTCGTACCGTCTGACCATCGGGACCATGGGCCTGCCCGAGTAAACGGACGGGGCGCTCAGTCCCCTGACGATTCCGCCCGTTTCGCGGGCCTGCTGAAAGGCGGCCCGATCCGCGATGGAGCGGCCGAGGGACTGCGGAGCGGTGGAGCATCGGACGATGCCGTCGGCGTCGGCGATGGTGAGCACGAGGTGGCGTGGAAGGTGCGCGCCCAGATGCGCCATGACGTTCGGACACCGGGCCGGGTCCAGCGCCGCGACACCCGTGTCGACCAGCCAGTTGAGCATCTGGCCCGCCTCTCCGAACACGTGGCGCTGCTCGTCCTCGATGTTGGCAAGCCAGCGCTTGGCCTCGTCGCGGAGTTCGGCCTGCCGGACCGCCCTGGCCGCGAGTTCGTTGTAGAGGATGACGACGAACAGGGGGATCGCGATGAGGAGCAGGAGGAGCGGCGCCCGTGTCGAAGCCTTGCCCGTCATCCCTGCCATGCGGAGGTGCTTGCGTATCGTCACCGCGACTGGCCGCTTGCCGTGCTGGCGCGGGAAGGCGCGCCGGCACCGGGGGAGGTCCTGCGGTCCACGAGGTCGCCGTCGTCGACCTCGGCGATGCCGGCGTCGCGGATGAGTCGCAGCAGCAGACCGCGCACGGTCAGGCCCTCCTGCTCCGCGCGCAGGCGCACGGCGCGCCGGACGTGGCCCGGCACCATCGCCGACAATTGAACGTCGCGCGATTGGCCGCGGGCGTCGGTCGGCGTCGGTCGGTCGTGAGGCATGAAGGTACCCTAATTCCAGACTTCCCGATGTTCGGCGAAGGTACTCCTCTCAGGGATGGTCATCGACTATTCAAAAGGACATATTGCCTGCTTCAGGTAGAGGTGCCGGCGATGTTCGCGTGATGTCCGCCGGACCATCGGGAGACCGTCGCAAACCTGGGGGCACTACGCCGCCCAGGTTTGCGACGGCCTCAAGGGGCATCTGCGACCAAAATGGGCGCTGCGTGGCAGGCAACTATTCTGCTGCACAAGACAGGCACGGCTCTTGTGCCGGTTCGTGAATGGACCACACCCCTTTTCCCGCCGTCTTGGCACGATACATCGCGGCGTCCGCCAAGCGCAGGGCACAGGCCACATCGTCACATTCGTCGTCGGTGAGCGCAATTCCGATGCTGCACCCCACGCCAAGGTCCAACTCGCGAACCTCCCTGATGATGCGGGCGGCGACGCCAGTGGCGACGGCCCGGACATCGGGGCTATGCCCGGACAGGCAGATGATGAACTCATCGCCACCAAGCCGGCCGAGCAGATCGCCGTCCCGGGTGGTCCGGCGCATGATCTCGGCAACCATCCTCAGGACCTTGTCGCCTTGCTCGTGGCCGTGCCGATCGTTGACGCCTTTGAAGCCGTCCAAGTCGATGTAGAGAAAGGCGAGGCCGGCCCCCTTTTTCTTGGTGCTCCGGCGCAGTCCCTCCGCCAGTTCCAGGAACAGCCCTCGGGCGGGTAGGCCGGTCAGGGTATCGCGCCGGGCCTGATGGAGTTCGGCATCAAGTAGCCGTGCGGCGCCTTCGGCTTCGAGCGCACGCTTTTGAACATGGTGTTCGCGGCGGATCATGCCGGCTCCCCATAGGAGCAGGAACAGGACGAGGATCGTGGTCAGGATCACTTCGGCGATGAACCAGAGGGAGCGGGACTGCCAGGCGGCAAAGACCGATCTGCTGTCGATCCCGGTATAGACGACCAGGTTCAGATCGGGAATGAACCGGTAGGCCGCGAGCCGCTCCTTGCCGTCCAGCACGGATTGTGCCCAGTAGGTTCCAATGGGGGAGCGTGGGATTTGCTCCTGGAAGAGCGGTCCGTTCCGGTTGTTCTTACCGAGGTGGTTGTCGAGGTCCGGGCTGCGGGCAACGATTTCGCCGTCGGTGCGGAAGACGGTCACGGTGGTCTCCAGCCCGAAGGACATCAGGGCATAGAAGTTGACCAGCCATTCCGTCTTCATAGCGGTGCTTGCGACGCCGATGATCTCGCCGGTCCAGTCGCGGATTGGCCGCGCGATGATGAAGATGATGCGGTTGTCCAAGCGGCTGCGCAGAGCCGGGCTGACCACGAAGTCGGCGCCCGCCATCACCTCTTTGAAATAGGGGCGATCGGCAATGTTGAATGGCCGCTCCTGCTGCCGTCCGGTCCCGACCACGGCATTTCCCTTGGTGTCGAACAGCCATAAGGTTTCGCCGCCGTCGACATTCGCGAGCGCATCCCGCAGTCGATACCAGTAGGGGATGGTCCGCACGGCCTCCAGGCTGCCGGCATCGTCGACGACCGCGGTGGCTTGGCGCAAGCCGATGTCCGCACCTTTGGTCGTGTGTTGAACGTGGGATTCGACGACCTTGGCCATATCGGCGGCAAGCGCCTCCATCTGGGCGATGGTGGCCTGCCGGTCCCGCCAGACGACGTGGGCCGTCATGCCGATGACGACGATCAGGGCCGATGCGGCGGCGACCAGGGCACTGTGGTGTCGGGACATGGATACTCCCCCGCAACTGCGAAGCGCTAAAATATTCGGCAGACTTGCAAATGACATACCAGAGCATATGGCTTGGAAACGTATGGGCGCCCTTGATGGGATCTGGAAAGAATCGCACGTTGCATCGCAAAAGTGGAGGCGCCGAGCAGAATGCCGCTGCTCCGGACAGGAGAGAAGCCCGGATTCGCGTGATCCACCCCTTGCCTTCGGTTGTACAGGGTGTGAAACGGCACGGGATTTTAACGCCGATCAGCACAGTAACCTGTTAAGTACCAGACCCCTTGGGGTCCCACCTGTGTGCTGTTTCGCACTTCTTGCGCCGTCAGCGGTGGCATGGCGCAAAGCCTAACGGAACCGAACGGTTAACGTGCAAGTTCGACTCGGTTCCGACCGGCCCGTTTGGCGGCATACAATGCGGCATCAGCTCTTGAGAGCGCCGCATCGAGACCATCGGTTCCGATCCCGGAGATCCCGATGCTGGCCGTGACGCGAAATGTGATGCCATCGTGATTGATGTTCGTCGTCTCAATCGCCGTACGAACGCGATCAGCGATGGTGACTGCGACGTAGGGATTGGTCTCCGGCAACAGCACAGCGAACTCTTCGCCGCCGAACCGACAGAGCAAATCGTTCGGACGTAGGGATGTCTCGCAGACGCTGACAAAACGCTGCAATGCCACATCGCCACCTGCATGGCCCCAAGTGTCGTTAACCGACTTGAAGTGGTCAATGTCCAACAACAAGATCGACAGCGATCGCTGATGTCGTTCAGCGTCGTTGAGAGCGATTCGCGCACGCTCCAGGAAGCAGCGTCGGTTGATCGCGCCAGTCAATGGATCAGTCTCTGCCAAGCGAATGATTCGGTTACGCATTTCCACAATACGAGCGCCCGCACGAAGCCGTGCAACGAGTTCGGCGGGCACCAACGGCTTGCGAATGAAATCATCGGCCCCACCGTTCAGAGCTTGAATCAAGCTGCTCTGGTCATCACGGCCAGTTACCAGTATCAGGTGCCCGTAACTTGTTCTTGGGTGCTCCTTCAGTTGTCGGATAACCTCCATACCGGTCAGCTTTGGCATTTCCCAGTCTAGGATCGCAATATCGAAGCCATCGCGAAATGCAAGTTCCAGCGCTTCTGCACCGTCCTGTGCAACAATTGGAATGAACCCCATCTCCTCGACACAATGCGAGAGCATCATGCGCATAACCATGGAGTCATCGGCAATCAGGACGCGCATTTAATCCTCGCCCAATATGAGGTGTTGTGGTCACTTGCTAATGATACACAGATGAACAATAATACGAGCCGGTTAACGCGGCGTGAAGCAACCAATGGTCGCGTCTTGAAGGTGGTGTCTGACAGACCGTTTGAGAGGTGAGGCAATCACAAGAGCGTGTGGTCTGGATTGTGGCTCGTTGCTAAAAATAGGTGATGTTTAGGTGATCTCACCTTGGTGAGATCAAGAGACAGACGATCTGGAATCTAGATCCTTTCCAAAGCATGCTACGTGCAGTGGTCTGAGAGGCGTTGTCAGGTTGGCGGTTGGTGGCCCGACATGGCAGGTTCCGGGGTATGAGCACGTTGTCCAACCCGTACCGCGGCTTCCGCTTCCCGGCCGAGATCATCAGCGAAGCGGTGTGGCTGTATCACTGCTTCAGCCTGAGCCTGCGCGAAGTCGAGTTGATCCTGGCGGCGCGCGGCATCGAGGTAAGCGACGAGACTATCCGGGAGTGGGGCCTGCGCTTTGGCCGGGAGTTCGCCACCACCCTCAAACCTCGTCGGCCCTGGCCGGGCGACAAGTGGTTGCTGGACGAGGTGTTCATCCGCATGCCGCCTTCCCAGCGCCGCGGTCAAAGCGTGTCGATCGGGATCTTCAAGTAGCGCTTGCCATTCTCCTCGGCGGGCGGCAACCGCCCAGCCCGGACGTTCACCTGCACCGAAGGCAGAATCAGCTTCGGCACGTCCAGGGTCCGGTCGCGCGCCGTGCGGAGTTCCACGAACTCGGTCTCGCTAACGCCATCCCTGACGTGGACGTTGCGCGCCCGCTGCTCGGCGACTGTGCTCTCCCAGCTGTACTCATCCCGTCCTGGCGCCTTGTAGTCGTGGCCGGTGAAGATCCGTGTCTCGGGCGGCAAGGAGAGGATGCGCCGGATCGAGTGGTACAGGGCGTGAGCGTCACCACCCGGGAAGTCGCAGCGCGCCGTGCCGTAATCGGGTTGGAACAGGGTGTCGCCGACGAAGGCCGCGTCGCTCACAACATAGGTCATGTCCGCCGTGGTATGACCGGGCGTGTGAATGGCCTGCGCCTCCAACTGGCCGATCCGGAACCGCTCGCCATCGGCGAACAGATGGTCGAACTGGCGGCCGTCGGCCACGAAGCCCGGTTCCATGTTGAACAGGGTGCGGAAAACTTTCTGGACCTCACGTATGTGCTCGCCGATGCCGATGCGGCCACCGATTCGGTCCGTCAGGTAGGGAGCCGCCGACAGGTGATCGGCATGGACGTGTGTCTCCAGGATCCACTCGACCGTGAGACCCCGCTCGCGCACCAGCGCAATCATGCGGTCGGCCGAGGTGGTCGCGGTGCGGCCGGACTTCGGGTCGAAATCGAGCACGCTGTCGACCAGGGCCGCTGCCCGGGTGGTGGGATCGGCGACGACGTAGCTGACGGTGTTGGTCGCCTCGTCGAACAGCGGCATGACGTCGGGTTTCATCGAGACCTCCTGGCTGGCCCGGCGGGACCGTTCCTGATACCGCTTGAAGAGGTGGCGCGGCGCAATATATTAGTCAAGACTAAATTATAGAGATAGAAACTGTGCCGAGCGTACCAAACGATCTGCCGATGGACCCCGGCGAATTGGAGGCCCGCGCTGCCGAGGCCGAGGCGTTCCTGCGCTCGCTCGCGAGCCGCCACCGCTTGATGATCCTCTGCTCACTGATCGAGGCTGAGATGTCGGTGGGTGAACTCATCCGGCGCCTTGGCCTTTCCCAGTCCAACCTGTCCCAGCACCTTGCCAAGCTGCGCGAGGAAGGACTCGTCGCGACACGCCGGGACGGTACGACCATCTTCTACCGCATCGGCTCAGACCGGGTTCGCCCCATCCTCGCCGAGCTCTACCGCCTGTTCTGCGTCGCCAGTCGTCCTGAGTGACACCTCCACTCTGACATTGAGATCCATGGAAAACTTTACGCCTGTCTCGGCCGCCGTCGGCGGTCTCCTCATCGGTTTGTCCGCGGCTCTGCTGTGGGTTGCCAAGGGTCGGATCACCGGGATCAGCGGCATCCTCGGCGGCTTCAGCGCGCTGCGCCCCGGCGACATTGCCTGGCGCGCCATCTTCCTGTTCGGCCTGATGACGGCGCCGCTGCTCTATGGCGCGGCGGGTGGCGCACTGCCGGAATCCGCGTCGCACACGGGCCCCACCCTTCTGATCGTGGCCGGTCTGCTGGTCGGGTTCGGCACGCGCCTTGGCAACGGCTGCACGAGCGGCCATGGCATCTGCGGCCTCGCCCGGCTGTCGCCGCGCTCCCTCGCGGCCACCGCACTCTTCATGGGCAGCGCCGCCGTCACCGTCTTCGTCGTCCGCCATCTGATCGGAGCCTGATCGCCATGCCCTCCCTGCTCGTTGCCCTCGCGTCCGGACTGCTGTTTGGCCTGGGGCTGACGGTGTCCTCCATGATCGACCCCACCAAGGTGCTGAATTTCCTCGATGTTGCGGGCTCCTGGGACCCGAGCCTCGCCTGCGTGATGGCCGCGGCCATTCCCGTCGCCGCCGTCGGCTTCGCCCTTGCGCGGCGACGCGGGACGCCGCTGGTCGGCACCGCTTTCCACGGCCCCAAGGCAACCGCCATTGACCGCCGCCTTGTATCAGGCGCCGTCCTGTTTGGCGTGGGCTGGGGACTGGCAGGCTACTGTCCCGGCCCGGCGCTCGCCACGCTCGGCTTCGGCGCTTCGGGAACGTGGCTGTTCGTCGTCGCCATGCTGGCAGGTATGGCTGCCCATGACCTCATCATGACCGTCCGCATGCGCCGCGCCGCGGTCGCGTGACCTTTCCCAACGTGGAACGCTTACAATGTCCGAGCTCCTCACGATCCTGTCCGGCTCGCTGGTCGGCTTTTCCCTCGGCCTGATCGGGGGCGGCGGCTCGATCCTCGCCGTACCGTTGCTGCTCTATGTCGTGGGCGTGCCGGACCCCCACGTCGCCATTGGTACCAGCGCCCTGGCAGTCGCCGCGAACGCTTTCGTCAACTTGGCCCAGCACGCCCGCGCCGGAACGGTAAAGTGGCCGTGTGCGGCCACCTTCGCCGCGTCCGGCGTGGTGGGTGCGTTCGCCGGATCGAGCCTTGGCAAGTCGGTCAACGGCGAGGGGCTGCTGTTCCTGTTCGCGCTGGTGATGGTCGTGGTTGGGGTCTCCATGCTGCGGGGCAGAGGGAGCGAGGGCGACCCGACAGTGCGTATCAACAAGCCAATTGCGGTGCGCCTGGTCGGCATCGGTTTCCTGACCGGAGCCGTCTCAGGTTTCTTCGGTATCGGCGGTGGTTTCCTGATCGTCCCCGGCCTCCTGCTCGGCAGCGGCATGGCGGTCATCAACGCCATCGGCTCGTCGCTGTTTTCGGTGGGAACCTTCGGTCTGACCACGGCGGCCAACTACGCGCTCTCCGGTTTGGTGGATTGGACAGTCGCCGGACTGTTCATCGCCGGTGGCGTGGTCGGGGGCTTCGCAGGCATGAAGGCGGCGGTGAGATTGTCCACGCGTAAGGGCGCGCTGACCCAGGTCTTCGCGGGCGTGCTGTTCGCTGTGGCTGCCTACATGCTGTACCGAAACGTGGGCGCCCTTGGCCTATTCTGAGGCGGGGTTTCAACGGAACGGACGCTCAGGTCGGCCCGGAAGCGGAACACCGCTGCCGGGCCGATTCGGGTCAGCAAGCGATCACGCGGTCCCGCTTTCGAGGTCGGCCAACCTCGTCTCTTGCAGGGCGCCTCGTAGAGCCGCCAGTCGCTGCGCCATTTCGAACGCGACGGGAGAGAAGGCGACGGACTGCACCTCAAGCCCCTGATCGGTCAGCCAGACGCCGTTGCCCCCTCACCGTCGGTGACCGCCAACGCATGTTGACCCGACTGCAATTGGGATTGCAGCCTGGACGGGAAGACATTGGGCGTCGTTCCGAAGAGATAGTTTTCGGTGGAGAACCGCTGATTCCCGCTTTTGCGATGCAGGTTCGACGCCATGTTTGTCCTTCAAGCCGGCGAGGCGCCTCCTATCGACGTGGGCCGCCGGGGCCACCTCCAGGACCCATCGGGTTGCCTCCGGCACCGGTTCCACCAACGGGTCCCATTCCCATGCCATGTCGAGGTGCCGGGGGAGGTTCATCCGGGAGAGTGACACCACGTTCCTGGGCACGAGCCTGCATCTGCCGATGATGCTCCAAGCGCAGGCGCTCGCGCTCCTCCGCTGTCTTGGCCTGCCGCATCTGGGAATGGTACGCCGTCCGCTCCTGCTGCGTCATCAGTTGGCTGCCGTAGATCGGGGTCTCATTCTGAAACGACGATTGTGCAAGAGACCCCTGGAATGCCGTTAAGGACAAAGCGAGGACGATCGCCGAGGCTGTGAGAATACGCATGATCCTGCCTCCTTTTCGAAATCAACACCATCGAAGCAGCATCTTCCCAGGCGCTGCAGCCGGGCATTAACCTCGATCAAGACCAACTCTTGGCTGGCAGGGGACTTCGCATGCCCCCCTGTGTCGGCGCATCGTGGCACTGACTGCTTTTCCAGAGCACCATCGCCCGTCCCATCCCGCGGCTCCCGAGCTTCAGCGCGTAGCGCGCTTGTCCACAACTCCGGGAATGTCTTGCGTCGGCCGCGGGAACTTGCCCTTGAGGGCATCCACGCCCTCCTGCGGCCGGGCGGTGGGCACGAGATCCTGACGGGCACGGCGGCGGTCCGCGGTCGACATGTTCATCTCACGATCACGACTCTCGACTAGCCCTGGCTGGGCCTCGCCATCACGGTTGAACGACCATGCCAACATGGGAGGACCATAGGGCAGCCGATCGCTTGGCTGCGTGCCCTCCTCCGACTGCCAGGTGTGCCAGGTCTTGCCGTAGCTGTTCATTTTGCTCTTCATCAGCTCGTGCTCGGCGATGTTGGGCAGGTTTGGCGCCACCAGCTGTCCGGACAGGATCTCACCGTTGTGGGGATGCCAATATTGGCGCTCCTGCCGTGGCAGTTGCTCGAACAGGCGCTCGGAGATGATGTACTCGACGCCCGTCAGATTGGCGTTTGCGGTGTTGCCGTCGAACAGCGCGCACTGGGCGAAGTCCTCGTTCATCTGACGGCAGAAATGGTGCGCCTCCATCTGGTGGTTGGGGTCGTTCTTCATGGGATGAAAGCCGACGAGGTAGATGTCCATGCCGCCGAGCGGCGCGTTGCTCTGGAGTGCGGCCGCTCCGGCCTCGAGCATATTGGTCTTCGTGCTCTCGGCGCTGCCCTGTGGGCTGACGGACGGCGCCACGGTGCCCGTACCGGTGCAGGCGGCAAGCGTGCCGACGAGAACGAGAGGCAAAACGGTTCGTTGATATGGCATGGGCAAGGTCAGATCCTCATCAAGAGAGCGTGTTCGAAAGCGGCTGGCTGACGGTGAAAGGGCCACGACCTTCCATTGTTGGGAGCGAAGTCGACCGCTGCGCTACGCAGCAGTGGTGTGCCTTTCGGGGTGGGGCAACGGTTCCTGTCAGGCGGGCACGCCCTGGAAGGATTTGTCGCCGATGCGGCGTAGCGCCTCGGGCGCATCGTCGGGGCAGTCGCCGCAGAGCCGGTTCGCCGGCACCGCGATGTCGATCTTCCTCGGATACGGCAGGTTCAGGTTCGCCATAATTCCGGTGAACTCCTCCAAGGATTTGGTGTCTCCCAGGCGAGGATTGCGCTCACGCTCTTGGAGCACGGTCGAAACGTGCCGGTGCTGATAGTCGTGGCTGGGGTAGACGAGCGTGTCCTCGGGCAGCGTGAAGATCTTCTCGCGCACCGAGCGGTAGAGCGCCTCGCTGCTGCCGTTCTGGAAGTCCGTGCGGCCGCAGCCGTCGATCAGCAGAGCGTCGCCAGTGAACACCCGCAGCGTATCGCCCCGGTCGACGAGGTAGCAGTGGTGGGTGTCGGTATGGCCCGGCGTGTGGAGCGGCTTGAACGCCAGGGTGCCCATCGTGAGCGGCTTGTCCTCGGCGATCCCGATGTCGGCACAGGGCAACCCGTCCATGGCGGGGTAGGCAACCTTGCACCCGGTCAGGCTGCGCAGGCGGCAGGCCGAACTGATGTGGTCGGCGTGGATGTGGGTGTCGAGCGTGTAGGCGAGCCGCAGCCCCAACTGCTGGATCAGCGCCAGGTCCCGCCCGACTGTTTCCATGACGGGGTCGAGCAGGATCGCTTGGCCAGTCTCCCGGCAGCCAAACAGGTAGGTGTAAGTCGACGACTCCGGCTCGAACAACTGGCGGAAGATCATGAAGACCCTCCCCTTGGCGTACTTCTGGCGTCAGCGGCGCGGGTGAAGAACGCCTTGGCGTCCGGACTCGCGAACTGGAAGCCCATTGTCTCCGCCTTGGCGACCGCCTCCTCGCCCGACAGCCCTTCGGTGCGCGCGACGTGCAGGAAAGTGAAGAGACCGGCGCGCTTCCCCGACGCGCAGTGTATGGCGACCGGGCCTGGCAAGCGTGAGACCTCACGCTCGAAGCGTTCCGCCGTCGCCTCGTTCATGTCCTGTGGAGAGACTGGAATGCTGACGTATTCAAGGCCGTGGCGCCGAACGATCTCACCCTCCTCGGACGGGGACAGGATCTCGCCCTGCTCCCCCGGCGCCCGCAGGTTCACGACGGACCGGTAGCCTTCGCGGACCAGTTCCTCCACGCGCCCGGCGGTCGGCGGCGCCATCTCGATGGTGAAGCGGTCGTCCACTCTCAGACGGTTGGACATAAGGATTTCCTTCGTAGACGAGGATGGTTGGATGGAAGCTCACGCCTCGGTAGCGTCCAACGCTGCCCTGGCCCGCAGGCGCGGGGGTGCGTCCGTGTCCATAGGAGGTGCGTTGAGCCGTCTGAAATCACCGCGCAGGGCCTTCAGCGCATAACGCTCGCGGTCGATCTCCGCAGAGGTGCGGATGCCGAGGCGCCGAAACACTGGAACCGGCGGACACCAGCCCTGGAGCGCGTGCTGGAGAAGAAATCCCGTCACGACAGCGGGCAGGACCAGGAAGCGCCGGTCGAGGAAGGCGCCCAGCAGCGTACCCGTCAGCGCGAGGGTCGCGGCGTTCGCCTCGAGCGTCCGCTCGATGTCCCATTCGTGGTCGAGTTCGTCCAGTCGGTGGTCGATGTGCTCCGGGTGTTCGGCGTGGTGGCGCAGGCTCTCCTCGATTTCGCTGGCGAAATGGCGGTTGAGGTCTTCGGACGTGGCGTTTTCCACGCGGGACGCGGTGGCTGGCAGCAAGATTGCCTCCTTTGTCGGAATTGCTGTGCAGTATCCGGACAACCGCACGGGGTGCGGGCTGCGCGGGTGTCCAATCCCAACATTAGACTTAGCTGAAGCGTTCCCGATCGGGCTCCGACCGCCTTGTCGCCATGCGTCCCGCGTTCGAAACGGAGGACGGTATGGCGCCCAGCCCCCACACAAAGGTGTTGCGCTTTCCCGAAACTGCCTACTACTGTCCGGCCCCGCCGGGCAGAGGCGGTTCCGCCGAAAGTTGACTTTTAGAACATTACAAGAACTCGCACTCTGACCCCCGTCGCGGCGGTGCCGGAGTGCGCGTCTTCATGCCGAAGATTTCTTCGACAAGTAATCAGCGGCAGATTCCCGAAGAATGCTCGGGAATTGAAGTAAATTTCTGCAAAACGCCCGGCTGCGCCAACTTCGGTGTGTCGCCCAGCCGCACATCACCACGTAGTCGTCCTGCGGCATCATCCCCGATCAGCCGGGACAACTACCGCCTTAGTGGTACGGGCGGTGTCCCTGGCCTTTACTGCCAACTGTGCGGCAAGACAACAACTTTGAAGTCCAACCGGAGAGTTCACGAAAAGTTCTCCCCCCGTAACCACGTTCTTGAGGCTTCCAGGGGTACTACACGAAAGTGCGCCTTTCGTGTAGTGACCCCGAGAAGCCGGGCGGCTACTCGCCCCCCATTCACACGCAAGCAGCCGTTGTCGATGTGCAAGTGACAGCTTGCAAAGGCACCTCTGATCATTGCATCCTGAGGTGCTGGCTAGGAGAAAAACATGCCCAGCACCCTTCCCCATCCTCATGCCACGTTTCTTGAATGCGTCCGCGATGCGGTCGCATTCGACGATCGGTTCAGCGCCCTTCTGATTGGCGGCTCGTACATTCACGGAGGCTTCGATGAGCACTCGGACCTCGACTTCTTGATCGTCGTTGAGGATGACAGCTACTCAGGCGTCATGGCGTCGCGTATGGCCTTTGCCGAAGCGTTGCCCGATTTACTCGGTGCCTTCACGGGCGAGCATGTCGGTGAGCCGCGGCTTCTGATTTGTCTCTACGGTCCACCACTTCTGCACGTAGATTTGAAGTTCGTCCTGGCTGCCGACCTCGACCATCAAATTGAACGCCGTGCGATCCTGTTTGCCCGGGACAATGCGGAAGTTGAGAGGCGTGTTCGGTTCGGTCGGGTCGAATGGCCGAACCTACCCTCCGAATGGTTCGAAGCCCGCGCCTGGATCTGGCTGCACTACGCGGCCACCAAGCTCGCTCGCGGTGAACTCTACGAGGCGATCGGCATGCTTGGTTTCTTCCGCGAACAGGTGCTCGGCCCCTTGTTCCATCGACGTGCCGGCAAGAACCAGCGGGGTGTGAGACGCCTGGAGCTTCTGCGGTTGGACGAGCATGAGAGATTGACGACGACCCTCGCTCGTCACGACGTCGCTTCGGTGAGGGACGCCATCGAAGCCTGCATCGACCTTTACGTTGATCTACGGGCCGACGATCCGGCGCTGAAAAAGACTAGGCTGATGCCGGATCTCCTTCGCGACTTCATCGGTCGAGGGATGCCAGACATGAAAGACCACAGCCGATGACGGTTGACGATCGAACGGGACGTCGGCGCCTGTCCCTCGCGACGATGCTGGTCCGAGACTACGACGAGGCGATCGCCTTCTACGTCGGCAAACTCGGTTTCGAGCTACGGGGGAGGACACCAAGCTGGCGGACGGCAAGCGTTGGGTCGTCGTTGGCCCTCCCAGAGGCGACGCCTCGCTCCTTCTCGCAAGAGCCATCGGGGAACAACAGAGCGCCACCGTCGGCCGACAGGGCGGCGGTCGGGTCTTCCTGTTCCTTGAGACGGACAACTTCGCCCGCGATCATGCCCGTTACCTCGCGGCAGGCGTCGTATTCCGCGAACCACCGAGATCGGAGCCGTACGGGATGGTCGCCAAGTTCGAAGATCTCTACGGAAATCTCTGGGACCTGATCGAACCCCGCGCGTCCGACTGATCCAAAACATCAACAAAGGCGGACCGTCCGCTTTCCACCCCAGCCAGCGTGGTGCAGGGATGCGGGACTGGCGGCGGCCTACGGATCGGCGTAGAAGCTATGGCCCGTTGATCGATGCCTTCTTCGTCGCCATCGCCAAGGACCGGACGGTGGACGAAAAGCGCGCCGCTCCGGCGGAGGCCAAGATGCGCTTGGATGAGGCGCTGACGGCGACGGGCCTGGGCCCAGCCTTGGCGACGCCCACCGAGGTCCGGCACGTCAAGGTCGCAGTGATGCGAGAGCGCATCCAGGCGGTCGTTGACGCCAGCCCGGAGGAACATGCCAGGCTCGACGGCGTGTGGGTCAAGCACCCGTTCCTGACGATGGCCGAGCCAGAGAAAAAGATCGTGCTGCTCACCGACCTGAACGGCTACGGCGCCGACGCCCTGGTCCGCTTGGCCCATCTGTTCAACCGAGCCTCGCTTCACGCCATCGACCGCTTCTTTATGCTGGTCCGGCGCCGCCTGCGGCTTCTGGAGCGCCCAATCTCGCCGACGCGCCGGGCGCGGCGCGTTTGGCACGGCTACGCGCCCTATGACCCGGCGATGGTCGGCAAGTGCCTCGACATCTTCCGGGTCTGGTACAACTGGTGCTTCACGGGTGAGGGCGGCCTGCCCCCGGCGGAGCACCGGGGCGTCGCCAAGGGTAAGGTCCGAATGGAAGACATCGTCTACTTCGATCCCTACACCTGATACGCAGCCCGTCTTACCCAGCCCCTCTCATGCTCGCTCTGGCAGAGTTCGTGGAGCGGTATGCCACGACAATGACAAACTGTGCGGGAACAAAAATGATGGGGGTTTTGTTCCCCCTCATTGGGCAGGATGGGGTAGAGGAAGCCGCAATGTCACACGAGCAAAATCACCATAGGAACATGATGAAAATGGGTTGGGGTCGGTTTGTGGCAATGATCGCAACCTCAACGGTCATCATGTTCTTTTTGATGTACCAGCTTGTTTATTCGCTCGATCACGCCCTGTTCAGCGTAAATCGGCTGGTCTCCTCGCTCGTTATGGGGTGCGTCATGACTATCGTGATGCTCGGCTTCATGTGGTCAATGTACAGGGGTATGGCCGTTAAGATCGCCGTGCTGGTCGGAGCCGTGCTGGTCGGAGTTATACTCCTCTACGTGAACCGCAGTCAGGGCCTAATCGGCGATGTCAGCTTCATGAAGTCGATGATCCCGCACCACTCCATCGCCATCAATAATGCAAGCAACGCCAGCATCAGCGACCCCCGCGTGCGCAAGCTCGCGGATAAAATCATCGAATCACAGGTTCGCGAGATCGCTGAGATGAAGCTGCTCATTGACGACATTGGGAACAATGGCAAGCGCGGGAGTCAGCCCCTTCCTGCGCGACCGGCTCAGGTCACGCCCGATATGGAGCAGCAGATACGAGAGGCGGTTCAGTAGCGCCGTCGAACCCAGCGGACCGTGTCGGCTTCCGACGGAGCACGCCGCTCGTGTTCGGACTTTAAGTAGAAGTGATGATGCCCAGAGTAATGTTGCAGGCCGCATGGCCTGCAACACCTTTGTGTAGGGGCTGGGGCATGGCGCCGGATCCTCACTGCCGGCCCGTACCGATGCCGTCCGGCTGTCCAAAGCTGCTCCCGACAGGGCAGGTCACGGTCCGGGTGCGCTGCCTCCATTCCCACGAGACCGCCACCGCCATCACAGCCGCGCCGGCCGCGGCCAGCGGCAGCCGGTAGGGCTCGAAATAGGTGAGCAGCAGGTCCGACCCGAAGGCGAAGAGCAGGATCTTGTTGCAGGTCGGACAGGCAATGCCGAGAAACCCGAGCAGGCTGCCGAAACCGGCGCCGCGAACAGGGCATCGGGGCCGCCGGATGGCGACGTACACGCCGACCAGCACGGACTGTATGGCCAGCAGCCAGACCTCGAAGCCCTGGGTCGGCGTCATCCGCACGAACACCGGGTTCGGCCAGACCGCCGTGACCGTGCCGAGCACCAGGAAAGTGCCGATAGCCGCGGCTACGCCATGCCACGGCCGCACCGGCGCGAGACCACCAACATCGGTCGACAGGGCGGTCACGTCGGCGTTCATCCCTGGCCCCCATTCTTCCGCTTCGCGCGAACCTCGGCGACGACCTCCTTCATCGCCTTCAGGTCCAGCCCACCGGGAACGATATAGTTGCCGATGATGAAGCCCGGCGTGCCCCGGAGTTGCAGCATGGCGGCCTGCGCCGACACCTCCTTGAAGGCTGCATCGATCTGCGCATCACGCTCCTTCAGGTCGCGCTCGGCCCGTGCCAGGTCCAGACCGGCTTCCCCGGCGGCCTTCCGGATCTTGTCATCGTCCAGGCGGCCGGGGATGGTCATGAAGGCATTGTGGACCTGCTCGTAGCGGTCCTGCCAACGCGCGGCGAGCGCGAGCTTGGCGGCGTAGATCGAGGAGGCCCCGAACACCGGCCAGTGCTTGTGGATGATCCGGACGCCCTTGTCCTCGGCGGCCAGTTGTTTGACGGCCGGATGGACCCGGCGACAGACCGGGCACTGGTAGTCGAAATACTCTATCAGGGTGACGTCGCCCTGGGGGTTGCCGGCCACCACGGCGCTCGGCCCGCGTGCCAGTGCTTCGGGGCCAAGTTCGGCGACCATGGGCGGGACCGCCGTTGCTTCGGCGGAGGTTGGCGCCACGAAGGAGGACACTGCGACAGCACCGACGCCCACGGCAACGGTTGAAGCCAGCAGGGCTGCGAAGATCTTGGTCGGGTTTGAAGCCATGATGGGATGATTCTCCGGGGTCGGGATGTGGGGAAGGTCTCGGGTGTTCAGGGAAAGGCTGTCGGATGACGTACGGGGGAGAGGCCGCTTGACCGCTCCCGTCTCCCGTGCGCTCGCTTACCCGGCTGACCGGGCCCTGCGGAGGGCGTCGAGGACGGCGTCCTCGGACAGCACCTCGGGCAGGACGACGCCATGCGGCGCGCCGGGGCCGTAGACCACGTTGAAGGGAATGCCGTAGCGGCCGTGCTGTGCGAGGTAGGTCATGATGGCCGCGTCCGGACTGGTCATGTCGGCCTTCATCGCCACGATGCCATCGGCCGACAGGGCGCCCGCCACCGGCTGGCGCTCGACCACCATCTTCTTGTTGACGATGCAGGTGACGCACCAGTCGGCAGTCACGTCGACGAAGACGGTCTGGCCCTGGGCGACCAGTTTGCCGATTTCCGCCTGGTCGAACCGCCTCCATTGGGCCGACACCGCCGCCGCGTCCGGTGCCGCCATGGCGCGGTGGCCGAGAAAGGCCGGGATGGCCAGCGTCCCGGCGAGCGCCGCCACCGCGACCGGCATAGCCGCAAGGCGTAGGTTCCGACCGCCGCGCATGGCCAGCGTCATGGCGGCGATGGCGACGGCGGCGGCCACCGCGATGCTCCCGGCCACGGTGATCGAGGTCTGGGCGGCGAGGACCGTGAGAAGCCAGACCGCCGTCCCGGCCAAAGCCAGGGCGAGAAGATGGCGGAGGGCTCCCATCCATCGCCCCGGCCGCGGCAGCAGCCGGACCGCACTGGGAAAGGCCGCGACGAGCAGGTAGGGGCTGGCGAGCCCGATCCCGAGCGCACCGAACACGGCCAGGATCTCGAGCGGACCACGCGCCAGGGCGAAGCCGACGGCGGTGCCGAGGAAGGGCGCCGAACAGGGGGTCGCCAGCAGGGTGGCGAAGGCGCCCATGGCGACGTGCCCGGCCAACCCGTTGCCGCCGATGCCGCCCAGCATGGTCATGACCGATGACGGAAGCCGGACCTCGAAGGCTCCCGCCATGCTGGCGGTGAAGGCGAGCAGGATAACGACCATGGCGGCGATGAAGACGGGCTGCTGGAACTGCATGCCCCAGCCGACCACCCCGCCCGCTGCTTTGAAGGCGGCCAGGGTGCCCGCGAGGACGAGCATGGCGGCGATGGCACCCGCCGCCGTCGCCAGGAAGCCCAACCGCACCCGGCGACGCTCCTGCCCCTGCTGCCGGATGACCGACATCAGCTTGAGGGAGAGCACCGGCAGAACGCAGGGCATCAGGTTGAGCACGAGGCCGCCGAGCAGGGCCACCGCCAGGAACGGCAGGAGATCGGCCAAGCGGCTGGCGACCGCGGGCGCCTCGGCCGAGACGGTGACGGGGGCCTCGACGGCGCGCCCGCCGTCGACGACCGTCACGGTGAGTGGCTTGCCCGGCAAGGTGACGGGGTCGGGACCCGCCGCGATCGGCAAGGTCAGAACTGCCGCTTGCCCACCATCCTCGAACACCACATCGGGCTTGCCGAACGCCCAGTCGCCGCCCTCGATGAAGGCATCCGGCTCCGTCAATGGCACCGTGACCGATGTCACGCGGACGGCGAGCGTCTTCTGCGCGGCGTCGGCCCAGACCCGCTCGACGGCCAGTTCCGAGGCGCTCCGGTCGCCGGGGACCTGGGCGTCGAACCGGGCGATCAGGTTGCCGGCATCCGCATCGGGCGCCGCCGCACCGGCGGGAAGGTCCAGCCGGACCTGATGCGCGGCCGGGACGCAGATGTCGCTGCACACCAGCAAGTCGACCTTGCCGAGCAGCGAGATTGGGTCGCCCGGCCGTTCAGGCTTCACCTCGAGGGGGAGAACGACCTCGCCCTTGTAGCCTAGGGTCTCGATGCCGAGGGTGGAGAAGCGGTGCGGCGCGGGCCAGTGCACCGCGACCGACGCGACATTCGTCGAGCCGGTCCAGTCCATCTGGGGCGGAATGCCGGCGTCCCCGGGGCTGCGCCAGTAGGTCTTCCACCCGTCCTCCAGGAGGATGCGCAATCCGGCGGGAACCGTCTCCAGGTCCCCCGTAGCGTTCACCGGGGACAGGATCTGCGTGTGCGATGCCTGGCTTGCCGACATCGGTCCGGCGGCTGCGTCGGCGGAGGACGGCGCCAGCATGGCGAAGAACGTCGCCGCGATCGGCGCCAGCACATGGCGCCGCATCAGGAGGGAGAGCATGTCATGGTCCGTGAGCAGGGTCGAGCCAACGGGCACCGCGCCCTGCGGGCGGCGGTGTCCGGCGATCCGGTCACGAAAGGCAATGGCGAGACAGGCAACGCCCGTTCGCGCAGACGGCTCCGTGACCGCTCAGGCGGACGGACGCGGGGGAGGCAGGTCGGGGATGGTGGAGATGCCGCGCGACGGGTCGTCGGTCACAAAGCCATGCGCGTCGCCGTCTGCGGAAGGGGGAGGAACAGCGAACGTGGCCGTGGGCAGGCCGCCACAGACCGTGATGCATTGAACCGTGGGACACCGCGCCAGACCGGACGCGTTCCCGTTGCGGCCGCAGGGCCGCTCGGCGTCGCGGGCGGTGGACACGACCTCCTGCACGCTGCCTTGCCGCTGGTCCGCCACCGCGCTGACCGCATCGGACGACTGGGCGAAGGCCGCACCGGGAAACGCCTGGACGGTGCCCGAACCGGCGACGGTAACCAGCGCGGCCACCATGAGCAGGCCCGCCACCAGTCTCCGAACCATGGTCGCCGTGCGATCCAACACCGTCTCCCTGCTACGCTCTCTTGAGGCTAACCGCGATAGGGGCGTGGCCGCAACCCAACCCTGCTCGACCGTCCGTGAGCAGTGGCGGGATGCCACGTCAGTCCTGTCGCCAGTGCCGCATCACCCATGGAACCACTCTGGCCGCTGCCTGTTCGGATCGCAAGCAAATCCATTAGACATTAGGAAACTACGGTCAATTGCTTGCGCCCGGCATCGCTGGCGCGCGGGTGTGGGCACCTGTTTCCCGGACAAAGGACGATCACCATGGGACTGGTACTCGACCGGATTGAGGCGGAGGGACTGGCGCAGCTGTCCTACCTCGTCGGCGACGACGCGACAGGGCTGGCGGCGGTCATCGACCCGCGTCGCGACGTCGACGTGTACCTCGATGCCGCGCGGCGCCGTGGTGTGCGGATCACGCATGTCATCGAGACCCACATCCACGCCGATTTCGTCTCTGGCGCGCATGAGTTGGCCGCGCGTACCGGCGCCGTGATCCACGGCGGCCGGTCGGACGACTACCGCTTCGACCTGCACCAACTCGGGGATGGCGAGGAAGTCGACCTCGGCGGCGTGCGGCTGCGCGCCCTACACACGCCCGGTCACACGCCGGAGCACGTCTCCCTGCTCGCCTTCGACGCCATGCAGGGTGAGGAACCGTTCGCGGCGTTCACCGGCGACACGCTGTTCAACCTCGACGTCGGCCGTCCGGACCTTCTGGGGGGTGGCACGGAGCGGCGGCTCGCCAGGCAACTGCATGGCTCGCTCTTCGACAGGCTCCTGCCGCTGGGCGACAGGGTCGAGGTGTTCCCCGGGCATGGTGCAGGGTCGTCCTGCGGCCGGGCGATCGGCGACCGCAACCAGACCTCCATCGGAAACGAGCGGGCCTACAGCGAGGCGCTGCGGCCAAGATCCGAGGACGAGTTCGTGGAATGGCTGCTCGGCGCCATGCCCGAGCCGCCGCGCCACTACGCCCGGCTGAAGAAGGTCAACGCCGCAGGCGCGCCACTGCGTGGAGGCCTGCCCGTCGTGCCGCCGCTGCCGCCGGGCGAGTTCCGGGAGCGGGCATCGAGGTCGGAGGCCCTGGTACTCGACACGCGCTCCATCCTGGCCTTTGGCGGCGGGCACGTGCCGGGCGCCCTGAACATTGCGCTGCGGCCGGAGTTCCCCACCTGGGTGGGCTGGATGGTCGATCCGGACCGCGAGCTCCTGCTGGTGGTCGAGAGCGAGAGCGACCTCGTTCCCGTCGTCGAGCACCTGTACCGCCTCGGCTACGACAACATCGGTGGCCATCTCCTCGACGGCATGACCAGTTGGCAGAATGCGGCGTTCGAGTTGACGCATGTCCGCGAGTGGACCGTACACGAGCTCGATCGGAATCGGCGGGACAAGACCCTTATCATCCTCGACGTGCGCAGTGACGAGGAGTGGGCCGGTGGCCGCGTGCCGGCCGCCCGCCACGCCTACCTGCCACATCTCGAGGAGCATCTGGGCGAACTCGATCCCGACAAGCCGGTGGCGACCTATTGCGGCACCGGGTATCGGGCTTCGATCGCGGCCAGCCTGCTCAAGCGGTATGGCTTTCGGGATGTGATCAACGTCCCCGGCTCCTGGACGGCATGGAAGGCTGCAAAGCTCCCTGTGGAAAAGCCGGAACAGGGCTGATGGCCAATGCTGAGCCCCCTCGGCGGGATCCCGTCCCGTTGAAGACCGTTTTGACCATGAGGTTCACTCAGAGAATCGATCCTAAGGGGGATCGCTGGTTGGTTCGCCTCTGTGCTGGAATTGCCATTCCGTGGTCGCGTGGCTCATGCTAACGGCTCCCCTCGGCCTGGGAGGCCAGAAGTTTGGTGGCAGCCGCTGAAAGCTTGCGCATGAGCGCACGGCGCTCGCGGGCGCGGAGCTTCTTCGGCAATGGCCCATGAGCCTCCAGAACCTGCCGGACGGCATCCACAATGTGCGGGCTGATCGTCAGGCAAGGGGCTGTCCAGTTCGGACGCGATGTGGAGGGCTGTCGGGCGCGCCGGATCGCCGTCTCCGGAAACCGCGGCAAACCCGGCCGCTTACCAAGACCGAGGTTGCGCTTGTTCCAGGCCGCTTGACGCGCGGCGTCGACCCGCGACGCGGATCGGGTGTTGGACGCCACCGGCCGGTAATGGAAAGGGCCAACCCATGGGAAGCGGGAAACATGATGGGGCCCCGTGACCAGGGATCGGTCGGCCAGAAGTGCCCTGACCCAGGCTGTGTGATTCCAATGGGCTTCGGCCAAGCGCTCCGCGTAACTGGCATGGTTGCTCCACGGCTTGGCGAGGGTCTGGGCGGTGCGCGTGGCGACCGTATCCTTCGGCGGCCACCCAACGGACAGAGCACCGCCCGTCATTGGTATCGCCAGAATCTCGCCCGGCCAGAACTCTAGGACCATTAGGATCACGGCCATGAACTGCCCCTCATCGCGCCTGGTCTTGCGGCCGGCCTGGTTGGTCGTGCGCAAGCCGGCAAACAGGGTGGTGAAGGGCGCTGCGAGGAGCTGCCAAGCCAGGACCAGCGATACGGCCAACCCATTGCGCTCCTCCGCGGGCAGCGGCACCGGCTGGAGGTCGGCGTTCGCGTCGTAGGCGTCCAGGATGCGGAACTCGCAGCACTCGCGCATCGTGTCGATATCGAAGACCTCGACCCTGAGGTAGCTGTTGAGCAGGTAGACGAACCACAGGAAGACGTCGACGGAATAGGCAGGCGCTAGGCGGGTCCCAACCACTTCCTGGAACAGGGATCGGTCGAAGGCCGCCCGATCGAGGAATCCGATGACCTGCCGCACCTGGTCGTAGAAGGCCGGTAGTGGGACCCCGGCCACCACGTCCCGTGGATCCAAGTCTGGGGGATGAAGAGGACACACCACGCGCCAAGCGGCCCGCGCAAACAACAGCTCGACCGGCCGATCCGCGCGGCGCTCCGCCTCATAGGCACACTCCGGGCAGGGAACGTAGTGGTTTCGGCAGACCTCCTCCAGCGGCTGGTCGAGCCCTGTGAAAGTCATTCCCCGCAGCACCTCCTCGGCAATCCCTGTGTCGACCTGCAGCCGCGCCATCACGCTGGGCAGCGGCCGAAACACGAGGTCCCGGTTTATCGCTTCGGTCACCCAGCGGCGTGGTACACCGAGCCGCTCCAGATAATCGGCCCGGCTCAGGCCGTAGAGGTCGGCGATCGCCTCCGCCCAGCCGCCCAGCGCCTCGCCTGGAGCCGGCGGTGGAACGACGGGCAAATCCGGGATGGACGCGAACAGCCGCATGCCGGTCACCCCATCCCTGGCCGGCCGATGAACTCGTTGACCATGTCGGCGGTGATCCGTTCTTCACCGACCTGAATTGCGTCGATGCCGAGGTCGGTGAGCGTCTCGAAGAGCTTGGCGGTGGTTCCCCCACAGTGGGACAGCAGCGCCCGGATCGAGCGCGTGGTGAGGGTTGAGGGCCGGCGCAGCGGCAGGGTGCGCAGGACGCTGCCGACCATCGTCTGGAACTCCTCCCCCGCCTCCCATACCGGCAGCTCGACGAAGCGGAAGCGGCGGGTGAGCTGATGGTCGTGCATCAGCGCCTCGCGGGCATCCTGGGTGCCGAAAAGAACAAGCGGGATGCCCAGCACGTTGGTCAGATGGCGGATCACTGTCAGCATGATCCGCTGCTGGCGCAGCGTGCCCATCAGCATGTTGTGCGCCTCATCGATCAGGATTTGGCGGACTCCAGTCAGGCGATAGAGGGTAACGACGCGGTCTGCCAGAAGCGGGATGTTGGCACGGGACTCGCTGACTGGGGCATCGATGGCCCGGAGCAACTGGGTGTAGAACCATTTGACGTCGCACATCGGCGGCATTTCAAGGCCGACCGTTGCGGTGCGTCGCACCCCAGTCTTCTTATCGAACACCGCCGGGTGGTCGCGCAGGTGCTTGGCCATGATCGTGGATTTGCCCTGGCCGGATTCGCCCCAGATCAGCAGGTTGGGCTTGATCGTGCCGGGTGGTTGCTCGAGCTGTTCGAGCATGAGGTCGAGAACGAACCGGCACCGCGGGTATTCGGTGAAGCGGCGACCCTGCATGCGGACGATGCGCTCCTCGGGAGACAGGGCGATCACCTCCAGCGCCGACGGTCCGAGATGCCGGTAGTCGTCAATCATCCCAGCTCTCCGTGTCGTAATAAGGCAGGTCGAGCGGGGCGTCGTCTGCGCCGTCGGGCACGACCCGATACGCCGCGTCGACGGCGGGTGGGGTCGAAACCGCCAGCAGGGTAGGGACCGACCGTGGCCCCGCGCTCCGTGCCCGCTCCATACGGGCCCGCCGGCTGCGGTTGCTGGCCTCGTCCACCAGCTTGCGCCGGGCCAGCACCATGTCGAAGATCATTGCCTCGTCGACGCCGGCGCGCCCCTGACGGCGCAGCGCCCGTCTCGCCGCCTTGTGCTCCCACTGGGAAATGGCCGGACGTCGCAGGTTGCGGTAGGGAACTTCAAGGTACTCGCCCGACACACCTCGGATGAAGACCTTGGAGAGGTCGGCAGGGTTGTAGTGGGCCGTGACCTTGCGCTTGTCGTGGAGGAAGGGCGTCAGCGCGTCGTGCCAGTAGGAGATGTTGAACAGGTGGACGCCGTCGCGCTGCACCGTCCGCTCCTCAAACGGCAAGAAATCGCGGTGGAAGGTCCTCAGGTCGGCCGGCATCCGGAAGACCTTGCCCTCGGTGTCGGCCGCCCACTTGGCGTTGGGCGACGTGCCGATGCCTTCGTGGAAGGTGGCGTGGTGCTCCAGGATGATGCTGGCCACCAGCCACTCGATCTCAGCGATGGTGAGGCAGGCGTTGCCGGCAGCGTCGTAGACGCCACGCTCCTTGATGTTGGAGAAGGTGGTGCCGGGCAGCAGATGCAGTTCCTGGCTCAGATGCCCGATGCGGCGCTCGACATGGCCGCCCATGTGCGGTGTGCCGGGCGGCCGGTAGCGCAGTTCGATGCCGTAATCCTCGCAGGCTCGGGTGAAGGCCTTGGAGTGGAACTCCTTGCCGTTGTCGGTGTGGACGGCCTCGCACAGACCCATGACCGGCCAACGAGCCGGCAACCCCCGAGCCACCAGCCACTCGCTCTTGTCCATCACCGCATGGGCAACGCAGGCGGCGACGCTGGTCGCCGAGGGCGGATCGAAGGTCAGGTAGAAGCCGCAGTACATGCGGGTCCGGATGTCGACGGCCAAGGTGATGAAGGGCCGTCCGATCACCTCCAGGCTGTCGGGTTCGACGGCCTGAAGGTCGGCCGGGGTGTGGTCGATTTGGACGACCTCCAGAGCGCGCTCAGCCTCGAGCGATCCCCGGATCGGGTTGAACTCGTCACGCGCCTTCTTACGGCCGTGGCGGCGCTTGGTCTGTTCCCGCTTGCTGATCGCCGCCAGCCGGGCGTCCACGGTCTGGCGAGCCGGCTTGGTCAGGCCCTCCACCGCGCATCGGGCCTGAATTCCCTTCATCAGCAACGATTTCTTGGGGCGAAGGAGGGTCAGGTAGTTGCCTTTGATCTCCTCCTCGATGATCGCCTCGACCCGGTGATCTAGGCGCTGGGCGCCACCGGCAGGTCCTGGTGTCTTCAGCAGCAGAGAGCGTGTCCGGGGATCGGCTTCGTAGGCCTTGAGCAAACGGTAGAGATAGTTGGGGGTGACATTGAGTTCGCCGGCCGCCGCCGCCATCGCTTCCGCCCGCGCGCCATAGGGGGGAGGGTTCTGCATCAAGTCACGAACGATGGGTTCGCGCTCACGGGCAAGGGCCCAGTCCTCTTCGGAGACGGTCGTCAGCGCCTGGGAGGTGTGCAGATGGCGCGGCACTTTTCACCCGATCCACTTTCTGCTTTTTGCAGCATCCTCTCTACTTTTTGCATCATTTGGATGACGATGAGACGAAGAATCCCTTACATTTGCTGAGTGACAATTTGCATGAACTACTTTACGGCGACATCGCCTGTCGTTGTCGGTTTTCCGGGATCGCTGGATTTAGTGTCGGCTGGCGAAATAACCTTTACTGAATCTGCTTCAGCCGGAATCCTGGTCGCAATAACGTGAACTGATGCGTGTCGCCGGTGTCCCTTCGACCTCAATAACCTTTACTGACCATCTCTATAACCTTGACTGGAACCCGGCCGCAGGTCCGCCTTCGGGAGGCACGCGCCGGGCATTGTCACGCGAACTGAACCGGCCTGCAAAGAACCTGGCATCCGCCAACTGCGTCACGGCGCCGCGGTCGCGGCCAGCCACTCGGCCATTGCCTGCGCCCGAAAGGTGCGCAGGGTGGGGCGGGAGACCAAGTGGATCTGGAGGTTGAAGGTGTTGTGGACGGCGGCATGAAGAGAGACGAAGCGCTGGGCGGAACCCGATGATTTGAACCGCTGCATCTTGCGTTCTCGTCGCCGCACCGGCTGGTGTGAGACTTCGGCGCGGTTGTTTGTTCGGCACCTTTGTTCATAGTGGGCGGTCAGACCGAGTTGGCGGAAGGCAGCCCCGTAGGACCGGAGCTTGTCGGTGATGACCTGGGTGGGGGCGAAGCCATACTTCTTCAGCAGCTTGCGCATCACCTTCAAAGCCGCAGCCTTGTCGCGTCGGCGCTGGACGAGCACCTCCAACACCTCGCCTTCGTCATCGACGGCCCGCCACACGTACATCAGCTTTCCGCTGACCCTGATCACCATCTCGTCCAAATGCTAACGCGGGCTGGGTTTCGGCCGGAGGCGCCGCAAGTTGCCGGCGATGGTCGGCCCGAACTTTACCACCCAACGCCGGACCGTCTCGTAAGACACCTCGATGCCGCGTTCAGCCAGCAGTTCCTCGGGCTCCGGCACCACAATCTTCGGCGGCCGTCCCTGCCGGTGCCCGTGCCTGCCCGGCGGTCTCACCGCGGATGCTCGTCCTCGGCATCTTCCTCGACGTGGGCGAGGAGCCGCACGACGGTCCGGCAGCGAGCCTCGATCGCCGCGGCGAACTCGCCCAGCAGCGGGTGGTCCCCGCCCGGCATCGTCCTGACCGCTGCGACCGCCTCGGGCAGCTTCCGCCGGACCCGTTCCGCGACCGTCTCGATCCGCCGGAGGATCATCGTTCGGTTGAAGCCGCACTCGTCGGCCATGCGCTGCCAATGGCGGCCCTTGAGATGATCGCCGCGATC
The DNA here is from genome assembly GCF_031455875.1 of Azospirillum sp. BE72. NCBI lineage: Bacteria > Pseudomonadati > Pseudomonadota > Alphaproteobacteria > Rhodospirillales > Azospirillaceae > Azospirillum > Azospirillum sp. BE72. The sequence goes on from NZ_JAVDTO010000022.1 coordinate 48,755, forward strand.
CTTGCCGGCGATTGTCTGCGACAGGTTCTTCGTGACGTTCTCCCACGCGGCCGCGCACATGAGATCGTAGAGCGGGGCCAGCGAGCCCCCCCGGCCAGTCAGCAGGATACTGTAGTTCTTGGCGTGGGCGTCGGTGTTGCAGATCAGCACGTTGAAGACCACGGCGTCGAGCAGCCGCATGCGGTCGGCCGCCGTCAGGTGGTCGTCCACCACCTTGAACATGTCCACGAGCCGCGGCCCTTTGATGCCCGAGCGATTGCGCTCGTACTTCGCCCCAGGCGGCTTGCCGAGCGCTTGGCAGAAGTCCTCCTGGTGGACGCGCAGCCAGCGCCCGTCCCGCTGCACCCGGTCGTAGCGGGTCACCAGAAGGTAGCTCCGCTCTCCCGCCTTGCCCGTCGTCACCGCCGCCGTCTTCAGGTCGCAACGGTGGGCGAGCGTCATGCAGAGGGCCTCGTTCTGCACGCTGCCCCACAGCCGTCGGCGGGCGTCGGGCTTCAGGATGTGTGTGGACGGCGCTCCGTTGACCGGAATTGCCATCCGTCCGTCCGGCAGCAGGGCGACGGGCAGCTTCTCCTGGGCGCCGGCCAGCGACATCGACACGCCGTCCTCGCCCGCCAGGAAGGGCTTCGCCGGCAGCTCCTCGATGATCTTCTCAAGCTCGGTCTCGCCGTCGATCGGACGGTAATCGGGGACCTCCCCCGTGCGGAGACGCCCGATGGTCAGCGCTCCCGCCGTGTCGCGGCCGATCCGCTCAAGGATGCCGATGACGTCCTGCGGCGAGACGCCGAGGTTCCGCCCGACGGCGAGCAGGTTGGCGTCCTCGGGCAGCAGGTTGGCCAGCCACGGCATCAGGACCTCCGGGCCGAAGGGCCCCCCGCCAAGCGGCATCCCCAGCGATACCGGGAACGCCCCCCGGGTGTTTTGCCAGCGGACGTCGTAGGCGAAGGACGGCCCCTCATCGGCGAGGGTGATAGCACCGATGACGAGATGTTCGTAATGGACGGGAAGCGTACTCACGCCTCGTCTCCCAGGTCGGGGAGGTCTGGATAGGCATCGCCGGGGCCGAGGTCGGGCAGTGTATCGGCAGACGGAACAGGGGCTTGGTCGGTCAACCGGATGCCGACGCCCCTGGCAACGGCGAGGGCCTTGCCGAGCTGGCACGTCGGCTTGCCGCTTTCGAGATCGACGATGAACCGCTCGCCGACGTTGACCGCCAGCGCGAGGTCGCGCTGGGTTATGCCGAGGGCCTGTCGTCGCGAGCGGACGAGGCTGCCGAAGCGGCCCGGCGTGTCGATGAATTCCATGGCATGCTCCGTTCTTCCCGCTCGGGAAGATGATGCCTCCTCTCGCCTGGGTCAAGGCGATATCTTACCGAGCGGGAAGGAATGTTTGGCTTGACAGAGTCGGGGACCGAAAGTTTCCCGCTCGGGAAGCCTGGCGCGGTTTCACCGGGGCCAGTACAGGTACCTGTGGACGGCCGTCGATGATGAGAGCGAGGTGTTGGAGGTTTTCATCCAGCGCCGACGGGGCAAGGCGGCGGCCGGCAAGCTGATGCGCACGCTGCTCAAGAAGCAGGGCTCTGCCCCGGCCTGGGTTTCCACCGACAAGCTGCGCTCCTATGGGGCTGCGTTTCGTGAGATCGGCCTGACGGCACACCATGAACAAGGCCGGCGCGAGAACAACCGGGCCAAAGTCTCGCACCAGCCGCTCCGGCGACGCGCAATGAAGATGCAGCGCTTCAAGTCTCTAGGCTCAGCCCAGCGCTTCGTCTCTCTGTACGCCGCCGTCAACAACACCTCCACCCCTCAGCGCCACCTGGTCTCCCGCCGCACCCTGCGCACCGTCCGGACGCAGACCATGGGCGTTGTCAGGTTGGCGTTGGTCGCTCCGGCGTGGCAGGCTGGCAAGCATGAGCACGACGTCCAATCCCTATCGCGGCTTCCGCTTTCCGGCCGAGATCATCAGCGAAGCGGTGTGGCTGTACCACTGCTTCAGCTTGAGCCTGCGCGAGGTCGAGCTGATGCTGGCGGCGCGCGGCATCGAGGTCAGTTACGAGACCATCCGGGAATGGGGTCTCCGGTTCGGGCGCGACTTCGCCAACACCCTCAAGCGCCGCCGCCCCAAGCCGGGCGACAAGTGGTTCCTGGATGAGGTCTTCATCCGCATCCGCGGCAAACAGCACTATCTCCGGCGCGCCGTTGACCAGAACGGGGTGGCGCTGGACATCTTGGTCCAGAGCCGGCGCAATACCAAGGCGGCCAAGCGCTTCTTCCGCAAATTGCTGAAAGGACTGCGCTATGCGCCACGGGTCGTGGTTACGGACAAGCTGAAATCCTACGCGGCAGCGAAGAGGGAGATGAAGCTCGGCAGCGAGCATCGGCAAAGTCGATACCTGAATAATCGCTGCGAAGTCTCGCATCAGCCGACCCGACGGCGCGAGCGGCAGATGAAGCGGTTCAAATCCTCCCGGCAGGCCCAGCGGTTTCTCTCCATCCACAGCCGGATCCACAATCACTTCCAACTGCGCCGCCACCTGATCTCTGCTTCCGAGTACCGCGCCGCCCGCGCTCGCGCCCTCGCCGGTTGGCGCGAGGTGACCGGCCTCGCCCAGGTCAGCTGACCAACGACCCAGCAGCGGGGCTGCTCGTCCTTATTGCGCCCTTGGTTGGTCAAGTTGACAACACCCGGCCAAGGGCGCTCTCCTCGACAATAGCCGGGGCATCCGCCGCCGGGGACCGTATGAAAAATCCCCGCCGATCGCAGATCGGCGGGGAGTGGAGGATGTCAGCCGAGGATCGGGAAGCCGGTCACGCGATGGTCAGGGCGATGCCGCCGACGCCGGCGACCGATCCTTCGATGCGGTCGCCGGTCTTGACCGCGCCCACGCCTTCCGGCGTGCCGGTGTAGATCAGGTCGCCCGGCTGCAGATGATAGAGGGTGGAGAGATGGGCGATCAGCTCCGGCACCGACCAGATCAGCAGGGTCAGGTCGGACGACTGCTTCGTCTCGCCATTGACGCGCAGTTCCAGCGTGCCGCTCGTCGGGTGGCCGCAATCGGCCACCGGCACGATCTCCGACAGTACGGCGGAGTCCTCGAAATCCTTGCCGATGTCCCAGGGCCGCTGCTTGGCGCGGGCGGCGAGCTGCAGGTCGCGCCGGGTCATGTCGAGGCCACAGGCATAGCCGTAAACCACGTCCAGCGCCCGTTCCCGCGCGATGCTGAATCCCGGCTTCCCGATGGCGACGACCAGTTCCATCTCGTAATGGTAGTTCTCGGTCGCCGGAGGATAGGCGACGGTCGCCCCGGACGGGACATAGGTGGAGGGGGACTTGGTGAAGTAGAACGGAGCCTCGCGGTCGACCTGCACGCCCATCTCGCGCGCATGAGCCTCGTAATTGCGGCCGACGCAGAAGATGCGGTTGATGGGGTAACGGGCGTCGGTGCCGCGAACCGGTGCGGCGGGGAGCGGTGCCGGATCGAAGACATAGCTGGTCAAGTCGATGCTTCCTTCAATGGAGTGGTGTCAGTCGGCGTCGGGCTGGCGGCCGGGTTCGGCGGCCTGGAAGGCGGGCAGGGCGCGCGCAGCCGCGACGATGCGGCGGATGGTGGGATAGGCGTCGAGCGGGCAGTTCATCCGCTCGGCATTGAAGACCTGCGGGACGAGGCAGATGTCGGCCAGCGTCGGCTGGTCGCCGAAGCAGAAGGCACCGGGCCGCGGGCTTGCCTCCAGCATCGCTTCCAGCCCGCGGAAACCCTCGGCCACCCAATGGGCGTACCAGGCGTTGCGGGCCGGCTCGTCCTGGCCCAGGCCGTCGCGCAGGTGGTTCAGGATGCGCAGATTGTTGACCGGATGGATGTCGCAGGCGACGGCCAGCGCCACCGACCGCACCCAGGCGCGGCCGTACGGATCGCCCGGCAGCAGCGGCGGCGCCGGGTGCGTTTCGTCCAGGTATTCGATGATGGCGAGCGACTGGGTCAGCGCCCTGCCGTCCTCGACCAGCGCCGGCACCAGCCCCATCGGATTGACGGCCAGATAGCCCGGCGAGGATTGCTCCTTCCGGCGCAGGTGGATGAAGTGCTGCTCCCCGGTCAGCCCCTTGAGGTTGAGCGCGATGCGCAGCCGGTAGGCCGCGGACGACCGGAAATAGCCGTAGACCTCCATCATCATCCGCTTAATCCTTCACGCGATTGCCGCGGTCCTCGCGCCACAGGCCGAGCTTCTGTTGGGCGATGCGGTCGGAATAGCTGAAGATCACCGCATCCTCACTGGCGTGATGGGTCACCCATTTCCAGCTCGGGGCCACGAACACGTCCTTCGGCCCCCAGGCGAAGGGTTGGCCGTCGATCGTGGTGGTGCCGCGCCCCTCGACCACCGCGAAGATGGTGGCGTCGGTGCTGCGGTAGGCGCTGGTGGCGAAATCCTTGGGCAGAAGCTGCATGAAGGCCGACATGGTCGGCATCGGCGAGCCGCCGTCCACCGGATTGACGAAGCGCATCTTCAGCCCGTGGCAGGGATCCCAGTCCTGCTGGCGGCGCATCGTCTCCAGCGCCTCGCGGGTGCGGGCGTAGGGATAGTTGAAGATGGGGGAGGAGGGCTGGTCCGCCTCGTAATCGACCGGCAGCATGTTGGCGCCGAACCGCGCCAGCGAATGGCCGACCGGCCGGGTCAGCGGCTGCTCGTCCTCCGGATAGGTTTCGGCGAAGGAGGCGTCGTAGAAGGAGACGGTCGGGATATCGAGCCCGTCGAGCCAGATCATCGGCTCGTCGCTGTGGTTGCCGTGATCGTGCCAGGCGCGCGGCGGCGTGATGACGAAGTCGCCGACCTGCATGATGGTGCGCTCCCCGTCCACCGAGGTGTGCGCCCCGGCGCCGTCCAGCACGAAGCGCACGGCCGACTGACTGTGGCGGTGGGCCGGCGCCACCTCGCCGGGCAATACCAGTTGAAGACCGGCATAGAGCGAGGTGGTGATGCGGTTCTGGCCGGGCATGCCGGGATTCTCCAGCATCAGCACGCGGCGCTCCGCCTCCTTGGCGGTGATGAGGGAGCCCGCCTCCAGCAGAAGCTCCTTCATCTCGGCGAAGTTCCACAGATGGGGCAGGCAGGCGCTGCGCGGCTCGCGGGTGATGATGGCGCCCATCACCGACCACAGAGGGTTCAGGTTGCGCTTGCTGATCTTGTCGTAATAGGCCTGCCGCTCGGGCGTGTCGGCGGGGGGTCCGGAAATCGACATGACGTTCGGTCCTTTCTGTCAGATGGCCGCGCCCAGGCCGGTCACGCCATAGAGCCAGGCGACGCGGTCGTAATGCTGTTCGCGGGTCGAATTGCCGAGAATGGCGTTGCGCAGCGCCGCCTGCCCGTTCGCGGGGTGGTAGACATATTCGCCCATCAGGCGGGAATTGAGCTGGACCCGGCCGGTGCGGGCGAAGCGGTCGCGGTTGTAGGCCGGAAAGGCCGCCTCCAGATCGCCCCCGGTTTCCGCCATGTGGTGGGAGAGGTTGACCGCGTCCTCCAGTGCCATGCAGGCGCCCTGGGCCAAATACTGCAGCATCGGGTGGGCGGCGTCGCCCAGCAGAACGACGCGGCCATCCACCCAGTTGGGCGTCGGATCGCGGTCGCACAGCACCCACAGCTTCCAGTTCTCGCCACGCTCGATGATCTGCTTGGGACGGTCGGCGATGTGGCTGAAGCCCTCGTACACCACTTCCCTCGTCACGGGCACGCCGGCCACCGCCTCGGCGGCGTCGTTGTGGCAGGTGACGACGAGGTTGAACACCTTGCCGCCCTTCAGCGGGTAATGGACGATGTGGCATTTCGGGCCGGCCCACAGCGTCGCCGCGTTCCAGCGCAGATCCTCCGGCATCTGCTCGGTCGGGATCACCGAGCGGAAGGTGGTGTGTCCCGACACGCGCGGCTGGGCATCGCCGACCACCTGCGCCCGCACCTTGGAGCGCAGCCCGTCGGCGCCGATCAGCGCCGAGCCGGTCAGCCGCCCGCCGTTGCCGAGCGTCACGGTTACGGACGCGCCGTCCTGCTCGTAGCGCTCCACCGACGAGCTGGTGCGCAGCTCGATCAGGTCGCTGGTCCGACAGGCGTCGAGCAGCACCATGTGCAGGTCGGCGCGGTGGACGACGGCATAGGGATTCTTGAAGCGCCGGCGGAACGGCTCATCGAGCGGGATGGCGGCGATGCGCTCGTCGCGGATGGCGTCCATCAGCACCAGATGGTCGATGTAGACGGCCTTGGCCCGCGCGGCGTCGCCGACGCCGAGATAATCGAAGGCGTGGAAGGCGTTGGGGCCGATCTGGATGCCGGCGCCGATCTCCCCCAGTTCGGGGGCCTGTTCGAGCACGATCGAGCGGAAGCCCTTGCGGGCCAGCCCCAGCGCGGCGGCCAAACCGCCGATGCCGCCTCCGGCAATCAGGATGGGACGGTCGGGCATGTGTGTGTTCCTCTGCGTGATCTCTGGTCTTTCACAGCGTGGCGAGCAGCCCGCCGTCCACGGGGATGACCTGTCCGTTGATGAAGCCGCCGGCGGGGCCGGCGAGGAAGACCGCCACCCCGGCGATGTCGTCGGGCGTTCCCCAGCGGCGGGCCGGTACGTCGCTCTCGATGTAGCTCTGGAAGGCCGCGTTCTCCTGCATCGCCACGGTGAAGCCGGTGGCGACGAAACCGGGGGCGATGGCGTTGCAGGAGATGCCGAGCGGCCCGTACTCCACGGCCAGCGCCCGCGTCATGGCGGCCAGCCCGCCCTTTGCGGTGCCATAGGCGCTGATGGTGCCGCGCGAGCCGAACGCCGCGACCGACGACATCAGCACGATGCGCCCGCTGCGCCGCTCCACCATCGTCGGCAGCACCGCCTGGCAAAGGTTGAAGGCGCCGTCGACGTGGGTCCGCCACAGCGCCGCCCATTCCTCCGGCCGGTAGTCCAGGAACGGCTTGCGGTTCTGGTTGCCGGCGTTGCTGAACAGGCTGTCGATGCGGCCCCAGCGGTCGAGCACCGCCGCGACGCCGGCCCGCGCCGCCGCCGGATCGGTGACGCTGAAGGGCACGGCCATCGCTTCCAGCCCCTCGTCGCGCAGGGTGGCCGCGGCCTGTTCCGACCGATCCGCGTCGAGGTCGTTGATGGCGACGCGGGCGCCGGCACAGGCCGCGGCGCGGGCGGCGGCGAAGCCGATGCCGCCCGCGCCGCCGGTGACGAGAAAGACCGAACCGCCGAGCCCGAAGCGGCTTTCCAGAAATGCCTGAGCGGACATGCGCCGGCTCCTGTCGGTTGAAGGGAGAGCGTGGGGACGGTCAGAGCTTCTGCAGCTTGCAGGCGCCCGACGGGGCGGGGGTCGCCTGCTCGGCCGGGAAGGACATCGTCACCAGGGGGCGCAGCTTGCCGTCCACCTCGGCGACATGGCCGAAATAGTTGGGCAGGATCAGCTGGTTGTCCTCCGGCCGGAAGGCCACCGTGCCGAGGATGGTGTTGAAGCTGGCGCCGCTCATCGCGCGGGCGATGTCGATCGGCTTGACGCTCTTGGCCTTCTCCACCGCCTGGAAGATGACCTGCATGCCGAGATAGGTCTCGCCCTCGAAGTTGGAAGGCAGGTCGCCGTTGTAGTGCTTGGCCCAGGCGTCGGCGAAGCGCTTGTTCTCCGGCGTGTCGAGGGTCGAGCTGTAGTTGATGATGCCGTGGATGCCCTTGGCGGTTTCGCCCATCGCCTGCACCGTATTGTCGGTGACGAAGCTGACCCCGGCGGTGAAGACGCTGTCGAGCAGGCCGAACTGGCGCGCCTGGGTGGCGAAGCTGACGGCGTCGCGGCCGGCCAGCGCCACCCACAGCCCTTCGGCGCCCGACGCCTTGATCTGCTGGATGTAGGCGGCGTAGTCGGTGGCACCCAGTGGCGGATAGACTTCGGCGACGACCGTCTTGCCGTTGGCTCCGGCGGCCTCCTTGAAGCCGGCGCCGGAGCCGCGGCCCCAGGCGCCGTCCATGCCGATGATCGCCCACTTCTGTTCCTTGCGGCCGGCGAGCCACGGCTTGACCACCGCCGCGTCCTGCGCGTCCTGGTGGTTGACGCGGAAGGCACGGCGGACGCAGGCGTCGCCGGTGATCTTGTCGCTCTTGGTGACGGTGGCGACGTACAGCGCGTCCCAGCGGTCGAGCATCGGCGCGATGGCCAGCGCCTCGCCCGACGCGATGACGCCGGTCAGCACCTTGTAGCCTTCCAGCGCCAGCCGTTCGGACTGCTTGCGGGCGAGGTCGGGCTTGGCTTCGGTGTCGAGGAACTTGGCCTCGACCTTGTGGCCGGCGACGCCGCCCTTGGCATTGGCCTCGGCGATGGCGAACTCAACGGCCCGCTTGGCCTGGTTGCCGAGGTCGGCGTAGGTGCCGGACATGGCGGTCGGCACGCCGATCTTCAGCATGTCCTGCGCGTGGGCGGTGCCGGACAGGGCGAGGGCCAGCGCGCTGGCAGCGCCGAGGGCGCGAAGCTTGAGGCTGTTCGTCCTGGTCATCGTTTCCTCCATGTTCTGTTCGTTGATCGTTTTGCGCGCACCGTCCCCCGCCCCCTTGAGAGAGGGGGTGCATCGAAGCGGCGAGCATGGGGACGGGGGCGATGGGGCGGGAAAGGGCGTTACACCGCGATGTGCTTCTTCAGGCTTTCCTTGGTCAGGGCGGCCATCGCGCCCTGTTCCGCCACCTCGCCCTTGGACAGCACGTAGTAGCGTTCGGCCACCCGGCGGACGAGGCTGTAGTTCTGTTCGATGATCAGCAGGCTGGTGCCGCCCGCCGCGACCTGCCGCAGATTCTCGGCCAGCTCGTCGACGATGACTGGGGCCAGCCCTTCGCTGGGCTCGTCGAGCACCAGGAGATGCGGGTTCGCCATCAGGGCGCGGCCGATCGCCAGCATCTGCTGCTGTCCGCCCGACAGCGCGGTTCCCGGCGTGTCGGCCCGCTCCTTGAGGATCGGGAACATTGCGAAGATGCGCTCGATGCTCCAGGCCCCCTTGCGGCGGACGGCGGCGCCGAGGATCAGGTTCTCGCGCACCGTGAGGTTGGGGATGATGCAGCGCCCCTGCGGCACGACCGAGATGCCCGCCCGCGCCGCGGTGAAGTGGCGGATGTCGTCCACCGCTTTGCCCGCCAGACGGATTTCGCCCTGCATGCGCCGGGCGATGCCGAGGAAGGCGTTGACGATGGTCGTCTTGCCGACCCCGTTGCGGCCCAGGACGGCCACCCGCTCGCCGGCGCCTATGTGCAGATCCAGGTCGTGCAGGATGCGGGCGCCGCCATAGCCGGCGATGACATTGCTGAAGGCCAGAAGTTCGCTCATGCCGCACTCCCGAGATAGGCGGTGATGACATCCGCCGAGCGCCGGATCTCGTCGGGCGTGCCCTCGGCCAGGACGCGGCCCAGCTGCAGGACGGTGATGCGGTCGCAGATGGAGAAGACCACCTCCATGTCATGCTCGACGAGCAGCACCGTGACCTTCCAGCGCTGTGCCAGATCGCGCAGCAGGGTGGCCAGCCCCAGCGATTCCCGCATCGACAGCCCCGCCGCCGGTTCGTCGAGCAGCAGAACGCGCGGCCGTCCGATCAGCGCCAGCGCCAGATCCAGCCGGCGCTGCTCGCCGTAGGCGATGTCGCGCGCCCGCGCGGCGCCGAGTTCGCTCAGGCCGAGCTCGTCCATCACCTCCTCGACGTTGGGCTTCTCGGCCTTGCGGGCGGCGATGTCGAGCTGTTCGCGCACCGACAGTTCGGGGAAGATGTTGGTCTTCTGGAAGGAGCGGGCCATGCCCTGGCGGCGGCGCTCCTGCGCGCCCAGTGCGCCGATGTCGCGGCCGTCCATCTTCACCTGGCCCGACCAGACGGCGGCCCGGCCCGACAGCACGTCGATCAGCGTCGATTTGCCGGCACCGTTCGGGCCGATCAGGCCGCGGATCTCGCCGTGGGGAACCGCGATGTCCACCTTGTTCACCGCGAAGAAGCCGCCATAGGGCCGGGTCAGCGCCGTTCCCTCGATGGCATAGGCGCCGCCGCTCATGCTCCACCTCCCGTCCTGCGCAGGCGTTCGAAGAGTTCGGTCAGGGTGCCGGCGATGCCGGCGGGCATCAGCACCGTCACGACGATCACGGTGGCGCCGATCATCGCCGGCCAGTGCTCGGTCAGGTTGCCGGCCAGGTCCTTGAGGAAGAAGAAGATCACAGCGCCCAGCGCCGGTCCCCACAGCAGCCGGGAACCGCCGATGACCGCCATGATCAGCGCCGAGCCGGACAGGCTCCAGTGCAGCACCTCGGGCGAGACGAAGCCGTTGTAGAGCGCGAAGAGAAGCCCGGCCAGCGCCGCCACGAAGGCGGAGATGGCGTAGGTCACGGCACGCGGCAGCACCGTGCGGTAGCCGATGAAGCGGGCGCGCTCCTCGTTCTCGCGGATCGCCTCGGTCAGCCGGCCGAACGGGCTGCGCACGGTGACGTAGAGCCCGAAGATCACCAGCGCCAGCATGCTCCAGCACAGGACGAACATCGTGTCGGGCTGTTGCACGGTGGAGATCGGCAGGCCGAACAGGGTGTCGGGCAGCGGGATGGCGAAGCCGTCGTCTCCGTTGGTGACGCCCTGCGCCTTCATCGAGAATTCGTGGAAGGCCTGCCCGACGGCCAGGGTCAGCATCGAGAAGGCGACGCCGGGAACCCGCACGATCACCAGCCCGAGCAGGAGGGCCGTCACCGTCGGCACGGCGAGCGCCAGCACCAGCGCCAGCTCCGCCGATACCACCTCGTGGCGCAGCAGCAGGCCGAAGCAGTAGGCCGACACCCCGTACCAGGCGGCGTGGCCGAAGCTGACGACGCCGTTCTGGCGGATCAGGAAGCCGACGCCGACCGCCAGCATCCCGCCGATCACCGCCTGCGTCAGCAGCGTCAGCACGAGCACCGAGGCGACCACCGCCGGAAGGCCGAAACCGACGGCCAGCGCCAGGGCAAGCAGCAGCCAGGACAGGTGCGACAGGCGGGGAGGGGCGATGCGGGTGCCGGTGAGGTTCATGGTCGCGCGGCTCATACGTGGCTCCCTGCGAATCCGGTCGGGCGCCACACCAGGACCGCGACCATCAGGAGGAAGGGCACCATCGTCGCCGCCCAGGGGACGTAGATGATGCCGAGATTGTGGATCTGGCCGATGGCGAGCGCGGCGATCAGCGCGCCGGAGAAGCTGCCGAGCCCGCCGACCACCACGACGATGAAGGATTCGATCAGGATCGATCCGCCCATCGACGGCGACAGCGCCAGCAGCGGGGCGGCGATGGTGCCCGACAGGCCGGCCAGCGCGGTGCCGACGGCGACGACCAGCGCGCTGACCCGGTCGGTGTTGACGCCCTGCACCGCCGTCGTCACCGGATCGACGCTGGAGGCGCGGACGAACAGCCCGACCCGGCTGAAGCGCAGCCACAGCGCCAGCCCGATGCCGACCGCCGCGGCGACGGCGATCACCAGCAGCCGGTAGGTCGGGAAGGGTTCGCCCAGGATGTTGACACTGCCCGCCAGCATCTCCGGCAGCGGCATGGAATGCGTTTCCTTGCCCCAGACGGTGTGGGCGAGATCCTCCAGGATCAGCAGCAGCCCGAAGGTGACGAGCACGGTGGCGATGGGATCCTGGCGGCGCAGCGGCCGGAACACCGACACGTCGAGCAGCGCGCCCGCCATCGCCAGCACCACGGCGGCGCCCAGGATGCCGGCCCAGAAGCCGGCGATCAGCGAAATGCTGAAGCCGACATAGGCGCCGATCATGAACAGGCTGCCATGGGCGAAATTCACCACCCGCCGCAGGCCGAAGATCAGCACCAGCCCGACCGACACGATGAAGAGCAGGCCCCCGTAGACGAGGCCGTTGAGGACCTGGATCAGCAATGCGTTCGCCATCTTGGCGGATCCTTTCGTGCCGGTCAGCGCAGGTAGGCGCCGCCGTTGACGTCGAGCACGACCCCGCTGAGGAAGGAGGCCGCGGGCGAACAGAGGAAAGCGATCGGCCAGGCGATCTCGTCCGCCGAGGCCACGCGGGGCACCAGTTGCGCCGCGACCGCCGGGGCGGGCTGGCCGGCGATCATCGCCGTCGCCGTGGCGCTGGGGGCGACCGCGTTGACGCAGACGTCGGGCGACGCGCGGCGGGCCAGCCAGCGGGTAAAGGCGTGGACGCCGCCCTTGGAGACGACGTAATGCGCCCCGGTGGTCGACAGGGTGCCGCCCGTCCAGCCGGCGACCGAGCCGATCAGCACGATCCGCGCGCCGCCTCGCGTCCGCATCCCCGGCAGGAAAGCGCGGGCGAACTGCATCGGCGCCAGCAGGTTGACGTGGATGATCTCGTGGAAGGAGTTCTCCCACTCCAGCGAGTCCCAATCGTCGAAGGCGATGGCCCCGGCGTTCAGCACCAGCCCGTCGACTCCGCCGACCGTTTCGGCCAGCGCGTCGATGGCGGCGCGGTCGCGAACGTCGCAGACATGGGCGCTGGCCCCGGCGCCGACCGGCGCCAGTTCCTCCGCCAGGGCCGAGCAGTCGCGGATGTCGGTCAGCACCAGTTCGGCGCCCAACTGTGCGCAGGCCCTCGCCGTGGCTGAGCCGATGCCGCCGGCCGCCCCGGTGATGAGCACGCGCTTGCCCTTCAACGCGAAGGGTGTCGAACCGAGTGGAAACGTCATGGCGTCCCTTTCCCTCTGTTTTTCCGCGGAGCTTCGCCCAAGGGGCAGGGAAGGCGTCCGGCATCCGGCCTGTCGCCGCGCCTGTGGGCCCATCCGGCAGAGGAACCGTCGTCCCCGGTCGCGCCTTGGCTGTCCGCTTGTCTCTGGAAGACCGTCTTTGAAAGGCCACCCGCTGAACGGCCGCCGATCCGATCGGCGATGCACCGGCTGCCGCGTTACGCGGGCGAGTTCGTAAGTATGCTGTCAGAAAGCTATCTGTCAGTAAGTGTACTGTCAATCAGCTTTTTGGAAGATCGGTTCAGCGGAATGTCAATGCGGCGGATCGACGCCTGAGGGGTAGGATCGGTCTATTCCCCGGAAACCCCCTTCCACTCACAAGCCCTTCCACTCACAAGCAGGAGTCCTCCATGAACCGCGCGTTCAGCCATGACGCCGCGTCCATCGGCATCGTCGGGGCCGGCACCATCGGAGCGAGTTGGGCCGCCCTTTTCCTTGCCACCGGACGGCGCGTGACGGTGGTCGATTCCGACCCGCAGGCGATGGCCCGCCTGCGCCCCGCCATCGAGGCGGCGGCCGGCGATCTGGCGGCGCTCGGCGTCGGCGATCCGCGCAGTCATTGGGATCGGCTGACCGCGGCCGGCGGCGACTGGGACGCGCTGGCCGCCGTCGATCTGGTCCAGGAGAACGGGCCGGAATCGCCGGCCGCCAAGCGCGCCATCTATGCCGCCGTCGAGGCGGTGGTGCCGCCCGATACCCTGATCGCGTCGAGCACCTCCGGCCTGATGCCGAGCGACCTGCAGGACGGGGCCCGCCATCCCGACCGGATCCTGATCGGCCATCCCTTCAACCCTCCGCATCTTCTGCCGCTGGTCGAACTGGTGCCGGGCCGCCAGACGGCGCCCGAGGCGGTGGTGGCGGCGGAAGCGGTCTATTGTGCGGTCGGCAAGGTGCCGGTGGTGCTGCGGCGGGAGATCGCCGGCCATCTGGCGACCCGGCTGGTGGCGGCGCTGTGGCGCGAAGCGGTCTATCTGGTGGAGCAGGGCGTCTGCGATCTCGACGACATCGACCGCGCCATCGCCGCCGGGCCGGGACCGCGCTGGGCGGTGCTGGGGCAGGGGCTGTCCTACCATCTGGGAGGCGGGGCGGGCGGGCTGGCCCGCTTCTTGGAGGTGTTCGACGCCCCCATCCGCTCCTGGTGGGGCGATCTCGGCACCCCGGTCTTCGACGCCGACAGCAAGCGGGCGCTGGTCGCCGGAGCCGAGGCGTTGGAGGCGTCGGTCGGCGGGCGCGAGGCGCTGATCCGCCAGCGCAACGAGGCGCTGCTCGCCGTTCTGCGGGCGCCGGGTCCGCTCTCGGCCCGGCTTCCCGGTGGAGGGCGGACGCCGGACTGACGCCCGCCCGGGGTGACGCGGTTTCGGATCGGAGCGGGCGGCGTCAGCGCGCCGCCGCCCGCTCCTCCCGGTCCAGCTCCTCAGCGGCTCCGGTCGCCCCGCCGGCGGCACCGCTCTTGCCCGCCGCATGCATGGCGACCCGGTAGGCGAAGACCAGAGCCGGCCCGAGCGTCGTCCCCGGACCGGGATAGGTGCCGGCCATGATCGAGGCCATGTCGTTGCCGCAGGCGTAGAGCCCCGGAATCGGGTCGCCGGCTTCGCCCAGCACCTGTCCGTCGGCATCCGTCGCCAATCCGGCGCTGCAGGCGATCTCCGCCGGCCAGACCGCGACGGCGACGAAGGGGGCCGTCTCGATCGGCTTGAGGCAGGGGTTGGGGCGGTTCTCCGGGTCGCCGTTGAAGCGGTTCAGTTCGCTGTCGCCCTTGCCGAAATCCAGGTCGCTGCCGGTCAGCGCGAAGCCGTTGTGCCGGCGAACGCTGTCCGCCAGCCCGGCCGGATCGACGCCGATCTTGCGCGCGAGATCCTCCAGTGTGGGGGCGGTGGTCAGATAGCCGCTCCTCTCGTGCGGCGCCAGATTGCGGGTGCCGGGATGCACCACGCCGATGCCATATTTGGCGACGAAGGCGGCATCGCAGATCAGCCAGGCCGGCATGGTCGGCACCAGCTTGTGCGTTTCGAACATGGCTTCCACGAAGTCGTGGTAGGAGGCGCCCTCGTTCACGAAGCGCCGGCCGGCGGCGTTCACCGCGATCAGGCCGGGCTTGGCGCGGTCCAGCGCCAGATGGGGGAACAGCCCCCTCCAGGTCCCCGTCCTGCGCGTCACCGAAACCGGCGTCCAGAAGGCGCCGCCGCGATGCTGGTCGCCGTCGATCCTCGCGCCGATGGCCTGGGCCAGGGTCAGGCCGTCACCGGTGTCGGTTTCGCAGGCCAGCGAATGGACGGGAACCGGCTGCGGCATGAAGGCCTTGCGGAACTCGGTGTTGTGGGCGAAGCCGCCGGTCGCCAGCACCACCCCCTTGCGGGCCCGCACCCGCAGCGCCCGGCCGTTGCTTTCCACCACCGCGCCGACGACGCGGCCGCCCTCGCGCACAATCTCGCGGATGGCGGTGTCGAGCCGGATCGGCACCTTGTGCTTGCGCAGGCTGTAGAACAGGCGGGCCACCAGCGCGTTGCCCATGACGATGCGCGTGCCGCGCGGATGTTTCAGCCGGTCGGACAGGTAGCGCAGGAACAGCTTGACCGAATGGGTGAAGTTGGCCGCCGACCTGAAGCGGCCGATCAGGCGGGGGATGTCGTCCTTGCCGACCATCATGCCGCCGAAGATCATGAACTCGCCGATGGGCGGCCGGACCAGCCGGAAATCCTCGCCGAGCAGGCGGCCGTCGAACGGCTTGGGGACGATCGCCCGTCCGGTGACAGCCGCGCCCGCCATGTTCTGCTGATAGTCGGGATGGCGCCCGCAGGGCAGGAACTGGACGTCGGTGCGGGTGTCGTAATAGTCGATCGCCGCCGGCCCGGTTTCCAGATAGACGCTGCGCAGGTCGCGTCCCTTGGTGCCGCCGACCAGCCGGTCCATGTAGATCTCCGCCTGCTCGGGGCTGTCGTCGTAGCCGGCCCGCCGGCTTTGCGTGTTGCCGGGAATCCAGAGCGTTCCGGCGGAGGTGGAGGCGGTGCCGCCAATCTGCTCCGACTTCTCGCAGACCATCACCTCCAGCCCTTCCAGTGCGCCGACCAGGGCGGCGGCCATGCCGCCCGGCCCGGCGCCGGCCACGAGAAGATCGACCTCGGCATCCCACGCGGTAACTTGTGCCATTCCGTATGCTCTCCGTTTCCTCCCGCGCGGTCGAAGGCTGTTATCGTCGCTTGACCTTCCGACCGGCTGCGGCCTTGCCGCGTTTCGTGTTTCCATCGGTGACGGCGGGCGGTGCGCCCGTGTCCTCGGCCGCCGCCTCGCGGTCGACGACCAGCCGCAGCGACGATGGCAGGGTGTCGTTGTGCAGGTTGACCAGCTGGATCAGGAGCTGGATGAGGGTCTTGCGGTCGGCCGGCCGCAGAGGTTCCAGGATGCGCTCCTGCACCCGCTCGACCGCCGCCGTCACTGTGATCAGCATGTCCCTGCCGGCCGGCGACAGGTACAGGAGCTTGATCCGCTTGTCCTCCTCGCTCGGGCGGCGATAGATGAGGTCCTTGGCCTCCAGCCGCTCGATCACGCCGCCGAGCGTGGAGCGGTCGAAGGCGATGAGGCCCGAAAGCCGGGTGGCGTCCACCCCCGGATTCCCGTCGATGGCGACCAGAGCCGCATATTGAACCGACGTGAGATCGTAGACCGCGCACTCCTCCGTAAAGAGGGCTGTCGAGATCTGCTGGGCCCGCCGGAGAAGATGTCCCGGTTTGGCGTAGAGTTCATCCATGGCCATGCGCGTACCTGTCGATCCTGTTCATGTTGCGGTGATACTCCCATACGGAAGCCGTCGGTAGCACAACCCGCATGACCCGCGTGCGTCTCCTTTCGCAATCCCAACCACAATCCTATCGTAGCCCGGAAAGACGCCAGGGAACCGTCGGCCGGCAGACAGTCCGCGATGCCGGCGATATTGACAGCTAACAATCAGTATGTAAGCTGATATTACGTATGCTGTCAATTGACGCGATGCGTCCGCCACATCTCCCAACCCGCCCTGTGCAACCGGTGCTGCCCGGCCGCGGCGGAACTTCCTGGGACCGGGCCGGATCATCGCTTTCCCGCCCGCCACCGGGCCCCCATCGAGGATCCTCACATGTCTCCTCTTCGCATCGCCGTCGCCGGTGCCGGCGTCATCGGCAAGACGCATATCGAGGCCATGGCCGAAGCCCGGCGGGACGGGTATCCCTGCCAACTGGCGGCCATCGTCGATCCGGGCGATGAGGCCCGTGCGCTCGCCGAACGGCACGGCGTGCCGCATCATCCCGACATCGGCTCGCTGCTGGACTCCGGCATGTTGCCGGACGGGATCGTCGTCGCCACCCCGAACGCCACCCATGCGCCGATCGGCATCGCCTGCGTCGAGCGCGGCATCCCGGTCCTGGTGGAAAAGCCGATCGCCGACACGGTGGAAGCGGCAAGGCGGCTGACGGATGCCGCCGGACGGGCCGGCGTGCCGCTGCTGGTCGGCCATCACCGCCGCCACAACCCGATCCTGCGGACGGCCCGCGAGGTGATCGGGCGCGGCGATCTCGGCGCGCTGGTGACGGCGACGATCCTCTACACCTTCCTCAAGCCCGACGGCTATTTCGATGCCGCCTGGAGGCGGGAGGAGGGCGGCGGCCCGATCCTGATCAACTTGATCCACGAAATCGACACCCTGCGCTTCCTGTGCGGCGACATCGGGAGCCTGCAGGCGGCCAGCTCCAACCGGACCCGGGGCTTCGCGGTGGAGGACACCGCCGCGGTGCTGCTGCGGCTGCGCAACGGGGCGCTGGCGACCGTCAGCCTGTCGGACGCCGCCGCGACGCCGTGGAGCTGGGACATGACCGCCGGCGAAAGCCCGCAATTCGCCCGCCAGCATGTCCCCACCCATTTCTTCTCGGGAACCCACGGCTCGCTGACGGCGCCGACCCTCGAACTCTGGCGCTACGAGGGCGGGCGCGGCTGGCTCGACCCCTTCACCCGGACGGCGCTGCCGCTGAAGCCCGGCAATCCCTACGCCCTGCAGCTTGCCCATTTCGCCCGCGTGATCCGCGACGGGGAGGCACCGCTGGCCGACGGAGCGGACGCCACCGAAACCTTGCGCGCCACCCTGGCGGTGAAGGAGGCGGCGGCGACCGGCCGACCGGTCCGGCTGTTCGATGCCTGATCTGGCGGCCTGAGCGGGAAGGGCTGCGCGTCGCCGTGCAGCCCTTCCGGTGCCCGTCCGCCGTTCCCGGATCAGGCCGGCGCGGTGCCGGGCTGCCCGGTCGTGACCGGCAGCTCGCGGATGGGCGAGAAGGCGGTCGGATACATGATCCGGTTCTCCATGGTCATGATCATCGGGCGGATCTTCGCCAGACAGCCCTGCCATTGCGGGTTCTCGGCCAGACGCGCCCGCCTTGCGCGGCGGTCCTCCAGGTCGGCATAGGCCCAGAGATGGACGAGCTGGTTCTGGGTGCCGAACTCGGTCACGAAATAGCCGAGGAAACCGCCGAGGATCGGCTTCTGCGCCGGCAGACCCTCCGTCTCGTAGATGCGCAGATATTCGGCGAGGCTTGCGCCGGTGTGCAGGACGTAGGTGCGTTCTTCGACGACCACTTGAGACTCCCTGTCGATGCTGTGCCGATGTCGGCGAAGGCCGGCGGTGCCGGCGTCACTGCTTGGCGACGAGGCTGCAGGCGGGGTCCAGCGGCTTCCACGCCTCTTCCGCCGGAATGGTCGAGGCCAGCTTGTAATAGTCCCAACGCCCCTTCGATTCCTGCGGCGTCTTGACCTGGAACAGGTACATCGGATGCAGCTTGCGCCCGTCGATGCGGATCGATCCCTGGCCGTAGGCGTCGTCGTCGGTCGGCAGCTCCTTCATCCGGGCGACCACCGCGCGGCCGTCGGCATCGCTGCCCAGCGACTTGACCGCCTTCAGGTAATGCGTCACCTGCGAATAGACCGAGGCCTGATAGGCGGTCGGCATCTTGCCGTGCCGTTCCATGAAGCGCTTGGAGAAGGCGCGGGTCCTGTCGTTCAGGTCCCAATAGAACGGAACGCTGAGCAGGGTTCCCTGCGCCGCATCCAGCCCGAGCGAATCGATGTCGGTCAGATAGACGGTCAGGCCGGCGAAGCGCTGGCCGCCGTCGAGGATGCCGAACTCCTTGCCCTGCTTCACCGTGCTGGTGAAGTCGGCGGTGGCGTTGGCCAGCCCGATCACCTTCGCTCCCGATCCTTGCGCCTGCAGCAGGTAGGACGCGAAATCGGCCGAGTTCAGCGGGGCCCGCACCGACCCGACCACCGTGCCGCCGGACTGCTTCACGATGTCGCCGGCCTGCTTCTCCATGTCGTGGCCGAAGGCGTAGTCGGAGGTGATGAAGAACCAGGAGCTTCCGCCCTGCTTGACGACGGCGCGCGCGGTGGCGTTGGCCAGCGCATAGTTGTCGAACGCCCAATGAACATGGTTGGGGGTGCAGGAATCGCCGGTCAGCCGGTTGGTGTTGGAGCCGGACACGATGGCGACCTTGTTCTTGTCGCGGGCGATCTCGATCACCGCCAGCGCGACCGAGGAGTTGGCGATCTCCGCGATCATGTCGACGCCCTGGACGTCGTACCATTGCCGCGCGATGGCGGCGCCGATGTCGGGCTTGTTCTGGTTGTCGGCGGCGACCACCTCGATCGGCGTGCCGCCGATGCTGCCGCCGAAATCCTCCACCGCCATGCGGGCGGCAATCACCGATCCCTGGCCCATGATGTCGGCATAAAGGCCGGTCTGGTCGTTGAGGACGCCGATGCGGACCACATTGCCGGTGTAGGCGGCCGATGCAGAGCCGCTGGCCGGGGGGCAGAGGGTCAGGCCCAGGGCCAGACCCAGCGCCAATGCCGGGGCGCGCGTGTTCATGATGTCCCTCCCACGGATCGTCTGTTTTTGCATGGCGGCGGGCGCGGGGGCCGGATCGGGCGGTTTCACCAGCCCTGTCGAACCGGTTCGGGTCCGGATCGCGAACCGCCCGACCGCACGCCACTGGATCGTTCCACGCATATTGACAGTATGCGTATAATCAGTGTACATTATGGTTGTGGGCTGTCAATAATCAGGTATGCGGCGTTTCCCGCTGTCCCATCGGCCGGGCCCGAATGGGGACCGGCCGGGGAGCCGGGCAGGGAGCCCCGCCCGGCGTGTCCGGCCACCGGCCACCGGCCACCGGCCACCGGCCACCGGCCACCGGCCACCGGCCACCGGCCACCGGCCACCGGCCACCGGCCACCGGCCAGCGACCGCCGTTCCGGCGCCGCCGCACCATCACCGCAAACTCGGGATCAGGGACCATGTCGCCAGAACAGAACTATCCGGCGGTTCGCTTCGTCGTCCAATACGGCTTTTGGCTGGCCGTCGTCGCCGGGCTGGCTCCGCTCTTCGTGGCGGCGGTGGCGCTGCTGTCCGGCTGGGGCGGCGGGGCCGCGCTGGTCCTGGCGCTGAGCGCTCCGCTGCTGTTCCTGGTGATGAAGGCGTTCGCGGAACTGGTCGCCATCATCTCCGACATGCTGCTGCCGAAATGATGCCCGGATAGCCGCCGGATCAAAGGACAGGCGATCAAACGACGGGCGCAAGCCCGGAAAGCAAATGGGCGGAAGCCCGCAAAGCACATCCCCGGGAGGAATGGAACGCATGAAATCCGATCTGGTCGTCATCGGCGCCGGCATCGCCGGGCTGGTAGCCGCGAACCGCGCCGCCGAACTCGGGCTGCGCGTCGTCGTGCTGGAGAAGGGCACGGAGGACCGCTACCTCTGCAACTCCCGCTACACGGGCGGCGCCTTCCACATCGGCATGCGCAGCCTGAACCGTCCGGTGGAGGAGGTGATGGACACCATCCGCAGCGAAACGGACGGCTTCGTCGAGGACGCCCTGGTGACGATGCTCGCCACGGAAGCGCCGCGCGCCGTCGATTGGCTGCGCCGCCAGGGGATCCGCTTCATGAAGGCGGGGCCGCGCGACTGGCAGGACACCGTGCTGGCCCCGCCGGCCCTGCCGCAGCCGGGGTTGAACTGGGAGGGGAGGGGCGGCGACACGCTGCTGCGCACCTTGGGGGCGGCGCTGGAGAAGCGCGGCGGCAGCATCCATCGCGGAGTGCGCGCCCGTGAGCTGATGATGGAGGACGGCCGATGCGTCGGGCTGCGGGCCGAACGGAACGGTGAGACGCTGATGATCGAGGCGCGTGGCGTGGTCATCGCCGACGGCGGCTTCCAGGGCGACCCGGAGCTCGTGCGCGCCCATGTCTCGCCGGTGCCCGAGGCGGTGCGCCAGCGCGGCGCCGGCACCGGCGGCGGCGACGGGCTGCGGATGGCCGCCGCCGCCGGTGCCGCCCTGCGCGGCACGCCCTATGTGTACGGCCACATCCTGTGCCAGGACGCGCTGACAAACGAAAAGCTGTGGCCCTATCCCTGGCTCGACGAACTCGTCATGGCCGGGCTGGTGGTGGACAGGGCCGGCGTTCGTGTCGTCGACGAAGGCCGCGGCGGCGTCCATGTCACCAACCGGATCGCCAAGCTCGACGACCCGCTGGCGACCACGGTGATCTTCGACCGCCCGATCTGGAATGGGCCGGGAACCGAATCGATCATTCCGGCCAACCCGCACCTGCTCCGCGTCGGCGGCACCATCGTCGAGGCCGACACCCTGGAGGGGCTGGCGGAAAAGCTGGGGATTCCCGCCGACCGGCTGGAGGCGACGGTCGCCGCCTACAACGCCGCGGTGGATGCGGGCGACACCGCCGGCCTGACGCCGCCGCGCAGCACCGGCCGGGCGCGTCCCTTCCCGGTCCGTCAGGGGCCGTTCATGGCGATCCGTCTGGTCGCCGGCATGACCTACACCATGGGCGGCATCGCCATCGACGACCATGGCCGGGTCAGGCGCGAGGACGGCACGCCGATCGGCGGCCTGTTCGCCGCCGGGGCGACGACCGGCGGGCTGGAGGGCGGCGACGCCATCGGCTATGTCGGCGGCCTGACCAAATCGTCGGTCACCGGGCTGCGGGCGGCCGAGGCCGCCGCCGCCGAGCTTGGCCGCGCCGGGTCCGACGGCAGCGGGGTGGAGCGGTGAGGCCGGCGATGGAGAGTCCCGCCGACGGCGCGGCGTCGGCGCCGCGGCTGTGCAGGCCGGTCGCCCTGCGCGGGACGACGCTGCGCAACCCCATCGTCATCTCTCCGATGTGCCAGTATTCGGCGGTGGACGGCGAGGCCGGCAACTGGCACCGGGTGCATCTCGGCCGCTTCGCCATGGGCGGCGCCGGCATGGTGATGGTCGAGGCGACCGCGGTGACCGAGCAGGGGCGGATCACGCCCGGTGATCTCGGCCTGTGGGGCGACCGCCAGATCCCCGGCCTGCGCAGCATCGCCGGAATGCTGAAGGCGTTCGGCGCGGTTCCCGCCATCCAGCTCAACCATGCCGGGCGCAAGGCGGCGACCCAGCGGCCCTGGCAGGGGCATGGCCCACTCGGCGCGGCCGACGCGGCACGCGGGGAGCCGCCCTGGCCGGTTGTCGGTGCAAGCCCGCTGCCTGTCTCCGACGGCTGGCAGGTGCCGGCGGAACTGGACCGTGCCGGCCTCGCCGCCCTGGTCGAGGCATGGCGCGTCGCGGCTGCGCGGGCGCTGGAGGCCGGGTTCGAGGCGGTGGAGCTGCATTGCGCCCATGGCTACCTGCTGCACCAGTTCCTCTCGCCGCTCAGCAACCGGCGGAACGACGGCTATGGCGGCGACTGGGCGGGGCGCTGCCGTTTCCCGCTGGAGGTCGCGGCGGCGGTGCGGGCGGTCTGGCCGGCCGACCGGCCGATGTTCGTCCGCATCTCGGCGACTGACTGGGTCGAGGGCGGCTGGACGGTCGAGGACAGCGTGGCCTTCAGCCGCGACCTGCGGGACCTCGGGATCGACGTGATCGACTGCTCCTCCGGCGGCATGACGGGGGTTTCGGCCACCGCGGCGGCGATTCCGCGCCATCCGGGCTTCCAGGTGCCCTTCGCCGGGCGGATCCGGCGGGAGGCCGGGATCGCGACCATGGCGGTCGGCCTGATCCTCGACGGCCATCAGGCGGAGGCGGTCCTGCGCGATGGGGAGGCCGACCTCATCGCCATCGGGCGGGAGGCGCTGGCCGATCCCAACTGGCCGCTGCATGCCGTGCAGCAACTGTGCGGCGGCGGCTTCGACGGCTGGCCGGAACAGTCCGGCTGGTGGCTGGCCCGGCGTTCGCGGTCGCTCGGCCGCGAGCGGGACTGACGGCACCGGGACCGACGCCCCGTCCAGGGAATCCGACAATCGAATGACGACAGGCAGTGATCCGGCGCGCCCCTCGCGGCGCGGCGCCGGATGCCGGCAAATTGGAGAGACACTGAGATGAACGCTGACGCCGTTCGCGAAGAAACGGACATCGTGGTGGTGGGCGGTGGCGGCTCCGGCCTGACCGCCGCAATCTTCGCCCGTCAGGAAGGCGCGCGGGTCGTCCTGCTGGAGAAGCACACCGAACTGCGCGGCAGCACCGGCCTGTCGATCGGGTCGATAACCGCCACCGGCACCCCCCATCAGCGCCGCGCCGGCATCGTCGACGATCCCCAGGCCCATTTCGAGGATATGGGGAAGTTCGCCGTCAAGTTGGCCGGCGAGAAGGCGGCAGCGGCCGACAATGAGGAGCTGCGGCGCATCCTGGTGGAGAATGTCCCGGCCAGCGTCGAATGGCTGATGTCGCTGGGAGTGACCTTCTACGGCCCGATGCCCGAGCCGCCGCACCGGCAGCCGCGCATGCACAACGTGCTGCCCAACTCGCGGGCCTACATCTATTTCGTCGCGCGCGAGGCGAAGCGCGTCGGCGTCGATGCGCGGGTGAACGCGACGGTGGAGCGGCTGCTGGTGGAGGATGGCCGCGTCGTCGGCGTGGCCGCCCGGATCGACGGCCGTCTCCATGAACTGCGCGCCCGCCGCGCAGTCATCCTGGCGACCGGCGATTATTCGTCCAGCTCGGACTGGAAGCGGCGCTTCAATCCGGCGGTCGCCGAAGTGGACGGCGTGAACACGACGAATGTCGGCGACGGGCACCGGTTCGGCGAGGAACTCGGCGCCGAGGTGAAGTTCGGGGAGGTCGTTTACGGCCCGAACCTGCGCTTCATGCCGCCGGCCAAGCCCAGCGCTCTCCTGCGCCTGCCGCCGCACCGGCTGCTGACCGGCGCCATGCGCATGGCGCTGGAAAAGTTGCCGACTTGGAGCCTGCGCCCCTTCATCCTGTCCTTCGTGACCACCTACCTCAGCCCGGAGCCGTCGCTGTTCCGTGAGGGGGCGATCCTGGTGAACAAGCGCGGCAAGCGGTTCGCCGACGAGCTGGACCGCCCGAACTATGCTCTGGCCGAACAGCCCGACAAGGTCGGCTACATCGTCTTCGACGACGAGGTGGCGCGCAAATTCGGCAAATGGCCATACTTCATCTCGACCGCCCCCGGCGTCGCCTACGCCTATCTCCAGGACTACAAGCGGACACGGCCGGACCTCTACCACCGTGGCGGGTCGATCGAGGAACTGGCGGCCTCCATGGGCGTGCCCGCCCCGGCATTGGCCAAGGCGGTCACTGCCCACAACGCCGCGCCCGGCGGGCGGCCTGCCATCGGCAAGGGGCCGTTCCATGCGCTGGGGCCGGTGAAGAGCTGGATCATCCTGACCGACGGCGGACTGACGGTGAACCGCGACCATCAGGTGACGCGCGGCGACGGGCAGGCGATCCCGGGCCTCTACGCCGTCGGATCGGTCGGGCAGGGCGGCCTTCTGCTGGAAGGACACGGCCACCATCTGGCCTGGGCCTTCACGTCCGGCAGGCTCGCGGGACTTCATGCCGCCCGGTTCGGTCGGTGATGGGTCAGGGACCTGCGCCCGCGGCCATCACGATCCCTCCGTCCGGCGGACAGCCGTAGCGCGTCGGCGAGCCCGCTCCCCATCGCCGGCGGCGAGCAGCGTGTCGCTTCTGTCCCGCAGAGCCAGCAGCGCCGACCGGTCCTTCTCTGCCAGATCCGGCGCGGTGTCGATCCGGTCCAGCTGGCGCGCGCAGCGCCGCACCGCCGACAAGGCGCGGGGCAGCGCGGGCAGAGCCTCGTGCCGCATCCGCCGCGCCTGCCGCACGATGAGCACGCCGCCCTTCGCCTTCCGCCAGACCTGTGCGTATTCCGCCTTCATCCAGTCCGGCAGCCGGTTCAGCCCCCTTCCAAGGAATATGAGAGCTTGTTCGTGGCAGGCGCGTCCCTGGGAGTGCTGGTCGGGATGCTACTTTAAGGTGAATAGGAGTGTTGCGGCGGGTCGCGGTCTGGTATTTCTGCGGCCGTCGCTCTGACCGCCTGGATGCGCACTCTATGGGCACCGCCGTTCGTCCCGCATGCACCATACCAGCGTCCTGGGACGCGTTCTCGGATGTCGATGCCTTCGTCGAGGAGGTGCTGGTCGAGCTGACAGCGATGGTGGCCGACGGCAGTCGCCCGACCCGCACCGGACCCAAGCCGGCGCTTACCGGAGCAGGGGATTGAGTAGCAGAGGAACGCAAAACCCAGGTAAGCGCTGCACCCCAGAAATTCTGCCGTCTCCGGGCACCGTCCCGGTGGGGTAGACCCCAGCAAGGCGAGGCGATAAGACACTTTCTACGTCTCAATAGGGTTGAGTTCGGCTTTCCGATACGCCTCACGGGCGCGTTTTAGACCCTACCGAGACAGCCAGGGGGGCTTACCTAGGTTCTTGGTTCCGCTGCTACTCGGACCCCTAGAAGCGCAGGTCCTTCAGCGCGAAGCTGCTCTTGCCCACCATGTCGATGGCGTGGGTGGCGTTGGTGTAGGGCGACTGCGTGCCGGTGACGAGGTGCAGGGTCGCGGTTTCGCGGTCGTACCAACCGTTGCCGTTGTCGGTCTCCATCGCCGCGGGATCGACATACTGCGAATGGAATTTGCGCCGGAAGATCGCTCAGTCGGCGGGCGGCGATTCCAATTCCCGGTCAATCTCTCCCGCGTGGTACATCGCCTCCGCCGAGGGGGAACCCTGCTGGTTGGGCGTCGGCCAGGTGGTTCCCCGGTTCTGCACCTTGGGCCTGACCGTGGTGTTCTTCAGCGGCGAGTAGACGTCTTCGGCAAAGGGCGTCTCGCCGCCGACGCGGACGTAGCGCGCCGCGCCATAGGGATCGCGCTCGACATAACCGGTCTCAGCCCCCAGCGGACGGCGTCCTCGTTCCATTTCAGGCGGGCCTTGGCGGCGCGGAACCTGGGATAGTCGTGATAGATCAGCAGGGCGAGCGGCTGGCCGAGGAGCAGCGGCATCCGGCTGCGTGCGAGAAGCAGGTCGCCGTAGAAGTCGGGTTCCGGCATCGTCACACCGTCGGCGGCCAGCGTCTCCTCCAGCACCAGACGGTCGGGCTGCAGATGGTCCGGCAGCATCGACAGGTCGATCCCCTCGAAAATCCGGTCGGCACGGGTGGCGCGCAGCAGGAAGGCATGGGCCTGTTCGGCCGGCCATCCGGGCATGTCGCGGGCACGCACGTCGATGGCGAACACCTTGTCGCCGGTCACTTTCGGAATGCCGTCGCGGCGGAAGCGGATGCGTCCCTGCGCGTCGAGCCAGTTGGGCGGCTGGGTCACCGTCCCGGTCTGCATGATCGCCAGGGCGCGGTTGAGCGGCAGCACGGTGGCGCTGACGCCGGCGGCGGCAGCGGCCTGCAGGAAGGCGCGGCGGGACAGCCTGGATGGACGCATGGCGGCCGTGGTCCTCCGAACAGTGGGAAAGGTGGCCGCGGAGGGCCGGGACTTGCAGTGTCAACTCGCGCCCAAAAGATCGGTTCCGGCCGGATCGCGTGGGTTTCCCCTATTGCGCAAAGGGATAAAGGACCACGAGACCCATGGCATAGAGGATGAGCGCCGCCAGCGAATCGTACCCCATCCGCCAAATGGTTCGGTCCTGCCGCTCCAGAAGACCGATGAGGAAAAGGCCCGTCAGCAGGCTGGCCAGCAAGGCCGCCACGGCTTCGAAGGTTCCGCCTTCGGACAGCACCGGCCCGCCGGAATAGGTGAGGTCGGCCAGGAACAGCAGCGCGATGTTGAAGAGGTTGGTGCCGAAGATGTCGCCGACCGCCATTTCATAGCGCCGGATGCGGAGCGCCGAGACGATGGAACTCAGCTCCGGCAGCGAGGTGGCGAAGGCAAGAAGCACGAAGCCGACCAGCCCGGTGCCCAGCCCGCTCTGTTTGGCGATGGCGTCACCCGCCTGCGACAGAACGAATCCCGCCAGCAGAATGACCGCCGCCACCGCCGAGGTCTTCAGCACCAGCGTCCGCAACGGCTGTTCCGCTCCTGGGAGATCGCCGCCCTCGTCCACTTGGGCGTCGACCGCTTCCCAGACATGGCGGCGTTCGTAATTCGAGGACAGCCAGAGTGCAGCGACGCAGCCGCCCAACAGGGCCGTGGTCCACACCCCCACACCGGCGACGGCGATGTCACCGGCGACCAAGGCCGCGGCAACCATGCAAAGGAGCATCATGCCCAGCGTCCCCTGCAGCAGGGTCGAAGGCTTCGCGACCACGGAGGTCAGCGCGTCCCGGCCAAGCACCATGTCCGCCACCGCGAGCAGGAGGACGTTGCCGGCGGCACTGCCGATCAGATTGTTGACCGCGAGCGTCGGGCTGCCGGTCCAGGATGCGGTGGTCACCGTCGCGATCTCCGGCAGCGAGGTGATGCCGCCGAGCAGAAGCATGCCGATGAAGGCCTGTCCCGCTCCCGTTGCCTGCGCGATGCCATCCACATAGACCGCGAGGCGCGTTCCGGCGGCCCACACCAGAGCGGCGGCGGCGGCAAAGATCGCCAGGTTGGCGAGAAGGGGAAGACCGTCGAGGGGCATGTCGGAACCGGAGCTGTGGGAAGATGCCGCCGCCATCTGCTCCCCGCCAACAGTGGCGCGCCTATCTCGTCTCGCCCGGCCGCCATGCCGGGCGACGTTCGGGGGCATAGACCGTCACGGCTTGTGGACGGATGCGAAAGGTGGCAGGGGTGACGGTGACCAGCGCGCCGTCGGCGATCTCGCGGCCGAACTTCAGGCACCACCGTCGCACCGTCTCATGGCTGACGAGGATGCCGCGCGCTGCCAGCATCTCCTCGACCATCCGCAGGCTCAGGGGAAAGCGGAAGTACAGCCAGACCACCGTCGCGATGACCTCGGCGGGGTAGCGGTAACCAGTATAGCGGTGGTCAGCGGGTGTCGTCATGCCGCTCCATATCCCGCCCTCGCCCGCTCCCGCAACCCGTCCAACGCCAACTTGACGGTGCCCTTTCGTGTAGTGCCCCCTATCACCGGGTATTTCGGAGTGACGAACTGTTGCAGCCATGGTTGTTCCTAATTCGAGGATTGTTAAACGGATGGAAAGTTGACCCCCTGCAAGCGCCCAAATTTCACCCCCACCGGAAGTGGTCGGTTGCCCCGGTAGTCCATGGGCAACGAGGGGCCGCCGCCCGCTTCCATAGCGCGGTGGCGGCGGCCCCTCGATTTGCCTGTGGACCCACCGGGGCAACCGTCGGGTCGGATCACCAACTCGCCATTTCGTTGAAGAGAGCGCCATAACCTGGGCTGTGCAAAGGGGCCAACTTTGGGCGCATGCTACCCCCCAGAAAGGGTCAATTTTGCTAGCTGAAACACATTTGTACGGTGGGCTTGGCAGGCGAGCGCTTGATGGCATCGCCTCCACGCCGACCATGCGATGACGGTTGCGGGCTCGATCGACCGCCGGGTTAGGCGGTCGGCAACACGACGGATCTCCTGCATCGACCAACGGACCATGGGCGAGGAACTTTCCTCATCGTTTTTGGGGGCGTGGCAAGGGTATCGGCCTTGTGCCGGACCACGGCCAGCAGGGCGAAGGCGAGCATGACCAGCGAGACGTGTCGGTGCCAGCCGTGCCAACTCCGCGTCTCGTTGTGATCCAGCCCCAGCTCGGTCTTCGCCGTCTCGAAGGCGTCCTCGATCGACCAGCGTTGTCCCTCGACGCGGACCAATGTGTCCACCGGCGTACCGTGCCGGCACCAGGTTGTGAAGAAGGCCAGTTCCCCATCAACGGGGCGTCGCCGCACCAGCAGCCCGCGCGTCCAGAGCCCCAGACCGGGCGGCGCGCCAACCATCTCAGGATCGAAATCGGCCAGTTCCAGGTAGGCCCAGTCATAGAGCCGCGGCCCCTTGGTGCCATCGCCCGCCGACAAGCGGATCCAGCTCTCCGCCGGCAGGTCCCTGGCGATCTTCTCGGCGGTGCCAGACACGGACAAAGTCGGGCTCCAGGAATTGAAATGGTGACTGCCGGTCACGCCGAGCACGTAGCCTTTGCCGGCACGGCGCAACACCATCTCCAACTCACCGACGCCATAGACGCTGTCGGCTGCCACCCAAGCGAAAGGCACTCCCGCGTCAATCGCCCGGCGCACCATCGCGGCGGCTATGGCCGGCTTGGTGGCGAAGCGCACGTCCTCGGGCACGTGGGTCTTGGCGAGGCGGTCTGGGTTGCCCGTCCAGTCCTTGGGCAGGTAGAGCCGCCGGTCGATGAAGGCGTGGCCCTTGGACGAGGTGTAGACGGCGAAGACGCCGATCTGGCAGTTGGTGATCTTTCCCGCCGAGCCGGTGTATTGGCGCCCGACGCCGCAGGAGGCTCTACCCTGCTTGAGGAAGCCGGTCTCGTCGATCACCAGCGTTGCAGCAGGCTCGGCCAAGGCATCGAGCGCGTAGTCGCGGACCACGTCGCGCAGCGCGTCGGCATCCCAGGAGGTACGGCCGAGTACCGCCTGCTGACGCCAGGGACCCGTATCACCTGCGGCCTCGGCGCGCATCCACCCGGTCTTGCGCCGCTCCGGCCCGAGCAGCCCGTCCAGGAACGCGCCGGCTGATGCCGCCGTGCCGGACTGCAAGAACAGCGGCTGAAGCCGGGCTTTGGCTCCACGCAGTTCCTCTGACCACAGCCCCAGCAGGTCCTCGACCGCGACACCGGACATGGCGACCTCCCAAAGCCTGTTCAACAGGCGGGAGGACGTTCCATCGCAACTGTAATGCTTCCGTAATGGGCCGTCAGACGTCAAGTCCCTCGCAGTGATTGTCACGTCGCCGGCTTCATGCTTCCGTCCGTGG